>DASXLI010000104.1:0-92825 GCA_036496285.1 Binatia bacterium
GCGATCCGGCGCTGCGCGAGCAGGTCGTGGCGCTCGAAGGACAGCTCGTGGCGCACGCGGCCGAGCGCGGCGAGCTCGCCCGCCACGCGGCGGCCGATACGCGCGCCATGGAGGAGCGCCTCGCGATGGTCCGCGCCGAGCGCGCGGCCGCCGATGCCGAGCATCGCCGCGAGCTCGAGAGCTCCGAGACGCTCCATGCGAAGACGCTCGAGCACACTGCCGCGGTGCTGCGGAGAGAGATGGAGCAGGCGGCGACGGCGCACCGGCGCGAGATCGAGGCCCGCGTCGCCGACGTCGCGAGGCTCGAGGCCGACCTGAAGGAGCTGTCGCGGCAACGGATCGACGAGGCCCAGCGCAGCCGCGCCGAGATGCGCGACCGGGTGAGCGCGGACGCGCTCGCGAGCGAAGCGGAGACGGCCGAGCTGGGGGACGACGAAGCCGAGCGCGCGGACGGCGATGGCGACGCGGCGGACGACGAGGATACGCACGCATCGTCGCCGGGCATCGAGGTCGTGCAGCGCAGCGGTCACCACATTCTCGAGTCGGACGCGGCGCGCTGGGATCAGATCCACGCGGCGCTGAGCGCGGCGCTGCCCCCGGTGTCCGGCAAGCAGCTCATGGTCGCGAACCTGCTCGCGGCGTTCCCCGCAGGCCTCTACGACCTCACCGCGGCCGCCAAGGCCGGCGCGACGCTCGTCGGCTACGCGGCCGACGCGCACGGACGGAGCCGCATCCTCGGCGCCGTGCGCTGCTTCGCCGATCCGCCGAGCGCGATCGAGTCGGCGGCGGTCTTCGACAACATGCCGAAGGGGCCGCGCCGCGTCCTGACGCTCTCGGAGGACGTCGAGGCGTTCCTCGAGGCGAAAGCGGGCCTCGCCAAGGCCGGGCACTCCGTCTCGATGGCGTGCGACACGAAGCAGGCGCTCGACCTGCTCGCGATGTTCACGCCCGACGCCGTGTTCATCGATCTGCGCACCGCGCCGACCGCGGCGGCGGAGTTCCTCGCCGCGCTTGCGCCCGAGAGCGGCCGCGTCCTGGTCGTCCTGGTGCACGGCGATCCCGAGGGCAACGTGCTGCCGTGTGTGATCCAGCGGCTCCTGCGGCCGGCGCCGCTCGACCCCGCGGATCTCGTGAAGGTGTGTCGCGACGTGCTCGCGGGCCCGAGCCTCACGGTCACGCGCGCGCCGGTGAAGGTGATCCGTCCGCTGGAGCGGCCGAACACGCCGAAGGCGCTGCCCCGAAAACCGATCGGCCGGCGGATCGTGCCGCGGCGGCGCTGAGCCGCGGCGCTACTGTACGTAGCCGAGCGCGCGCATCTTCTCGGCGGTGCGCGGATCGACGGCCGCCGGCGTCCCCGCGACGGATGGGCGGCCGCGAACCAACGCCTCCCGGCGGCCGGCGAGCAGATCCGTGAACGCGGCGCAGTCCGCCAGCGGCCGCTGCTCGTGCGGATCGTCGGCCGCGTAGCAGCGCGTCGTGCCGGCCATCAAGTCGGCGATCGCGGTGCGGCCGCCGAGCCGCACCGACACCGCGCGCACGTGGTCGCGCTCGACCAGGTCATCGCGGTCGATCTCACCGAAGATCGGGCGCGGCGCCGGCGATTTCGCGGGGCGGCCGCGGACCGTGGCCGCGAGGCTCGTGCCGTCGTGCGTCGGGTCGGCGGGAAGGCCGAGCAGGTCGAGCACGGTCGGTGCGACGTCGAGCAGGCTGACGGGCGTCGCGATGCGGCCCGGCTTCGCCAGCCCGGGCGCCCAGACGATGAGCGGGACCTGCAGGACCTCGCGGTAGAGCGTCCGGCCGTGGCCGCCCGCGCCGTGCTCGCCGAACTCCTCGCCGTGGTCGGCGAGCAAGACGACGATCGTCCGGTCACCGAGACCGAGCCGCTCGATTGATGCGAGGAACGGCCCCACCTGGTCGTTGGTGAAGCGCGTCTCCTGATCGTAGAAGAGCGCGTTCCGGGAGAACCCGGTCCCCTCGCGCCCAGGGACGTCGAGGAAGAAGAGCCGGTGGCTGCGCGGCGGCAGGTAGGGCGCGTGTACCTGGTAGGTGTGCACGAAGAGGAAGAAGCTCCGGTCACGGTGCGACTCGACCCAGCGCGTGGCGTCGCCGAACGTCGCCGCGGCCTCGCCGCCGTAGACGCCGGTCAGGCTGCGGCGCTCTCCATACGCACTGAAGCCGCGCGCGAAGCCTGCGTTGGCCCACACGCCGCCGTCCTCGGTGAAGGCGCGCGTCAGGTAGCCGGCCTTCCGGAGATGCTCGGCGAGCAGGGTCAGCGACGGCGGTGGGGTCTGGATGAAGCTCATGACGCCGTGCTCGCTCGGGAAGCGCGAGGTGAAGATCGACATGTGCGAGCCGCTCGTCTCGGGCCATACGGACCAGGCCTCCTCGAAGAGCGTTGCCCGCTTGGCGAAGGCGTCGATCGCGGGTGTGGTCGGGCGGTAGGAGCCGTACACCCCCAGACGGTCGGCGCGGAGCGTGTCGATCGAGATCAGGACGACGTTGCGCCGCGCCGGCGCGCGCGGCGCCGGCTTGACGATCGTCGGGTCGGCCCAGAGCGGAAAGAGCGTCTGCCGGTCCGCGCCGCGCGCGCGGAACACGAGGCGGACCGCCCGGCCGGCGAGCCCGTCGAGTGGGACCGTCGCCTCGAGCCAGGCGCGCGCCTCGCTTGCGCCCGGGTCGAGCGTCGCCGTCCAGAGCACGTGGTCCGGCGCCTCGCGGGTTGCCACCTCGAACGTCACCGGCGCGGCGCCGGGCAGGCGGGCCGCTGCGCTCAACCCGTAGGCGAGCTCGAGCCGCGCATGCTCGGGAATCTTCGCGACGGCGGCCTCGCTCTCGAGCACGTCGACCGCGGGCGGCGTCGTGAGCGTGAGCGTGAGGTGCGCCGGCTTCCCCGGGCCGCGTGCCATCCCCGGTACCGGGATCGTCGCGCGGCGCGTACCGCCCTCGTCGGCGATGCGCACGCGCTGCGGCACGATGGGCAGGGTGCGCTGGGCGCGATCGGAGAGGCCGGTCATGACGGCGTCGCCCGCGGCGATCGTCGGCGGCACGTCGAACGTGATCGTGTCGCCGGCCGTCGGCGGCACGGGGATGTGTACCGTCGCCTCGATGGGCCCAGCGAAGCGCGGCCGGGTCTCGTCGGCGAGCGTGTAGGTCGGCGCCGGCGTCCCCGGCGACGCCGGCATCAGCGCCGGCGTCAGATGGATCAGCTCGGCGAGCACCGTCTCGGCCCGCGCCGGCACGGTGCGCAGGACGGCGGCCGCGACGACGAGCGCCGCGGCGACCCGCGCGCATCGGAGTGCAGTGGACAACTCACAGGCGGTTACCACGGCCCGTCCCCGACGACCAGCCACAATGGCCCTCACGCGTGGCGGCCGTTCCACACGGCGAGCGCCGCCACCGCCCAGGCGAGGATCGCGACGGCGGCCACGCCGCAGGCGCGGGACAGACGGCGATCGGCCGTCGTCGGGACGCGCGCCGGCGGCGGCATCACCAGGCCGAGCGCGAAGCCCGCTAGCAGGCCGCCCACGTGCGCGAACGCATCGACGTCGGGGCCCGAGCCGACCGCGATGGCGAGGTAGGCGAGGATCGCCGCGATCACCTGCCAGCCGCGGTAGCGCGCGCTCGCCGCGAAGCGCAGGCGCTGTCCGCCGAGCGCCCCCAGCACGCCGAGGATCGCGCCGGAGGCACCCGCGCTCACCACGTCGGGCGGCATGAAGCGGTAGCTGAGGAGATTGCCGGCGGCACCGGCCAGCACGTAGACGAGGGCGAAACGCCCGGCGCCGAGCGCGGCCGCCAACGCCGGGCCGAGGACGACGAGCGTCGCGACGTTCCCCAGCACGTGGCGCGGGCCGATGTGGACGAAGACGGCGGTGACCAGCCGCCACCACTCGCCGGTGCGGACGTGCGCAGGGCGCGACGCGCCGAAGCGCAGCAGCACCTCGTGTGACTCCGAGCCGCCGGCGCGCTCCTCGGCGACGAAGATCGCCGCGCAGGCGACCGCCAGGAGCACGACCACCCAGGAGCCGCGTCCGAACCAGCCCTCCTGCAGGTCGTGATCATCGAGCGGTGGCGTCGGGACCGGCGGCGGCGGGCGCAGGTAGGCCGTCGTCTCGACGCCCTGCGGGTACTCCTCGGCGAGGATGCGGGCGGCGTGCTCACGATCCGCGTCGGCCACGACGACGAAGACGCCGGCGCTCGAGTCGATGCGAGCCGCCGCGATGCCCTCCGCCTGGAGGAGCAGCGCGATCTCGTCGGCGAGCCGATCCGGCAGCGGGCCCGCGAGCGGCGGCGCCGGGTCGGCCACAGGTCACCGCGGGTCGGCGAAGAGCGTCTCCGCCGTCATCTCCGGCGGCACGCGCAGGCCGAGGCACTGCAGGACCGTCGGGCCGACGTCGGCGAGGACGCCGCGCGGGCGGAGGCTCCGCCCACGGTCGTCGTCGCGCACGTAGATGCACTCGACGTCGTTGGTCGTGTGCGCGGTCTGCACGCCGCCCGTCTCGGGATCGATCATCTGCTCGACGTTGCCATGGTCCGACGTGACGATCACCGCGCCGCCGCACTCGCGCACCGCCGCGACCACGCGTCCGATGCACTCGTCGGTGACCTCGACGGCCTTGACCGACGCCGGCAGCACGCCCGTGTGCCCGACCATGTCGCAGTTGGCGTAGTTGAGGACGATGAGGTCGTAGGTGTCGCGGCCGCGCGGCTCGGGGAGCGCGCGGCTCGGCTCGATCTGCAGCTCGACGCCCTCGAGCTCCGCCGCCATGCGGCGCACGGCCCCGATGCCGTCGCGGATGGCGGTGAGGACGAGGTCGGTGACCGGGTAGGCCTTCATCTCGGGACAGCGATCCTCGGTGACCGTGACGCTCGGCACCAGGATGCGGTCTTCCCCCGGGTAGGGCTGGATGCGTTTGCCGTTGAAGAAGCTCGTGACGTGGCGGTACTTCTGGTACTCGGCGATGCGGAGCTGCCAGAGCCCGGCGCCGCTCACGACCTCGCCGACGAGCGCGTCCATGTTCATCGGCGGCAGCACAGAGTAGGGGAACTCGTCGTAGTAGCGCGTGAGCCCGCGGTAGCAGACGTCGAGCCGCGGCCCGCGGTCGAAGGCGGTGAACGACTCGTCGACGAAGGCACGGGTGAGCTGGATCGCGCGGTCCTGGCGGAAGTTGAAGTGCACGACGGCGTCGCCCGCCTGGATGGTGGCGAGCGGCGTGCCGTCGGCGCCCGTGATGAGCGTCGGCTGGATGAACTCGTCGCTCTCGACGAGCGCGTCCTCGCTGGCCGTGCCGGCCTCGCGCGCGGCGAGCGTCTGGTCGGCGCGGGCGTATGCCTGCTCGATCGCGGCGCGTGGGCTCGGCGCTCGCAGGCCCTTGCCGTGCACGAGCGCGTCGTAGGCGCGCTGGATGCGGTCCCAGTTGAGGGCGCGATCCATCGCATAGTAGCGGCCCATCACGGACGCGATGCGGCCGACGCCGAGCGCCGCGAGCTTGTCCTCGAGCCGCTCGAGGTAGACGAGGGCGCTGCGCGGCGGGGTGTCGCGGCCGTCGGAGAAGAAGTGCACGAAGACGCGGTGCAGACCCTCGCGCTTGGCGAGCTCGAGCAGCGCGTAGAGGTGCTCCTCGGTGGCGTGCACGCCCTGGTCTTGCACGAGCCCCATGAGGTGGAGGGCGCTCTTGCGCTCCGCGCATTGCCGGGTGGCCTGGAGAAGGGCCGGATGCCGGAAGAACTCGCCGCTCTCGATCAGCTTGTCGACGCGCACGATCTCCTGCTCGACGATGCGCCCCGCGCCCATGTTCAGGTGGCCGACCTCCGAGGATCCCTGGTAACCGGGCCGGAGGCCGACGTCGCGTCCGGCGGCGCCGAGGACCGTGTTCGGGTAGGTCGTGAGCAGATGCTTCAGGACGGGGGGGTGGGCGAGCTTGACGGCGTTGCCCGGGTGGTCACGGCCGATTCCCCAGCCGTCGCGGACGATCAGCACGATCGGGCGTGGCATCAGGGTCGTTTAGCCTGCGTCGCCCGGGCCTGTCCATGTCGATTGCGCATACCGCGGGCGTTGCTTATTTTCCCGTGGCCAACGCACGCCATCGATGCTATCGATCATGACATGTTGACGCGGATGGAGGTGGAGGGGGGACTGCGCAGTCTTGACCCGATGCGCTTTCAGGCGCGCCGCATGCGGCGCGTGCGCACCAAGGCACGCCGGCGGGTCCGGACCGGGTTCGCGACGCTTTTCGGGGTCCTGCTGATCGCGGCAATTGCGGCCGTCGTGTGCCGCTCGGCCGCGCCCCGGGTCGCCACCCTGCAGGACACCGAGTGGGCCGACGGCTATACGCGGAGCTATCGTCGCCAGGATCATCCGCCGCTCTTTCCGCCGCTCAAGCGCTCGCCCTGGGACTCGTTCGTCGCGCGCTCGCACTCGCCGCGCGACCCGATCACCGGGGAGCGCCACCACGCGAAGCTGGCGCGCGAGTAACGCGTCCCAGGCGCCCGGTCGTCCGGCGCGCGCTCAGCGCGCCGTGGCGTCGAGGAACGCGACGATGCGTTCCGCGATCTCCTCGCCCTTGTCCTCCTGGAGGAAGTGGCCGGCGTCCTTTACCACCTCCATCGGCCCGACGTGCGGCATCTGGCGCTCGAAGACGCGGCCGGCCGGCACGCCGATCACCGGGTCCTTGTCGCTGAAGAGGAGCAGGCAGGGCTTCGCCCACTGCGCGAGCGTCTTCCAGGCCTCGCGGTTCTCGGCGGCCCCGGGCATGTCGCGCTCGATCGGTACGAGGGCCGGGAAGCGGTGCGCGCCTTCCTTGTAGCGCCGGTCGGGGTAGGGCGCGTCGTAGGCGGCCAGGATCTCCGGGGTGCGGCGCGACTCGTCGACGATGGAGCGCTCGAAGAGCGCGCCGACCGGTAGATCGGGCACCGACGTCGCGTACTGGCGCCAGGCGAGGAAGCCCGGGCCGACCTCCTCCTCGCCCGTCGGCAGGGCGGTGTTCATGATCACGAGACGGGCGAAGCGATCGGGATGCTGGCCCGCGAGCTGCAGGCCGAGCAGACCGCCCCAGTCCTGGCAGACGAGGGTGATCCGCTCGAGGCGGAGCGCGTCCATGAAGCCGAGCACGGCGTCGTGGTGCATCGTGTAGGAGTAGTCGTCCGGCTCCGTGAACTTGTCGGACTTGCCGAACCCGAAGAGGTCGGGTGCGAGCACGCGCGCGCGCCGCGCCAGGATCGGGATCATCCGGCGGTAGAGGAAGGACCAGCTCGGCTCGCCGTGCAGGCAGAGGACGACATCGCCCTGGCCCTCGTCGACGTAGTGCATGCGGGCCTCGCCGCTCCGACCGATCGCGCGCGCCAGGTCGACGTAGTGCGGCGCGAAGGGATACCCGGGCAGGTTGGCGAAACGCTCTTCCGGAGTGCGAAGCACGGCCATTGGGGGTCTCCTCCTCGTGTGCTTCTAGCGTCCTCGCGCGGGCGATTGAAGAGCGCGGCCGTCGCTTGACTGCGCCGGGCAAACGGGAGACACAAGCCCTCGCACGTCGATGGCCGCTCCCACCGCCCAAGAGTTGCGCGACGCGATCGGGCTTCTCACCGAGCGTGTCGGCTACGGCAAGCTACACGACAGGCTGGTCCGCTTGAACGCTTTCGTGTCGCGACGGAAGCCGCCGACGCCCGACGTGCTCGCCGATCGCATCTACACGCTGAGCGGCGGCCTGCGCCGCCAGGTGCCCGCGACACTCGCGTTCCACACCGTGTGGTCCGAGACGTTCACCAACACCGTCGGCGAGGAGAACGACAAGAAGCTCGGCGAGATCGCCGACCGCATCAACGCGACCCTCACCGAGGACGAGCACGGCATCCGCGAGGGCCGCGAGGCCGAGCTCGACGCCGCGCTCGGCGAGTACGAGACGATCGTCGCGAGCGTGATGGGCCCGCAGGCGACCCGCCTCGAGATGCTGCTGAAAGCCGTCACCCCGGTCGCGACACGCCTGCGGGCGCGGCCGCTGCCCGCGGCGCCGGCAGACAGCGCGTCGACCGAGCCGAAGAGCTAGCCGTGCCGCGCGTCGCGACCGCTGCTGGCGAGATCGTCTACGAGGAGCTCGGAGAGGGCGCGCCTCTCCTCTTCATCAGTGGCACGAGCGTCGACCGCACCATCTGGGGCGGCCAAGTGGCGCACTTCATGGGCCGGCGGCGCTGCGTCACCTTCGACAATCGCGATGTCGGCGAGAGCTTCCTCGCCGCCGGGCCGTACACGCCGCGCGAGATGGCGGCGGACACGCTGGCGCTGATGGACGCGCTCCATCTGGAGCAGGCCGACGTGGTCGGCCATTCGCTCGGCGGCGCGATCGCGCAGGAGCTGGCCCTCGCCGCGCCCGGACGCGTCCGCACGCTCACGCTCGTCGGCACCTGGGCGCGGAACGACGAGTATACGCGCGCGCTCTTCCACACCTGGAAGCGGCTGCGCGCCGGCGACGACCGTGCCTTTCACGAGAGCGTGCTGATCTTCGGCGTCGGCCACACATTTCTCAACACGGTCGGGCTCGAGATGCTGGTCGGCATGTTCCTCGCGGTGCCGCACCCGCAGGACCGGCAGGGCTATCTCCGCCAGGTCGACGCCGACCTCGCCCACGACACGGCCGACCGCGTCGCGCGTATCGCCTGCCCGACGCTCGTCGTCGGCGGCGAGGAGGACACGATCTTCTTCCGCGAGCACCACGAGATGCTGGCGCGGACGATTCCGGGCGCACGCCTCGTGATGCTGCCCCACGTCGGCCACTCGCCGCCGATCGAGAACAGCGACGTGTTCAACCGCGAGCTGGACGCGTTCCTCGCCGCCTGACCTGGTCGCGCCCGACCTAGCCGATCCCCATCGCCACCTCCGGGGACTCGGGCAGATCGCCGTTCCAGAGGCGATCGCCGATGAACGCCAGTAACGGCGGCCGATCCATGCGCACGCCCATCTCCCAGTAGACCGGCTTCGGGGCCGTTCCCCAGGCGTGAATCCACCCGGCATGGATGCCGTGAAGATGGTGCGCGGCACAGATCGCAATGCGGTTGTCGCGCGTGTTGCCGCCGCCCCGCGATCGGAATCGCAGATGATGATCGTGCAGATTGCGCCGCGAGCTGCACGCCGGAACGGCGCAGTACCAGCGATCACGCTCGAAGATGGGGTCCCGATGCCGGCCGATTCCGGTCCAATACGCGATCACGTGCCGCAACATCCGTTCGAGCGCCGTCCAGCGCGGCTCGCCTGGCTGCGCGAAGGCGTCCATGGTGTCGCGTACCAGCGCCACGACGGACGCGGGCGCGATGAACCGTACTTCTGCGTCGCGAACCTCATAGGTGGCGTGCGCACCGTTTTGCAGTGACGGATCCGGGGATCGAGCTCCGCGGGCCACGACGTCCGCCATTGCTAACGCCGCCGGCGACGGAAGATCGGCGTCGAGCGGCGGCGGGTCGAGCGGAACGTGCGCGCCGAGCACGTCGCACCGCTCGAGCGTCCAGTCGACCTCTTCGGCCAGGCGCTGCGCGGTGACCATCGACGCGCGCGTGAGCCACGCGCCTTCATTTTCGCGGCACAGGACGGGCAACAACGTCAGGACGCGCGTCCACGAGATGAGGCCCTTCTCGTAGCTGCCGGCAAACGCTGCCGTGCGGCGCACCGTCCGCTCGACCTTGAGGAGCGCCCATGCCTTCCGCGCGGACATCCCGAGCCGCTCGCGGACGTAGTCCTCGACCTTCGTGAAGCCGAGCGTCCGGTAGAGCTTCAGATCGACGAGTACCCGCAGCAGCCGGCCAATGCGCGGCTCGGCCGTGCGAATCGTGTGCATGGCGAACACGAGACGGGCGTCGAGGGTGAAGGGATCGCAAAGCGCCTGCGCGGCGCGAACGGGAGGCGTGGTGGTCGATTCCTTCGAAGAAGACGCGGCTCCCGGGCCCGCGCCGGAAGGACCCGCCGGTGTGTTCGAGATCGCCGCGATCGGGCCGGTCGCGACGCCGTCGATCCTGTGCTGGCGACGCGCAAGCCGCAGCGCTGCCAACAGTGCGCGATCGCCGAACGACGCGTCGGGCGGCCGCCCAGACGATGCCTCCGCCGCGATGATCTCCGCCGCACGCCACGGCACGAGGCACTGTCCCGCGACCCGGCTCGCCAGCTCGGCCGCGTGACGCCAGAGCGCGCGCACGCGCGCCGGGCACGCGATCCGCACGCGGACGGCGGGCTCGTCCTCGATCGTCCCGTCGTCCGCATCCGGATCGGGAGGCGCGCCGCTGCGGGTGCGCGCCGCCTTTGCGGACGCCTCGAGCTCTCGAGCACTCCACGCGCGCGCCCGCGTGAGCCACTCCTGCTCATCTCGCCCATCTTGCTCATCTCGGGGCGCCACGCCGCAGAGCGTCCGTGCCTGCGCCCATGAGATCTCGCCCCGATCGAACGCCGTGCCGATGCGCGGGAGAGCGTCGAGACGCGCCGCGACCCAGGCGGCCGATTCCAATGCGCGCCCTGAGATCCCGAGACGCTCGCGCGCGTAGTCGCCGACTCGCACGAAACCGAGACGCTGGTACCCTCGCCCTGCGAGGAACGCCTGCGCCGCGCCGCCCAGCTCCCGGCGCGCCGCCGCCTCGCTGCGCGCCGCGACGCACAGCTCGACGTCCGTCGCACGCGCGAGGCGCGTACGCTCCGTCTCGCGGACGCGCTCGGCGTCCGGATCGGCGGCCCTGCGATTGGTGCCGCGTAACCATGGTGCCGTCGCACGTCTCGATCGGCGCGCGACGCTACGTGAACGAGGGAAGCTGCGATACTGCATGCAATCGAACTCAGAGACGCCAACGTTAGAAATCCGATAGGCGAAGAAATAGCGAAAACAATCCTGAAAGTCAAGTCGTCAAGCACCGCGATAGTGCAGAAAGCCGATCCAATCCTTGGAGCTCGACACCTTTGGTGGCCTCTACCGGGGCGGTTTTCCCGTCGACCGCGGTGGGGCGATAAACATCGAACGATCTCCAGCCGAGGATCTACAGTCGTTCATGGACCGCCGAAGGCTGCGACGTGAGATAGTCGAGGACGTCTACTTCCCGATCGCGGGCGAGAAGGCGAGATGGATGACCTACCGCGACGTACACGAGTACGAGGGGTACAGCGATACCGAAACCGAGGTGTACTTCCTCCACGGGAGCTCGCTCTATCACTTCGTTCTCGACCCAGCCGAAGCCGAGTACCGGGGCGCGCTGGTCGAGATCGTCGAAAGCCTCCGTTTCACCGACTGATCGCCGATGGCGGGAGCCGCGCCGCGCCGTGCGACGCCGCCTACAGCAGCGTCCCGCCGAGAATCACGCTCGCCATCGTGAAGTAGATCATGATCCCGCTCACGTCGACGAGCGTCGCGACGAACGGCGCCGAGGCACTCGCGGGGTCGAAGCCGAGCTTGCGGAGGAAGAGCGGCAGCATCGAGCCGGCGAGCGTGCCCCAGGTGACGACGCCGATCAGGCTGAACGAGACCGTCAGGGCGATCAGCATGTAGTGCTCGCCGTAGGTGTGGAAGAGCTCCTGCCAGAGCAGGATGCGGATGAAGCCGATGGTCGCGAGGATGGAGCCGAGCGCGAGGCCGGCGGCGAGCTCGCGGCGCACGACGCGCCACCAGTCGCGCAACCGGACCTCGCCGAGCGCGAGCGCGCGCACGACGAGGGTCGACGCCTGGGAGCCGGAGTTGCCGCCGCTCGAGATGATGAGCGGGACGAAGAGCGCGAGGACGACGGCGCGCGCGATCTCGCTCTCGAAGCGGCCCATGGCGGTCGCCGTCAGCATCTCGCCGATGAAGAGCGCCGAGAGCCAGCCGGCGCGCTTGCGCAGCATGGTCGCGAAGCGGATCTCGAGATACGGCTCGTCGAGGGCCTCCATGCCGCCGATCTTCTGGATGTCCTCGGTCGCCTCCTCCTGCACGACGTCGACGATGTCGTCGACGGTGACGATGCCCTTCACGCGGCGCTCGTCGTCGAGGACGGGGATGGCGAGGAAGTTGTGCTCCTGGAAGAGGCGGCTGAGCGCCTCCTGGTCCATGTCGACGTGCGCAGTCACGACGTCGGTGTGCATGATGTCGCGCACCGTCTTCGTCGGCGGCGCGGAGAAGAGCTCGCGGAACGTGACCACGCCGAGGAGGCGCTGCGCGGGGTCGAGGACGTACACGTAGTAGATGGTCTCCAGGCGTTCGCGCGCCTGCCGGCGCAGGTAGGTGATCGCCTCGTCGACGCTCATCTCGGGGCGGAGGCGCGCGTAGTCCGGGTTCATCAAGCCGCCGGCCTCGTCCTCGGCGTAGGCGAGGAGCGCCGACACCTCGCGATGGGCGCTGTCGTCGAGCAGGGCGAGCAGGCTCTGCCGATCCTCCTCGGGCGCCGCCTGGATCACGTCGGCGGCGTCGTCGAGCGGCAGGAGACGCATCCAGAAGCGGCGCTCCGGCATCGTCGTGCGCAGGATCAGCTCCGCCTGGTCGCGCGCCGGCAGCGCGAGCAGGAAGTCCTCGGCCTCGGCTGGCGGGAAGAGGTGCAGCCCCTCGAGGCGTTCCTCCGTCGAGAGGACGGGCCACGCCTCCTGGAGGTCGGTCGTCACGTCGGGCTTCTCGCGCACGTCGTCGCGCAGCGCGCTCATCGCGCACACCTCCGCCGCGCGACGGGGCGCGCCGGGCGATGCACGTGACGGACGGATGCGAAGAGTGCCACCTCGAGACCTCCTGCCGCCCGCGACCGGCGTGAGATCGAGATGGCCGGTGGGGCTACTGCGGACGACGTCTGCCGTCGCTACTCATACTCGCCTCGTCCCTATCCCATGCGCCCAAACGCGTCTACGCGTCGGGCGCGATGACACGTCGGACGCGGCGACGGGCTGCGACGCGTCGGGCGTCCCGCACGGCCAGCCCGGACGGCGCCGTCGCGGACCGCGTCTGTTCAAAACCCGTCCGCCGCCGCACATTGCTGTACGTCGCGACCGGCCCGGAGTGCGCTAACTCCCTGTTCTTCCGGATTTTCCGCTCGTGGAATGTTTCATGCTGAATCGCAAAGCATCTCGGTTGTCGGGGAGGGGACGATGATGCTGCGATTGGCGAAGGAAGGGACGCGCAAGCCGCCGAAGCGGATGGTTGCCGCGGGACGCAAGATCAACGGCACGTGGCAGGTGAAGACGTTCCTGCCCGCCGCGAACGAGCCGCGCGAGCCGTTCTGGCAGACGCCGCCGCGCGCGCGCTGATCGCACGTCGCGCGGACGCCGTAGGACGATCGCGCGACGCACGACGTGGTGGAGTGGGGCGGAGGGGTACGCAGCACGGAGCTGCGTCGAGGCGGAGCGCGAGCGGGACCCGTCCCGCTCGCAACGCCTACTGGACGATGCCCTTGCGCACCGCGAAGCGCACGATCTCGGCCGTGTTGTGGAGGTCGAGCTTCTCCATCACGTGCTTGCGGTGGCTTTCGACGGTGTTGATGCTGAGCGACAGGATGCGCGCGATCTCCTTGTTGGTCTTGCCCTCGGAGATGAGCTGGAGCACCTCGCGCTCGCGGCCGGTGAGGCGTGACAGCGTGTCCTCGCCGCCGCCCGGTCCCGCGTCGTTCAGGTAGCCGTCGAGCAGCACCTTCGACACCGAGGGGCTGAAGTACGAGCCGCCGCGGGCCAGCGACTTCACGGCCTTGATGAGGTCGAGATCCTCGGAGTCCTTGAGCAGGTAGCCTTTCGCGCCGGCCTTCAGCGCCTGGCGTACGTAGACGTCGTCCGAATGCATCGACAGGATCAGCACCGCGATCCCGTCGGTGCCCTTCATGATCTGGTTCGTCGCCTCGATGCCGTTCAGGCCGGGGAGACCGATGTCGATGACGATGACGGTCGGGCGCAGGCGCTTGGCGGACTCGACGGCGCCGCGCCCGTCACCCACCTCACCGGCGATTTCGATCTCGGCGTCCGACTCCAGGATCTTCCGTAGTCCCTGGCGTACGACGGTATGATCCTCGGCGAGGAGCACGCGAATCTTGCTCATAGGGGGATTTTCCTTTCACGCGATGAGGAACGCCAGGATGAACCCGACCATGGCCGCCAACGCGACTTGCAACAACAATGGCATGCCTGACGAGGCGTCGAGGGCGCGCCCGAGTCGATCGAGCACGAGCTCGTCGGGAATGCCGCGCGGCCGACCGGCGGGATCGGGGAGAATCCCCGCCTCGTAGAGCTGCTTGCTCGAGCGGAACGACTCGACCTGCCGAGCCCACTGCTCAAAGGCCCGTTCCCCTTCGCGAACCTCGGCAACGAGGGCTCCGAGCTCCGAGTCGTCAGTCTGCCCGAGTGCGAAATCCAACACCCGGAGGACGTCCAGTGCTTCGCCGACCGATCCCATGGCCGTCGAGCGACCACTGTTCCCGGCTGCAGGCCGTTCATTGTCCTCCCGCTCTGGTGGCGGCGGGGACCGGAGGTAGGTAAGGGCAGCTTTGGTCCCCATGTATGGGTCAACTTTGCTCCCGTACGGACGTGACAAGTGCAGGCTAGAGGCGACACAACATCCTTGTCAAGGAAATCACGCCTCGTAAGCGCGCGACCCTGCAGCACCCTATAGCGCGGTACCTAGGCACGGTCCTGGAAGGCCCGTGTCCAGGCCCATCGTGAGCCGTCGCGCGCCACGAGGCGCGCGGGGGAGCAGCCGCGGGGGCTAAATCAAATCATCGTCCTCTTCCGGACCCACGTCGTCGTCGAACTCGTCGAAGTCGTGGCCGCGCGATCCGAGCGCCAGCGAGGGCTGCAGCTCGTCATCGGGCGTCACGACCTCGCGGTTGCGGAGGTCGTTCAGCTGGCTGCGGAGCTGGACGATCAGCTCGTCGCGCTCCTTGAGCTGACGCTCGAGCTGGGCGACGCGGGCCTCGTGGTGGCGCAGCGTCGCGATCTCCCGCATCATCTCGGTGAGCCGCTTCTCGGAGCCGGACTTCTCGCGCTCGAGCTTCGCCTTCAGCGCGACGACCTCGCGGCTCGCGGCGGACGCGGCCGCCGGCCCCGGGGCGCGCGGCGCGGCGGCCCGGCTCTTGGCGGCGCTACGCGGCGCCGCCTTCTTGCGTGACGCGGCAGCACGGGCTGGCGCGCGGCGGGCGACGGGCTTGCGGCTCTTCGCCGCGCGTGCGGTCTTTCGCGGTTTCCTGGTCGGCATCGAAGTCCTCCTCAGCGCTCGTACACGTCCGGTTCTCCGACCGGTCGGGTTCGCCAGCGCCGATGCGTCCAGAGCCAGTGATCGGGGTACTCACGGATCATGGCTTCGAGGATCGCGGTGCAGCGTTGCGTGAACTCGCGAGCCGCTTGATCGCGGTCCGCCATACTCGCAAACGGAACGCGAGGCAAGATCACGATGCGGTGACGCGCGCTGGCTCCCTCGCGCACGAGAAAGGCCGGATGGACGATGGCTTTGGAGCGGGCGACGATGCGGCCGAACCCGGCGTTCGTGCTGGCCTGCTTGCCGAAGAACTCGACGAACACGCCGGTCCGACGCGACGCGTTCTGGTCGAGCGGGAGCACGACCAGCTCGTGGCCGGCGAGCGCGCGCAGCACGCCGCGCGCCGCCGCGTGCTTGCGCATGGTCAGCGTGCCGCCCCGGCGGCGCAGACGCTCGACGAAGCGGTCGATGAGCGGGTTCTTGATGGTCTGGTGCACCAGGTGCACCGGGTAGCCGAGCAGGCCGTGCGCGTAGGCGAAGAGCTCCCAGTTGCCGAAGTGTCCCGTCAGCACGAGCACGCCGCCCTCGGCGAGGGTCGCGGGCAGCTCGTCGCGCCAGAGGCGCTCGTCGCTGAAGCCGATGCGCTCGCGCACGTTCTCCGGCGTGAGGCGGGCGAGCTGCGCGCACTCGGCGATCATGCGGCCGAGGTTGCGGTAGCTGGCGAGCAGGATCCGCATGCGCTCGGCCTCCAACTTCTCAGGAAACGCGATCGCGAGGTTGGTGAGGCCGATGCGGCGATGGCGGCGGTCGAGACGGATCGCGAGCGCGGCGACGCCAGCCGCGAGCCGCATCGCGAGCGCGAGGGGTAGGGTGGCGAGCACGCCGTAGACGAGTCGGAAGCCGGCGTACTCGAGCCAATGATGGAGCTTCGGGGCCGCCTCCGGGCCGGCGTGGCGGGCGGCGTCGTTCGCCCGGCTCGGAGCCGAGACTACGATGCGGCCGTCTCCGAGAGCGAGAAGCCGAACGCCTCGCGCTCCTTCGCCTCGAGCTCGCGGAAGACCCGGCGATCGGCCTCGCGATAGCGCGCGAGGAGCGCGTCGACCCGCGCGTGGCCGCCCGGGCCGGCCATCTCGCGCAGCTTGTTCTCCATCCACGAGATGTGCCACTTCTCGTCCTTGGTCACCTCGTGGAGGACGGCCAGCGTCTCGGGATCCACGGTCGGCGAGGCGGCATGTGCGAGATAGCGTTGATGGGCGCGCTCCTCGACGACCACGGTCAGCGCGAAGAGCTGCTCGTACGTCTTCGGAATCCCGACCTCGAGGCCCATGCGCCGCTGGTAGCCGTCGTCGATGCGCAGCGGCACGCCGCCGAGCTCCGTGATGCGCTTCGTCCAGAGCCAGGCGTGGTGCGTCTCCTCCTCGAGGTGCTTCGAGAGCTTCACCTGCGCGTCCGGGTCGTCGATGCGCTGGATCAGGCGCAGGAGGAGCGTCGCGCCGCGGATTTCGGCGTCGCGGTAGTAGCTGAACATCCTGAGGAGGTTGGGATCGACGGCCATGGACGTCCTGCCCGGGACCGGAAGCGGGGGTCGGTCCCTATATACAAAGGGCGGTCTCCGAACGCCATTCGCGCCGGCTGGGCGAGACGTACGGGCCGGGGTGTCTCGCCGGTGTCGGCGGCAGCGCACGGGTGCGCCCTTTTGGTGCAGATTTTCTTGCCGCGTGGCTCGGTTCTGTGTTAACGCCTGCGCGCTTGTCCCGCGCGAGGTCTTCGCGCATGCGTCGCCAACCAGGAGGGCAGCAGCGTGGCTCGTGGTAAAGTGAAGTGGTTCAACGCTCAGAAGGGCTATGGTTTCATCACCGCCGATGACGGTCAGGACGTGTTCGTCCACTACTCGGCCATCAGCGGCGAGGGCTTCCGCTCGCTGCAAGAAGGGGAAAGCGTCGAGTTCGAGATCGCGCAGGGCCCGAAAGGGCTACAAGCCGCGAACGTCACGAAGGCCTGACGGATCGCGCGGCCGCCGCTCCGGCGGGGGCCGCCCTCACGGAAACTCGATCAGCACCTTGCACTGGGTCGTCGGCGTCGCCAGTGCGTGGAAGGTCTCCGGCACCTGCTCGAGATCGATCACGTCGGTGACGAGCGGCGCGACGTCGATGCGCCCGGAGCGCAGCGCCTCGAGCGCGTCGGCGAACTCTTGCTTGCTGTAGCCGAGCGCGAACTTCACCTCGAGCTCCTTGAGGATGCCGGTGAGCGGCAGGATCTCGTCGGGCTCGACGCAAACGCCGAGGACGGTGATGCGGCCGCGAATGCCGGCGAGCATCATCGCGTTGTTCAACATACCGCGCGCGCCGATGCACTCGAGGATCACCTCCGGCTCGCGCCCGCTGCGCTCGCGCACGACGGTGGCGGGATCGCCGCTCGTCGGGTCGACGGCGATGCCGCCGAGGCGCTCCGCCATCGCGCGCCGTCCGGCCGCGAGCTCGGACACGACGACGTCCCGCACGCCGAGGTCGCGCGCCCAGAGCAGGCTCACGAGGCCGACCGGTCCGGCCCCGAGGATGAGGCAATTGCGCTCGGGGCCGAGGCCGCTGTGCCGCAGGCCGTGCAAGCCGACTGCGAGCGGCTCGACCATCGCCGCGGTGCGGAAGTCGATCTCGGGCGGGACGCGGAGCAGGCTCCCCGGATGCACGCGCACGTACTCGGCGAACGCGCCGGGGAGCTGGCCGAGTCCGATGCCGCGGAGTGCCGGGCAGAGGATGCCGTCGCCGCGCCGGCACGCCGGGCACTCGCCGCACGCCATGTAGGGCAGCGAGACGACGCGCTCGCCGACGTTCCAGTCGTCGACGCGCGCGCCGAGCGCGACGATCTCGCCGGCGAACTCGTGCCCGAGGATCGCGTCCGGCGGCATCTGCAGGCCGTACTTCGCCGCGTGCAGGTCGGAGCCGCAGATGCCGCAGTTCCGCACGCGCAGGAGGATCTCGTCGGGCTCGGGGCTCGGATCGGCGACCGACTCGACGCGCAGATCTCCCGGCTCCTTCAGCAGCACGGCACGCATGACGGCCATGTATAGGAAAGCGTCCGCGAGCGCGCCAGTCGCGCCGTCGCGCGCCGCGGCACTTGCACGCACGGGCGGCACGCTCTATGGTCGGCGCCGCTCGTCGTTCCTCCCCACGCCACCCTAGCTCAGCTGGTAGAGCAGCCGATTCGTAATCGGCAGGTCGAGGGTTCGAATCCCTTGGGTGGCTTTGCTTTGCGCGAGTGGAGCACCATCCGCTCATAGAGACGGTCGCCGTCGCGCTGGTGCTGGCCGCCATCGGCGGGTTGGTGGCGGTGCGCCTGCGGCTGCCGCCCCTCCTCGGCTATCTCCTCGCCGGCGTCGCCATCGGGCCGTTCACGCCCGGCTTCGTCGCCGACCCGCACCTCACGCCGCAGCTCGCGGAGATCGGCGTCATTCTCCTCATGTTCGGCGTCGGCATGCACTTCTCCCTCGGCGATCTCCTGGCCGTGCGGGCGGTGGCGATTCCCGGCGCGCTCGGCCAGATCGTCGTCGCGACCGCGCTCGGCGCGGGGGCCGCGGCGCTCTGGGGTTGGCCGCTCGGCGGCGGGCTCGTGTTCGGCCTCGCGCTGTCCGTCGCCAGCACGGTCGTGCTGCTGCGCGCGCTCGAGGCGCAGGGCGCCGTCGACTCGACGGAGGGGAGGATCGCGATCGGCTGGCTCGTGGTCGAGGACATCGCGATGATCCTCGTGCTCGTGCTGCTGCCGACGCTCGTGCCGCTCCTCGGCGGCAGCGGCGCTTCACTGCCGGAGCGGCTCGGGCGCGACATTGCCACGACGATCGGCAAGGTCGGACTGCTCGTGCTGCTGATCGTGGTCGGCGGCAAGCGCGTGCTGCCGCGCGTGCTCGGGTGGGTCGAGCGCAGCGGATCGCGCGAGCTCTTCACGCTCGCGATCGTCGCGCTCGCGCTCGGCATTGCCGTCGGCTCGGCGGAGATCTTCGGCACCTCGCTCGCGCTCGGCGCGTTCTTCGCGGGAACCGCGCTGCACCAATCCCACTTCGATCATCGCGCGGCCGCAACGTTGCAGCCGCTGCAGGATGCGTTCGCCGCGCTCTTCTTCGTCTCGGCGGGCATGCTCCTCGATCCCGCGACCCTGATGCGCGATCCGCTGCGCGTCGCGGCCGTCGTCGCGATCATCATGGTCGGCAAGTCGCTCGTCGCGTGCGGCATCGTGCTCGCGCTTCGCCGTCCGTTGCGCACGGCGCTGATGGTCTCCGCCGCACTCTCGCAGATCGGCGAGTTCTCGTTCATCCTCGCGGCGCTCGGCGTGCGCCTCGGCCTGCTCACGACGGAGGCGTTGCAGTTGATCGTCGCCGGCGCGCTGCTCTCGATCGCACTCAACCCCTTGACCTTTCGCGTCGTCGCGCATCGTGCGCTGACTCGCACACACGCAGCTCGCATGTAGTCTGCGTGTAGTCCCTTCGGGCAATCGTCATGCGTGGCCGCGCATGTGGCTCGGAGCATGCAGAACTGCATGGACGCGATCATAGGTAATCCCAACGTTTTTGCTCAGGCACGTGATGTGCAATGGACAAACGCGTCCGGCGTTCGGGAGTACGCCGTCGACGTCTGTCCCTTTTCGCAATGAACCGACGCACCTGGGCATTTCCGATCGCGATCGGATCGATCGCAATATGCTGCGCGCTGCTGCTGATGCCGGCATCCGCGTTCGCAGTACAGGCTCGTCTCGCGTGGCAGGCCGCGAGTGGCTCCGCGGGATACAAGGTCTACGTCCGTCCGCTCCTGGGAACATACGGCGCCGGCCTCGACATCGGGCCGCAGGCGGCCGCGACGGACGGCGTCGTGCGCGTGCTGGTCGGCAACGTCGACATCGGCGACGTGTTCGCCATCACCACGTATGACGGCGATGGCGTCGAGAGCCCGCGCTCGAACGAGGTGCCGCTCCTGGCGCCCGTCCTCCTGCCCACGACGACCCCGACACTGACGCCGCCACCGCCGTCGACCGTGATGCGCACGTCCACTCCGCAGCCGACCGTCACCGCGCAGCCGACCGCGCGCGCGACCGCCACCGTGCTGCCCACGCTGACGGCGCTGCCCACGTTGACGGCGCTGCCGACGCTGACGGCACGGCCGACCGCAGTGGCGACGCAAACCTCGCTCCCCACGGCCACCGTGACCGCGCGTCCGACGCTCACCGCGGTCGTGACGACGACGCCGCTGCCAAGCAGGACCGCGCCGCCGAGCGTGACGCCGACGCGGGCGGCCACCGCCGTCCGCACGGCCGTCCCGACGGGTACGCCGGCGCCGACGGACACGCCGGTGCCGACCGATACACCGGTGCCGACCGACACGCCGCTCGCGACCGTCGCGCCGACGCCGCTCGCCACGGCCGCGCCCGTGCCGCGGTCGAACGGCGTCATCGCCGACCTCAGCCAGATCGGCACCATCATCGCGCGCGTCACCGCACCGACGGGGGGCGGCAACCACAACGTCGAGATCATCCGTGACGGCGACCGGCCGCCGCCCGGCAACACGCAGTCGGGCCGGCAGTACGACACCTTCGACGGCGCCAACACCGCAAGCGAGGACTGGATCGGGTACGCGTTCAGGACGCCGCAGCGTTTCCGCTCGG
Source organism: Binatia bacterium (assembly GCA_036496285.1). Classification (GTDB taxonomy): domain Bacteria; phylum Desulfobacterota; class Binatia; order UTPRO1; family UTPRO1; genus DP-19. Next base: position 20,793 of record DASXLI010000104.1, read on the forward strand.
TGATCTTCCAGGAGGGCCGGCAGTTCTGGGACGGCGGCTGGTTCCAGACGTTCACCGTCCAGGTGCGCCAGAAGGGCGTGTGGCGCGGGGTCGATGGCCTCGTCGTGACGCCGCCGTATCCGGGCGTCAACAACGTCAGCTACGAGACCTTCGCGCTCAACTTCACGCCGGTCGTCGGTGACGCGATCCGCATCGACGGCCAACCAGGCGGCAGCGCCGCGTTCATCTCGGTCGGAGAGCTCACGGTCATGGGCGACAACCTGAGCGTCGTCCCCTCGGGCTCCTTCACCGACGTCACCACGCGCGGCGCGATCATCGCGCGCGTCACGGCGCCGCGGGGCGGCGGCAACCACAACCTCGAGGTCATCCGCGACGGCGACCTCCCGCCGGTCGGCAACAACCAGTCGTACCGCCAGTACGATTCGTACGACGGTCAGAACGCCGCGACCGAGGACTGGATCGGCTACGTCTTCGACCAGCCGCAGCACTTCACCCAGGTGGTCTTCCAGGAGGGCCGGCAGTTCTGGAACGGCGGCTGGTTCGAGTCGCTCGCAGTGCAGGTGCTGCAGAACGGCACCTGGACCGACGCCGGCGCCGTCAGCGCGCCCGCCTACCCGGGCGCGAACGGCGTGCCGTACGAGCGCTTCACGTTGAGCTTCCCGCCGACGACCGGCGACGGCATCCGCATCTACGGCCGTCCGGGCGGCGCCTCCGACTTCGTGTCGGTCGGCGAGCTGCGGGTCTACACCGACGAGGCGGCGGCGCCGGTGGTGCCGGCAGTCGAGACGGCGCCCGCCGACACCGGCGGCACGACCGATACGGGCGCGCCGACCGATACCGTCGCGCCGGCAGTGGACGTCCCGCCCGCGAATGCGCCGGGGTCCGATCCCTCGGGCCAGACCGACGGCGGCACGCCCGACACCGGCGGCACCGCGTCGCCGCCGCCGGACGGGAGCGGCCAGACCCCGGTGCTCTGCGGCAACGGTGTGCGCGACGACGGCGAGCAGTGCGACGGCGACGACGCCGCGCAATGTCCGCGGCGCTGCCGCACCGACTGCACGTGCGGGACCGTGATCGAGCTGCCGCTCTTCGCCTGGTGGGGAGAGGGCGACGCCTCGGCGACGCTGCAGCAGGACGACGTCACCGGTGCGCCGGTGCTCGCCGTCACCGCGACGACGCCGCTGCCCACGGATGGGAGCGGCGACGTCACGGCGACCGGCGGCGCGGTCTTCGGCGCGGCCGAGGATCTCGGGCTCGCCCTGCCGCAGCTCGCCGTGACGGCGCGCGCGCACGCCGCCTTCGACGTCGAGGCGACCGTCACCGCGACCGACGGCACGATGCGGGTGCTCGCTTACCGCGCCGCCGGCCGGTCGCCGGATCAGGACGCGCCGCAGTACTCGGCCGACGGCGCCCGGGCGACGTTCGACGTCGGCGCGGCGATGGCGGGCGGCGAGGTCGGTACGACCTACCGCGACCTCGCCGGCGACCTCGACGCCGCCTTCGGGCTCACGTTCGCGAGCGTCACCCAGGTGCGGGTGCGCGGCGCCCTGGAGCTCTTCCGCGTCGCGCTCGCGAGCGACCGCGCCAGCGACGAGGACACCGCCGCGCGGCTCGTGCTGCCGCTCGGCGGCTGGGATCGCCGCGGCAACGGCGGCGTTCTCGAGAACGCCTACGACCCGGATCTGCCGGGGCTCACGGTGCTGGTCGATCCGACCGACCGGCCGGTCTCGGTGATCCAGCTCAGCTATCCGCCCGCGACGGCGCCGAAGATGCTGCCGTTCGGCACGCTCCTGCTCGCGATCCGCGATGCCGATCCGTTCGAGGTCGAGGTGTTCGCGGTCTCGACCGAGGGCGATACGGTCGACCTGACCTACACGTTCGGCGCCACCGACTCGACCCTGCGCCTGCGACGCGCCGATCAGCCCCTCGTCACGACGCCGCGCCCGAGCGGCCCGTACGCCGACGTCCGTCTCGACGTCGCCTCCGACGTGGCGATGCTCGCCGACGGTCAGATATTGGCGGGGATCAAGTCGATCCAGCTACGCGGCGCCTTCATCGCCGGCGACGTCCAGGTGCGCGACCCCGTCGAGACCCTGTCCGCGGGCGTCTCGCAGCCCTAGCGCGGCCCTTTCCGCGTCGCGCGGACGACGCTATGCATCCAGGGCGGGGGGTCTCGGATGCCGGGTGGCGTGACCGCGGAGGATCAGCGGCTGGCGGAGGACGCGCAACGCGTCCGCAACTGGAAGCGGTGGGGCCCGTACCTCGCCGAGCGCCAGTGGGGGACGGTGCGCGAGGACTACTCCGCGAGCGGCACCGCCTGGGAGTACTTCCCGCACGACCACGCGCGCAGCCGCGCCTATCGCTGGGGCGAGGACGGCCTGCTCGGGATCTGCGACCGCGAGTGCCGGCTCGCCTTCGCGCTGGCGCTGTGGAACGAGCGCGATGCCATCCTGAAGGAGCGCCTGTTCGGGCTCTCCGGGCCCGAGGGCAACCACGGCGAGGACGTGAAGGAGGTGTACTTCTACCTCGAAGGCACCCCGACCCACTCCTACCTGAAGGCGCTCTACCGCTATCCGCTCACCGAGTTCCCGTACGCGCGGCTCGTGCAGGAGAACGCCCGCCGCGAGCGCACCGAGCCCGAGCTCGAGCTCACCGACACCGGCGTCTTCGACGACGGCTACGTGGACGTGATCGCGGAGTACGCCAAGGCCGGGCCCGACGACATCCTGATCGAGATCACGCTCGTGAACCAGGGTACGGCCGCGGCGTCGATCCACCTCCTGCCGACGCTCTGGTTCCGCAACACGTGGTCGTGGGGACGGAGCGGCGAGGGCTACTGGCCGAAGCCGCGCATCGCCGCGGACGGCGCGCGGGCGGTGATCGCCGACCACGTGTCCCTCGGACGCTTCCGCCTGGCGATGGATCCGTCGGCGCCCGACGCGCCGTGGCTCTTCACCGAGAACGAGACCGACATGGAGCGCATCTTCAGCGCGCCGAGCGCCGGACGCTACGTGAAGGACGCCTTCCACGAGTACGTCGTGCGCGGCCGGACGGACGCCGTCGATCCCGGCGGCGCCGGCACCAAGGCCGCGGCGCACGTGCGGTGGACGCTCGGCGCCGGCGAGCGCGTGAGTCTGCGCCTGCGGCTCTTCCCCGACGGTGACGCGGTGACGCCGCCCGAGGCGTTCGGCGCGGCGTTCGCCGAGATGATGGCGGCGCGCCGCGCCGAGGCCGACGAGTTCTACGCGGGGCGGCTCCCGGCGGAGGTCGATCCGGAGGCGGGGCGGGTGATGCGACAGGCATACGCCGGGCTCCTGTGGTCGAAGCAGTTCTACCACTACGTCGTGCGCGACTGGCTCGAGGGCGACCCGGCACAGCCGCAGCCGCCGGCCGCGCGGCGCGGCGGCCGCAACGCCGACTGGCCGCAGCTCTACAACCGCGACGTCATCTCGATGCCCGATACCTGGGAGTATCCGTGGTACGCGGCGTGGGATCTCGCGTTCCACATGGTGCCGTTCGCGCACCTCGACCCCGCGTTCGCGAAGGAGCAGCTCATCCTCTTCCTGCGCGAGTGGTACATGCACGCGAACGGGCAGATTCCGGCGTACGAGTGGGCACTCTCGGACGTGAACCCGCCGGTGCACGCCTGGGCGGCGTGGCGCGTCTACAAGATGACGGCGCCGCGCGGCGAGCGCGATCTGCTCTTCCTCGCGCGCGTGTTCCAGAAGCTGCTGCTCAACTTCACGTGGTGGGTGAACCGCAAGGACGCCGAGGGCAACAACCTCTTCGCAGGCGGCTTCCTCGGCCTCGACAACGTCGGCGTGTTCGACCGCTCCAAGCCGCTGCCGACCGGCGGCGCGCTCGAGCAGGCGGACGGCACGGCGTGGATGGCCTTCTACAGCGCGACCATGCTCTCGATGGCGCTCGAGCTGGCGCGCCACGATCCGTCCTACGAGGATGTCGCGTCGAAGTTCTTCGAGCACTTCGTCGCGATCGTCGACGCGATGAACAGCCTCGGCGGCTCCGGCCTCTGGGACGAGCAGGACGGATTCTACTACGACCAGCTCCGTATCGACGGCCGCCCGGAGCCGCTGCGCCTGCGCTCGATCGCGGGCCTCGTGCCGCTCTTCGCCTGCGAGGTGCTGGACGACGCGACGATCGCGGCGTTGCCGGGGTTCCGCAAGCGTCTCGACTGGTTCCTGAAGAACCGCGCCGACCTCGCCCGCCACACTGCCTACGTCGAGCCGGCGGGCGATGCGCACGGACGCCGCTTGCTCGCGGTGCCGTCGCGCCAGCGGCTCGAGCGCGTGCTGCGCTATGTGCTCGACGAGCGCGAGTTCCTGGGGCCGTACGGCGTGCGCTCGCTGTCACGTGTCTACGAGGGCGCCCCCTACGTCTTCCACGACGCCGCCGGCGGCACGCACGAGGTCGCGTACCAGCCCGCGGAGTCGACGACCGGCATGTTCGGCGGCAACTCCAACTGGCGCGGGCCGGTCTGGTTCCCGCTGAACTACCTGCTGCTCGAGGCGCTCGAGCGCTACCACCACTTCTACGGCGACACGCTGCGTGTCGAGTGTCCGGTCGGCTCCGGGACGATGTGCACGCTCGACGAGGTCGCGCGCGAGATCGGTGGGCGCCTCACGCGGCTCTTCCTGCCCGACGCGAGCGGCCGCCGCCCGTGCCACGGCGACGAGCGCCGCTATGCGGAGGACCCGGCCTGGCGCGACCTCGTGCTCTTCTACGAGTACTTCCATCCCGAGACCGGCCGCGGCCTCGGGGCGAGCCATCAGACGGGATGGACCGCGCTCGTGGTGCGCATCTTCGAGGCGCTCCGCGGCCGCGGCTAGCGGCGGCGAGACGCTCGCGACGAGCGGACGATCCGGACGGTCGGCGCTGCTTCCTGCGTTTGGCTCAGTGCAGCAGTGCGGAAGCGGCTACCAGCGTCGGACGGGGGCGCATGCGCATCGGGCGCGACGCGGAGTTGCGACGCGGAGCTGCCGAATGCTGCAGCGCTTGCATGGGTGCACGGGCTTGCACCGCGGCTCCCTCGTGTCCGTCGATGGTCGTACGCGTCTGTGCGAGGAGGGCGCCCATGATGACGGCCCCGATCGATCCACCCACCATGATTCCAACGGCAAATTCGATCATACTCGCTCCCTCGTGCTCGACGTGTTGCGACGCGTTCACGAAGAGGAGCAGAAAGCGTGCCTCGATGGGGCACGCGCAAGGCCCCGTTCTGTCGAACGTGGACCTCGCGGGCGCGTTCATTTTTGTGACGCTTCGTCAGGAGTGTACGGCGCGCATTCGACGACAAACGCGCGGTAGCGCACCCCATGCGAGATGTCAGGGTCCGACGCCCCAGAGTACGGCGTAGACGGTGTAGAGCAGCCCCGCCGCGATGATGCATGCGAGGGCAACGATTACCGTCTGGTCCGACGGATCCACCGACGAACGCGATCGTATGGCTGCCATGTGCGCAATGATAAAACCGCGTGCGGCCGGCACTGAGCGGACATTGTCGGGTGCATACCTGACATCGGTATTTTTCCCGCCTCATTTCGGTGCAATCGGGCTCCGATACGCGAGAGTATCTGGGATGCTCTGCGCCTTGCGCCGCAGTGCCGTGAGCGCGAGGATCGTCGCATGACGACGGACGCGCCGCGTTTGCACGTCGAGGTCGACGGTGACGGGCCGACGATCGTCCTCGGCCACGGCTTCGGCGGCAGCGCGCGCAACTTCCGGGCGCAGGCACGCGGGCTCGCGCCGCGTTTCCGCGTCGTCCGCTTCGACGCGCGCGGGCACGCGCGCAGCGAGGCACCGGCGGATCCCGCCGCGTATCGTCCGGAGGCGTTCGTCGCGGACGTCGAGCGGGTGCTGGATCAGGTGGGGGCGGCGACGGCCGTCGTCGGCGGGCTCTCGATGGGCGCCGGCATCGCGCTCCGCTTCGCGCACGCCCACCCGCAGCGGACGCGCGCGCTCGTGCTGGCGTCGTTTCCGGCGGGGCGCGACGTCGCCGGGTCGTTCAAGGCCGTCGCGGAGGACTTCGCGGCGACGATCGAGCGCGAGGGCCTCGAGGCCGCCGGGGAGCGCTTCGTGTGGGGACCGGACGCGGGGCTCGAGCCGCGCGCGGCGGCCCTCATCCGCCAGGGCTTCCTCGAGCACGCGCCGTACGCCCTCGCAGCGACGCTGCGCCAGGTGATCGGGGTGCAGCCCACGGCGGCGGAGATGGAGGACGTGCTGCGGACGACCGTCCAACCGGTCCTACTGATCGCGGGCGACCGCGATCTGCCGGCGGTCGCCGCGAGCCGTGCGCTCGCCGCGCGGCTGCCGGACGCACGGGTGGCCGTCATCGCCGACGCCGGCCACCTCGTGAACGTCGCTCAGCCGGCGGCGTTCAACGCCGCCGTCGAGGCGTTCCTCAGAGACGTCCCGTGAAGAGCAGGATCAGCACGATCACGAGCACCAGGCCGCCGACGCCCGACGGGCCGTAGCCCATCTCGTGGTAGCCCCAGGTCGGGAGTCCGCCCACGACGATCAGGATCAACAGAATGAGCAGCACGAGTCCCATGGTGGCGCCCCGTCAGCTCCGCCCGCGTGGCTTCTTGGGGACCTTGCCGCCGGCGCGGCGCGCCTCCGAGAGACCGATCGCGATGGCTTGCTTGCGGTCCGTGACCTTCTTGCCGGAGCTCGAGCGCAGCGTGCCCTGCTTGCGCTCGCGCATCGCCTTTCCGACCTTGGTCTTGGCTTTGTTGCCGTATCTCGCCATGAAAGACCTCCTCGGTGGACGCACGATCCACCTGAGTTCAGTCTCCGGCCCGACCCTTGATAGGCAAGTCCGGGCCGACGGCGAGCGGCGGCGGCGCTAGCGCTGCGGCGCCGGCTGGTCGCCTTGATCGCGCTTGGGCGGTGAGACCTTGTCGAGCTTGTCGACCGAGATCTGGACGCCCTGATCCTTCTCGATCTTGTTCAGGCGCTGGCGCAGCAGATCGGCCTGCTCCTGGCTGATCGTCGCGTCCGGCGGATTGGCGCGGCGCTCCTTGGCGTCACGGCAGGCCGCCTCGCGATCGGCGCGCGTGCCGGTGAGCGGTACGGTGAGCCCATCGCCGCACTGCCATTGCTGCTCGCCGCGCGCGGGCGTCGAGAGCACCAGGACGAGGACGCCGCTCGCCACCACGAGAAGACGCTTCATGGACCCGACCTCCGTGGAGCAGCGTAGTCGGCGCCCCGTTCGGCGCACAAGACGGTTTCCGTCCGCGCCCCACGGTTGGAGCGGCAGTTCGCATACGAGTCGAGGGTTCCATCGGCCGCGCGCGCCCGTTAGGTGGCACGGCAGGAGGAGCCCATGACGCGACAGCCGCTGCAGTTCTGGTTCGAGTTCGCCAGCACCTATTCCTACCCCGCCGCCATGCGGGTCGAGCGGGTCGCGGCGGCGCGCGGCGTCCCGGTCGCATGGCGGCCGTTCCTTCTGGCGCCGATCTTCGGCGAGCAGGGCTGGCGCGACTCGCCCTTCAACATCTATCCGGTGAAGGGGCGCTACATGTGGCGTGACCTGGCGCGCATCTGCGAGAAGGAGGGCCTGCCGCTCCGCCACCCGACGCGCTTTCCGCGGAACGGCCTCTTGCCGGCGCGCGTGGCCAGCGCCGCGGCCGACGAGCGCTGGCTGCCGGAGTTCGTGCGCTCCGTCTACCACGCGAACTTCGCCGAGGATCGCGAGATCTCCGAGCCGGACGTCGTCGCCGACGTGCTGACCCGGGTCGGGGCCGACCCGGCCGTCTGGCTCGCGCGTGCGCAGGAGCTGCCGACGAAGGACCGCCTGCGCGAGAGCACCGAGGCCGCGAAGGCGCTCGGCCTGTTCGGCGCGCCGAGCTTCGTGAGCGGCGAGGAGCTCTTCTGGGGGAACGACCGGCTCGAGGACGCGCTCGACTGGCACGAGCGGCACGCGCACTGACGGATACCGCGCGCTCGGGCCGCGTCACGCGGTCAGAGGATGCGCGTCGTGTGGCCCGCCCAGTAGCGGTCCTTCAGGAGCCGCTTGTAGAGCTTGCCGGTCGCGTGGCGCGGCAGCTCGGCCTCGAAGTCGATCGAGCGCGGACACTTGATTGGCGAGAGCTGCGCGCGGCAGAAGGCGATCAGCTCCTCGGCGAGCGCCGGGCCGGCGGCGCGCATGTCGACCGGCTGCACGACCGCCTTCACCTCCTCGCCGAAGTCGGGATTCGGCACGCCGAAGACGGCGACGTCATGCACCTTGGGATGCGTGACCAGCAGGTTCTCCGCCTCCTGCGGGTAGATGTTGACGCCGCCGGAGATGATCATGTTGGCCTTGCGGTCGGTGAGGTAGAGATAGCCGTCGGCGTCGACGTAGCCGATGTCGCCGAGCGTCGACCAGCCCTCCTTGGTGCGGCTCGCCGCGGTCTTCTCCGGATCCTTGTGGTACTCGAACGCGTTGCCGCCCTCGAAGTAGATCGCGCCGGCCTCGCCGGGCGGAAGCTCGCTGCCGTCGTCGTCGAGGATGTGGATCGTGCCGAGGAGGGCGCGCCCGACCGAGCCGCGATGCGCGAGCCAATCGGCGGAGTCGATGGCGCAGAACCCGTTGCCCTCGGTGCCGGCGTAGTACTCCTTGATGACCGGTCCCCACCACGCGATCATCTGCTCCTTCACCGGGACGGGGCAGGGCGCGGCGGCGTGGATCACGACCTTCAGCGACGAGAGATCGTACTTGCGGCGCACCGCCTCGGGCAGCTTCAGCATGCGGATGAACATCGTCGGCACGACCTGGGTGTGCGTCACCCGGTGGCGCTCGACGAGGCGCAGGAACTCCTCGGCGTCGAAGTGCTCCATCACCACGCACGTCCCCCCATTGCGCTGCACGGTGAGGCAGAAGCGCAGTGGCGCGGCGTGGTAGAGCGGCGCCGGCGAAAGGTACACGACGTGGCCGTCCATGCCGTAGAGCGCCTTGGCGAGCAGGAAGAGCGCGTTCGGCGTGCCGAGCGGGTCGCGCCGGAGCCCGAGCTTCACGCCCTTCGGCCGGCCGGTCGTGCCCGAGGAGTAGAGCAGGTCGGCGCCCTCCACCTCGTCGGCGACCGGGGTCGCGGGCTGCGCGGCGACCGCGGCCTCGAACGACTCGAAGCCCAGCACGACGCCGTCGATCATGAGCCGGGTGTGGACGTTCGGCGTGCGCTCGACGAGGCGGGCCGCGACGTCGGCGAGCGCCTTCGAGGTGACGAGGACCCGGGCGTCGCAGTCGTTCACGATGTACTCGGCCTCGCCCGCGGTGAGGCGCGTGCTCATCGCGGTGTAGTAGAGGCCCGAGCGCTGCGCCGCCCACGCGACGTCGAAGTAGCGCGGGTGATTCTCCAGCATGATCGCGATGCCGTCGCCGACCCGCACGCCGCGGGCGCGCAGGAGCTGCGCGCAGCGGTTCGAGGCGGCGTCGAGCTCGCGGTACGACACGGCCTCGCCGCTCGCGGCCATGACGTACGCCGGCTTGTCGGGCGTCGTCTGCGCGTGGGCGCCGGGGTGCATCGCGGCTAGTAGCCCTCGTGCGCCGGCGCCGGCGGCGCCTCGTGCTCGTCGAGGTCCTCCTCGAGCGGCTTCGCGTCCGGCCGCGTCTTCTCGACCGGACGTTCCTCGATCTGCTCCTCGACCTTGGTCTGGACGCGGCGTCGCGTCGGGTGGGAGATCGTGAACTTGCCGAAGGCGAAGCCGACGTTCACGCCGTGGCCCTTCCCCGAGAGCGCCAGCGACACGGTGCCCTTCGTGACCACCTGGGCGTCCGACGACGCCCCCATGCCGGCGTGCGCCTCGGCGTTGGCGTAGTCGCCGTAGACCTCATCGAGGTTCTCGATCGGCGAGAACTCGCCGTGGCCGTCGCCGATGCGCTCCGCGCCGACCGTCACGCCGCCGCCCTTGGTGTGCAGCACGACGTGCGCCTTCTGCCCGTTGTCGCAGGTGATCGTCCCGCCGCCGTGCGACGTCTTGTAGAACACCGACCACCCCTCGAGGTGGAAGTCCATCGTGCACTTCGTCTCTGCGTGCGCCGGCACTCCCGACGCGACCACCGCGACCACCGCCCACCCGAGCAACGACCATCTGCTCATGCCAGTCTCCTTCCGAGCACCTGCGTCTCCCCGCAGCCTACGCGAGCGCCGGCCGCCGCGCCAACGTGCGCTAGATCTCGAAGTGGAGCGGGGCGCGCTGCGGCGCGCCGTGGCGGCGCGGGCACGTCGGGCAGAGATCGGTCACGAGCTCGTAGCCGTGACGGATCGCCAGGACCGTGCTCGTGAGCCGCTCCGGCTGCTCGAGGAAGATCTGGTCCTTGCCGAGCTTCGCCGCGAGGCCGCTCTTCTCCATGCACGCGTACATGCCCTCGCGGACGCCGCACAGGATGACGTTGATACCGCGCGCGCGCAGGCGATCGATGTAGCCCTCGAGGAGCGACATGCCGACGGCGTCGGGGTTGCGGGCGCGCTTCAACCGCAGGACCACGACCTGCGTTTCCGGCAGGATGCGGCCCTCGAGGTAGTCGAGGTGCTGCTCCAGGCTCGCGCCGGAGCCGAAGTACATCTCGCCCTCGAGCCCGAAGATCAGCATGCGACCGCACACCGAGTCTCCGCGCCGGCGCTCGCGCACGCTGCGGTCCTCGGTCACGACGAACTCGGTGAGCAGCATCTTGCCGATGCGCGGTACCGCCAGCATGAACGACATGAAGACGCCGATCAGCACGCAGAACTCGATCGAGATCGCGAAAGCCGCGATCGCGGTCGTCGCGACGATCAACGCGTCGAAGCGCGAGGTGCGGACGTGGTAGCGCAGGTCGTGGAGGTTCACCATGCGCGCCGCGGTGAGCATCAGGATGCCCGCGAGGGCCGAGCGCGGGATGAACTTCGCGTAGGGCGCGAAGACCATCATGATCAGTGCCACCGCGACCGCCGAGATGACGCCCGACCACTGCGTGTAGGCCCCCGCCTGCTGGTTGATCGCGGAGCGGGTGAGAGAGCCCGCCCCCGGCATGCACTGGAAGAAGCTGCCGGCGAAGTTGGCGAGGCCCTCGCTCAAGCATTGCTGGTTCATGTCGAGCTTCTGGCCGGTCGTCGCGGCGATCATCTTCGCCATCGAGATCGCTTCGAGGAGTCCGAGCAGCGCGATCGCGAGCGCGCTGCCCGCGAGGTCGTGGATGGCCGCGACGTTGAGCTCGGGGATGCGGGGGTGGGGAAGGCTCGCCGGGATGTCGCCGATCACCTTCACGCCCTGCTGCGCGAGGCCGAGCTGCGCGGTCACGGCCGCCATCGCGACGACGACGATCAGCAATTCGGGCAGGAGCGGCCAGCCGAGCTGGCGCTTCAGCAGGCGCAGCAGCAGTACCAGCGCGATCGACGCCAGGCCGATCTCCAGGGTCGCGACGTGTACCGCCCCGCCCTTGGTCATCGTCAGCCAGAAGCGCACGAGGAAGTGGTCGTGTGCCTCGCCGACCGCCTGCAGGCCGAGCAGGTTCTTCATCTGGTCGAGCACGAGCAGCACGCTCGCGCCCGCCGTGAAGCCGACGATCACCGAGTGCGAGATGTAGCGGGTGAGGTCGCCGAGGCGCAGGAGCGCGATCACCAGCTGGATCGAGCCCGCGAGGAGCGCGATCAGCACCGCGGCCTGCACGCGCTCGTCGGGCGCCGCGACCGCGCCGACGGCGCTCAGGAGCGCGATCGAGATCGCGTTGGTCGGGCCGTTGATGAGCTGGCGGGAGGAGTCGAGCAGTGCCCCGACGCCCGTCATGACGATCGCGGTGTAGAGTCCGTACTGCGCGGGAAGCCCCGCGATCAGCGCGTAGGCCATCGCCTGCGGTACTGCGACCGCCGCGACCGAGAGGCCCGCGACGAGGTCGGCGCGCGCCTGCTCGACGCCGTACGAGCGCAGCGCGTCCAGGGCGGGGACGCGCCGGTACAGCGTGTCGATCGACAGTAGGTTGGTGCCGGCCACTCGAGCCGTCGGACGGGGCCCCGTCTACCGGGCCGCGAGGTCCTTCGTGCCGGCCGACACGTCGTTCACGAGGACCTCGACCGTGTAGTCGCCCGCCTTCCAGCGCCCGTCGGGCGGCGTGGCCTGGAGGACGACCGGCTTCGTGCCGGCCTCGGCCGTCTTCGTGTCCTCGCCGACGACGGCGCCCTCGGAGGACTTCCAGCGCGCCTTCACCGTGGCGTTCGGGACGGAGCCGTCGGTCGTGACCGCGACGTAGAACTTGTCCGTCGTCCAGTACGAGTTGGTGCGCGAGTCCTCGCGGATCATGCCGTCGTCGCCGAGCGCGCGCCCGAGCGTGATGTCGGCGACGTGCGCCTCCGACGGGTTGCCCGGCGCCTTGCCCTCGTCGCCGCCGCCCGGCGACGAGTCGCGCCAGCAGCCGGCTGACCCCATGGCGATCAGCACGGCCAGCACCGTGAAGATCGTCAGGGTGCGACCGGTCGAACGTTCACCTGCCACGTGGGCTCCTCCCTCCGGACTCCCCGTCATAGGCGGATGGCGGCACCGGCTCAAGCGGCCCGTCCCCCGGGGCCGATTGACGCCGCCGTGTCCGCGGCGCTAGATCGCCACCTGCCCGGGTCCCGGACGGCGGACGGCACGCACACAGAAATGTTCCGCGACAAGCGCGTAGTGGTGGTGATGCCGGCGTACAACGCCGCACGCACCCTGGAGACGACGCACCGAGAGGTGCTCGAACAGGGCGTGGTCGACCACGTCATCGTGGTCGACGACGCCAGCGCCGACGAGACGACCGCGATCGCCCGCACGCTGCCGCAAACGACCGTCTACAGGCACCCGGAGAACCGCGGCTACGGCGCCAACCAGAAGACCTGCTACCGCCTCGCGCTCGAGCACGGCGCCGACGTCGTCATCATGGTGCACCCAGACTACCAGTACACGCCGATGCTGATTCCGGCGATGACGTCGATGATCGGGAACGGCCTCTACCACTGCGTGCTCGGCTCGCGCATCCTCGGCGGCCGCGCGCGCAAGGGCGGCATGCCGGTCTGGAAGTACCTGGCGAACCGCGGCCTGACCTTCGCCGAGAATCTCTTCCTCGAGGCGAAGCTCTCCGAGTACCACACCGGCTACCGCGCGTTCTCGCGCGAGCTGCTGACGCGCCTGCCGATCGCAGCGAACTCCGACGACTTCGTCTTCGACAACCAGATGCTCGCGCAGGTGCTGTGGTTCGGGTACATGATCGCCGAGGTGTCGTGCCCGACGAAGTACTTTGCCGAGGCGTCGAGCATCAACTTCCGCCGCAGCGTGACCTACGGCTTCGGCTGCCTGCGCACGGCGATGGAGTACCGCCTGGCGCGCTACGGCTTCCTCGAGTCGGCCCGCTTCCCGCGCACCGAGCGCCCGTGAGCGCACTGCCCTTTAGGGCGCGGCGCGCCACTGCCGCGTCGGGCGGCGCGGTCAGGCTGCCTTCGGCGCGAACATCGAGCCCGCGATGCGGGCCAGCACGCTGCGCGGGGTCATGCGCGTCGTCACCGCGAGCGTCTTGTTCATCCAGCCCGGGATGAGCGTCCGCTTGCCGGCGTTCGCCGCCGCGATCGCCTGCCCGACCACGGCCTCGGCGCTCATGTAGGTGAACTCCGGCACCTGCTCCGACACCCCGGCGACGTCCTGGAACTCGGTCTTGGTCGCGCCCGGGCAGAGCGCGAGGACGCCGACGCCGGTCGACGCGAGCTCGGTCGCGAGCGCCTCCGAGAACGACAGCACGAATGCCTTCGTGGCGGCGTACGTCGCCATGTAGGGCGTCGGCACGAACGAGCCGATGGAGCCGACGTTCACGATCATGCCGCGCCGGCGCGCGACCATCGCCGGCGCGTAGACGCGCGAGAGCGCGACCAGGCAGTGCACGTTGAGGAGGATCTCCTCGCGCTCCTTCGCGAGCGGCAGATCGACGAACCGTCCCGCGGTGCCGAAGCCGGCGTTGTTGACCAACCAGTCGACCTCCAGGCCGCGCTTGCTGGTTTCCGCGAAAAGCTGCTCCGGCGCCTCGAGCTGCGCCAGGTCCTTCGCGATCACGTGGCAGCGCGCGCCGCCCGATTGCGTGATCTCCGCGCCGAGCGCCTCCAGACGATCCGCGCGCCGTGCGACCAGTACGAGCTCCTTGCCCTGCCGTCCGAGCTGGCGCGCGAACTCCGCGCCGATGCCGCTCGATGCCCCGGTGATGAGTGCCACGTTCGTCGCCATGATGTCCTCCTGCGCGTGCCGCGCTCAGCCGCGCTCGCGCGCGAGCGCCTGCGCGAACGCGATCGTCGTGCGGTCCTCGAGCCACGGGCCGATGATCTGCATGCCGATCGGCAGGCCGTCGGCGGACGTCGCGATCGGCGCGCAGGTCGCCGGGAGCCCGGGGAACGTCGCCGTCCCGGGCCATGCCAGCTGATCGCCGTACCCGGTCGGCGCGCCGTTGATGGTGAGCGTGCGCTTGCCCCAGTCGGGCTCGGCAATGTGCGGGAAGGCGACCGTGCCGAAGGTCGGCGCGAGGACGACGTCGAACGCGTCGAAGAGCGCGGCCCATTGGCGGCGATGGGCGGCGATCGTGTCCAGGCCCTCGAACCAGGCGTGCGCTTCCATCGGCGACACGGCACCCGGCTCGCCGCGGCTGATGATGGTCAAGAGCATGCGGATGTAGGTCATGTGCGCGGACGCGAGGTCGGGGACGAGCTGACTGCCGCGGGTCACCGCGGCGCCCGCCTTCGTCGCGGCGTCCGCGGCGCCGTCGATCGCGTCGGTCACGATCCTGTCGGTCGCGCAGCTCGGATGCGCCTCGATGACGAGCACGCGGAAGTCACCGAGGCGCTCCGCCCGCGGCCGCGGCAGCTCGACGCGACGGCCCTTGGCATCATCGCCGTCGGGTCCGGCGAGGATGCCGAGCAGCAGGTCGAGATCGGACGCCGTGCGGGCGTGCGGCCCCACGACGGCGAACTCGACGCCGGCGCCGTCGTCGATCGGCGGCGGGGAGTGGCCGGTCAGCGGAATGAGGTTGTACGTCGGCTTGTGACCGTAGACGCCGCAGAAGTGCGACGGCACGCGGATCGAGCCGCCGATGTCGGAGCCGAACTCGATCGGTACCATGCCGGACGCGACCGCCGCCGCGGAGCCGCCCGACGAGCCCCCCGGGCTGCGCGTCGGGTCGTGCGGGTTGTTGGTGCGGCCGTAGATCGGGTTGTCGCTCTGCCAGTCGCCGAGGCTGGGCGGGACGTTCGTCTTGCCGAGGATGACCGCGCCGGCTTCCTTCAGGCGCGTGATGCCGGTGGCGTCGCGCTTCGGGATCCAGTGGGCGAACGGCTCGAGGCCCCACGTGGTGGGAAGCCCGGCCACGTGGTGCGACTCCTTGACGGTCATCGGGATGCCGAGGAGCGGGCGCCGGTCGCCGCGCGTGAGCGCCGCGTCGGCCGCCTTCGCGGCGTCGCGCGCCCGGTCGAAGTCGCGCACGACGACGGCGTTGATCCGCGGGTTCTCCGCCTCGATCCGCGCCACGGCCATGTCGAACAGCTCGAGCGCGCTCACCTCGCGCGCCCGCAGCGCGCGCGTGAGCGAGCCGGCCGTTGCCTTCGTGTAGGTGTCGGTCTCGATCATGGCCGGCTCAGGCGGAGTAGCGGTCCCAGCTGATCATCGAGCGGGGATCGGGGCGCTTCACGGGGCCGAACTTGCCGAGCGGGTAGCCGACCGGGATGACGGCGGCGAGGGTGACGTCCGACGGCAGGCCGAGCAGCTTCTCGTACTGGCCCGGGTGGAAGAGCTGCGGGGTGGTCAGCACGGCGCCGAGGCCGAGGGCGCGCGCCGCGAGCAGGAGGTTCTGCGCCGCCGGATAGGCGGTGGCGTAGATGCCGGTCGCGGTGGCGTTGCCGGCGCCGCGGAGCAGGCGCACGGTGCCGCCGAGCCCGAGGTGGCGGAACGCGGCGGTGATCGTGTTGGGGGAGGCCACCGCCTTCGCGATGACCTCGTCCTTCTTCACGGCGAGGAAGACGATCGCGGGCACGTCGGCGATGTGGTCGAGCATGTACTGGAGCGCCGCTTGCGAGCGTTTGCGTTGCTCGGGGTCCTCGCCGGGCCGCGGCGGCGCCGCGCCGATCGTCTCCTGGTACCAGGCGGCGCCCGCCTGCCAGAGCTCGGCGATACGCTGCTTCTGGGCGCGGTCGCGGACGATGACGAACCGCCAGTTCTGCGCGTTGCTGCTGCTCGGGGCGTGGATCGCCGCGTCGACCAGGCGGACCAGGACGTCCTCGGGCACCGGGTCGGGCTTCAGCCGCCGCATCGCGCGGCAGGTGTGCATGATCTCGAACACGTCGCTCGTCGGCTTGTCCGTCATCGCGCCTCCTTCACTCCGTGGGCCGGGGCTTCGGCCCGCGATCGTTAACACACGGGCACCGCTGAGGCACACGGTCGGGCCGTCAACCGATCCACGGCTCGCGGACTCATGGAACCGGGGGATCGCCGTGCCGATTCGCGCGACCTGTACGGGCTGCCACGAGATCATCGTCACGACGCCGGCGCTGCCGCTGACCGAGCGCGACGTCGAGGTCCTCGCGGCACACGTGCGGTCGTGCGAGGCGATCCCCCTCGTTGACCGGCCGTCCGCCACCCTCCCGCTTGGCGACCTGCTGCGCTACTTCGCCGTCGACATCCAGCTCGATTGACGGGGCGCGTGCACGCCCCGCGATTGCCACGGTGTCTTGCAGAAAACGCCACAGGCGGCGTGCTCTACCGCAACGCCGGCGGCGTAAGTCGGCGATGGTGCGTCGTGGCACGGACGTTGCGACCTACCGACGGCATGACCATTCTACGACAGCAGCATGTGTCGCGGCTCGCGTTGGCCGCGGCGATCGCGTTTACGGCAGCGCTGCCCCTGTCATCGTGTGCCTCGAAGCACCAGACGGTCGCGACGACCGAGACGGTGACGGACATCGATCAGCATCGACTGCCGCCGCCGAGGATGATCGACATCTCGATCGTCAACCTGCACGACGTCCCGAGCGACGATCCGGCCGAGGAGAAGGTGGTCGGAACGATCGTCAATGAGGGCGATCGCGCGGTCGATCAGGTGGCGATCCGCGTCGAGGCGCTCGACACGACCGGCAACGTGATGCACACGGTCACGACGCCGCCGCTGGCGCAGACGATCGAGCCGTTTGGCGGCAAGGCGAGCTTCGAGGCGATGATCCCGCACGATGAGCTGATCGCCGGGTACCATGCGGTCGCGATCGCGCGGTAGCAGCGCGGAGTCTGACGACCAGGGTCCGCCTCAGGAAGGGGCGGGCGGCACCGCCTCGGTGTCGGGCTCCACCGTCGAGGCCGTGCGCTCGAGCGTGCGGCCTGCGGCCTCGCGTCCCGTGAGCCACGCGGTGTCCATCGGGTAGACGAGCGGGTCGAAGATCACGAAGTAGAGGTGCCAGACCAGGATCGCCAGCGTGGCGAGGAGCGCTTCGTAGAAATGCACGACGGTGGCGACGTCGAGCATCCACTTCGGCAGGTGGGTGAGGGACCAGGTCTCGAACCAGAGCACGAAGCCGCTGAGCGCCATGATGCCGATGCCCCAGGCGACGGCCAGGTACTCCAGCTTCTCCACGTAGCCGACCGCGGGCGAACGCGGCAGGTCGGCACGTCTGCCAATGAACCAGCGCAGGCGCTCGCGTAGCTCGGTCAGGTCCTGGCGTCCCGGCATCATGGCGCGGACGCACGCGCGCGCCCGGCGATCGAGCGCGAGATGGACGGCGTGAAGCCCGAAGCTGCCGAGCAGCACCACGGCCGCCAGCCGGTGCAGGATGCCGCGGAAACGCCAGTGCTCCTCCCACGCGACCAGCGGCCGGGCCCACCACGCCTCCGGGTAGGTGAGCGCGAAGCCCGACCACACGAGGACGAGGAAGCTCGCGAGCAGCAGCCCGTGCGCGATGCGGAACCACAGGCCCATGCGTTGGCGACGGGCGTACGCCGGAACGACCGGACGCACGAGGCCGCTGATGGCCTTGCGACGCAGGTCGAGCAGGTTGTGCGTCGTCATCGCCCCGATCACGATCGCAATGAGCCAGAGATAGGCGATGCGTATCCAATACACCGCGGGGTGCGTGCGCTCCCGTTCCGCGGGCAGGACGTGCACGGCGCCGATGGCGAACGTCGTCCCGGCACCCGGATGACAGACGCCGCACGTCGCCGGCAGGTTCGCCGGATGCACGTGCGAGCGGGGATCGCTGGACGGCAGGATGTCGTGGACGCCGTGGCACGAGGCGCAGTTGGCGACGCTCGCGTTCCCCGCTCGCCCGGCGAGGCCGTGAAAGCTGCTCTCGAACGCGGCGACGGCGGTGCTCTTCAAGCCAAATTTCTCGGTGAGGCGGACGTCGGCGTGGCAGCGCTCGCACGCCATCTTCGGCACGTTGGAGACGAAGACCGGCGAGTCCTTGTCGCCCGGACCGAGGATGCGGTGCTCGCCGTGGCAGTCGGTGCACACCGGGGCCTCGCGGATGCCGCGGGCGGCGGCCTGTCCATGCACGCTCGCCGCGAAGGCCCGGGCGACGGCGGCGTGGCACTGGCCGCACGTGTCGGGAACGTTCTTGCGGTTGACGCGTGAGCGCGGATCGTCGGGCGAGCGGATGTCGTGGCTTCCGTGACAGGAGCCGCACGTCGCGGCATGCCCTCCTGCTTGAACGCTCCGCGCGTGCACGCTCTCGGCATACGCCGCGAGCGGTTGCGCGCGCTTGATGCCGGTGCCGACCATGAATGCGGGATCGGCGTGGCAACGACCGCAGGTCGCGGCGAGGCGTTTCGGGTGGATGGGCGATGTCTCGTCATCGGCAGGGCGGAGCGCATGGATCGCGCCGTGGCAGGCGAGGCATCCCGGCCGCTCGCCGCCGCCCTGCGCGGCCGCGCCGTGGGCGCTCGCGGCGAGCTTCTCGACCTCCTCCGCGTGACAGTTGTTGCACGTCTCGAGTGGATCGCTCTTCTCGTGCGGGAACTCGTCGTGCCCGACGTGGCACGACACGCAGTCCACACCGGCATCGCCATGGACGGTGTGCTTCCAGGCGTCGGCGTCGACGACGAGCTTCGGATCGCCGACGTCCTTCGCCGTCCCGTGACACCCGAGGCAGTCGTCCCCGGCGTGGACGAGCGCCGGCACGGCGAGCGCCAGGACCGCCAGCGCGATCAGCAGCGCGATGCGCACCGCGGTCGCCGCACGCTACTTTGCGCCCCGGCGCGCCATGACCTCCGCCTCGTTGGTGATCGCATCCGTCAGCTTGAACAGATCGCGGCTCTGCTGCAGCACCGCGTCGAGATCGAACGTGTGCCACTTGAGCTGGATGTCGTGGTAGTCGCGCTCGAGACCGTGGAAGCGGCGGATCGCGTCCTCATACCAGGCGGGATTGGCCCGGCGCGCCTCATCCATCGCCCGGCGCGCGTGGTACAGCTTGGTCTTCGTCATCGCGACCATCGCGAGCGCCGTCTGCGCGTGCACCGGCTTGTCGTGGCAGACGGCACATCGCTCGGTCAGCTCGCGGGCGGTCGGCAGGCTCGTGGCCATCGCCCCGTGACACGTGAAGCACGTGGCGCCCTTGTCGTGCGCCGCGAGCTCGCGCGCGTGGACGGTGCCCTTGAACGCGTCGAGCTCGTTCCGGTGGCAGGTTCCGCAGGTGTCGGGAAGGCGTGTCGGGTGCACGGAGCTCTCGGGCTCGCTCGCGGGGTGCACACCATGGTGCGCGACGTCCGCGTTTCGCGCAGCGGGATCGCCCCCATGACATTTCTCGCAGCCGACGCCGCCGTGGGCGTGCACCGACGTCTGCCAATCCGCGAAGCTGTGGCCGAGCGTGATCGGCAGCACCTCGCGCTTGTGGCACTGCACGCACTCGTTCTGTTCCCATTCGGCATGCGCCGCGACCGCGACCAGCGCGAGCACGACCTGCAGCAGGACACGTCGCATGAGCACCGAAGATCCTCCCCCCGGAGCCGTCGTAGAATCCGCGGCAGTGTGTCCGAGATCTTTCGCGTCCGTCAAGCCAACGATTTCGGCTCGCCCGGGGTGTCTACCGCCCGACGAGCTGCGCCACCTCCCGCTCGATCTGTCGGAGCAAGCGCGGCAGCAGCTCGCGCTCGGGATCACGCGCCCGCCGGGCCAGCAAGGAGACGATGCCCTTCTCGATGACGCGCTTCGTCTCGTCCCGCACGGCGACGCACGCCGCCGTGCTCGCGCGCTTGCCGGCATACTGGTGCGTCTCGATCGGCCGGCCAAACGAGAAGTAGATGCGCTCCGGTCGGGGCAAGAGCGTCGGCCCGATTCCCCTGACGAGCGGCACGAGCGTGTCCATGCGGACGCCCATGCGCTCGAGGAGCGGGCGCGCCCCCTCTGGGAGCAGTGCGTCGCCATCGACGACGATGTCCCACGCGTCCTCGGCACCCACCGCCGCAAACGGCACGATGGGATAGCCGTGGCGGAGCGCCATCCGGGCGAAGCCCAGGCGCTCGCCCCACAGGAGGCGATACTTCTCGCTCTTGTGCTTGAAGACCTCGCGCGCCCCACCCGGGAAGACCAGGACGGACTCGCCGGCAGCCATGAGCGTCGCGCAGTTCTCGCGCGTGCCGTCGATGACGCCGAACTTGGTCAGCACGTCCCGCCAGAGCGGGATCTTGAAGTGCACGTGGTCGCCGAGGGCGCGGATGACGACGCCGCGCTTGCCGTAGAGCTCGGCGATCAGGAGCGGGGCGTCGAGCGAGAACAGCGTATGGTTGCCGACGAACAGGCATGGCCGATCGCGGGGAACGTTGCGCAAGCCGTAAGAGAGCGGACTGGTGAGCAGCCGGAGCGGCGTGAGCAGCAGCGCTAGCTCGCGCATCTCGCCGGCCGAGGGATGATGGGGCGGGATCTCGCGAGGCGTCCGGCGACGCATGGCCGCTACGCGACGGTGCCGTCGGCGCGCAACGCGGCGATCTCGGCGTCGCCGTACCCGAGCTCGCCCAGCACCTGGTCGGTGTGCTCGCCGTACGTGGGCGCGGGGCGATCCGGGTGCGTGGGGGTGGCGTCGAAGCGAGCGGCGGGAAGGGCCTGGCGCATCCGCCCGGCGCTCGGGTGCTCGGTCTCCGCGAGGATGCCGTTCGCCCGCACCTGTGGGTGCTCCGGGACCTCGTCGAGGGACAGTACGGGCGCGTGTGGTACGTCGTGCTGCTCGAAGCGCGCGCACCAGTCGGCCGTCGTCCGGCTGGCGATCACCGCCGCGAAGATCTCACGCAGCTCGGGCAGGCGGCTCAAGCGGTCGAAGATCGAGCGGAACCGCGGGTCGTCCAGTAAATCCTCGCGCTCGGCTGCGCGACACATCTTGGTCCATTGGTCGTCGGTCAGCGCCGCGACGGTGATCGAGCCGTCACGCGTCGGATAGATCCGGTAGATCGTCGCGAACGGCGGCACCCGGAAGATGCCGTCGCCGAGGAGCGTGTGGTTCATCATGCCGTCGGGCCAGAGGAAGGCGAGGGCGGCGTCGAGCATGGCGACATGCACGTGCTGCCCGCCGCGCCCGCGCGCCCGCGCCAGGAGCGCGGCCGTCACGGCCTGCGCGACCGTGTACGCGGTCGCCTTGTCGAGCGTGAGGTTGCGGACGAGCTCGGGCGTGCCGGTATCGGGATCACCCTGCACCGCGGCGACCCCGCTCAGCGCCTGGATCACGTTGTCGTAGACCGGACGATCGGCGAACGGGCCGCTCTCCCCGAAGCCGGAGATCGAGGTGTAGACGACGTCGGGCGCGAGCGCCCGGATGGCGTCGTAGCCGAAGCCCAGGCGCTCGAGGACGCCGGGCCGGAAGTTCTGCACAAACACGTCCGCTCCGCGGACCAGTCGGCGGAGGACCTCCTTGCCGGTCTCGCGGCGGAGATCGACGACGATCGAGCGCTTGCTGCGATTCAGGTTCAGGAAGGTCGAGGCCATGCCGCCACGCATCGCACCGAACATCCGCATCGGGTCGCCCATGCCGGGCGCCTCTACCTTGATGACATCGGCGCCCTGGTCGCCGAGAATCATCGTCGCCAGCGGGCCGCTGATGACGTTGCTGAGGTCGACGACGCGGATGCCCGCGAGCGGGCCGGGGGTTGCGCTGGGAGACACGGTCGTCGTGTAGCCCGGTCCGGCAACGCATTCCAGCCCGAAGGGGCGGAACCGCGTCGTCCCGACTTCGCCTCCGCGTGACGCCGGTGCTAGCAAGGAAGGAGCGGTCGCCACGCTGGAGGGAGACGCGATGCCCAAGCTCTCGTCGGCCGAGACCCGCGCGATAGCGCCGCTCGCGGAGCGGCAGCTTCGACGCTGGGCAGGGACACTGGCCTCATGGGCCGACCCGTCGCAGCGCCGGGTGGAACGACTACCCGAGGACGTCAAGCCGTTCGTCGCGCTCTCGCGACAGGCCGGGGCCGGAGGCGAGGACGTCGGACGCCTCGTCGCCGCCGCGCTCGGTTGCGAGTGCCTCGATCGGGAATTGCTGACTCGCCTCGCAGAGTCGGAACACCTGCCGCGGATCCTGCTCGAGTTCGTCGACGAGACGACGTCCACCCTGGTGCGCGAGGTCTTCAGCCGCTGGCTCGACGCGCGCGTGATCACGCAGGACGAGTTCGTCCGACGGCTTGGCCACCTGATGCTGATCGCCGCGCACGACGGACCGGCGGTCTTCGTCGGCCGCGGCGCGCAGTTCATCCTCCCGCGCGACAAGGCGTTGGCCGTGTACGTGATCGCGCCCCTCGAGCGCCGCGTCGCGGATGCCATGACCCGGCGGCAGCTCGATCACCAGGCGGCCGAGGCGTGGGTGCGCGACACCGACGAGGACCGCGCCCATTTCATCCGCCATCAGTTCCACGCGGATCCGACGGACCCGCGACTCTACGACCTGACGATCAATCTCGAGTGGCTCGATCAGCAGACGGCCGCGCGCACCATCGTCGAGGCGTACCGCCAGCGCTTCGGCCGGTCTGTGCCGGCGGGCGGCCGCGTCATCGGTGCGACGTCGCGGGGCTGATCGCTCGCGATTGCCGCGCTCACTCTCCGGGAAACGGGATTGCCGTCAGCGCGAGTCCGATACCGATGCCGCCGACGATCTCCACGCACCGCCACAGTCCGGCCGCGAGCGTGTGCTCCTGCCGGTCGAAGGTGAACACCAGGACGGTTGTCAGCGCGGCGAGCGGCATCGGGTCGTGCAGTCGACCCGAGGACCAGCACAGGAGGATCGTGACGGCGACCGCGGCGCTCACGGTGAAGGCGTTGGCCGGCACGGCCGCAGCGAACGCCGTCGCCACCGCGGCGCCGATCAACGTCCCGACGGCGCGGTTGATCCCCTTGGCCCACGTCTCGCGCCTGCGGGGCTGGATCACCACGATCGCCGAGATTGCCAGCCAGATGCCGTGCGTCAGATCCAGCCCTTGCCACAGCGCGGTCGCAATACCGGCCGCCAATGCCGCCCGGACGGTATAGGCGATCCTGTACGCGTATGACTCTGTACCGACGCCGCCTGACGGCGGGAATGCCGAGTCCGCTCGCATCCTCCCGAAGACGTAACCGCTAGCCGAGGTGCTGCCAGGCGAACAGCACGAGGATCGCGCCGATCACCGACATCACGAAGCCGGCAGGATGGAACGACGTGCCCTCCGGCGGTCGCGAGATCAGGCTGCCGATGAACCCGCCGACGAACGACCCGACGATGCCGAGGATCGACGTCAAGAGTAGGCCCAGGTGTTCCGCACCCGGCACGAACAGGCGCGCCACCGCGCCGACGATCAATCCGATAATGAGGCTCCAGATCGCGTGGCCGATACCCATGGTGTCCTCCTTTGCGGGACCACGTAGCGTGTAACGGGTGGGCGCGACGTAGAGAAGCGGTCTCGGTGGAGCCGTTGCGTCCGGTCAGGCCGTCAGGCGTACTGGTTCCTGACATGACGCGGCCGCGGATCGTCATCGTCGGAGGAGGCTTCGGCGGGCTCCAGGCCGCGCGCCGGTTGCGGCGGGCGGACGCCGACGTGGTCATCGTCGACCGCCACAACTACCATCTGTTTCAGCCGCTCCTGTACCAGGTGGCGACGGCCGTGCTCTCACCGGCGGACATCGCCGAGCCGATCCGCACGATCCTTCGCTACCAGCGAAACGTGGCGGTCGTGCTGGGCGAAGTGACCGCCGTCGTGCCGTCGCGTCGCACCCTGATCCTGGGACAGGGCTCGAGCGGCGAGCGCTCCGAGATGTCGTACGACTATCTCGTCCTCGCGTGCGGCGCCATGCACTCGTACTTCGGACACGACGCCTGGATGCCCAACGCCCCCGGCCTGAAGACGATCGACGATGCGCTCGAGATCCGCCGGCGGGTGTTCCTGTCCTTCGAGGAGGCGGAGCGCGAGGAGGACGACGTGACCCGCCGCCGCGAGCTGACCTTCGTCGTGGTCGGCGGCGGTCCCACGGGCGTCGAGCTCGCCGGTGCCGTCAAGGAGATCGCCGGCCGCTCCATTCCGCTCGACTTCCGCCACGTCGATACCAGTACGGCGCGCGTCGTCTTGGTCGAGGCGGGCGACCGTCTGTTGCCGGCGATGCATCCCGCGCTCAGCGCCCGTGCCGAGCGCGACCTTGTGGCGATGGGCGTCGAGGTGCTCCTGCGCAGCACCGTCACCAACGTCGATCGACACGCGGTGTGGATCGGCGAGCGCCACATCGACACGCAAAACGTGCTCTGGGCCGCGGGCGTGCGCGCCGAGCCCGTGGCCGCGGGCCTCGGCGTGCCGCTCGACCGCAACGGTCGCGTCATGGTCGGGCCGGATCTGTCGATCGCGGGTCATCCAGAGGTGTTCGTGATCGGCGACCTGGCGCACGTCGCCGATGCGGCAACCGGCCGCCCTGTCCCGGGCCTCGCGCCGGCGGCGATGCAGATGGGCCGCTTCGTCGGCCGCCTCATCGCCGCGGAACTGACGGGCCGCGCGACGCCACGTCCGGCGTTCAAGTACTTCGACAAGGGCACGTTGGCGACCATCGGCCGCAACCGCGCCGTCGCGCAGATCGGGCCGCTCCGCCTCGGCGGATTCGTCGCGTGGTTGGCGTGGTCGCTCGTCCACATCACGTTCCTCGTCGGCTTCCGCAACCGGCTCATGGTGCTGCTGGGGTGGGCCTGGAACTACGTCGTCTGGAAGAAGGGCGCGCGTCTGATCACGGGTGATCCAGCGGTCGAGATCGAGCGGCCGCGTGACCTGCACGGGAAGAGCGCGGCGCAGAACTAGGTAGAGGGATTCATCATCCCGACCGCAGCAGGATGCCGTTGTCGATCCGATGCGACGATCCGTGCACGATGCTGCAAGGAATTGCGCGATGCCTTCCCACGTATGGGAAGCGGTAGAGAAGAACGCAGAGATGGCGATCGTCGTTCCATGACAGGCGCCACCTTCGTACCTTCCAGCCGCAGAGGACTACGGCAAAGCGCAGCTCTGCATGTCTTCGCGTAGCCGCACCGTGCCACCTCAGGCCGATGTGCTTTCGTATCGGCATTGCATTTGCAGTTCCTATCGCCTCGGAGGTGGCGCACGAGATGACATCCAGGAACACACTAGGTGGAAAAATGAGATTGGGCACGATCATCGTCGCGGGTCTGCTCGTTGGTCCTGGCGTGGCGATGGCTGGCGGGGTGCGAATGCGGTCGGCACTCACGGCAACGTCCGCCGACCGCAACGCGAAGGGACAAGTCGGCCTGGGCATTCGCGGTAACGACGGCACCTTCGACCTGAAGGCGAGCCATCTCGACCGCAACACCGGCTACGATGTGGTCGTTGGCGGGGTGAAGGTCGGGGCGTTGCAGGCGACCCGGGGTGGCTCCGGTCACATCCGTTTCCGCACCAGTCCGTCGAGCAAGGATCGAGTGCTCGGGTTCGACCCGCGCGGCAAGAGTATCAGCATCCGGAACGCCGCCGGCAATGACGTGCTCGTCGGGTCGCTGCCGAGCGACAGCATCGATCCGACGGCGATCGCCTGCTGCGTCCCCGACAACGAGGGTGGATCCGCGTGCGAGGATCTGACGTCCGACGCCTGTACGGCCGCGGGCGGCACCGCGACGGAAGCGGCGAGCTGCATGCCCGACCCGTGCGCGACGACGCCGCCGTCCACGGCCACGGTCTGTTGCACCAACCAGACCGAGGACGACGGCAGCGAGACGGAGTGCGAGGACCATGCTGCGACCGACTGCACCGCTGCGGGCGGCACGGTCGTGCAAGCGACGTCGTGCGAACCGAATCCCTGCGCCCCGGTGACGCCGCCGGCGGGCGACGTAGTCGCGTGCTGCATTGCCGACGAAGGAGAGACCGAATGTGAGGAGCGCACCGCCGAGGCCTGTACCGCGGAGAACGGTACGGCGATGGCGGGCGCGACCTGCGACGCGGATCCCTGCGGCATCGGTTCCGGCCCGGGGTCGGGCGACGGCGGGGATGGCGGCGGCACGGACGGTGAGGACGGCAACGGCGGAAACGGCG
Source organism: Binatia bacterium (assembly GCA_036496285.1). Classification (GTDB taxonomy): domain Bacteria; phylum Desulfobacterota; class Binatia; order UTPRO1; family UTPRO1; genus DP-19. The sequence continues at coordinate 47,259 of DASXLI010000104.1, forward strand.
GCGGCGGGGAGGAGGAACGATGAAGACGACGATGCTGTTGATGATGGGGTTCTTGATGTTCGGTGCGCCGGTGTACGCGCTCACGTGCCCGGCCGGTCAACACGCCGTATGTCACAGCGGCAGCGGGCGAGGAGGCGGATACCGGAGCACCTGCACCTGCGTCGTCAATCCCCCGCCGGTTTGCGTGACCGCGTGGGGCACTCAGATCCAGGCCGGCACTTCGATCATCCTCTATGACAGCAACGTCGTGTACGCGCCGGACACCTGCACGGCCCACGGCATCGTGGTCTCCTGCGATCTGAGCGGTGCGCTGACCCCGCCGGGCGCGACCGGCTATCCGGTCTGCAACGTCCTGGTGTCCGACGACGACGACTGACGGTGCGTGACGGCGCCCCGGCGATGGCTCGCCGGGGCGCCGTCGCCTATGACCGCGTGGCTCAAGACGGACACGGGCACGCGAGCGCGCTCGTCGTCCCGTCGACGAACGTGTCGATCTTGCCCTCGATCGCCGCCGCGTCGCCGCTGGTCACGCATCCGCCCTTGTCCTCCAGCTTGGAGAATGCCGTGGCGTACTTCGCGAGGCACTTGGCGACCTTGGCCGGATCGAGCGGCTCCAGGATGTTGCCGGTCGCCGCCGCCTTCGCTTTGAGGCCGAGGAGACACGACGTCTTCGCCGCCGCCGCCTTGATCTTGGCGGCTTGGCACTTGTTCGAGCTCGGCGGACCCGCCGCATTGAGCGCGGCATCGACGTCCGCCGTGAACCCGTCGATGGCCGCCTCGATGGAGCTCGCGTCGCCGCTGGTGATGCAGTTGCCCTTCGCTTCGAGCTTGTCGAACGCCGTCACGAGCCCGTCCTTGCACTTCTGGACCTTGGTCGGGTCAGCGGCCACGCCCTTGTCGGCCACCTCGCTGTCGAGGGCGAGGAGACACGAGGCCTTTTTGCCAACGGCCTTGATCTTCGCGGCGGCGCACTTCGCCTGCACCGAGAAGCAGCATTGGAAGCGCAGGCTCGACGGCGCGCTGAGGCTATCGTAGGCGAAGAAGATGTGACGATTGATCTTGCAGTCGTTCTCCACCGCCGTGTTGAGGACGATCCCGTTGCCCGTGGGAATGGTGTTGTTGCTGAGCTGGAACTCGATCCGGGTGGGAGTGAAGCCGAGCGTGCCGCCGGCCTTCGCCTGGCTGACGTCGCCGTTGAGCACGGACGCGGCACCGATCGGCGTCAACGCGCTGGTGCCGTCGATCTTGAAGAGCTGCGTCGTGACCCGGGCGCAGTGCCGCATTTTCTGATTGGCAGACAGATTCAGCCGTACCGAGGCGATCGGCAACAACGACTCATCGGAGACGAACGGCGCCGAGGTGAACGGGGGCAAGGCCTGGGCCTGGTTCTGGTCGAGGATGTGCTCATCGACGAGCGGCGTCACGTCGGGGGGGACGGTCATGTCGAGGGGGAAATTCGTCGTTCCTCCGGGGATGGTCACCGGCACCGCGCTGTGGTGGAAGAAAAACTCCTGGGTTTGCGCGTGTACGGGCGCGAGAAATCCGAGCAGGAAGCACAGTACGAAGACGACTCTCATTGTCCACCCCTTTGATGACGTTCTTCGGCGCCTGATACTCCGGAGCGGCCGTTCGCGACAAGGGCCGACAACGGGACGCCGCGGGGAGGAGCAGGTCGGCTCATGGGCGGCGGCGAGGACTTCAGTTCAGGAAAGCCTTCGCGACTGCGCCGGACCTCGAAATGCGTGGCAGTCCCGCTGCTCGGCGCGCGGGTGCCCGTGGAGGGCCGCGATCACCGCGAGCGTTGCGAGTCCGACGGCGGACGTGGGGTAGGACGGCTCGGGACGAGTATCAACCGCGACGCGGCCGCACGAGCGTGCTCAGGGCAGCTACGAGCAGTTCCCGTGGAGGGATCGCAGCCGCGCCATAGGTCCGGCACGCAACACCGTACGCGATGCTGCTCCGCGCCGCGGGCTCGATGTCTACCCCGTCGACCTGCACGCTTGGTGAGCCGAGGAAGCGCAGGCGCGCCGCGTCCTCAAGCGTCTTGACCTCGACCTCCTCGACGGTCCCATCCACGCGGAGCGCGGCGAGCACCTCGTGCGCAAGAACCACCGTTTGCTGGTGACTCGCGCAGCCCTCGACGTAGAGCACCTCGACTTTCCTGGTCACCGACGACAGCCTATCTGGTCGTTGTTTCCGTCACCAACCGACGCGCTCCAGACACCCGCATGGGGTCGGCAAGCGCCCCCTCCGGCATGGCGCGGATCGAGCGCTAGTCGAGTTCGCTGACTACAGAACCGCGTGGCCGAAGGCTTCGTCGGCCACGTCGGCGTCGGCGTCCGCCTTGGTGGCATGCACGCGCCCGTCGAGATGGTTCGGCGGCGCGTAGACCGTGTAGATCTTGAGCGGCTGCGCCCCCGCATTCACGACGTTGTGCGCCGTGCCGGGGGTAACCACGAGCACGTCGCCGGCCGCAATCGGCTGCGCCTTGCCGTCGAGGATAGCGGTGCCGCTGCCGCTCAGGAAGAAAAGCGTCTGCTCGACGTGCGCGTGGGTTTCGAGTCCGACCTCGCCGCCGGGCGGAATGTTCATCACCACGAGCTGGCTCCGTGCGCCGGTAAAGAGGACGCTACGGAAATTCCGGTTCTGCTCTGTTGCCTGCATGACCTTGGCGTGGAACGACATGGCGATCCCTCCTCTCGGGTGATGGTCCGAGATTACTTCATCCCCGGCCCGCTCGAGCGCTGACGATGTTGTAGCCACGAACTGCTCAGCGGGAGAAGTGGGCAGGGGCAGAATTGAACTGCCGACACGCAGATTTTCAGTCTGCTGCTCTACCGACTGAGCTACCTGCCCGTGACCCGGTGGGCCCCGACGCGAGCGCGGCGGGTGGATCGACCGGGAGACCCTACCAAGGCGGGCCTACCTCTTCAACTCCGCGACCTTCTTCTCGACGAGGTCGATCACCTTGGCCTCGATGCAGGTGCCGTCGAGCCGGTCGATCTCCTGGACGCCGGTCGGGCTCGTGACGTTCACCTCGGTCAGGTAGTCGCCGATGATGTCGAGGCCGACGAGCCAGAGGCCGTCGGCACGCAGGCGCTCGGCGACCCGGTCGCAGATGCGGCGCTCGCGCGCGCCGAGGACGACCTTCCGTGCGGTGCCGCCGACGTGGAGGTTGCTGCGGTGCTCGTCGTCGCGCGGGATGCGGGCGACGGCGCCGAGCGCCACGCCGTCGACGACGACGACACGCTCGTCGCCGGTCTCGCGCACCGCCTTCACGTACTGCTGCGCCATGACGAGCTTCCGGCCGTTGTCGGTCATCAGCTCGAGGATGGCGTTCAGGTTCCGGTCCTTGGCGTGCACGTGGAAGATGCTGAGCCCGCCCCAGCCGTTCGGGGGCTTGACGATCATCTCGCCGCCGAGCTCCTGCATGAAGTCCTTGAGCTGCGCGATGTCGCGGGTGAGCAGCGTGCGCGGGATCAGGTCGGGGAAGTTGAGGGCGTAGAGCTTCTCGTTGGCGTCGCGCAGCGCGCCGGGCCGGTTCATGACGAAGACGCCCTGCGCCTCGACGAGCGACAGGAGGTGCGTCGCGTAGAGGAAGTCCTCGTCGACGGGCGGGTCGCTGCGCATCAGCACGGCGTCGAACTCGGCGAGCCGCGCGACCGTGCTCTCGTGGAACGTGTGGTGCGACGGGTCCTGCTCGGTCGGCCGCCGCACCTCGACGCGGCGGGCGAGGGCACCGACGTCGTTGCCGCGGGTGAAGAGGTCGCGGTGCTCGATCGCGAAGACGGCGTGGCCGCGCTTCTGCGCCTCGAGCATGAGGACGAAGGTCGTGTCCTTGTCGGGTAGGAAGCGCGCGACGGGATCGGCGACGACGGCGATGCGGAGCGCCATCACACCTCCTCGGGGGCGAGGTGCACGACGCACGTGCCCGTCAGGTAGTCGTGCCAGCCGCGCTTGCGGCGGTTCGCCATGATCGTGGTGAAGCCGAGGAAGAAGAACGCGCTCGAGATGGCGTAGCCGACGACGCGCAGCAGGCTCCGGAGGATGCCGATGCGCGCGAGGTCACGGCCGCGCCGCACGGCGATGCCGACGACGGCCTTGCCGATCGTCTGGCCGGTGCCGCGGTGCAGCGCCATGAAGTAGAGCGCCGCCATCGCGAGCCACGCGTAGCCGACGAGCTGGGCGAGCGCCTCCTCGGTCTCGGCGAAGCGAACGGGTGCCTTGCTCGCGACGAGTCCGATCCGCACGCCGTAGATGACGGCGAGGGAGAGTGGCATGGTCGCGGCCGCGAGGATCACGAGGTCGATCGTGAACGCGACGACGCGGATGACGAAACCGGCGTAGTGCGGCGGGCGTCCCGCGGCGGCGAACTCCGGCGTGCCCGCGCGCGGCGGCGCAGCGACGTCGGCTGCGGCGCGGCGGCGCGCCATGTTCTCGGCGACGGCGCGCAGCGCCTCGGCCTCGCTCGTCTCCTTGACCGCCCCACCCGGCGGAATGGGGTGTGCGGAGGACGTCACGTCGATCGTCTCGAACGGCCGGCCGCAGGTCGCGCAGGCTTCCGCAGCGATCGGGCTCGGGGTGCCGCACGCCGGGCAGCGCGTCGTCTCGCTCATGACGTGGGCGGGATGCTACGTCGCGAGTCGAGGCGAGACAAGGTCGCCGAAGCGCGCCTGCACGAGCGCGACGGCGACGAGCGCCGCGGTCTCCGTGCGCAGGATGCGCGGGCCGAGATCGACGATGGTGAAACCGGCGTCGCGCGCGGCCTCGACCTCGTCGCGGCTGAAGCCGCCCTCGGGCCCGACGACGACGGCGGCGCTCGCCGGTGGGCTCGGCGGCCGCGGTACGGCGTCGAATGCCACGGTGTTGGCCCCCTCGAAGAAGAGGAGGCGCACGTCGTGCGCGCGCGCGGCGGTGAGCGCCTCGGCGAAGGCCGCGGGCGCGGCGATCGCCGGCACGCTCGTCCGCCCGCTCTGCTTCGCGGCGGAGACGGCGATGCGCTGCCAGCGCTCGCGCTTCGCGACGGCGCCCGCGCCCGCGCCGAGCGAGAAGGCAGACGTGAAGGGCGCGATCGTGTGCACGCCGAGCTCGGTCGCCTTCTCGACGATGAGATCCATCTTCCGCCCCTTCGGGATGCCCTGGTAGAGCGTGAGGGCGAGCGGCGACTCGCGGCGCGGCACGCGCGACGCGGTGACGCGCACGGCGGCGACGCGCGGCGAGAAGCTCATCACGATGCCGCTGTGCTCGGTGCCGGTGTCGTCGAAGAGCGTCACGTGGTCGCCCTCGCGCAGGCGGAGCACGCGCTGCAGGTGGCGGAACTCGGTGCCGCGCACCTGCGCCACGCCGTCGGTGATGTCGCTCGCGGCGATGTAGAAGCGCGCCACGTCAGTCGCTCCGGCGCTCGAAGACGCTCGTGATCCAGGTGCCGCGGCGCGCGGTGCCGCGGAAGCGCCAGCGCGGCGCCGCAAAGGCCGCGCGCAGCCGCCCCTGCTGCACGCGCAGCACGCCGGAGGTGACGAGCGAGCCCCCCGGCGCGACGGCGTTGGCCAGCGCCGGCTCGAGCGCGACGAGCACGTCGATGAAGAGGTTGGCGACGACCAGCGGATGGCGCGTCGCGCGCCTCGCGCGCGTCGTCCGGGCGGCGTCGAGCGGCATGCTCGAGAGCCGGACGCGGCCACCGAGGCGGTTGCGGCGCACGTTGGCGCGCGCGGCGGCGATCGCCTGCGGATCGGTGTCGATCGCGAGCACGCGGCGCGTGCCGAGCTTGGCGAGCGCGATCGCGAGCACGCCCGTGCCGGTGCCGACGTCGAGCGCCGACGCGGGCGGCGGCGTGGCCAGGCGCTCCAAGGTCTCGAGGCAGGCGAGGGTGGTCGCATGCTGGCCCGTGCCGAACGCCATGCCCGGATGGATGACGACGCGCCGGCGCGCGCCGAAGCGCGCCCGACTCCACGGCGGCACGACGACGAGCGAGCGGCCGGCGAGGACGGGTTGGAAATGCTCGCGCCAGTCCATTTCCCAGAGGCGCGCGTCGAGCTCGCGCCAGCCGACGCGGGCGCGCTGCACGGCCGGGTCGCGCGTTCGGCTGAGCGCGGCGCGCACGGCAAGGCGGGCGCGCACCGGCTCCGCCGCCGGAAAGAAGCCGCGCACCGTCTCGTAGCGGCGGACGCGGGCGCCGCGCGCCAGCTCGCGCACGCCGGTCACGACGCCGTGCGAGCCGGCCTCGACGAGGAGCGTGCCGACGCGCTCGGCCGCGTCGGCCGGGACGCGCACGGCGGCCTCGAGCCACGTCGCGCGCGGCCGTGTCGGCGCCGTCGCGCGTGCTCTGCTCGCCCGATTCGTCATGGCGAGCGGATATGCCACGGCGCCGCGCGCGCCGCCAACGCGCGCCGTGAGTGCGGCGGCCGCGCTTAGCGCGTCAGGAGACGCCGGGCGGCGCGGGCGCGCGCGAGACCTGCACCTCGCCTGGGCCGAGCACGCGGTCGATCAGCCGCACGAGCGTGTTGGCCGGCGTCGCGATCGCGCATTGCGCGCCGCCGTGCACCAGGCCGACGACGTGGCCGCCCGCGTCGACGAGCGGCGATCCCGAGTCGCCGGGGACGCCGCGGATCGTCGTGAAGAGCGCGTTCGAGAGCTGCGGCAGGGACGGGCAGGTGCCGCTGTGATCGAGCTTCGCCTCCTGGAAGCGCGGGTCGCGCGGGTTGCCCTCGAAGAAAAGGACGGTGCCGTCGATCGGCGCGCCGCGCAGGAGCGAGAGCGGCGTCACGGAGACCGGGGTCTCGAGCAGCAGCACCGCCTGGTCCGCCACCTCGTCGGTTGCCGCGACGTAGCCCGGCCGCACGAGCCCGTTGCTGAAGCGGACGTCGAGGACGCTCTTGCCGGTCACGCAGTGGCGCGCGGTGACGACGAGATCCTGCCCCTCGGTCAGCACGCCCGAGCAGCCGCCGCCGACGTTGACGCTCGCCTCGTGGAGGCGGTGCTGGATGTCGGCCGGCGCCTGCTCGGCGAGCACCGCGCGCGCGCAGGAGAGCGCGAATGCGAGCGCGAGCAGCCATGCGAAGAGCCGAGCTGAGCGTCTCATGGGGGCATTCTGATCCGCCGCCGGCTCCGATTGAAGCCCCCCGCGCCGCCGCGCGGAGCGGCGCCGCTCACGACGCGGTGAAGACGAGAACGTATTGATACGGCAGGACTCCGGGCTCGGCCGCGAGGCGGTAGCCGGCGGCCTCCATCTCGCGCACGACCTGATCGCGCGCGAGTTTGTGCTCGGGTGGGGGCCCGACCGGCAGCGGCTGCGCCTGCCAGTCGACGATCGCGACGCGGCCCGACGGCCGCAGCACGCGCCGCAGCCGGCGCAGGTACTCCAGGCGCCGGTCGAGATGGTGGAACGTGTCGACGATCAGCACGAGATCGACCGCGCCACGCGGCAGGCGCGAGTCGTCGAACGAGGCGAGGAGCGGCGCGACGTTCGGCGTGTGCTCCTGCTCGGCGCGCTCGCGCAGGTGCGCGACGAGGTTCGGCTCGGTGTCGACCGCGAAGACCGTGCCGCGCTCGCCGACCGCGCCCGCGAGGTAGCGGCTGAAGTAGCCGGTGCCGGCGCCGAGGTCGGCGACGGTCATGCCCGGCCGGATGGCGAGCGCCGCGACGAGCTCCCGCGGCTTCTGCCAGGCGTCGCGCGCCGGATCGTCGAAGACCGCCGACCACTGCTTCACGTCGTCGAAGGGATGGCGGCTCGTCGCCTCGAAGGGTGCGTGCGTCGGTGCGGGCGAGGGATCCGCAGCCCACGCGCCGGCCGCGGCGACGGTGCCGGCGAGCACGGCCGCGGCGGCGGCGTATCGGCGGCGCGACGGTGCGCGGCTCATGGCGCCAGCTCTACGCCAATGCGCGGCCGCTGTGAACGCGGGCGGCCATGCCGTTCCGCGCCGCGCCGGGCGCTGGTATGGTTGCGCGCATGACCGCCGTCCTGCGCGCGCGCGCCGGCGAGCGCCTCGTCCGCATCGCCCACCGCGGCGCCTCGGCGAGCGCGCCGGAGAACACGCACGCCGCCTTCGCGGCGGCGCTCGGGCTCGGCGTCGACGCGATCGAGCTCGACTGCCAGCTCTCCGCCGACGGCGTGCCCGTCGTGATCCACGACGAGACGCTCGAGCGCACGACGAGCGGTATCGGGCCGGTGCGCGCCAAGCCGTGGGCGGAGCTCTGCCGGCTCGACGCCGGCGGCTGGAAGGGCGCGGCCTTCCGCGGCGAGCGCATCCCGCTCCTCGAGGACGTGTTGACGCAGCTCGACGGCCGCGCCGTCCTGAACGTCGAGATCAAGAGCGCAAGCGACGTCGGCGAGATCGAGGCGCCGCTCGTCGCGCTCGTGCGCACGCGCGGCGCGCTGCCGTGGGTGATCTTCTCTTCCTTCCACGAGGGCGCGGTGCGGAACGTGCGCGCGGCATCGGCCGACGCGGCGATCGGCATCCTCTGGGACCGGGCGCCGGTCAGCCGGTCGATCGCGCTCGCGCGCGAGCTCGGCGCGCGCTGCATCGTGCCGAGCGTGCGCCGCACGACGCCGGAGCTCATCGCGGAGGCGCACGCGCACGACCTCGGCGTCTGGGTGTGGACGGTGAACGAGCTCGCCGAGATGCGCCGGCTCGCCGGTGCCGGCGTCGACGCGCTCTTCAGCGACTACCCCGAGCGCTTGGCCGAGCTCTGACGGCGGCTCCGCGGCGCCGACGCGCGCGGGCCGACGATCGCCAGCGTGTACGCGTTCAGGTTGAAGTAGCCGCGCGCCGCCGCCTGCACCGCGGCGGGCGTCACCTGGCCGAGCGACTCACGGTAGCGCTCGCCGCCGTCGATGCCGAGGCCGTAGAGCTCGTTGAACGTGAGCTCGTCGCCCTGCGAGGTGTTGGTCTGCAGCGAGATCTCGTAGCTGCCGAGCAGGAACTTGCGCGCCTGCTCGAGCTCGGTCGCCGAGATCGGCTCGTCGCGCAGCTTGCGCAGCTCGGTCAGCACGCCGGCGACCGCGCGGTCGACGACGCTCGGGTCGCACGCGAAGTAGATGCCGAAGACGCCGGGATCGACACCCTCGGAGGCGAACGCGCTCACGCTGTACGCGAGCCCCTGCCGGTCGCGCAGCTCGAGGAAGAGCCGTCCGCCTTGCCGCGACAGCACCGCCTCCAGCACCTTCAGCACGGCGCGGTCGGAGTCGGTGATGCGGCCACCGCGCATGCCGAGCACGAAGTGCGTCTGCTGGCGGTCGAGGTGGCGGGTGAGCCGCCGGATGCGCGACGGCGGCGCCGCGGGCAGCGGGCGCGGCAGCGCCCGGGGCGCGGGCAGATCGCCGAGCGCCGCCTCGAGGCGATCGAGCATCCAGCCGGCGTCGAGGTCGCCGACGGCGGTGACCACCAGCCGGCTCGGCACCAGCAGCCGGCGGTAGTAGGCGGCGAGCGCGGTCCGGTTGAAGCTCGTCACCGACGCGCGGGTGCCGAGCATCGGCAGGCCGTAGGGGTGCTGCGGGAAGTGCGCCGAGTAGAAGAGCTCGACCGCGCGCTGCGCCGGCTCGTCGTCGCGGTTGGCGATCGCGACCAGCAGCTCGCGGCGGCGCTTCTCGACCTCGTCCGCCGGGAACGTCGGGTAGCGCAGCACCTCGAGGAAGAGCTCGGTGCCCTCCTCGGCGTGGCGCGCGATGAATTGGCCGCGCAGGCCGAAGGAGTTCCGACCGGCGAAGCCGTCGAGCCCGCCCGCCAGCGACTCGACCGCGCGCCCGAGGCTCTCGCGCGAGTGGTGCCGGCTGCCGCGGGTGAGGAGCCCGGCGAGGAAGCCATTGATGCCGCAGGTATCCGGGCGCTCGAGCAGGAGGCCGCCGAGGGTCGCCGCGCGGATCGCGACGAGCGGCACCGCGTGGTGCTCCTTCACGATGAGGCGCACGCCGTTCTCGAGCGTGCGCGCGTGCATTCCGGGACGCGGATTGGCGCGCGGGCGCGCCGCCGAGGCGCCGCGCGACGCGCGGTCCGCGAGCGGCGCGACCGCCGGCGCCGACCACGCGTCGGCGAGCGCGGCCTTCGTCGGCACGAGCTTCGCCGCGTCGGGGCCGGCGAGCACCGCGACCAGGTTCTGCGGCTGGAAGTAGGTGTGCGCGACGCGCTCGACGTCCTCGCGCGTCACCGCGGCGAGGTCGGCCAGGTAGCGTGTCTCGTAGTCGGGGTTGTCGAAGACGCATTGCGAGTACCCGAGGAGGCGCGCCTGTCCCTGCATCGTCTCCTTGCGGTAGACGAACTCGCTCTCGAGGTTGCTGCGGGCGCGCGTCAGCTCGGAGCGCCCGACCTTCTCCGTGCGCAGGCGGACGAGCGCGCTCAGCATCTCGCGCGTGGCGGCGGCGATCTTCTTGCGCTCGAGCGACGCCAGCAGCACGAAGAGGCCCGGGTCCTGCGGCGTGTAGGCGAACGCCGAGACGGAGTTCACCAGCTCCTTCTGCGCCTCGAGCGTGTGCACGAGGCGGGTGCTCTCGCCGCCGGCCAGCACGTAGGCGAGGAGATCGAGCGCGACCGCGTCGGGATCGTGCGCCGAGGGGACGCGGAAGCCGAGCAGCAGGTGGTGCTCCTGCACCGCCATGTCGACCGTGGCGGTGTGCATCGCGAGCTGCGGCGGCTCGACCGTGCGTTCGCGCGCCGGCAGCGCCGCCGGCTGCCAGTCGGTGAAGGCGGCGCTCACCTGCGAGCGCACCTCGTCGAGGCTCACGTCGCCGACGACCACCAGGACGACGTTGTTCGGGCGGTACCAGCGGTGGAAGAAGTCGAGCACGCGCGGGCGGTCGAGGGCCTCGATCGTCTTCCGCCAGCCGATCACCGGGCGGCCGTAGGGATGGCTCTGGAATGCGAGGCGGAAGAGCTCGGTGTAGGCGCGCGAGACCGGCATGTCCTCCGAGCGTTTCCACTCCTCCATGACGACGTTCAGCTCGCGCGCCAGCTCGTCGGCGTCGAACGTGGAGTTGCGAAGCGCGTCGGCGAGAATGTCGAGGCCGGTCGCGAAGTACCGGCCGGCGAGCACGAGGTGGTAGACGGTGTGGTCGGACGTCGTGAACGCGTTGATCAAGCCGCCCGACGACTCGACCTCCGCGGCGATCTGCCCGACGCCGCGCCGCGCGGTGCCCTTGAAGAGCATGTGCTCATGCACGTGCGCCACGCCCGCTTCGACGTCGTGCTCGTCGGCGGCGCCGACCTTCACCCACGCTTGCAGCGCGACGACCGGTGCGAAGTGATCCTCGCGCACGATCACCTGCATGCCGTTGGCGAGCGTGAAGCTCTCGGTGCCCGCCGCGCCTGGGCCGCCCGCGTGTCGCGCGACGACGAAGGCGCGCGCGCCGTCAGATTTTCTTGACTCCATGCCGAAAGTATCTAAAGTACGACCCCGTTCCGCGCCAGCGGGGCGAATCAGTGACTCCCGTCTGCCTCGTGACGCACGAAAGCCACTCCATCTGCACCGGAGGGGGGTGAACTATTGCATGGCCGGAGTAAGGGTCAAGGACAACGAACCGATCGAGAGCGCCATCCGGCGCTTCAAGAAGCAATGTGAGAAGGCCGGCATCCTCGCCGAGCTGCGCAAGCGAGAGCACTACGAGAAGCCGAGCGTGAAGAAGAAGAAGAAAGCGCTCGCCGCGAAGAAGCGCGCCCTCAGGCGCGCGAGTCGAACGCAGCACGCGTGAGTTGCGCCTAATCGAAGCAACTTCCAGCGCGAGAAAGAGTTGAACACGCGCGGGTGATCGGAGTAAGACGAGCCGGCGGCGACGAGGGTCGCGCCGGCTCGTTGCATCAAGCAGCAGTCGGGATCTTGGGCGTCTTCGCAGTTGGACGTGCGGGTGGGGTGGCGGATGCGGCGGCTTACCTACGGGAACGGGGCGTGCGGGTGTGAATCGGATCGACGTGGTCCTCGCCATCGTCCTCTTGCTCTTCGCCGTGCGCGGCTTCTGGCGGGGTTTCTCGCGTGAGTTCTTCGGCTTCATCGGTCTGATCGGCGGCCTCGCGGTCGCGGCCGCGTCCTACGCGGCGGCCACCGTCTACATGCCCGAGGCGATCCCGGAGCGCTTGCGCCCGATTGCCGCGTTCGCCGCCGTCTTCTTCGCCGTCGACTTCCTCGCCATCCTCATCGGCGCGATCGTCCATCGCCTGCTCGGCATCCTCTTCCTCTCGCCGGTCAACCGGATCGCCGGCGCCGTCTTCGGGGTCGCCAAGGGCGCCGCCATGACGATGATCGCGCTCCTCCTGGTGCGTGCCTACGCTCCGATCCCCTCGCTCACCGACGAGCTCCAGCAATCGCGCATCGCCGCCCAGCTCCTCGGGCTCGCCGGCGATCTGCGCGAGAGCGACCACGTGCCGCAGCAGCGCTCGCTGCGGCTCGACATGGACACGCTCGCCGCCGGACATCCGGCGGCCGGCGCCGGGGAGCGCTAGCCGGTGCGCGGGCGGATTCCCGAGGACATCCTCACGCGCATCCGCGAGCGCGCCAACATCGTGGAGATCGTCGGCGCGCAGGTCGGCCTGCGGCGCGTCGGCCGCAACCACGTCGGCCTCTGCCCGTTCCACGCCGAGAAGACGCCGTCTTTCACCGTCAACGAGGACCGCGGCATCTACCACTGCTTCGGCTGCGGCGCAGGCGGCAACGTCTTCTCGTTCCTGATGCGGCTCGAGGGCACGCCGTTCCCGGAGATCGTCGAGCGGCTGGCGCGCCAGTACGGCGTCGAGCTGCCGGAGCACGGCGAGGACGATCCGGCGCTGCGCCAGCGCGAGGCGCTCTTCCGCCTGAACGACCAGGTGGCGCGCTTCTTCCACCGCTACCTCTGGGACGCGGCCGAGGCCGCGCCGGCGCGCGACTACCTCGAGGAGCGCGGCATCGGTCGCGAGATCGCCGATCGCTTCCTGCTCGGCTACGCGCCCGCCCGCTCCGACGCGCTGGTGCGCAAGCTGCGCGAGGGCGGCCAGTCGCTCGAGTCGGCGGTCCGGCTCGGCCTGATCCGCGAGCGGCGCGAGGGCGGCGGCCACTACGACCTCTTTCGCGCGCGCCTCATCTTCCCGATCACCGACTCGTCGGGCCGCGTCGTCGGCTTCGGCAGCCGCAGCGTGCCGGGCACGCCGAGCGCCACGGGCGACCTGCCGAAGTACCTGAACTCGCCGGAGACGCCCCTCTATAGGAAGGGCTCGCATCTCTACGGGCTTGCCGTGGCGCGCGACGCCATCCGCCGCGCCGACCGCGTGCTCGTGGTCGAGGGCTACTTCGACGTGCTGGCCCTGGCGCAGGGCAGGATCGGCCACGTCGTCGCCTCGCTCGGCACCGCGCTCACCCTCGGCCAGCTCGAGGTCGTGAAGCGCTTCACCCGGAACGTCGTCGCCTTCTTCGACGGCGACAACGCGGGGCGCGCGGCGGCGGAGAAGAGCCTGCCGATCTTCTTCGAGGCCGGGCTCTGGGGCCGGGCCGCCTTCCTTCCCGGCAGCGACGATCCCGACACGTTCGTCCGCCGCGAAGGCGCGGAGGCGGCGCTCGCGCTCATCGGGCGCGCCATCCCGCTCTTCGAGTTCTATCTCGATCGCGTGGTCGGGCCGGAGAGCTCGCCGGCGGAGCGCGCCATGGTGGCGCAACGGGTGTCGGGCTGGCTCGCCAAGATCACCGATCCGTTCGAGTACGACATCACGGCGCGCGCCGCCGCCGAGCGCCTCGGCCTCGGCGAGGAGATGCTGCGCAAGCAGGGCGGCCGTCCGGCCGCGGCGAAGGCCGCCGCGCCGGCCGCGACCAAGGCGCCCGGGCCCGAGGGCCTGCTCGTCGAGCTCATGCTCGCGAGCCCGGCGGCGATCGCGCGCGTCGCCGACGCGGAGGTGGTCGCGCTCTTCGCCGAGCCGCAGCTGCGGGCGCTGGCGGAGGAGATGATCACGTGCGCGCGGCAGGGCGGCAGCGGCGACGCCGCGACGCTCTTGATGCGGCTCGACGAGCCGACCGCCGCGCGCGTCGCGGCACGGCTCGTGGGCGGGGAAGAGACGACGGAGGAGCATGGGGATGCGGAGGCCGATTCGACCATGATGAGACTCGTCGACGATTGCGTCGCGGCGCTGCGCGAGCGCGCCGCGCGGCACGATCGGCAGGCGCTCGTGCGGCGCATCCGCGCCGCCGAGGGCGAGGGGGACGTCGCTGCCGTCGTGGAGGCGCAGCGCGAGCTCGAGCACCTGAAGCGCGGCGGAGCGCGGCCATGACCCCGCTCGAGCTGCGGAGCCGGAAGGACGTGCAGGAGCTGATCGCCGTCGGCAAGGCGAAGGGCTTCATCACGCTCGACGACGTGACCCGCCATCTCCCCTCCGACTTCCTGTCGCGCGAGCACATCCAGCGCATCCTCGTGATGGTCGGGGAGATGGCGATCAACGTCGTCGTTGAGCAGGAGGACTCCGACACCGAGCTCGTGGTGGTCGAGGAGGTCGAGGTCGATCCGGTCGAGGCGCAAGACGTGCAAGACGCACCGGACGCGCAGGACGCGCCGGGCGCGGTCGAGGACGAGACCGAGCGTCCCGCCGACGAGCTGCCCGCCAGCGCCGATCCGGTCCGGCGCTATCTCTACGACATCGTGCGCATCCCGCTCCTCGGGCGGGAGGGCGAGGTGGCGCTGGCGCAGAAGGTCGAGCAGGGAACGACGCAGGTGCGGAGCGAGGCGTTCGCGTCGCCGCTGGCGCTCGGCTACGTCTGCGACCTCGCCGACCGCCTGGAGCGCGGCGAGCTCTCGATCGACGCCGTGCTCGGTGAGCCGGAGGACGAGACCGAGGATGCCGCCGCCGCCAAGGAACGGGCGCGGCAGTTCCTCGCCGGCGTCGCGCGGGTGCGGCGTCTGCTCACGGCCAGCGGACGGACGCAGCCGCCGGCGCGCGCGGCGCGCGAGCAGCAGCGTCGCGTCGAGGCGGTCGCCGCGCTCGGCCTGGCGCGCCGGCACTTCGCCGCGATCGTCGGCTCGATCCGCTCGGCGGCCGTCGCCGCGGACCGGTGCGCGACGACGCTGCGGCGTTGCGAGGAGCGCTTCGAAAGCCGCCCGATCGACGTCGCGCGCATGGCGCACCTGCTCGAGCTCGACCGCCGCGGCCGCAAGCTCGACGGCGGCCGCCTGAAGGAGGCGCAGCGCTTCTTCACCCGCCACCGCCTCGCCGCTGCAGAGGCCGAGGCCGTGGGCGCCGAGATCGCGCGCGCGATGCGCGAGCTGCGCGACATCGAGCGCAGCGCCGGCGTGTCGGCGGAGGAGCTGGCGCGCGTCGTCGCCGCCGTCCGCGATGGCGAGCGCCGCGCCGAGGAGGCCAAGACCCGCCTCGTCGAGGCCAACCTCCGTCTCGTCGTGAGCCTCGCCAAGCGCTACTCGCAGCGCGGCCTGCCGCTCCTCGATCTCATCCAGGAAGGCAACATCGGCCTCATGCGCGCGGTCGAGAAGTTCGACTACCGGCTCGGCTACCGCTTCTCCACCTACGCGACGTGGTGGATCCGCCAGGCCGTGAGCCGCGCGCTCGCCGACCAGGCGCGCACGATCCGCGTGCCGGTGCACATGGTCGAGGCGCTCAACAAGGTCATGCGTACGGCGCGGGTGATGGTGCAGGAGACGGGCCGCGACCCGAGCGAGGAGGAGCTGGCGCAGCGCCTCGGCATGCCGCTCGAGAAGGTGCAGCGCATCACCCGCATCGTGCAGGATCCGATCTCGCTCGAGACCCCGCTCGGCGACGACGGCGACAGCCAGCTCGGCGACCTCGTGGCCGACCCGCGCGCCGTCTCGCCAGCCGACGCGGTCGCCAATTCGCACCTCCGCAAGCAGGCGGCGCGCGCCCTCTCGGCGCTCTCGCCCCGCGAGGAGCAGATCCTGCGGATGCGCTTCGGCATCGGCGGCGGCATCGACCACACCCTGGAGGAGGTCGGCAGCGCCTTCGCGGTGACGCGCGAGCGCGTCCGCCAGATCGAGGCGAAGGCGCTCCGCAAGCTGCGCCACCCGATGCGGCGCCAGCATCTGCGCGATTTCCACGGCGATTGAGCCGCCCGGCGAGGGACGCCACGGGCGCCGCGCCCGGTGGGGATGTTTTGACGGACGGCCCCGTGTCTAGTATGGAGTTCAGGTTGCGTGCCGTTTTCAGTGTGGTGTCCGCAGCCTTGGACAGTCGGCGGGCCTATAGCTCAGCTGGTTAGAGCGACCGGCTCATAACCGGTTGGTCCCAGGTTCGAGTCCTGGTGGGCCCACTTTGGAAGACCGAGGAGACCGCTTGGAGAATCAAGTCGAGCTGCTGGTGAATCTGCAAGTCGTCGACCAGCAGCTCCGTGAGCGCACCGAGGCCATCGAGGCGCTTCGTCGAGGGCTCGCCGACATCGAGAGCGAGCTGCAGGGTCAGGGCAAGCTGCTCGAGGCGTGCAAAGCCGAGCGCGCCGATCTGGAAACCCGCCGTCGTGAGATGCAGGGCGCGCTCGACGACGAGGAAGCGAAGATGAAAGACCGCCGGATGCGGCTGAATCGCATCCGCAACGAGAAAGAGGCGTCGGCGGTCCGCCGCGAGATCGAGGTCGGCAAGGAGAGCAACCAGAAGGTCGAGGAGGATCTGCTGGTCGTCTACGAGGCCCTCGACGGCGTCACCGCGCGCGAGACCGAGCTCCAGGCCACCTACGACGCCATCGAGGCGCGCCGCGCCGAGCAGCAGTCCCGCGTCGACGCCGAGGTCGTGACGCTCAGCGCCGGCCTCGACGACGCTCGCAATCACCGCAACCAGCTCGCGAGCGGCATCGAGCCCTCGCTCCGCACGCGCTACGAGACGATCTTCACCAAGCGCCGCGGGCTCGCGGTGGTCGAGGTGCGCGGCGGCAGCTGCCAGGGCTGCCACATGCGCGTCGCGCCGCAACTCTTCAACGAGATCCAGCGGAATCAGCGCGTCATCGTCTGCCCGAACTGCCACCGTATTCTGTACGCGCGCAGCGAGACATCCGTCTCCGCCTAGCGTCGCCGGCGGCCGATCGCACCCCATCTGCTTCGTTGCTCGGTCGCTCACTTGTGCGGCGTAGCTCCCGCTACGCCTCCGCGTTCGCTTCCTCGCGCCTCGCATCTGGGGCACGCTCAGCCGCCGGCCGGACCACCTTTGCTGACCGTCCCGGTGGCGGCCTTCGCTTCGCTCGGCCGCATCAAATGCTTCTAAGCCGCAGCGAACGATGGTGGTGCAGTGTCGTGACGGTGCGGACCGTCGGGAGACGACCGGCCCGAAGGGCCGGAGAGCGAGTGTCACGAAAGACGGATCGTGATAGAGCGGTCACGGTAGAATGCCGGCTGCCGAGAGTGCCCCAGATGCGAGGCGCGAGCGAGTGAGCGCGGAGGCGTAGCGGGAGCTACGCCGCACAAGCGAACGACCGAGCAACGAAGCAGATGGGGTGCTATCGGCAGCCGGCGCCAGACCGGATCGGGCGGTCGCGTCTCTTCGGGAGACGAGGAAAGTCCGGACTCCATAGGGCAGGGTGGCGGCTAACGGCCGCTCGTCGTGAGGCGGGGAAAGTGCCACAGAAAGAAGACGGCCGGGGCTTCGGCGCCGGTCAGGTTGAAACGGTGAGGTAAGAGCTCACCAGATTCCGGGGAGACCCGGGATGCTCGGCAAACCCCACCCGGAGCAAGACCAAATAAGAGGGTTCGGCGGCCCGCCTTAGACCCTCGGGTATGGTCGCTTGAGCCGTCCAGCAATGGACGGCCTAGAGGAATGACCGTCGCCTCCCGCAAGGGAGGGACAGGATCCGGCTTACAGATCCGGTCTGGCCAGTCTTTTCAGTAATTTAGAGAGTCATACAAAAAAATCTGCAGGGCATGTGAGATTTTTCTTGACTCTCTGTTTGTTGTTCAACTACAAGCCCGCGTGGGCGATGGTGGGATGAAGTGGGATACCAGGGATTAAAGGCGTCATTGGGTGGGATCTCGACATGTTCTTCGGCCGGTTTGATCACACCCTCGACGCCAAAGGACGCATCAGTGTCCCGGCGCAGTTCCGGGACGTCCTTCTCGGCGATCCAAGGTTGGTGGTTGCGCCCCACACGGTGTACGGGCAACGGTGCCTCGATCTGTACCCTCATTCCGAGTGGCAGAAGCTGCTCGATAAATTCGCCGCGCTGCCGCGTTTCAACGCGACCGCGACGAAGTTTGAGATGGGGTACCTCGCGCGAGCACATCGCTGTGAGCTGGACGCAGCCGGGCGCATCCTCTTGCCGCCCGTGCTGCGCCAGCATGCCGGGCTCAAGAAGGACGCGGTCTTTCTCGGGGTACTGTCGCGATTCCGGGTCATGGATGCGGACGGATGGATGAAGGTTGAGGGCGAGCACGATTCCGAGGCTATCGCGAATCCCGCGATGTACGAAGAGCTCGGGATCTAAGCGCTTGCTCGATGACGTGGTGGTGGCGGAGGGGCGGTGGAATGGGGGCGCGCCCGGAGTAGCGGACCGGGGGGTCACCGGGCGCGCCTGCCTGTATGAAAGCGAGTCAACGTGTCGATCCAGAGTCGGCCGTTCCCCGCTTGGGGGTCGGATGGGGGGATGTCCGAAGATCGGCGACATGTTCCGGTTCTCCCGCGCGAGGCTCTGGCCTACCTGTGTGTCCGGCCCGGCGCGCGCTACGTGGACGGCACGCTCGGTGACGGCGGCCACACGCAGTTGCTCCTCGAAGCGGACCCGACGCTCGAGGTCCTGGGAGTCGATCGCGATTCCGTGACGGTGGCCGCGACGACCGCGCGCCTGGCGGCGTTCGGTACGCGGTTGCGGGTGCAGCGCGCCAACTTCGACGAGATCGGCGAGGCGCTTGCCGCGGTGGGCTGGGACGCGGTCGACGGCCTGCTGCTCGATCTCGGCCTGTCGTCGCGCCAGCTCGACGATCCGGCGCGTGGCTTCAGCTTCCAGGCCGCGGGGCCGCTCGACATGCGAATGACACCCGGTGAGGGGCCGTCGGCAGCGGATCTCCTGGCGACGCTCGACGAGCGCGCGATCGCCGAGCTGCTGTGGCGTTACGGCGAGGAGCCGGCGTCCCGTCGGATCGCCCGCGCCATCGTCGCCGAGCGCGCCAAGGCGCCGATCGCCGACACGGCCACCCTTGCCGACCTGGTCTCCCGCGTCGCGCCTCGTCGTGGGTCCCTCCACCCCGCGACCCGCGTATTCCAGGCTTTGCGCATCGTCGTCAACGGGGAGCTCGACCACCTGGAGGCGTTCCTCGGCCACGTGCTCGACTGGCTGCGTCCGCGTGCGCGTCTGGTCATCATCGCGTATCATTCGCTGGAGGATCGACGGGTGAAGCAGGCGTTTCAGGCGTGGGCCGCTTCGTGCCGCTGCCCACCGGCGCTGCCGCGATGTGGGTGCGGCGCGCGGGCGCGCGTCCGCATCCTCACGCGCAAGATCGTGACCCCGTCCGAGGCCGAGATCCGGACGAACCGCCGCGCGCGCAGCGCGCGCCTGCGGGCGCTCGAGACGCTCGAGAGCGCGGCATGAGCGTGATCGGCGCGCCCCCGAGCTGGATCGGCCACGTCACGCGCTCGGCGCACGGGTCGCGTGGCGCCGTCGCGGCGATGCGGCGGCGCATCACGCCCGCCGAGCGCCGGCTCGGGCGGCAGGTCGGCCTCGGCGCCGTCGTGGCCCTCGCGATCGCGCTCTGCCTCGTGTGGATCCGCCTGCAGCTCGTGAACACCGGCTACGAGATCTCGTCGGCTCGCCAGCTCGAGCGCCGGCTCGAGCAGGAGCAGCGCGAGCTCCACATCGAGGTCGCGACGCTCACCTCGCCTCGGCGCCTGGAGACCGTCGCGCGCACCCGGCTCGGCATGGGGCCGCCGGCGCCGGGCCAGATCGTGAACGTTCCGTGAAGACGCGGATCATCGCCGTCGCAGGCGGCATCGCCGTGCTGCTGCTGCTCGTCACCGTGCGTATCGTGCAGCTCACGCTCACCGACAGCCCGAGCCTGGCGCGCATGGCGCGCCAGCAGCAGCGCGAGCAGGTGCAGATCGCGGCGCATCGCGGCGCCATCCTCGATCGCCACGGCGAGACGCTCGCGTCGAGCGTCGACCGGCCGTCGATCTTCCTGCGCCCGAAGCGGGTGACCGACCGCGGCCGCGTGCGCGAGGCGCTCTCGGGGCTCGGCCTCGGCCCGCAGCAGATCGCGAGCAAGCTCGCGAGCGGCGCTCCCTTCGTCTGGCTGAAGCGCGCCGCGAGCCCACGCGAGCGCGACGACGTCGACGCGCTCAAACTCGACGCGATCGGCGAGGTTACGGAGGCGCGCCGCTTCTACCCGCACGAGGGCGTCGCGGCCCACGTCGTCGGCCTCGCCGGCATCGATCTGCAAGGGCTCGAGGGCATCGAGCGCTACTACGACCGCGATCTGCGCGCCGAGCCGCGCACGCTCGAGGTCGAGCGCGACGCGCGCGGCCGCGAGATCCTCACCGACGGCATCGAGGCGCCGCAGGAGATGGAGGGCGCGACGGTCCAGCTCACGCTCGACCTCGGCATCCAGGACATCGCCGAGCGGGCGCTCGAGCACGGCATGGCCGACACGCGCGCCCGGGCCGGCACGGTGATCGTGCTCGACCCCGCGACCGGCGAGGTGCTGGCGCTCGCCAACGCGCCGAGCTTCGACCCGAACCGCCGCCGCACCGCGATCACCTCGCGCCGCCGCAACCGCGCCGTCAACGACTTCTACGAGCCGGGCTCCACCTTCAAGCCGCTGCTGATGGCGTCGGCGATCGAGCACGGCGTGGTGCGGCCCGACGAGATGATCTTCTGCGAGAACGGCCGCTATCCGGTCGGCAAGTGGGTCATCCACGACCACGGCAGCCACGGCTGGCTCTCGGTCGCGGAGATCCTGCAGGTGTCGAGCAACATCGGCGCGTCGAAGATCGGCGAGCGCCTCGGGCGCGAGCGCTACTTCGCGTTCCTCACCGACATGGAGTTCGGCCGACCGACCGGACTCGACCTTCCCGGCGAGGTCGGCGGTCTCCTGCGGCCGCTCAGCGACTGGTCGCGTATCGCGCTCATCACGACGAGCTTCGGCCAGGGCATCGCGGTCACGCCGCTGCAGATGGCGCGCGCCTTCGCCGCGATCGCCAACGGCGGGCTCCTGATGAAGCCGTACGTCGGCATGCGGGCGACGACCCAAGACGGCGACGTCGTATGGGAGCACCACCCGAGCGTCGTCCGCCGGGTGATGAAGCCCGAGACCGCCGCCACCGTGACGACGATGCTCGAGCGCGTGCTCGACGACGGCGGCACGGGCACGAAGGCGCGCGTGCCGGGCTTCAAGGTGGCAGGCAAGACCGGCACGGCGCAGAAGATCGAGGCCGGCACCGGACGGTACTCGGCGAAGGCGCGCATCGCGTCCTTCGTCGGCTTCGTGCCGGCGGACGCGCCCCGCTTGGTGATCCTCGCCCTGCTCGACGAGCCGCAGAGCTCGACTTACGGCGGCATCGTCGCGGCGCCGATCTTCTCGGAGGTCGCGACCGGCGCGCTCGAGCGCCTGGGCGTCACCCCGGACATGCCGCCGGACGTGCAGGAAGTGCGCGCCGACGTGCCGGTGCCGGCGCTGCCGCCGAACGCACCGGACGGCATGCCGTCCTTCATCGGCCTCAGCATGCGCGCGGCGCTCGAGCGGGCGCGCGATCTCGGCTGGGCGGTGCAGGTCGTCGGCAGCGGCTACGTCGCGAGCCAGAATCCCGCGCCGGGCGCGGTCGCCGCGCCCGGCAAGGCGCTCACGCTCAACCTCGCTCCGGCGAGCGAGACGCTATGACCGCGGCCGCGCGCGTTTCCCCGCCGGGCGTCACGACGCTCGGCGAGCTCTTGTGCGACCTCGGCGCCCTGCGTGCCACGCTCACGGGCGACGCCGCCACGGAGATCCGCGGGATCAGCGCCGACTCGCGCACCGTCGCCGCGGGCGACCTCTTCGTCGCGCTGCCGGGGACGCGTACCGACGGCGCGCGCTACGTCGCCGAGGCGTGCGCGCGCGGCGCCGCGGCGGTCGCCGGTACCGCCGACCTGGCGCGCGCGATCCAAGCGACAGGCGCCGGCGCGGCTCCGATCGCCCGCGTCGAGACCGCCGAGCCCGCGCGCTTCCTGGCGCACGTCGCGGCGCGCCTGCACGGCGATCCGACACGCGACCTCACGATGGTCGGCGTCACCGGGACGAACGGCAAGACGACGACCACGTACCTGCTCGAGGCGATCTGGCAGGCGGCGGGTCTCCGGCCCGGCGTGCTCGGCACGATCAGTTACCGCTTCGGCGGCGACGCCGTGGCGGCGCCGCTCACGACGCCGCCGGCGCCCGAGCTCTTCGCCCGCCTCGCGGCGATGCGCGGGCGCGGCGGCACGCACGTCGCGATGGAGGTGTCGTCGCACGCGCTGGTGCAGGACCGGGTCGATGGCATCGCGTGGGACGCGGCCGTGTTCACCAACCTCGGCCGCGATCATCTCGACTTCCATCGCGACGTCGAGGACTACTTCCAGGCGAAGGCGCGCCTCTTCCGCGCGCTCGAGGCGAGCCCGAAGGCGCGGCGGATCGCGATCGTCAACACGGGCGACCCGCGTGGGCGCGAGCTGCTGCGCGATCTGCGTGTCCCGGCGGTCACCTTCGGGGAGGGCGGCGACGTCCGGGCCGAGGACGTGACGATGACGCTCGACGGCTCGACCTTCACGCTCGCGCTGCCCGGCGCGCGCGCCGCCGTGCGCACGTCGCTGATCGGCGCCGGCCACATCGAGAACGTCCTCGCGGCGGCCGCGACGGCGCACGCGCTCGGCGCGTCCGTGGAGGCGATCGCCCGCGGTGTCGAGGGCTTCGCCGGCGTGCCGGGACGTCTCGAGCCGGTGCGCACCGGCCAGCCGTTCAGTGTGCTCGTCGACTACGCCCACAAGCCCGAGGCGCTCGCGAGCGTGCTCGGCTCGCTGCGTACGATGGTCGGCGGGCGGCTCCTCTGCGTTTTCGGCTGCGGCGGCGACCGCGACCGCGGCAAGCGTCCGCTCATGGCGGAGGCGGTGGCGGCGGGCGCCGACCTCGCGGTGCTCACCTCCGACAACCCGCGGACGGAGGACCCGCTGGCGATCATCGCCGACGCCGAGGCGGGCCTGGCATCGGCCGCGCTGCCGCGCCTCGCGGCGCTCGGCGGCGCGGCGCGCGGCTACGTCGTCGAGCCCGACCGGGCGCGCGCCATCGGCGCGGCGCTCGCCGCGGCGCGGCCGGGCGACTGCGTGGTGATCGCGGGCAAGGGGCACGAGGACTATCAGATCGTCGGCACCGTGAAGCTGCCGTTCGACGACCGCGACGTGGCGCGTCGCGCGCTCGCGGAGCGGCGCCCGTGACCACCTCCCAGGACGACGCCGAGGGTGGCCGCGCACCCTGGGCCTTCGCCGACGTCGTGCGGGCGACGGGTGCCGGGGTGCACCGCCGCGGCGCGGCCGCGTCGTTCACCGGTGTCGTCACCGACTCGCGCACGATCGGACCGGGCGCGCTCTTCGTCGCGCTCCGCGGCGAGCGCTACGACGCGAACCACTTCGCGGCCGAGGCCGCGGGCGCCGGCGCGGCGGGCGTCGTCGTCGAGCGCGTCCCGCCGGAGCTCGAGCGCTTCCCCGACCTCGCGATCCTCACCGTGCCGGACGGCCTGCGGGCGCTGCAGGACCTGGCGTCCGACCTCCGGCAGCGCCTCGATCCCTGCGTGCTCGCGATCACCGGCTCGAACGGCAAGACGACGACCAAGGAGATGCTGGCCGCGATCCTCGCGGCGGCGGGCGGCGCCGCCGGCGTGCTGAAGACGCGCGTCAACCTGAACAACCTGATCGGCGTCCCGCTCACGCTCCTGCGCCTCACCGGTGCGCAGCGTCACGCGGTCGTCGAGATGGGGATGAACGCGCCCGGCGAGATCGGCCGCCTCACCGAGATCGCCGATCCCGACGTCGGCGTCATCACCAACGTCGCGCAGGCGCACCTCGAGGGCGTCGGCTCGATCGAGGGTGTCGCGCGCGCCAAGGGGGAGCTCTTTGCCGGCATGCGCGCCGACGCGATCGCGATCGTCAACGCCGACGACCCGCACGTCGCCGCGCTCGGCGCCGCGTTCGGCGGCCGCGTGGTGCGCTTCAGCGTGGTCGACGGCGGCGACGTCCGCGCCGAGGGCGTGCGCACCGACGCGCAGGGCGCCGCGTCCTTCCACTTGCTCGCGGGCGGGGCCAGCACCGTGGTGCAGCTCCGGGTGTCGGGCCGCCACAACGTCGCGAATGCGCTTGCCGCCGCGGCCGCGGCGCACGCCGTCGGCATCGGCCTCGAAGCGATCGCCGCCGGGCTCGGCGCGGCCCTACCGGTCGGCAGCCGCATGCGCGTCTGCCCGCTGCCGAGCGGGATCACGGTCGTCGACGACAGCTACAACGCCAACCCCGCCTCGATGGCGGCGGCGCTGCGCAGCCTGCGCGAGGCGCCGGCCGCGCGCCGCATCGCCGTGCTCGGCGACATGCTCGAGCTCGGGCCGGGCGCCGACGCCCTGCACCGCGAGGTCGGCCGCCTCGCCGGCGAGCTCGGCGTCGACACGCTCTACCTCTTCGGCGAGCACGCCGCCGCGACCGCCGACGGCGCGCTCGAGGGCGGCCTTGCCGCGAAGGCGGTCCGGGCGCTGGCGACGCACGCCGCGATTGCCGAGGCGCTGCAGGCGATGCTCCGGCCGGGAGACTGGGTGCTGGTGAAGGGCAGCCGCGGACAGCGGATGGAGGAGGTCGTGCGTCTCCTGGGGGCCGCGGAGTAGCATGCTCTACCATGTCCTCTACTCGCTGCACACGACGCACACCGTCTTCAACGTCTTCCGCTACACCACGTTCCGCAGCCTGCTCGCCGCGCTGACCTCGCTCACGATCTCGTTCCTCCTCGGGCCGCTGCTGATCCGCCGGCTCACCGAGAACCAGATCGGCCAGCCGATCCGCAGCGACGGCCCCGAGCGCCACAAGGTGAAGGCGGGGACGCCGACGATGGGCGGCACGCTGATCCTCTTCTCGCTCGTGCTCGCCACCTTGCTGCTCGCGGACCTCACGAACCCCTACATCTGGCTCCTGCTGCTCGTGACGCTCGGCTTCGGCGCGATCGGCTTCGCCGACGACTACCGCAAGTTCCGCTACGGCAGCTCGGCCGGCCTCGCGGCGCGCCACAAGTTCCTCGCACAGTGCGCCGTCGCGGCGGTCGGGGCGACGCTGCTGTTCGTCGTGCCCGAGTTCCATCCGACGGTGGCGCTGCCGTTCTTCAAGAACGCCAAGGCCGACCTCGGTCTCTTCTACCTGCCGTTCGCGGCGCTGGTGCTCGTGGGCGCGTCGAACGCGGTGAACCTCACCGATGGCCTCGACGGCCTCGCGATCGGTCCGGTGATGATCGCCGCCGGGACGTACACGGTCTTCGCCTTCGTTACCGGCAACGTGAAGCTCGCCGACTATCTGCAGATTCCGTTCGTGCCCGGCGCCGCCGAGCTCACGATCTTCTGCAGCGCGCTCGCCGCGGCCGGCCTCGGCTTCCTCTGGTTCAACGCCTACCCGGCGCAGATGTTCATGGGCGACGTCGGCTCGCTGCCGCTCGGCGCGGCGCTGGCGATGGTCGCGCTGATCACCAAGCACGAGCTGGTGCTGGTGATCGTCGGCGCGGTGTTCGTCGTCGAGGCGCTCTCGGTGATCACGCAGGTGGCCTACTTCAAATGGACCGGCGGGAAGCGCATCTTCCGCATGGCGCCGATCCACCACCACTACGAGCTGCTGGGGTGGCCGGAGCCGCTGATCATCGTGCGCTTCTGGATCGTCTCGATCATCTGCGCGCTTCTCGCGCTCAGCACGCTCAAGCTGCGATGACGAGGCACGGCACCGACGACGAGTACCGCGACCGCACGATCCTCGTGATCGGCTACGGCCGCACGGGCGTCGCGGTGGCGCGCCACCTACTCGCCGCCGGGGGGCGGGTGCGGGTGACGGACAAGCGCCCGCTCGCCGAGCTCGGCGCGCCGCCCGCCGACCCGCGGCTCGAGCTGCGCTGCGGCCGCGAGAGCGTCGACGACCTCGACGGGGTGAGCCTCGTGGTGCCGAGCCCGGGCGTGCCGGTGGGGGGGCCGCTCCTCGGCGAGGCGGTGCGGCGCGGCATTCCCGTGCGCGCCGAGATCGAGGTGGCGGCGCGCGCGCTCACCATCCCGATCGTCGCGGTGACCGGCACGAACGGCAAGAGCACGACGACGACCCTGATCGGCGAGATGCTGCGGGCGGGCGGCGAGCGGCCGTTCGTCGGCGGCAACCTCGGTACCCCGCTCGTGAGCGCGGTCGGCGGCCGCTACTCGATGGCGGTCGCGGAGGTGTCGAGCTTCCAGCTCGAGTGGGTTGAGACGCTGAAGCCGCGCGTCGCCGTGCTGCTCAACGTCACCGAGGACCACCTCGACCGCTACGACGGGGTCGACGCGTACGGCGCGACCAAGCTGCGGCTCTTCGCGCGCCAGACGGCGGAGGACGTCGCGATCCTGAACGGCAGCGATCCGTGGATTCGCGCCCATACGGGCGAACTGCGCGCCGCGACCATCTGGTTCGGCGGCGGCGACCACGCGGCGCTGCGCGCCGACACCGCCGCCATCCGCATGCGCCTCGACGGCCGCGAGGAGATGTATCCGCTCGGGCGCGTGCATCTCACCGGCGCGCACAACCGCGAGAACATGATGGCGGCGATCGCCGCCGCGCGCGCCGTCGGCGTCGCCCCCGCGGCCGTGCAGGAGGCGCTCGACGCGTTCCGCGGCCTGCCGCACCGCCTGGAGCTGGTGCGCGAGCGCGACGGCGTGCGCTGGATCGACGACTCGAAGGGCACGAACGCCGGCGCGGTCGTCATGTCGCTCGCCGGCTTCGAGCGCAGCGTGATCCTGCTCGCGGGCGGCATCGACAAGGGCGGCGACTACGGCGTGCTGGTCGAGCCGGTGCGCCGCGCGGTGAAGCGCGCGCTCGTCTTCGGCGCGTCGCGCGACATGCTGTCGCGCACGCTCGGCGGCGCGACCGACGTCGAGGTCGTCGACACGCTCGCGGCAGCCGTGCGCCGCGCCGCCGCGCTCGCCGGGCCGGGCGACACCGTGCTGCTGTCGCCGGCATGCGCCAGCTTCGACATGTTCCGCGACTATGCCGATCGCGGCGCCCAGTTCCAGGCGCTGGTGCGGGCGCTATGACGGCGCGCGCCCTGGCGCCGTCGCTCGGCGCCACCCCGTACCGTCTGACCCGGCGCTGGGCGCCGCGCGCGCGCCGGCCCGTGACCGTCGCGGCGCACGGCGCCGACCGCTGGGTGATGCTGACCGCGGCGCTCCTGGTCGGTCTCGGCATCGTGATGGTGTTCAACACGAGCTACTTCTTCGCCGGCGAGCGCTTCGGCGATCCGTACCACGTCTTTCGCAAGCACATGGTGTCGATCGGCATCGGCTTGACCGTCTGCCTGCTCGCGTCGCGGCTCTCGTCGCGCACGCTCGAGTTGCTCGCCTATCCGGCACTCGCGGTGGTCGCGGTGCTGCTCGTGGCCGTGCTGGTGCCGGGGCTCGGCATCGTGCGCGGCGGCGCGCGCCGCTGGATCGGCCTCGGCGCCGTGAACGTCCAGCCGTCCGAGCTCGCCAAGATCGTGGTCGTGCTCTACCTGGCGCGCTCGATCGTGCGGAAGGGGGCGCAGATCGAGACGTTCACCGTCGGCATCCTGCCGCACGTGATCGTCGTCGGCGCGCTCGCCGGCCTGATCCTGCGCGAGCCCGACTTCGGCACGTCGATCGTGCTGAGCGTGCTCCTGGTCGCGATGCTGTTCGCCGGCGGCGTGCGCCTCCGCGACCTGATCGTGCCGGTGCTGCCGGCGCTGCCGCTCGCGGCGTGGGCCATCCACAGCAGCCCGTACCGCCTGCGCCGCGTGATGGTGTTCCTCGACCCGTGGCAGCACCCGCGCGACGCCGGCTTCCAGCTCGTGCAGTCGTTCCTCGCGTTCGGCTCGGGCGGCGCGCTCGGCAGCGGCCTCGGCGAAAGCAAGCAGAAGATGTTCTACCTGCCGGAGGCGCACACCGACTTCATCTTCTCGGTGATCGGTGAGGAGCTCGGTTTGATCGGCGCGCTCCTCGTGGTGGCGCTCTTCGCCGTGCTCGCGGTACGCGGGTTCCGCATCGCGCTCCGCCACCCGACGCCCTTCGGCCGGCTCGTCGCCTTCGGGGTGACGGTCCTCCTGGTGTCGCAGGCGGGGGTCAACATGGCCGTCGTGCTCGGGCTCCTGCCGACCAAGGGCCTGGCGCTCCCGTTCGTGAGCTACGGCGGCTCGGCGATGATCGGCGCGCTGACGTCCGTCGGCGTACTGCTCGCGATGTCGCGGGAATCCGGGTGAGGTGGTGCGGCTCATGATCGCGGGTGGCGGCACGGGCGGGCATCTCTTTCCGGGCATCGCGGTGGCGGAGGCACTGCGCCGGCGTGATGCCGGCGCGGCCGTGCTCTTCGTCGGCAGCGCGCGCGGCATCGAGGCGCGCGTCGTGCCACAGACCGGCTTCGCCCTCGAGACGCTGCCGATCGCCCCGCTCCGCGGCCAGGGCCCGCGCGACCGGCTGAGCGCGCTCGCGGCGCTCGCGCGCAGCATCGGCCGCGCCCGCGAGATCGGCGCGAGCTTCGCGCCGAACGCGATCGTCGGCCTCGGCGGCTACGCGTCGGCGCCCGCCGTCGTCGCGGGGCGCATGGCGGGCATCCCGATCGTCCTCCTCGAGCAGAACGCGCGTCCCGGCCTCACGACCCGGCTTCTCGCGCGCCTCGCCGACCGGGTGTGCGTGAGCTTTCCCGAGAGCGCCGGGGCGTTCGCGCCGGGGAAGACCGTCGTGACCGGCAATCCGGTGCGCTGGGCGGCCGGCGGGGCGGCGGCCGCCGCGAGCGCGGCGCGCGCGGGCTTCGGCATCCTCGTCTTCGGCGGCAGCGCCGGCGCCCGCACCCTGAACGCGGCCGGGCCCGGGTTGCGGGCGGCGCTGGCAGACGTGCCGGGCCTGCGGCTGGTGCACCAGACCGGCGCCGAGGCCGAGCAGCGGGTGCGCGCGGCATACGCAGCGGCCGGCGCGGAAGCGGAGGTCCGGCCGTTCATCGCCGACATGGGCGCCGCCTACGCCGCCGCCGACCTGGTCATCTGCCGCGCCGGCGCGACGACGATCGCCGAGCTCGAGGCGCTCGGCAAGCCGGCGATCCTCGTGCCGTACCCCTACGCCGCGGACGACCACCAGCGCGCCAATGCCGAGAGCCTGGTACGCGCCGGCGCCGCGCGCATGGTGCTCGACGCCGAGGCGACGCCGGAGCGCCTGGCGGCGGAGGTGCGGGCGCTGCGCGGCCCCGGCGTCCTCGCCGGCATGGCCGAGCGCATGCGGGCGCTCGCTCGGCCCGACGCCGCCGAGCGCGTGCTCGACGCGGTGGAGGATCTGGTGCGGGCCCGCCGGGGCGGGGGCGCATGAGCGCGGGGATTCGTGCTCGGCCCGGCTCTCGTCTATGCTCCCGGGCGGCGTGCATGCGGGAGATGCGATGGAGCTGACCAGCAAGCAGCGGCACATCCACTTCGTCGGGATCGGCGGCATCGGCATGAGCGGCATCGCCGAGGTGCTGCTGAACCTCGGCTTCACCGTGAGCGGCTCGGACCTCGCGGCGAGCGACGTGACGGAGCGCCTCACGCAGCGCGGCGCGCAGATCGCGCTCGGCCACCACGCCGACCGCGTCGGGCCGAGCGTCGACGTCGTGGTGATCTCGTCGGCCGTCAAGTTCTCGAACCCGGAGGTCGTGCGCGCGCGCGAGCTGAAGATCCCGGTCATCCCGCGTGCCGAGATGCTGGCCGAGCTGATGCGGATGAAGACCGGTCTCGCGGTCGCCGGCACGCACGGCAAGACCACGACGACGTCGCTCCTCGGCCACGTGCTGGCGCAGGCGGAGCTCGACCCGACGCTCGTGATCGGCGGGAGGGTGAACGCCCTCGGCTCGAACGCGCGGCTCGGCCAGGGGCGCTTCCTCGTCGCCGAGGCCGACGAGAGCGACGGCAGCTTCCTGCTGCTCACGCCGACGCACGCCGTCGTCACCAACATCGACCCCGAGCACCTCGACCACTACGGCTCGATCGAGCGCGTGCATGAGGCCTATCTCCAGTTCATCAACCGGGTGCCGTTCTACGGCCTCGCGGTCTTGTGCATCGACAGCGTCGCGGTGCGGGCGCTCCTGCCCCGCGTCCGCAAGCGCTTCGTGACCTACGGCCTGGCGAGCGACGCCGATCTGCAGGCGGTGCACACGCGGGTCGACGCCGAGGGCACGCGCTTCGACGTGCTCGAGCGCGGCCGCTGGATCGGCGAGGTGCGCCTGCGCATGCTCGGGCGGCACAACGCGCAGAACGCGCTCGCGGTGATCGCCGTCGCGTGCGAGCTCGGCATCGCCTTCGAGACGACGGCGCAGGCGCTGGCGTCGTTCGAGGGCATCCACCGCCGCTTCGAGGTGAAGGGCGAGGTCGGCGGCGTCACCGTCGTCGACGACTACGGCCATCACCCGGAGGAGATCAAGGCGACGCTGCGTGCGGCGCGCGAGGGATTCGGCCGGCGCCTGATCGCGGTCTTCCAGCCGCACCGCTTCACGCGGACGCGCGACCTCCTCGCCGAGTTCCTCGGCGCCTTCGACGACGCCGACATGCTGGTGCTGACCGACATCTACGCCGCGGGCGAGGACCGGATCGAAGGCGTGAGCGGCGAGGCCGTCTACGACGCGCTCCGCCGGCGCGGCCACGCCGACGTGCGGTACGTGCCGGCGCGCGCCGACATCGCCGTGGCGCTCCTGCCGCACCTGCGCGGCGGCGACATGGTCGTGACCCTCGGCGCCGGCGACGTCCACAAGGTCGGCGACGACCTCCTCCAGGGGCTGGCGCGCGAGCATCCGCAGGCGCTGCAGTGACGATGCCCGCCAGGAGACGCGACGACCGCCCGGGCTGCGAGGCGGACGCGGCCGTCCTCGACGATGCCGCCACCGCGCTCACGGCGGAGGGCGTGCGGGTGCGGCGCGACGAGCCGCTCGCGCGGCACACCAGCTTCCGTATCGGCGGTCCGGCGGACCTCTTCGTCGAGGCGGCGAGCGCCGGTGAGCTGGGCGCGCTGGTGCGCGTGTGCGCCGCCGGCGGCCTTCCGGTCTTCTTTCTCGGCGGCGGCACCAACCTGCTCGTCAGCGACCGTGGCGTGCGCGGCGTCGTCGTGAAGCTCGGGAAGCCGTTCGATTTCGTCGAGTGGGAGCTCGACGAGGTGGGCGGGAGGCTGCGGGTCGGGGCGGCGGTGCCGTTCAAGCGGCTCGTCATGCAGACGGTGACGGCGGGCCTCGCGGGCCTCGCGTTCGGCGAGGGCATCCCGGGCACGATCGGCGGCGGGCTCCTGATGAACGCGGGCGCGTTCGGTGGTGAGATCGGACGAGTCGTCGTCGCGCTCGAGGCCATCGACGAGTACGGCGACGCGGTCGTGCTCGGGCGCGAGCAGCTCGGCTTCGCCTATCGCCGCCTGACCCTGCCGGGGCGGGTGATCATCACGGCGGTGCGACTGCGCCTCGAGCGTGGCGATGCTGCGGCGCTCGCGGCCGCGGTCGCGGACGCCAAGGCGCGGCGCGACCGCCATCAGCCGAGGGGCCAGCCGAACGCCGGCTCCATCTTCAAGAACCCGGCCGGCGCCCATGCCGGGCGGCTCATCGAGGGCGCCGGCTTGAAGGGTGCGCGCCTCGGCGACGCGGCGTTCTCCGAGCGCCACGCCAACTTCATCGTCAACCTCGGCCGGGCGCGCGCGGCCGACGTGAAGGGGCTCATGGATCTCGCGGTGCGGGCCGTGCAGCGGCGCCTCGGCGTCGAGCTCGAGCCGGAGGTGCGGTTGGTCGGCGAGTGGTGACGCGCGCCGGGACGCGGCGCGCGGGGAAACGGAGCAGCGGAACGTGGTGAGGCGGCGGTGAAGGGGAGGTTTCGCGGCAAGCACGTCGCGGTGCTGCTCGGCGGCCTGTCGGCCGAGCGCGAGGTGTCGGACATGTCCGGCCGCAAGGTCGCGGCCGCCCTCACCGGGCTCGGCTACCGGGTGTCGAAGGTCCGCGTCGGCCGCGACCTCGGCGCGCGCCTCCGCCGCCTGCATCCCGACGTCGCGTTCAACGCCCTCCACGGCAAGTACGGCGAGGACGGCTGCGTGCAGGGCCTGCTCGAGGTGATGGGCATCCCGTACACGGGCGCCGGCGTCCTGCCGAGCGCGATCGCCATGCACAAGGCGACCGCCAAGGTGCTGTGGCACGCGGCCGGGCTGCCGACGCCGCGCTGGACCGTCGTGCGGGCCGGCGGGGACGGCGCGCCGCCGAAGCTGCCGTCGCGCCCGCCGCTGGTGGTGAAGCCAGTGAGCGAGGGCTCGAGCGTCGGCGTCTCGATCGTCCGCCGCGCGCGCGACCTGGCGCGCGCCGTGCGCACGGCCGCGCGCTTCGGCGGCGACGTGCTGATCGAGCGCTACGTCCCCGGCCGCGAGGTGACGGTCGGGGTCGTGGACGGGCGCGCGCTCGGCGCGCTCGAGGTGGTGGCGAAAGGCGACGCCTTCCACACGTATGCGGTCAAGTACACGGCGGGCCGCGAGGACTTCTACCTGCCGGCGCGCCTCGACCGTGCGACGACGCGCAAGGTGCTGGCGCTCGCCGAGCGCGCCCACGCGGTGCTCGGCTGCGACGCCTATAGCCGGGTCGATTTCCGCGTCGACGGCACGAGGCCCTATCTCATCGAGCTCAACACCCTGCCGGGAATGACGGCGCTCTCCTACCTGCCGCGCATCGCGGCCGCGGCGGGGCTCGACTACCCGGCGCTCTGCGAGCGCATCCTCGACGCCGCCCGGCTGCGGGTGCGGGAGACCCGGCGGTGAGGCGCGCGCGCGTGCTCCGCCGGCTGCGCGCCACCGTCAAGCGGACGAGGGCGGGCGCGGCGCGGGCGCGCGTCGTCGCGCTGCGCTTCCTGTGGCGGCGCCGGCGCGGGGTGGCGACGGTCGCCATGCTGGCCGTGGCGCTCGGGGCCGGGATCGCTGAGCGCACGCCGATCACGCGGTGGGCCCTCGAGCACCCGTACTTCGCGGTCAGCGAGATCGTGGTCTCGCCGACCAAGCGGGTTCGCGAGGGGACGCTGCTCCAGTGGGTCGGGCTCCGTCCGGGGATGAGCATCTGGACGCTCGAGCCGCGTGCCCTCGAGCGCCGGCTCGAGGAGCATCCGTGGATCCGCCGCGCCCGGGTCGTGCGCGAGCTGCCCCGCCGCCTGACCATCGAGGTCGCGGAGCGCGAGGCGGCCGCCGTGGTGATGATCGACCAGCTCTACTACGTCGACCGCGGGGGCGCGGTGTTCGCCCGGGTGGGGAGCGACGAGTCGCTCGACCTGCCGTTCGTGACCGGCATCGAGGCCGCGGTCGTGAACGGCGAGCAGCCGTATCCCCGCCACGCCGTCCGCCAGGCGGTGAAGCTGATCGATCTCATGGGGCGCGCGGGGCTTCCATTCCGTGTCTCGGAGGTGCATATCGACCGTGAGCGTGGGATCACCGTCTTCCCGGTCGAGCCGCAGATCGAGCTCGAGGTCGGCTGGGGGCGGTTTCCCGAGAAGCTCGCGCGTCTCCGCGAGGTGCTGAGCGGCTTCGCGGGGCGGGAGGCGCAGCTTCGGGGCGTCGATCTCACGCTGGAATCGCAGGTGGTGGTCCGGTTGCGGCAGGGCGGTGGAAGCGATCGCGCGAGCACGAAGCACGTGCGCGCCTAGCGGCTGGAGGGGTGGGGATGGTGATGGCGATGGGCACGGCGAAGCGGACGGTGATCGCGGGCCTCGACCTCGGGACGTCGAAGACGACCGTCATCGTCGGGAGCGTCGGCGACCACGGGGTCGACGTCATCGGCCTCGGCACGGCGCCGTCGCGCGGCTTGCGGAAGGGCGTCATCGTCCACCTCGACTCGACGGTCGCCGCCATCCAGAAGGCGGTGGCGGAGGCCGAGGCGATGGCCGGCTGCGAGGTGCGGAACGTGGTCGCCAGCATCTCCGGGGCGCACATCCGCGGGGTCACGAGCCACGGCGTCGTCGCCGTCCGGAACGGCGAGGTCTCGGCGTCCGACATCGACCGGGTCCTCGACGCCGCCCGGGCAGTCGCCCTGCCGGCCGACCGCGAGGTCCTGCACGTGCTGCCGCAGGAGTTCATCATCGACGACCAGGAGGGCATCCGCGAGCCCCTCGGCATGGCCGGGGTCCGGCTCGAGGCCAAGGTCCACATCGTGACGGCCCAGGCCTCGGCGTCGCAGAACGTCCTCAAGTGCTGCCGCAAGGCGGGCCTGACCGTCGCCGACATCGTCCTCGAGCCGCTCGCCGCCGCCGACGCCGTCCTGACCCCGGAGGAGAAGGACCTCGGCGTCGCGATGGTCGACGTCGGCTGCGGTACGACCGACGTCATGCTCTTCCATGGCGGCGCCGTCCGGCACACGGCGGTCCTGCCGCTCGGCGGCGCCCACCTGACCAACGACATCGCCGCGGGGCTCCGCACCCCGACGGTCGAGGCCGAGAAGATCAAGCAGCGCTTCGGCTGCGCCCGCGCCAGCAAGGTGCCGGCCCACACCTCGATCGAGGTGCCGAGCGTCGCCGACCGCGAGCCGCGGGTGCTGTCGCGCCACATCCTCTGCGAGATCATCGAGCCGCGGGTCGAGGAGATCTTCACCCTGGTCAGCCGGGAGATCATCCGCTCCGGACTCGAGGGCAGCCTGGCCTCCGGCGTCGTGCTGACGGGCGGGACCGCGCTCCTCGACAGCGTCGGCGAGGTCGCGGAGCAGGTCCTGCGCCTGCCGGTGCGGATCGGTGTGCCGCAGCACGTGATGTCGCTCGCCGATCTCGTCGCGACCCCGGCGCACGCCGCGTCGATCGGCCTCATCATCGCCGGCGCCATCGGCGGCGGGCTCGGACGGGTGACGCTGACACGCGACCAGGGACTCATCGGCAGGGTCCGCGGTCGCATGACCGATTGGCTGCGCGAGTTTTTTTGAAAGAGCGTTTCCGATCGCGGGAAAATACGTGACAGCCATGAGGATTTGGGCTACAGGAGGTGCGGGATGAGGAGGCGGCACGGACGCGGGGCTGGGAGCAGTCAGGGTGGCCGCTCACCCAAGAGCGAGACCACGCCGACGATGCATGTTGAAGGAGGAGGGGCGATGAGCGAACTTTCCGATGACAACCACTTGAACGCACGCATCAAGGTCGTCGGGGTCGGTGGAGGCGGCGGCAACGCGGTCAACACCATGATCGCGGCCGGGCTGCACGGCGTCGATTTCATCAGCGCCAACACCGATGCGCAGGCGCTCAACGCGAACCTCGCGTCGATCAAGCTGCAGATCGGCCAGGAGGTCACGAAGGGCCTCGGTGCCGGCGGCAATCCCGAGATGGGACGCAAGGCCGCGGCCGAAGACCTCGAGCGCATCAAGGAGAGCCTGACCGGCGCCGACATGGTCTTCATCACGGCCGGCATGGGCGGCGGCACGGGCACGGGCGCCGCGCCGGTCTTCGCGCGCGTCGCGAAGGAGATGGGCGCGCTCACCGTCGGCGTCGTGACCAAGCCCTTCCTCTTCGAGGGCAAGAAGCGCGGCAAGCAGGCGGACGAGGGCATGCGCGAGCTCAAGGCGAGCGTCGACACGCTCATTGCCATCCCGAACCAGCGCCTTCTCGCCGTCGCGGGCCGCAACACGTCGATCCTCGAGACCTTCAAGAAGGCCGACGACGTCCTGCTGCAGGCGGTGCGCGGGATCTCGGATCTGATCACCGTGCACGGCCTCATCAACCTCGACTTCAACGACGTGCGCACGATCATGTCCGAGATGGGCATGGCGCTCATGGGCGCGGCGAGCGCGAGCGGCGAGAACCGCGCCGTCGAGGCGGCGCAGAAGGCGATCTCGAGCCCGCTGCTCGAGGACGTCTCGATCCAGGGCGCACGCGGGGTGCTGATCAACATCACCGGCGGCCCCGACCTCGGCCTGCACGAGGTCAACGAGGCGGCGACGCTCATCCAGGAAGAGGCCGACGACGAGGCCAACATCATCTTCGGCGCCGTGATCGACGAGGGGATGGCGGATCAGATCCGCATCACCGTCATCGCGACGGGCTTCGGCGAGGCGCGCGAGGACGAGAAGCGGCCGTCGAGCAGCGCGTCGGCGTCCGCGGCGGGCGCGCCGCGCGTTGCCTACACGCGCGAGCGCGAGACCGTGCGCGAGTCGGTGCGCGAGGCGGCGGCCAACGCCGCGCAGCGCCGGGTCGTGCGCGT
This sequence comes from Binatia bacterium, assembly GCA_036496285.1. Classification (GTDB taxonomy): domain Bacteria; phylum Desulfobacterota; class Binatia; order UTPRO1; family UTPRO1; genus DP-19. Next base: position 83,525 of record DASXLI010000104.1, read on the forward strand.
CGGCGTCATCGACGACATCGAGGGCACGATGTGGCGGCGCCAATCCAACAACGGCGAGCGCACCGAGCCGATCGACCTGACCGTGCCGGACGAGGACGACAGCCTCGACATCCCGACGTTCCTGCGCAAGCAGGCCGACTGAGACGTTCGACAATTCCGCGAAACGGGGCGCCTCGGATCTTCCGAGGCGCCCCGTTTGCGTTCAGCGCGGTGCCGGCGCAGACGTGCCGTAGAGCGCGGGGTTCGGCGCGGTCGGCGACGGGGCGCGCGAGTTGGCTCCGCGCGAGGATCGCTCGCAGCCGAGGTAACCGATTGCATCGGTCCATCCTCAGCAACGCCGTCGACAAACACACTGCTCGCTCTTTATGCGCGCTCCGCCAACCCGCACGTCCCGTCGCCTGAGGCGACGAACACGCGACTGCACCACGCGACGCCGGCGCACACTTCGAACGCCCCAGTCCGTCGCGATCTCGCCGCGCGCCAGCGGACACGACGACTGAGCCGAACGTCTGTCGGCTATCAGCCAGCGCGAGCGTTTCGCGATCGAGCCCGCGCCGAAGGCGCAGGGCGACCGACGCCGACAATCGCGCGCGGGCGTTTGCCCAGCGACGGGAGGCGCGGGTCGGCGGAGCGCGCATAAAGAGCGAGCAGTGTGTTTGTCGACGGCGTTGCTGAGGGTGGACGGATTCAAACGGTGACGCGGGTGCGAGCGATCCTCGCGCGGAGCCGACCCGCGCTTCCCGTCGCATGGCAACCCGTCGCAACGCGACCGTCGTGGGAACGGTCGCCGCGCTCACGACACGGGCAGCACCGCGCGGAGAACGCGGATGGCGTTGCCGCCGAGGATCTTCGGGATCGACGTCTCGGGGACGCCCGCGTCGAGCATCGCCTGCGTGAGCATCGGCAGTCCCGCCGCGTCGAAGCCGGTCGTGACCGCGCCGTCGAAGTCGGAGCCGAGGCCGACGTGCTCGTCGCCGATGAGATCCACCGTGTACTTGATGGCGCGCGCGACGTCGGCGGGCGCGACGCCGCAGGCGGCGGTCTCCCAGAAGCCGATGCCGACGACGCCGTCGAGGCGGGCGACGCCGCGCAGCTGCTCGTCGGAGAGGTTGCGCTGGTTGTCGCAGACGCCGCGGACGCCGGTGTGCGAGACGACGAGCGGCCGCGTCGCCATCGCGAGGACGTCGGCGATCGTCGCGGGCGAGGAGTGCGCCAGGTCGACGACGATCCCGCGCCGCTCCATCTCGCGGACGAGTGTGCGGCCGAGCTTCGTGAGGCCGCCCTTGGCGACGCCGTGCGCCGAGCCCGCGAAGGCGTTGTCGTAGAAGTGCGCGAGGCCGATCATGCGGATCCCCGCGGCCGCGACACGATCGAGCGCGCCGAGGTCGTCGCCGAGCGCGTGCGCGCCCTCGATGTCGACGAGGCCGCCCACCACGCGCGGGTCGACAGCGTGGGCCGCCAGAAGCCGGTCGAGGTCGGCGCGCGTGCGAACCTCGATGAAGCGGCCCTCGGACCCGCGCGCGAGGCGGTCGAGGGCCGCGGCCTGCTGCAGGACGCGCGCCTCGAGGCTCGTCCAGGTGCGCGGCGGCCAGAGGCTCGACACGGCGAGCAGGGTGACCGCGTCCGGCCACCAGGGACTGGTCGTGTTGATGCTGGCGACGACCGGGAAGCGCGTGACGATCGAGAAGACCTCGAGCGTGGCGCCGCCCTCGCGCAGACGCGGCAGGTCGACGTGGCCGCTCCGGGCGCGGCGCGCCAGGTTGCGGCTCCAGAGGAGCGCGTCCGAGTGCAGGTCGACGACCGTCGCGGCGCGGTGCAGGGCGGCGGCGCGCGCCGAGACCGGCACGGCGCCGCTCGGGTGCACCCGGTTCAGCAGGCCGCCGACGGTCGGCCCGCACGAGACGGTGAGGAGGAGAAGGGCGGCGGACGCCGCGCGGGGCCGCCGTTGACGGCTCCCGCGCGGCGCTTCACGCGTGTCGCTCAGGGCACGACGACCTGCGCGGGGAGGCACAGCTCGCGCAGGTGGTCGACGGAGATCTGGCTCGCCTCGAACTGGTTGTTGATGAAGATCGGGCTCAGGCCGCGGAAGAACGGCGACGAGGTCTGGCGGATCTTGTAGCACAGCAGGTTCTGGGTCGGATCGAGGATGCCCTCGCCGTTCTTGTTGACCGGGATGCACAGCCGGAACGGCTTCTTCACGTCGAGGACGATGTGGCCGAACTGGTCGTCGACGGCGATACCGGTGGCGCGCTGCTTCGCCTTCGCCACCTTGTAGCACATCAGGTGATCGACCGCCGGGTTGGCGAGCGGGGCGGGCGGGCCGGTGAGATCCTTGGCCGACGGCACGAGGATCGTGTCGGGTTTGGTGAGCTTCGCCGTCACCTGGCCGAGCTGCGTCGTGATCTGGACGCCCGACACCGGCACGAAGTGCGGCGTCTGCTTGATGATGTAACCGGTGAAGTGGTTCGGGTTGGTCAGCGCCGACGGATCCTCGCCGTTCTTGTTGGCGGGGTTGCAGAGGCGCTTCGGCCGGACGATCGTGAGCTGGCTCGCGCCCAAGCGATCGACGGCGCTCACGCCCTGCACCTCGACGAAGGGCTCGCGCGGCATCTCGTAGCACTGGTAGTGCGGGATGGGCGGCACACAGATGTCGATGTGGCTCTGATCGCAGTTGCCGGCGCCGTCGCAGCCGGCGGTCGTGCACGCGATGTTGTCGGTGTCGGTGCACGGCGTCGAGTCCTGCTCCGGCACGTGGTTCTGGTCGCAGTTGCCCGCGCCGTCGCAGCCCGCCGCCGCGCACTCGTTCCCCGTGTCGGGACAGGGCGTGCTGTCGGGCAGGATGTGACGCTGATCGCACACCCCGGCCTCGCAGCCCGCGACGGTGCAGGCATTGCCGTCGGTGTCGGGGCAGGGCGTGCTGTCGGGCGGCGGGACGCAGAGGCCGGATTGCGGATCGCACTGGCCGGCGCAGGCGTCGCCGGGACAGGTGGTGACGATGTGGCTCTGGTCGCAGGTGCCCTGGCCGTCGCAGCCCGCCGTCGTGCAGAGGTTACCGTCGTTGTCGGGGCAGGGCGTGCTGTCCTGGGTGGACGGGAAGGTGCAGCCGTCGACGACGTCGGTCGCGGCCGTGAACTGCACCGTGTTCACGCCCATGGAGCAGCCGGAGAGGCTCACATTGCAGAGGTCGGCCACCCGGAAGGTGCCCTGATCGGGCAGCGGGTTCGGGTCGTTCGGCTGGATCACGTAGGTGTTCTGGCGGAACTGGATCGAGCCGGCCTGGGCCGCGGCCGGCAGCGGCAGCGCGCCGCAGCCGCTGGTCGCAGCGGAGATCGTGCCGACCGCGCTCGCGGGGGCGACGAAGCAGGGCAGCGACGGCCCGGCGCAGCAGACGGCGTTGCCGCTGATCGAGTCGATCGGCAGGTTGCCGACGTTCGGCACCCGCACGTTGTCGCCGCCGAGGTCCTGGACGTCGAACGACTCGTTGATGCGGGTCACGTCGCCGCAGGTGTCGGCGTGGGTGAGGATGAGGAGGCAGTCCGTGACGTTGCTGAGCGCCTGCGTGTCGCAGACGTCGTCGGTGCACGGGTTGCCGTCGGTGCAGTCGGCGTTCGAGCCGCAGCTCCGCTTCGGGCTGTCGCAGGTCTTGAAGGTACTGACGCCGTGCTGGCAGACTGCTCCCGCCGGCGGCGCCGCAGTCGCGCCCAAGGCGAGGATCGCGACGAGCGCGCCGATGATCGCCATGCGACGATGCGTGAAGGGAGTGGACATGGTGGGTCTCCTCTCGTGAGCGCCGCGGGTGAGAGCACGCCGTCGCGACGCGGCTGCGCGAAACGCGAGCAGACCTTCGTGATGTTTGCGCCACCTGTCAAGGAAAAAGCTCGTGACGCGAGGTGCGCCGGAATGGCGCACTCCCGGCGATGCGCGGCCCGCTGCGCATCGCCGCGCCGCGCGCGGCTCGCGGGATGCGCGGCGGTCGCGCTCCTCCTCGCGGCGACCGTCGTACGCGCCGGCGCGACGACCTACTACGTGCGACAGACCGTCGGCGACGACGCGCACGACGGGCGCTCCGCTGCCACCGCCTGGTGCACGCTCGCGCGGCTCTCGACCATCCTCAAGGCGGGCGACACCGTGTACGTCGGCCCGGGCCTCTACCGCGAGCAGGTGACGGTCGGCGCCGACGGGACCTCGGGGGCGCGCATCGTCTTCGCCGCCGACGCGAGCGGCGAGCACACCGGCGACCCGCCGGGCACCGTGATGATCACCGGCGCCGACCCGGTCGACACGGGTCTCTTCGTGCCGGTCGGCCCGCCCGGCGTCTACCGCGCCACCCTGCCGCAGCACGTGCTCGGCGTCGTCGAGATGGACGGCTCGCAGCGCCGCTACCGGCGCGCGCGCGACACCCTGGAGCACCTGGTCGACAAGCTGGACGAGACGGAGGTCGTGACCCGTCTCCGCGGCTCGCACCTCTACGACGAGGAGCACCACGAGCTCCTGCTGCACACGAGCGACGACCGCGAGCCGCGTGCGCACGAGATCGAGCTGATGCACCGGGGAACCGGCATCGGCATGTTCGGCAAGCACTTCGTCACCATCGTCGGCTTCACGTTCCGGCACTTCGGCGACGCCGGCATCAATTTCTTCAAAGGGTCCGGCGACGGCATCGCGCTCGACAACGTCTCGTACGGCGGGCGGCAGGGCATCCGCGTCTACGACGCGACGAACATCCTGATCGCGGGCAACACGCTCTTCCGCAACGACAACTCCGGCGTGTACTTCGCGGCGCAGTCGACTGGCGGCGTCACGAGCGGCAACGTCGCCTACGAGAACCAGAAGGGCGTGCGCTGGAGCAGCCAGTCGAGCTACGGCATGGCCCTCGACGACGTGGTCTTCGACAACGCGGAGGCGGGGATCGCAATGGAGGACGTCGTCGGCACCGTGCTGCGCCGGAACCGCCTCGTGCAGAACCCGAAGGCGCAGCTCATGCTGATCCGCAGCGTCTACGACGGCGACGCCGATTGCTTCGAGGGCCCGACGCAGGCCACCGCGGACTTCGTCTTCCAGGAGCACTACGCGACGCTCGCGGACGTGCAGCGGGCGAAGGGGCTCGATCTGCGGGCGCGCGCCGGTGGCTGCGGGGCGCTGCCGACGAAAATCGACGTCCACAAGCTGCACGCGGAGACGGTCGCGTATGCGGAGCGGGCGCGGGCGCTCCTCGCCGGCGGCGTCCCCGCGGTGCGGTCGACGGCGGCACCCGCCGGCTCGACCTGGTGGGGGGCGCTCTTCGGGCGCTGAGGGCGCGTTTGAGGCCGCCCGCCGGCGACGTATACTCATCCGGTCGCGCCCCGCGCGACGCCTTCCGATGCGACGACACCCGCGCGCCCGCGCCCAGCACCGTCTCGACCAGGAAAAGATGCTGTTCCGCCCGAGCGGCGGCGGCGATCTCGCGGTTTGCCTCGTCTATCCGAACACCTACCCGGTCGGGATGGCGAACCTCGGGTTCCAGGCGGTGTTCGAGATCCTGGCGCGCCATCCGCGGGTGCGCTGCGAGCGCGCCTTCCTCCCCGATCGCGACGACCCGGAGCGGACGGTCGTGTCGCTCGAGTCGGGGCGGCCGCTCCGCGACTTCGAGCTGGTCGCGTTCTCGGTGTCGTTCGAGACGGACTACCTGAACATCGTCGACGTCCTGACGGGCGCCGGCATCCCGCCCAGGCGCGACGAGCGGCACGGCGGCCCGCTGCTGCTGGCCGGCGGCCCCGCGACCTTCCTCAACCCCGAGCCGATCGCCGACTTCTTCGACCTCTTCCTGATCGGCGAGGGCGAGGAGATGGTGCCGGAGTTCCTCGCCCGCTACCTCGCCGCGCGCGACGCCGGCGGCGGCCGCGACGGCGTGCTCGACGCGGCGGCCGAGGTCGAGGGCGCGTATCGCCCCGACCGCTACGCCATCGACTACGCCGACGACGGCACCATCCAGTCGGTCACCTATCGCGGCCCCGGCGCCGGTGTCGTGAAGCGCCGCCTCGTCGCCGACCTCGACCGCTTCACCACCGCGTCGAAGGTGCTGGCACCCGAGGCCGTCTTCGGCGGCATGTACCTGGTCGAGGCGAGCCGTGGCTGCGAATGGGGCTGCCGCTTCTGCGCTGCCGGCTACATGTACCGGCCGATCCGCAACCGCAGCCTCGGCGTGCTGCGCGAGGCCGTGGAGGAGGGGCTCGGCGTGCGCGAGACGATCGGCCTCGTCGGCGCCGAGATGGCGAGCCTTCCCGGCATTGCCGAGCTGTGTGAGGTGGTGACCGATCGCGGCGGGCGGCCGTCGCCGTCGTCGCTCAAGGCCGACGTGATCAGCCGCCGGCTCGCGGTGGCGCTCGGACGGAGCCGGACGCAGAGCGTGACGGTCGCGCCGGAGGCCGGGTCGGAGCGCATGCGCCGGGTCATCAACAAGAACCTGACCGAGCCCGAGATCCTGCGCGCCGCCGACTGGCTCGTCGGCGCCGGCGTGCAGGCGATGAAGCTCTACTTCATGATCGGCCTCCCGACCGAGACGCACGAGGACGTGGCGGCGATCGTCGCGCTCACCAAGAAGATCCGCGCCCGCTTCCAGCGCGACGGTCGGGTGCAGCGCCTGACGCTCTCGATCAACCCGTTCGGGCCGAAGCCGTGGACGCCGCTCCAGTGGGAGCCGATGGAGGACCTGCGGTCGCTGAAGACGAAGATCGCGTTCCTCCGGAGCGAGATCGGCCGGCTGCCGAACGTCACCTGCGACGTCGAGTCGCCGCGCGAGGCGTACTGGGCGACGCTCCTGTCACGCGGCGACCGGCGGGTCGCGTCGCTCCTCACGGCGATACACGCTGCCGACGGCGACTGGTGGAGCGTCATCCGTGCGTGGCGGCGCGACCCTGCAGGTGGCGTCGATCCCGACTTCTACGTGCGCCGGCTCTATGCCTACGACGAGATCCTGCCGTGGGACTTCATCGACCATGCGCTCCACAAGCGCTTCCTCTGGGTCGAGCGCGAGCGCGCCTACGAGGAGCGCCAGACGATGCCGTGCGACGTCACGACGTGCCGCGTCTGCGGCGCCTGCTGAGTAGCGTCCGGCGTCGCACTCACGGCTCTCAGACGCCGCGGAACCGCGGCGCGCGCTTCTCGAGGAATGCGCGCACCCCCTCCGCGTAGTCCGCGCTCTCGAAGCACGCCGCGATGAGCCGGTTCACCGCGGCGAGGTCGCGCTCCGCCGCGTCCGTCTGCACGGCGGCGATGGCGCGCTTGGCGGCGCGCAGCGTGAGTGGCGCGTTGGCGGCGATCGCGCCGACGTAGTCGGCGGTGTAGCGCTCGAGATCGGCTTTCGCCACGACCTGGTTCACGAGCCCCACGCGGAGCGCCTCCGCCGCGCTGTAGCGTCGCGCGGTGAAGAAGATCTCCGAGGCGGCCGAGGGGCCGAGCAGGCGCACCACGCGCTCGATGCCCTTCACGTGGTAGCCGAGGCCGAGGCGGGCGGCGGGGATGGCGAAGCGGGCGTCGTCGGCGGCGACGCGGAGGTCGGCGCTCGCGGCAATCGCGAGGCCGCCACCGATGCAGATGCCGTGGATCATTGCGACGAGCGGCTTCGCGAAGGAGGTGAGCGCCTCGAACGCCTCGGCGGTCGTGCGCTCGTAGGCGGACGCCGAGGCCGCGTCCTTCCGATGGCTGCCGAACTCCGAGATGTCGGCGCCCGACGCGAAGGCCTCCTCACCGTCGCCGCGCAGCACCACGACGCGCACCGCGGGATCGTTCTCGAGCTCGGTCAGGAGCGGTGCGAAGGCCTGCCACATCTCGAGGCGAACCGCGTTCAACTTGCCCGGGTTGCGAAGCACGAGCGTCGCGACGCCCGTCGCCTCGCGCCGCAGATCCACGCCGAAGTCGCTCATGAAGGGTCCTCCCCGGCATCCCATTGACGCGCGGCTCCCGCCACGCGTATGGAGCGCGCGTGTTCGTCGGTCATCTCGCCGCCGGCTTCGCCCTCAAGTCGCGCGTCCGCGAGGCGCCGCTGCTGGCGCTCCTGCTCGGCACCGCCGTCTGCGACCTCCTCTTCGGCGTGTTCGGCATGCTCGGTGTCGAGCGCGCCGTGCCGCACGGCACGCCGGTCTTCGCCAACTGGGAGCTCCACATCGGCTACTCGCATTCCTTGCTGGTCTCGGTGCTCTATGCCACCGCGCTCGGCTGGCTCGCGGCCCGCTGGTGGCGGTCGTCGCGGATCGGCGCCGCCGTCGGCCTCGCCGTCTTCTCGCATTTCGTGCTCGACGTTGCGAGCCATCGCCCCGACATGCCGCTCATCGGTCTCGGGGCGTCCCACGATCTCGAGATCGGCACGAACCTGGCGCTCTACCCGTTGCCGTTCTTCCTGGTGGAGCTCGGCTGGTGCCTCCTCGCCTGGCGCTGGTACGACCCGCGGAACCGCCGCCTGCTCGTGACCCTGCTGGTCATGATGGTGATCTGGTCGAACAACATCTTCGGCTTCTCGCAGCTCCCCGACCTCACCCCGGCCGCGCAGGCGGGCCTCACCCTGGTGGGCTTCCTGCTGTTCGCCGCTGTCCTGTGGTGGGCGGCCCAGCCGACCGAGCGCCGCTTCGCCCGGGCCTGAGCGGCCGCGCCGAATCCCTGGCAGTCCGGGCCGCGCCTGGCATACAATGGGCGCGGAGGGGTGGAGGAGATGATGCATCGTTTTCGCGCCAGTCGCTGGTCGGCGGGGAATCGGCTCTTCCCGACGGTGCTCGAGGTGACCGACCGCCACGTCGCCCTCATCAAGCCGTCGCTCACCGGCCGGATCGAGGAGAGCATCGGCATCCGCCAGGTCTCGTCGGTGACGGTCTCCAAGCGGGCGATGTGGGCGGAGATCGTCGTCCACTCCTCGGGGGGCGTCGACCCGCTCCGCAGCATCGGCCATCCGCACGCCGACGCGGACCGGCTGAAGCACATCATCGAGGAGTACCAGACCAACATCGCCCGCACCGGCGTCGCCGACACGAGCGACCTCCGCTCGTGCCCGCGCTGCGCGGAGCTCGTCAAGGCGGCCGCGCAGGTCTGTCGCTTCTGCGGCGGGACGCTGCCCATCGAGCTGACCGACGAGGTCGTCGACGAGGATGGGGCGTCTTCGAAGGAGTGGAGCTGGAGCTGAGCGGCCGTAGGGCGGTGCGTCCGTCGCGGTCGGCAACGAGGGGCGCGGGTTGGCTCCGCGCGAGGATCGCTCGCACCCACGTGACCGATTGAATCCTTCCACCCTCAGCAGCGCCGTCGACAAACACACTGCTCGCTCTTTATGCGCGCTCCG
>DASXLI010000105.1:0-58446 GCA_036496285.1 Binatia bacterium
CACGGCTGTCATGTGCGGAGCTCCTCCGGAAGCAGCGACGGCAACGTCACGTCAGAAATCCTCGGGACGCACCAGCGTCCAGAACAGATAGCCGATCAGCATCACGGCGACGGTACTCACCAGCGCGTTTTCCACGTCTAGAGCCTCCCGCACGCATAGGCGTAGCCGGCCGTCAGCGCGAAGAATCCGACGATCACCAGGATGTAGACGGCATCGGTCATTTGATCCACGAGATCACCTCCGGGGACGATGCATTCGCTCCTGTCTACATGCACGTCGCGTACCAACGTGAAGCGATGGTTCGGGCCGATGCGCCAAGGTGCCGATTCTGCGAGGTCACGCCCGCGGGTCCGCGGTCGCCCGCCTCGCGACCTTCTTCATGTGAATGCTTGATGAGCGCGTGTATGCATATTGGTTATGCACACGGAGGTTATTCAAGTATAATCGAACATGGCCATATCGCAGATCGCACTATTGTCGATGCATCGCGACTGTGCGGATTGCATTGAGCGACGGAACGCGCGCGACCCAACGAAGGGCGCAAACGCGATGCGGGTGGCGCACCGGGTGCGCCAGAAGGCGAGCCGCGGCGCGGCTCAGCCGTTGGATGTGGTGCCGACGGCGAGACGCGGCGTCGAACGCGTCGCGGCCGGTGATTGCGTGCGCAGCGCGGCCGACCCGTTACGCGGCGCGAGGGGCGTCACCGCGATCACCGTCTCGGGCGAGAAGACGCGACAGTGCCCGTCCTCGAGGCGCAGGCTCCAGAACCCTTTCGCGCAACCGCGCCGTCGCCGCAGCCTCCCGCGCAGCACCAGCACGACCTCGACCAGGTCGCCGCGCGCGGCCGCGGCGTCGAGACAGGTCTCCGACGCCTGCGCCGAGGATGGCGTTGCGGGAGAGCCGTCGAGTGCTCCGGAACCGGCGCTCACTCGCGTTCCTCGGTCCGCAATCCGCCTACGGCAGCCGGGCGCTGTGCGGAGCAGACCCGGAGCGTGGGCGCGATCGCGCCCAGGGCGGCGCGCTTCGGGCCGAACGCGATCGTGCGGACGCCCGAGACTTGCGGCTGGACGGGGCGCGGATCGGCCTGCACCTTGCTCACTTTCGTCCCAGCATCGCGCGGTGGGGAAGTTCGGTGTCTGGGGCCGATCGTCGAGCCACTCGCTCGCACCGCTCGCGGCGTCACGTGCTGGGCCCAATGGACGTTCCGGGCCGACGCGACGAAGCACGCGGCGCGAACGGCGCTGCCCAGCGTGGCGATGAACAGCACCAGGATCGCGGCACCAGCCAGATGGATCACGAACATGATCGGCCTCGCATGGTCACTCGATCTCGAATCAGTGCAAGGCACGGACCACACGGATCGGACGCGAAACCTTCGTACCTTCGCGGGCCTGGGGGGCCCGGGACATCGACGAGCGTTGCAGTCCGCAGGGCCGGAGAGGCTCGTTCGGCCAAAACGCATGAAAACGCCCGGCGGGCGCTACTCGGTGACGGTCGTGACCGACGCGTCGAGGCGGACGGCTCGTGTTCCGTCGGCCGGAGCTCCCGCCTCCTCGTATCGCTTGCGTTTGCGCCAGAGCGTCGACGATTCGATGCCGAGAGTCCGCGCGGCCTCTTCCAGCGTCGGCATGCGCGAGACGACGCGGAGGATGTGCTCGCGCTCGATCTGCTCGACCGTGAAGTCCCCTCCGAGGCGGGCCGACAACGACGGTCGCGCCGCGATCCGCTCCGAGAACGCCCCCGGCTCGATCACCTGGGCCGGCCATAGGATTACGGCGCGCTCGATCGCATTGCGGAGCTCGCGCACGTTGCCCGGCCAGCGATAGGCGAGCAACACCTCCTCCGCAGCACGGGACAGCTCCGGCGGCGGGCGCCGTGCCGTTCGCGCGCTGAACGCGACGAAGTGCCGCGCCAGTCTGAGCAGGTCCTCAGGACGCTCCCGCAAGGCAGGGACCGGCATCTCGAGCACGTTGAGCCGATACATCAGATCCTCGCGGAACCGTCCGGCCTGGACGTCGGCTTCGAGATCGCGGTTCGTGGCGGCGACGATGCGCACGTCGGCGGTGCGCGTGTGGTTCTCGCCGACGCGCTCGAACTGCTTCTCCTGCAGGAATCGCAGCAGCATGGCTTGAAGGCCCGGCGAGAGCTCACCGATCTCGTCGAGGAAGAGCGTTCCGCCCTCGGCGGCCTCCACACGGCCCGGCTGATCCCGCACGGCACCGGTGAACGCGCCCTTCACGTGCCCGAACAGCTCGCTCGTCAGCAGCTCCTCGGAGAGCGTCGGGCAATTGACGACGACGAATGGACCGCCAGCCCGGAGGCTTTGCGCGTGCAGCCACCGGGCCAGGACGCCCTTTCCGGTGCCGTTCTCTCCGCGCAACAGAACCGGCGCGGCCGAGGGCGCCGCGCGGGCGATCATGTCGAGGACGGCCCGCATCTTCGGGGACTCGGTTTCCAGATCGATCTCCGGCACCGCGTCGCGCAGCTGCCGTTCCAGATCGGCCATACGATGCTGCATCACGTCGGCGCGGATGGCATCCTCCACCACGCGACGGATGTCCTCCGGGTCGAACGGCTTCGAGAGGAAGTCGGACGCACCGCGGCGCATCGCCTCGACCGCCGTGTCGATCGTGCCGTACGCGGTGACGATCACGACCTTCAACCCGGTCCGTTCGACGAGCAGCTTGGGGAGCAGATCGAGGCTGTTCGTCTCGCCGAGGCGCAGATCGAGGAACGCGAGATCGAATGCCTGCGCCCCGAGGGCAGCCAGGGCGGCTTGCGCCGAGTCGACGGCCGTCACGCGACAGCCCATCTGCTTCAGGAACATCGAGAACGTGGTGCGAATGTTCTTCTCGTCGTCGATCACGAGAACGTTGAGGGAGCGAGGGACCGTCATCTACCGTCCTCCTCGGTCAGCAGGCGTCTGGCTGCGCGGGCCAGGCGCCACTCGAATCCCGCGGCGACGCCCACCGAGAGCAGGCAGCAGGTCCAGATACCGACGAGCGGCCGTTCGAGCTCGACGGGGATGATCCCCGGAAGCAGCAGGCACGCGACCAGCACTCCCCCCAGCCCTGCGAGCAGATGGACGAGGAACCGCCGAAGCGTCCGGGCGCTCTCGTGGGCCATGTGTGTCCGCAGCAGGGCGCGAAGCTGCTGCCGACCTGCGGCGCCCGTCGGCGCCGTGAAGCGCAGCACATCCATGGCCGCGTCGGCTGCGTCCCCGCGATCGATGCCGTGCATCATGCGCCGAGCGCTCCCACGCGGCGCCCGAGCACCCGATCCGGCAGGTCGCCCAACTCGATCGTGTCGCCGGAGGCGAGCACGGTCGCGTGCTCGAGCACGGTCGCAAGCTCACGGACGTTTCCCGGCCAGCTGTATGCGGCGAAGGCGCGGGTCACGTCGGGCGCGAGACACATGCGCGGCCGGCGATGCCGCCGGCACAGCATCTCCAGGATGTCGTCGACGAGCGGCGAGAGATCCTCGATGCGCTCGCGCAGCGGAGGCACGTAGATGCTCACCACATTCAACCGGAAGAACACGTCGTGACGGAATTGTCCGCAGCGTACGTCCTGCTCGAGGTCGCGGCTCGTGGACGCGATCACGCGCGTGCCGCGGCCCGGCGCGCAACCATGAATGCCGGCGCAGTCCTCGTCGAGGAACCGGATGAGCCGCGCCTGCAGTGCGCTCGAGAGCATGCCGACCTCGTCCAGGAAGACGGTTCCTTCGGGCACGCGCAGCTGCGACTCCTCGTCGTGGAGAGCGACGGAGGCAGGCTCGGCGGTGCTCGGCCCCCGTCGCAGGAATCGCGGCCCCCTGCACGACAGCGCGACGAACGGACGATCGCGCCGCGCGCTCCAGTCGTGGATCGAGAATGCCAGCGCGCTCTTGCCGGTTCCGCTCTCGCCGAAGAGCAGGATCGGGATCTCGAACGACGCGGCATGGCGGGCCGTCGTGAGTGCGCGCAGCATGGCCGCATTGGTGCTTTCGGAGAGCAGTGTCGTCCGGTGCACCGCCTCGCTGTCGCTGGCGGCCGCGCCGGATCGATGCGCGTCCCCCGACGCGTCCGTCAGTACCGGCGCGTCGTCATCCGCGTGTGGGGCGTCGGACACTACCTGCTTTCCCGGGGATCAAGGGCAACACCAATCCCACCCGTGCGGCAGCATGATCCGTGCCAGCGAAATTCCGGCGGAAGTATCTCCGTCGAATGGTCGTCGCATTGCGAAATGCAGGATGGCGCGCGCGCCCGTGCATCGCGATGCATGGTGACGGCGCCTCTGGAGCGGCGCGGCGCGCTGCACTATGAGAACGCTCGCGGATCATGCTCGCGTCGTCGCCAAGACCGGAGGATTTCCTCGAGCTCCTGAAGCGCGATGCGCGCGGGCGGCTGAAGGTCTACATCGGCTTCGCCGCCGGCGTGGGCAAGACGTTCCGCATGCTTGAGGAGGCGCGCGCCCTGCAGAAGCGCGGCGTCGACGTCGTGCTCGGCCTGATCGAGACGCACGGCCGCGCCGAGACGGCGGCGCTCGTCGAGGGCCTCGAGTACGTGCCACGGCGAAAGATCGAGTATCGCGGGCTCACGCTCGAGGAGCCGGACGTGGACGGCATCATCGCGCGCCACCCACAGGTCGTCGTGATCGACGAGGTCGCCCACACGAACGCGCCCGGATCGCGCAACCGCAAGCGCTACCAGGACGTCCTCGACATCCTCGCCGAGAAGATCAACGTGATCTGCGCGTTCAACGTCCAGCATCTGGAGAGCCTGAAGGACGTCGTCGAGCGCGAGACGGGGGTCACGATCCACGAAACCGTCCCCGACAGCTTCCTCAAGCAGGCCGATCAGGTGGTCAACATCGATCTCGCGACCGAGGATCTCCTGGAGCGCCTGCGCGCGGGCAAGATCTACGGCGCCCACAAGGTCGAATGGGCGCTTGGCCACTTCTTCAAGGAAGAGAACCTGGGAGCGCTGCGCGAGCTGGCCCTGCGCGAGGTCGCGGCGAGCCTCGAGCGCGTCACGCCGGCGCAGCTTGCGACCGGGGACGTGCGGCGCAGCGACTACGCGACCGGGCGGCTCATGGTCTGCATCTCGTCCTTCTCCCCGCGCGCGGGCACGCTCCTGCGGCGCGGCTCACGCATGGCGGGACGTCTCAACACGGATTGGTACGTGGCCTACGTGGAGACGCCGGGCGAGGCCCCGGACCGGATCGCCGCCGACGCCCAACGCCACCTGCTCGCGAACATCCAGAAGGCCCAGGAGCTCGGTGCCATGATCGTGCGGCTGCAGAGCGACGACCCGGTCGCGGCGCTCATCAACTACGCCCGGATCCACGGGGTCGGCCACATCATGATCGGCCGGTCGCACCGGGCATGGTGGCAGCAGCTCGTGCGCGGCTCGTTCGTCACCCGGATGGTGCGCGACGCATGCGACTTCGATCTCCACATCGTCGCGCTCGAGGACGAGGAAGCGGCGTGAGCACGCGCACCAAGCTCCTGCTGGCGCAGACGCCCCTGGTGATCGCCGTCGTGCTCCTCGGGCTCGTGGCGACGCGCGCGCTCTCGCGGCTCGCGGAGCACGGCAACCGCATCCTGACCGACAACTACCGGAGCATCCTCGCCGCCGAGCGCATGAAGGACGCGCTCGAGCACCTGCAGGAAGCTGCCGCACTCCTACTGCTCCAGGGGCCCACGGCAAAGCTCGACGGCGCCCAGGCGGAGCGACGCCGCTTCGAGACGGAGCTGCGGGTCCAGGAGCAGAACATCACCGAGATCGGCGAGGCGGAGGCGACCCACAAGCTGCGCGAGCTGTGGGACGGGTATCAGCAATCGTTCGACCGCACGGTGAACGGTCCCGGGTCTCCGCCATCGCCCGACGCCCGGAAAATCTTCCTCGAGGAGCTCGTGCCGTCGGCCGCGGCGATCCGCGGCGCCGCGGACCGGGTGCTCGTCCTGAATCACGACGCCATGACGCGGAAGAGCGAGGAAGCGCGCGAGGCGGCAGAGCGCTTGAACGTGCTGCTGAGCGCGGTCGCCGTCGTGGCGCTGCTCGGCGGTACCCTGCTCTCGCTCGTGATCACGAATCGCCTGCTCCAGCCGCTCGGCCTGCTCACGCGCGCGGTGCAGCGCATCGGCGAGGGCGACTTCGACGCGCGCATAACCCTCGCGGGCACGGACGAGCTGGCACAGCTCGCCGAGCACGTGAACGGCATGGCCGCGCGGTTGAAGCAGTACCGCCGGAGCTCGCTCGGCGAGCTGCTTCTCGCTCAGCAAGCGTCGCAAGCGGCGATCGACGGACTGCCGGATCCGGTGATCGTGTTCGACGCGCACGGGGGCGTACTGAACGCGAACCGAGCGGCGGAGACGCTGCTCGGCCTCACCATCGAAGGCGCGCCCGAGGGCGGTCCGCTGCGTCTGCTCGAGCCGTCTCTGCGAGCGACCTTGGAAATCGCGCGGGACCACGTGCTCGCCGGCAAGGGCGCCTACACGCCGCGCGGCTTCGACGAGGCCGTCGCGGTCCGCGGCGCCGAGGAATCGCGCTACCTGTTGCCGCGCGCAACCCCCGTGTATGCCGAGGAAGGCGACGTCGCGGGGGCCACGGTGACGCTGCAGGACGTGACGCGCCTGCGTCGGGTGGACGAGCTGCGCAGCGACCTCGTCGCCACGCTTGCCCGTGAGCTCTGCACCCCCCTCGCCTCCCTACACATGGGCATCCACCTGTGCATCGAGCAAGCCGCCGGTCCGTTGACCGAGCGGCAAGCGGATCTTCTCTATGCGTGCCGCGACGACTGCGATCGTCTCCAGGCGACGGTGGACGAGCTCCTCCACCTCGCGCGTATCCAGGGCGCCCAGATCGAGCTCGATCGACAACCGACGCCGGCGGGCACGCTCGTCGAGCCGGTGATCGACGCGCAACGTCCGCTCGCCGCCAAACGATACGTGCAGCTCGACTGGGAGCCTTCGACCGGGTTGCACGACCTCTCCGTCGATCGTGAACGTGTGCGCAGCGTCGTCGCAAGCCTGCTCACCAAGGCGATCCACCGATCGCCCGCCGGTTCCGCTGTCACCGTGCGCGTGCATCCCGTGCACGGTACAGCGCGTTTCGAGATCACGGACTCAGGCACACCGATTCCGCTCGATCAGCGCTCGACGATCTTCGAACGCTTCGCGGAGCCGCAGGGCACGACCGCGGTCCACGGCCTCTCATTTGCGAAGGAGATCATCGACGCCCACGGCGGGCGCATCGGGATCGAAGCGACTGCGGACGGGAAGACGACGTTCTGGTTCACCCTCCCGGCAATCGGCGGCAACGAAACCTCCAGCTCCTCCCTCTAGCAAGGTTGCCGGATCACCGCTGGGCGCTCAAGCGGCGCATTGCAGTTTGCCACCCGTGCGACTTCAATCCCTGCGGTTCGCAAAGGCGAGAACCCGCCCCTTGGCCAGTGGGCTCGGAAAGAGAGCGATTTTCGAGCGAATCGGCATGGCACCTCGTTTGCTCTCCTGCATCTCGGAACGGATTGGTGCCCCTTCGGCACTGAATTGGAGGGCAATACAAATGAATCTCTGGATATGGCTGCCTGCAATGTTCCTTCTCGGCCTCGCGGGCATGGGGCTCTGCTACGCGTTCATCGGCGCGTGCGACAAGATCTGACGGTGCTGCGATGATCTACGTCACCGGCGCAGTCTCGCTCTTTCTGCTCGTCTACCTCTTCGTCGCGTTGATCCGCCCCGAATGGTTCTAGGACGCCTCGTGGCAGACGCCGCGCGCTAAGGAGGATTACTCGCATGTGGTTGCTACCGTTCTCGCTTCTGGCCGTCACGATCGCTCTCGCGGTCCCGGTCGGGCTCTACATGAACTGGATCTTCGACGGGCATTACCACCCTCCCGTGTGGCTACGGCGCGTGGAGGGCCGGTTCGACACCGGACCGCTGGATTGGAAGGAGTACTGCAAAGCCTTCATGCTGTTCAATCTGGTGGCGTTCGTCGTCGGCTTCCTCGTCATGAGCCTGCAGCCCTATCTACCGCTCAACCCCGACCAGAAGGGCATGCTGTCGCCGACCACGATCCTGCACAGCGTCATCTCCTTCATGACCAATACGAACCAGCAGCACTACGGGGGCGAGATTCACTTCTCGTACTTCACCCAGCTCTTTTTCGTGTGCTGGAAGCAGGTGCTCTCCCCGGTGATTGGTCTCGCCGCATTGCTTGCGATCGTGCGTGGCCTCCGCGGCGATCAGCATATGGGCAACTTCTATCTCGACATGTGGCGCGGCACGGCCTACTTCTTCGTGCCGCTGTGCTTCATCGTCGGCGTCCTGTTGATCGCCGGCGGGATGCCGATGACCTTCCAGGGCGCGGCCACGGTGACGACCCTCGAGCCGGGCGCCATGGGCGCGATGCCGGACGGCCATCCCATCCTCACGCAGCTGATCGCGCGCGGCCCGGTCGCCGCGATCGTCGCGGCGAAGCAGTTCGGCACCAACGGCGGCGGCTATTTCGCGATCAACAGCGCTCATCCCTTCGAGAATCCGAATCACTGGACCAATCTTCTCGAATGTCTCGGCATCTTCCTGCTTCCCGTGGCGCAGCTGATCATGTTCGGCGCGATGTTGAAGCGGTATCGCCATGCGGCCGCGATCTTCGCCGTCATGCTGGTGATGTCGGTGGGGACGATCGTCTGGGCAGTGTACTGGGACAGTACGCAGCCGAATCCCGGGCTGACGGCGCACGCGGCGCACAGCTATCAGATCCCGGATGCCACCGCCCCCGGAGGGAGTCGCGACGTGAACGTCCCGGCCGTCGCCGGCCTGCCGGTCGATCAATCGCTCGGCAATCTCGAGGGTAAAGAGCTGCGCTTCGGAACCTCGGCGGGGCCGACGTGGGCGGCGCTCACGACCAACACGTCGAACGGTTCCGTCGACGCGATGCACGACAGCCTGAATCCGCTCGCCGGTCTCTCGCCCTTCATCGGCATGATGCTGAACTGCATCTGGGGCGGCGTCGGCGTCGGGCTCATCAACCTGCTGATCTTCCTGATCGTCGGCGTCTTCCTCGCCGGCCTCATGGTGGGACGGACGCCCGAGTACCTCGGCAAGAAGGTCGAGGGTCGCGAGATGAAGCTCGCGTCGGTCGCGTTGCTCGTCCACCCCCTGCTGGTCCTGATTCCGGCAGGCGTCTTCCTCGCGACGAGCTGGGGACTGAAGGCCGAGAACAACCCGGCGGCGCACGGCTTCTCCGAGGTGGTCTACGAGTTCACCTCGGCCTCCGCGAACAACGGCTCCGGTTTCGAGGGCCTCGGCGATACGTGGGGCTTCAACAAGCCGGAGGACAACCCGTCGACGCCCGCACCGACGAGCCAGCCGTGGGACGTCGCCTGCGCCGTGGTGATGCTCTTCGGGCGGTTCGTGCCGATCATCGCGCCGATCGCGATGGCAGCGAGCTTGTCACGGAAGAAGCGCACGCCATTCACGAGCGGCACGATGCGCACGGATACCGTCACGTTCGCCGGACTGCTCCTGGGAACGATCGTGGTGATCGGTGCATTGCTGTTCCTTCCAGTCCTGGCGCTCGGCCCGATCGCCGAGCACTTCGGACCCATGCCATTCGGCGGCTGAGTGACGCAGTGGCGGATTCGTTTCTCGACAGGAGGTAGACGTCCATGGCCATTCCATTGAAGCAGCCAGTCGCGAGCGGCGGCGCCGAGACCGGAGCCAACGTACCGCGCCCCGGACGCCGCACGCGGCGTCAGGATCTGCTCGCGCCAGAGCTCGTGCGGGCCGCTTTCAAGCAATCGTTCATCATGTTGCGGCCGGACATCCAATGGACCAACCCGGTGATGTTCGTCGTCGAGATAGGCGCGTTCCTGACCCTGCTCTTCGTCATCCAGGCGCTCGTTGCCGGGTCCTCCAGTCAGGTGCCGGTCACCTATTTCATCGCGCTCGACTTCTGGCTGTTCTTGACCGTGCTGTTCGCCAACTTCGCGACGTCGCTCGCCGAGGCGCGCGGCAAGGCTCAAGCGGATTCGCTGCGCCGCACGCGGCGAGACACACCGGCCTATCAGTTGCGCTCCGACGGCTCGATCGAGGAAGTGTCGTCGCGGGCCTTGAAGCCGGGCGACCGCGTCGTCGTCGAAGCGGGCCAGACCATCCCGGGCGATGGAGAGATCGTCGAGGGCGTCGCGTCGGTCGACGAGTCCGCGATCACCGGCGAGTCGGCCCCCGTGATCCGAGAGGCCGGCGGCGACCGTTCAGGGGTGACCGGTGGCACGTTGGTGCTCTCGGATCGCATCGTCGTCCGCGTCACGGCGGCAGCGGGAGAGTCGTTTCTCGATCGCATGATCGGGCTGGTGGAAGGCGCGATCCGGCAGCGCACACCCAACGAGATCGCGTTGTCGCTGGTGCTGTCGGCATTCACGCTCATCTTCCTCATCGTCGTCGTACCGCTGTGGCCCATGGCCTGGAATGCGGAGCAGTACATGGCCGGCTACCTCGGCCTGAGCGCACCGTTGAAGAGCCTCGGCACCGACGTGCCCACCCTGGTGGCACTGCTCGTCTGCCTGATACCCACGACGATCGGCGCCCTCCTGGCGGCGATCGGCATCGCAGGCATGGATCGCGCGCTGCAGGCCAACATCATCGCCAAGAGCGGCAAGGCCGTGGAGACCGCCGGGGACGTCGATACCGTCCTGCTCGACAAGACGGGAACCATCACCATCGGCAATCGGCGCGCGACGAAGTTCGTACCCGTCGGCGGGCGATCCGAGCGCGATCTCGCGCAGCTCGCGGCGCTGGCATCGCTGGCCGATCAGACGCCCGAGGGCAAGTCCATCGTGAAGCTCGCGCAGGAGAGCGGCGCCGCGGCGACCGAAGTCAGTGGGGCGGAGTTCGTCGCGTTCAGCGCCGAGACGCGGATGAGCGGCGTCGATCTGCCGGGTGGGCGGCAGGTGAGAAAAGGCGCGGCCGACGCCGTCGTGCGGTTCGCGCAGTCGCAAGGTGGACGCGTCCCGGACACGATCAAGGCGATCGTCGACGAGCACGCCGCGAAGGGGGCTACTCCCCTGGTGGTGACGGACGGCGCTCAGATCGCGGGTGTCGTCGTGCTCGAGGACATCCTCAAGGCCGGCATCCGCGAGCGCTTCGAGCGATTGCGCAAGATGGGTCTCCGGACGGTCATGATCACGGGCGACAATCCGCTCACCGCGGCGACGATCGCCCAGCAGGCCGGCGTCGACGACTTCGTCGCGCAGTCCACTCCGGAAGCCAAGCTCGCCTACATCCGCAAGGAGCAGGCCGAAGGCAAGCTGGTCGCGATGATGGGCGACGGCACCAACGACGCGCCGGCTCTGGCGCAGGCCGACGTCGGCCTCGCGATGAACTCGGGCACGCAGGCCGCCAAAGAGGCCGGCAACATGGTCGACCTCGACAGCGACCCGACGAAGGTCCTCGAGGTGGTGGAGATCGGGAAGCAGCTCCTCATGACCCGCGGCGCGCTCACGACGTTCTCGATCGCGAACGACGTCGCGAAGTACTTCGCGATCATCCCGGCGCTCTTCGCCGGCACCCTGCCGTGGCTGAAGGCCGTCGACGTAATGCATCTGCACTCACCCACGTCCGCGATCCTGTCGGCCGTCATCTTCAACGCCATCATCATCCCGTTGCTGATCCCGATCGCGCTGAGGGGCGTCTCGTACCGGCCCGTCGGCGCCGACGCGCTCCTGCGGCGGAATCTCCTGATCTGGGGCCTCGGCGGCGTGATCGTGCCGTTCGTGGGCATCAAAGCAATCGACGTCGTTCTGGTCGCCCTGCACCTGCTGGCGTAGCCGGCGCGACGAAGGAGAGGAACATGTCCCGACACCTATCAACCTGCATCAAGCTCACCGTTGCGAGCATGATCCTGATCTGCGGCGTCTACACGCTCGCGCTCTGGCTGGTCGGACAAGTGCTGTTCCCGAACCAGGCCAACGGGAGCCTCGTCGCCGGCCCGGACGGCGCGATCGTGGGCTCGAGGCTCATCGCGCAGCCGTTCACGAAGGACGAGTACTTCCACCCCCGACCGTCGGCGGCGTCATACAATGGCGCGGCGTCGGGAGCGACGAACTGGGGCGCATCCAACTACCTGCTACGCGCACGCGTGGCCGGCATCCTCGGCCCCATCGTGAACTATCGTAGCGGCGCGAAAGCAGGACAGCCGGTCGCTCCCGACATCGAGGCCTGGTTCCAGCGCGACCAGTACCAGGGCAGCCCGCACGTCGTCGCCCAGTGGGCGGACGCCCACGGCGCCCTGGCGCAAGGCTGGGTGAAGGCCGACCCTTCGCACGCAGCCTACGTCGATGCATGGACGAAAGCGCATTCCGCCGACGTGCAGCAATGGATCAAGGACAATCCCGATATGCCGGAGCCCCAGGCGGCGGACCTCGCCGTCGTCTTCTTCGACGCTTTCTCCAAGGACCATCCCGGCGAGTTCCCCTCCGCCGTCGAGCACGACGTGGACGGCAAGACGGAGACGACGATCGAGCCGGTCAAGGACGGCTCCGACATCCAGTCGAATTTCTTCGACATGTGGCGGCAGGATCACGCCGACGCAGACCTGGAAAACGTACCGGCGGACATGGTCATGGCCTCCGGCTCCGGCCTGGATCCGCACATCACGCTCGACAACGCGCGATACCAGCTCGATCGCGTGGCCACCCAGTGGGCGAAGGACCTCAAGCGGGATCCGGCCGACATGCGTCGTGAGATCGAGGGAATCCTCGCTGCCTCCACCACGGCACCGCTCGGAGGTCTCATTGGAACCAGGATGGTCAACGTCCTGGAGGTCAATCTCGAGCTGCGCAAGCACTACGGCGCCCCGGCGTAAGCACAGTGGCTCGGTCCACGACCCGGCCATAGGCGCGCCACCGGCGTCTTGATAGGCTAAGCGCGGCTGATCGTGGTGAATCGCCCGCACGCCGAGCCTCAAGGCACCCCGTCGCAGGCGCCGGCGCGCGCGGTCGCGCGTCCGGCTCGCGGCCGTCTCGAGATCTTCCTGGGGGCCGCTCCCGGCGTCGGCAAGACGTACGCGATGCTGCAGGCCGCTCTGGAGCGGAAGCGCAAGGGAGCGGACGTCGTCGTGGGCGTAGTCGAGACCCACGGCCGACCCGAGGCTCAGGCGCTCGTCGACGAGCTCGAGGTCATCGCGCGCGCCCGACACGAGTCGGACGGCCGCGTCCTGGAAGAGATGGACCTCGATGCCGTCCTCGGACGTCGTCCGCAGCTGGTCCTCGTCGACGACCTGGCCCACGCGAACGCGCCCGGGAGCCGCCATCCGAAGCGCTACTCCGACGTCGAGGAGCTTCTCGACGCCGACATCGACGTGTACGCCACGCTCGGCGTGCATGAGCTCGAGAGCCTGAACGACGTCGTCACCCGCATCACGGGCGTTCGGGTACAGGATACCGTCCCGGATGGAATCTTGGAGCACGCCCACGAGGTCAAGGTCATCGACCTGCCTCCGGCCGACCTGCGGGAACGGCTGCGCGAGGGCAAGGTCCATTTCTCACCGCCGGACGCAAGCACCGTCGAACGCTTCTTCAGCATCGGCAACCTGGCAGCGCTGCGTGAGCTGGCGCTGCGACGCGCCGCCGAGCGTGTCGATGACGACGTCCGTGCCCACATGCGCAAGGACGCGGTCGCCGGCGTGTGGGAGGTGAGCGACCGCCTCATGGTCTGCGTCCACGAAGGACCGCTCGGCGAGCGTCTGGTGCGCGCGGCACGGCGCATGGCGGCACGGCGCCGCTGCGAATGGATCGCGGTCTTCGTGGAGACGCCCGCGTTCCTCCGTCGTCCCGAGGTTGAGCGCGCGGGCGTGGCCGCGACATTGCGGCTCGCCGAGCAGCTCGGCGCGGAAAGCGTCACGATCCCCGGCCAGAACGTCGCGGCCGAGATCGTGCGCTACGCGCAGGAACGGAACGTCACCGAAATCCTGCTCGGCAAGTCCTTGCGCCCACGGTGGCGGGAGGCGCTGCGGCCCTCGCCGATCGCCCGCGTCATCAGCGGCAGCGGCGACATCGCCGTTCACGTCCTCACCGGAGCGCGCGAACGTGCCAGGTCGGAGCGAGTGCCCGAGACGCCCGGCATCCCGCTCCGGCGGGCGGCCTCGTATGCCGCCGCGCTCGGGCTCGTGGCCGCGGCCGGACTCGTCGCTTCCATGCTGAAGCGGCTCGTGGCTCTCGAGGATCCGGCAATGGTCTTCCTGACGGCCGTGCTCTTCGCCGCCGTCCAGGGAGGTCTCGGACCTTCGATCGTGGCGGCGGTGGCAAGCCTTCTCGTCTACGACTTCTTCTTCGTCGATCCCATCTTCACCTTGACGGTCACCAAGCCGCAGGACGTCTTCTCCCTCATCGTGTTCCTGATCGTCGCAGCGCTCACGAGCCAGCTGACCGCACGGGCGCGCGACCAGGCGGAGGCCGCCCGGCAGCGCGAGGCGCGCACCTCGGCGCTCTACGCCTTCAGCCGCGCACTGGCCGGTGCGATCGGTGCCGACGACCTGTTGCCCCTCGTCACGAGCCATGTCGCCGCGCTCTTCCATACCGACACCGCGGTGCTCGTTCCCGAGGGCGGCCGCCTCGTTCCCCGCGCACGCGAGCCCGCAAGCGTCACGCTTACGGAGCCCGAGCTGGCGGCCGCCCATTGGGTCTGGCGACACGACGAGGCGGCGGGACCCGGTACGGATACGTTGCCGGGCGGCGAGTGGCTGCACGTCCCGCTGCAAACCGCGCGTGGCGTGGTCGGCGTCCTGTCCCTCCACGTAGAGGCCCAGGGAGGCGCCCTCCCGCTCGAACAGCGGCGCCTGCTCGAAGCCGTCGCCCGTCAGGCCGCGATCGCGCTGGAGCGCACGCGCATCGACGTCGTGCTCGAGCAGAAGGCCAAGACGGAGGCGGTGATCGAGGCCATCGAGGACGGCCTCATCGTGCTCGATGCCGACGGCATCGTCGTGGACGTGAACGAGGTGGCCTGCGCCATCCTCGAGCTCGGACGCGAGCAGATACTCGGCATGCGGTTCGAGGATCTCGCCACCAGCCATCCGCACTATCTGCGGGTGCGGGAGGCGGTGCGCGAGCTGCTCGCGCATCCCGAGTACGAGCGTGACCGGGTCGAGATCACGCTCTTCCTTCGCGGCCGGGATCACCACTACGTGCTCAGACCGACGCCGTTCGGAGCGTCCGAGGACTCGCCCGCCGGCTTGATCCTCACCCTGCAGGACGTCACCTACCTGCGCGATCAGGAAGCCCAGCGCGAGAATCTCCTCGCCACGCTGTCGCACGAGCTGCGTACCCCGCTCACCTCGCTGCGGATGGCCGTGGAGCTGCTCCGGAAACGATCCGGAGCGGCGGACGAGGAGCAGCGTACCCTCCTGGACGCGACGCACGAGGACACGCTGCGCCTCCAGGAGGTCGCGCAGCAGTTCCTCGACTTGGCCCGCACGCGCGCCATGGCGATCTCCTTCGACCGCAAGCCGATCGACATCGACGGCGTGGTCGCGCGGGTGGCGAAGCTGTTCGCGGTCCAGGCGCGCGAGCAGCACGTCGAGCTCGAGGTCTCGAGCGAGGCGGGCGGCTCGCTGATCGGCGACGAGACCAAGCTCACCTGGGCGCTCTCCAACCTGGTGGCAAACGCGCTGCGCTACACGCCGTCCGGAGGCACGATCCGGCTCGCGACCAAGGCGAGTGACGGCAACGTGCTGGTCTCGGTGAGCGACACCGGTCCCGGCATCCCGCCGGAGCGCCAGGAACGCATCTTCGAGCGCTTCGTACAGCAGGGAGACTCGGTGGGCGCCGCCGGGCTCGGGCTCGCCATCGTCAGGGATTTTGTCCAGGCGCACGGAGGGCGTATCCTCCTCGACAGCGCGGTCGGGCGTGGAACCCGCTTCACGCTCGAGCTGCCGCGGAGCTAGCATGGCGTCCATCCTCATCGTCGACGACGAGCCGCACATCCGGACCTTGCTCGCGCGCCACATTCGGACGCTCGGACATCAGGTCGCCGAGGCCGCCGACGCCGCGAGCGCGCTGAGCGCCATGGCGAGCGCGCCCGTGGACGTCGTGCTCTCCGACGTCCGCATGGCCGACATGGACGGCCTGGCTCTGCTGCGCGAGATCAAGCGGCGCGGCCCGGAGACGGTCGTCGTGTTGATGACCGCGTACGGCACGGTCCCGCAGGCCGTCGAGGCGATGCGCGCCGGTGCCTACGACTACCTCCTGAAGCCGTTCGGCCTCGAGGAGGTCGACATGCGCCTGGAGCACGTGCTCGAGATGCAGAGCCTGCGCCGGGACAATCGACGGCTGCGCGACGCCGTCGACGAGCCGATGCTCCTCGACTCGGCGAGCCCGGCCATGCGCCGGGCGCTCGCGACCGCCGAGCGCGCGGCCGGTTCGGACGTGACGGTGCTGCTCACCGGCGAGAGCGGGACCGGCAAGACCGTCCTCGGCCGGCAGATCCACCTGTGGAGCCCGCGGCGCCGCGGCCCCTTCGTGACGATCTCGTGCACCACGCTCGCCGAGCATCTCCTCGAAAGCGAGCTCTTCGGCCACGTGCGCGGCGCGTTCACCGGCGCCTTGAAGGACAAGGCCGGGCGGGTCGAGGCGGCGGCCGGCGGCACGCTCTTCCTCGACGAGGTCGGCGAGCTGCCGCCAGACCTGCAGGCGAAGCTGCTGCGCTTTCTCGAGGACCATCGCTTCGAGCGCGTGGGCGGGACCACCACGATGGCCGTCGATGCCCGCATCGTCGCCGCGACGAATCGCGACCTCGAGGCCGAGGTCGCCGCCGGCCGCTTCCGGGCCGATCTCTACTTCCGCCTGAACGTCGTCGGCCTGCGCCTGCCTGCACTGCGCGAGCGGCCCGAGGATCTCCCGACGCTCGTCGACCACGTCCTGGCCGGCATGGCGGCGCGTCACAACCGTCCCGCGATCCACCTCACCCCGGCGGCGCGCACCCTGCTCGAGGCCTATCCCTGGCCCGGCAACATCCGCGAGCTGGTGAACGCCCTCGAGCGCGCGACCGTACTGAGCGGTCGCGACACGATCGACGTCGAGGATCTCCCCGACCGGCTGCTCGCGCCGGCGAGCGCGGCCGACGAAGCCGCGCCCGACGGAGCGTCGCTCGAGGACATGGAGCGTCGCCACATCGTCCGCACGCTCGCCGAGTCGGCGACGCTCGAGGAGGCCGCCGCGCGCCTCGGCATCAACGTGACCACGCTCTGGCGCAAGCGCCGCCGCTACGGGATAGATTGATTTCGCCCCCGTGCGCGCGGCGTGCTGCGCACGCCGCGCGCCGATGGGCGTCGGCACGCGGAGTGAATCCGCGTGCCTCCTACTACCCCCGTCCAGCTTTCTGCTCCGGCGTCGGCTACTCAAACGTCGTGCGGAGACGGCGGTGGCGGTGCAGGAAGACCTGGCGGAAGACGGCGCGCAGCGCCGGACCGAACAGTGTGATGCGCGGGGCAAAGGCAATGCGGTCCGTGACGCGGCAGGCGCCGTGCGCGTCCTCGAGGATGCGCTCGTGGTCCCAACGGCGCTGGCTCAGCATCGGTGAGGACTCCGCAAAGCCGACGCCGGGCGTGAAACGCAAGAGCGTGATGTCGTCGTAGTCGATCGGCAGCACGCCGAAGAGCAGGATCCAGCTGCGGAAGAGGCGGCGGCCGATCGGCACCGCGGCCGGATCGAGTTCCGTCAGGCCGCGCGGATGCGTCATGCGCGCGATCGGCATCAGCTCGTGGTTGATGCCCTCCATCGTGGTGATCCGCTCCCAGACCCGTGCGGGCGACGCGGGAACCACCGAGCTCACCGTGAAGCGATAGAGGCCGTCCCCGTCGGCGTCCTTGGAGCCGCCGCCGCTCACGGATGCAGGCCCGCCTCGTCGCACGCCTCGGTCTCCACCTGGATCGTGACGTGGTTTATGCGGAAGCGCGTGCGCAGCATCGCGCGGATGTCGGCGAGGAGCGCGCGCGGCGACCGGTCGTCGCAGAGCAGCACGTGCGCCGAGAGCGCCTCGAGGCCGCTCGTGATCGTCCAGACGTGCAGATCGTCGACCGCGCCGACGCCGGCCGTCGCGAGCAGCGCCGTCCGCACCTCGTCGACGTCGATGTGCCCCGGCGCGCTCTCCATCAGCACTGCCGTCGACGCGCGCAGCAGCTGCCAGGCGGAGAACACGATCAGCAGCGCGATCAGGATCGACGCCAGGGGATCGACCCAGCGCCAGCCGAACATCCAGAGGAGGGCGCCGGCGAGGATCGCCTGCACGCTGCCGAGCGTGTCGGTCATCACGTGGACCCAGGCGCCGTGCACGTTCAAGCTGCGCTCGTCGTGGTCGTGCAGCAGCCAGAGGCTGAGCACGTTGACGACGAGGCCGCCCGTCGCGACGACCAGCATCAGGCCTGCCTTCACGGCCGACGGCTCCTGGAAACGCCCCCAGGCCTCCACGATGATCGAGATCGCGATGCCGACCAGCGTGGCGCCGTTCACGAGCGCCGCGAGGATCTCGGTGCGGTAGAAGCCGTAGGTGTGCTTCGCGGTCGCCGGACGGCGCGCGAACCAGAGGGCGAAGAGCGCGAGCCCGAGCGCCGCCGCGTCGCCCAGCATGTGGCCCGCGTCGGCGAGCAGGGCGAGGGAGTTCGCCATGAGGCCGCCGACGACCTCCGCGACCATGTAGGAGGTGACGAGCACGAGCGTCGCGGTGAGGGCGGTCGTGTGGCGTGCCGGCGCCGTGGCGCGCTCCTCCGGATGGGCGGCGTGCGGTCGGACAGCGTGGGCCATCGCTCCCCTAGCGTCTATCATGACTGCGCAGCGGGCGCGCCGGTCAGCGCGCGGTGGCGACGCCGGAGGGAACGGCCTGCTCGTTGGACTCGGCCGGATCGAGCGGCAGGCTGATCGTGAAGCGGGATCCCTGGTCCTGCCCGGCGCTCTCCGCCTTGATCGTGCCCCCGTGGCGCTCGATGAGATGCCGTGCGATCGCGAGGCCGAGACCGATGCCGCTCTTGCGCCCCGTCGGCTCGTCGGCCTGCTGGAACGGCTCGAAGATGCGCTGTAGCTGCTCCGGCGTGATGCCGATGCCGGAGTCCTGCAGCGACACAACGGCCCGGTCGCCGAGCCGCACCAGCTCGATGCGGATGCTGCCCTCCTCCGGCGTGAACTTCAGCGCGTTGCCGAGCAGATTGCCGAACACCTGCTGCAGCCGCGCCGCGTCTCCCTGAAGGCCGCAAGGCGCCGCGTCCGCCTGAAAGGCGACCCGGATGCGCTTGCCCTCCGCCACGGCACGCACGACCTCGATCGACGCCTCGAGCACTGCGCGCAGGTCGACCGGCCCGCGCTCGATGCTCAGCTTGCCCGACGACACGCGCGAGATGTCGATGAGGTCCTCGATCAGCCGCACCTGGAGGCGGGCGCTGCTCTCGATGGTCGCGAGGGCGCGCTTCGTCTTGGCCTCGTCGAGGCGGCCCGATTTGAGGAGATGCGCCCAGGTCAGGACGGCGCTGAGCGGCGAGCGCAGCTCGTGCGAGACCGTCGCGAGGAAGCGGTCCTTGCTGCGGTTGGCGTCTTGCGCCTCGCGGTAGAGACGCGCGTTGTCGACCGCGAGCGCGCAACGGCGGGCGAGATCCTCGGCCAGCCCGAGGTCGCCGGCGTCGTAGCGGCGCGCCGAGTCGATCGTGGCGAAGGTCATCACGCCGAGCGTCTCGCCACGCGCCACCAGCGGCACGACCATGGCCGAGCGATAGGCGAAGCGCCGCAGGACCTCGAGCTGCTCGTCGGTGTTGGCGATCGCCTTCAGCCACTCGTCGGTCACGTCGGGCACGAGCTGCGAGCGGCCCGTGCGGAGCGCCACCGTGCGCGGGTGGCGGCCGTACGGGTCGGCGGGATACGTGGCCGCAACGGCGGCGAGCTCCGCCTTGCCCGGGTCGGCATGCGACACGGCGACCCGGCGGATGCTGCCGTCCTTCTCCCGCACGTCGAGCGAGCACCAGTCGGCGAGGAAGGGCACGGCGAGGCGGACCACGCTGGTCAGGGTCTCCTCGTAGTCGAGCGACCCGCCGAGGACGTCGCTCGACTCGGCGAGGAACGTCATGCGCTGCCGCCCGGCCTCGATCTCGGCGCGCGCCCGCCGCATGGCCTCGATCGCCCGCGTACGCCCGGTCGCCATCACGATGATGAGGAGCGAGGCGATCGAGAACGTCCCCATCCGGTAGAACAGGAGGCGCGAAAGCCCCTGATCGTCCCACGCGAACGAGTAGAGTGGCGCGAGGAAGAACCAGTAGCTCGCCGCGAGCGACACGACGGTCGCGACGAGCGCCGGGCCGAGGCCGCCGTAGAGCGCCGCCACCGTCACCCCCACGAGGAACGGCGGGAAGATGCCGGGCTCGAGGACATCGCGCAGCGTGAACGCGATCAGCAGCGCGGCGCCGGCCGCGACGAGCGCGACGGCGTACCGCGGCAGGGCGGACAGCGAGCGTTGCACGGTCGACGGAACTCCGGCCGGCACGCTAGCAACGCGTCAGGTGCGTGTCGAGGTGCTCAGAGCGCCGCGACCGCGCTCGCGTTCCGGCCGCGGGCGGACAAGCGCAGCGCACGTCCCTGCGAACGCCGCAGCATCCGCGTGCCGCCGTTCGGGCTCTCGCGGCGCGCCCAGGCATACACCCCGCGGGTGAGATACGCGGGATCGAGGCCGAGGGCCTCGCACAGCGCGCGGAACGAGAACGGCTGATCGGGCTCGCGCTCCCCGGCGATCCACGACGCGGCCTCGATGGCACCGGTCGATCCCGGACGGCGTAGCTGGATGATCGCGTCGAGCAGGACCGCGAGCATGAGACGCTTCTCCGGCATGTCGGCGAGCCGGGACATGTGTTCGAGGGGTAGGTTGTCGAGGGCGTTCCCTGTGCCCGAGCGCAGAACCGCGAGAGTGGACATGCGAATACTCATGCCGCGACTCGACGGTCGCCGACCATCCCCCCGAGTCGGGATTTTCGGCGGTGTTTTGGGGGAGAGCGTCGCCGCGGTGCGGCGTCAGGGCACCGAGAGCCGCTTCATGTCGCGCTCCCAGTGCCAGTCGTCGAACTTCAGGCCCTCCTTCGGGTAGCCCGTCTGGTACTGGCGGATGACCCCGCCGCCATCCAGCAGGACGAACGTCGGGGTGCCGCTCACCCCGTAGGCCTGGAAGACGTGGCGGCGCCGGTCCATCGCGACCGCGCCCGGGAACTCGGCGTGCCAGTCGCGGAAGAACGGCTGCAGGATCTCCGCGTCCTCGTCGGTGATCGCCACCACCTCCACGTCGTGGGTGCGCTCATAGGCCAGGACCTCGGGCAGCGATTGCTTGCAGATCGTGCACCAGGTCGCCCAGAAGAAGAGGAGGCGTGGCCGTGACGCGTGCATCTCGCCGCGGAACATCTCGACGTCGAGCGGCGGGCTGGCGCTTCCCACCTTCGGCGGCCCGGGCAGCTTCGGCAGCTCGAGCGGGAACGGCCCGGGACGAATGGTCACCGTCCGCAGCTCGCCGTCACGCCAGACGGTGAGCGGCGCCGGGACGCCAACCTGCCGGCGCATGGTCCACTCCCGCACCTGGTTCGGCTCCTCGAACGGCGACCCGGGCGGGCCGAGGATCACGTCGCCGACGTCGATCCCGGCGCGCTCGGCCGCCGAGTCGGGATAGACGCGCATCACCGTGACCGCGCCCCGCCGCATGGCGCGCCGCGTCCGCTTCGCGTCCTCGAGCGGGTGGAACTCGATGCCCATGAACGCGGGTGAGAGGTCGTCGAGCACCTGCTGCTCCTCGGCGAGCGGCGGAAAGGCCGGCGCCGTCGCCGCGGCCTCGACGACGGCGGGGCCTGCGGGCAGCGCGAGATCCTCGCAGCGGGCGAGCGCGTCGGTCTCGCGCCGGAAGTCCGTCGCGGCGCGGCCCTCGCGCGCCTCGCGCGCGAGCTGCGCGTGCCCCGCTACGCGGAGCAGCACGCCGCGCAGGCGGCGTACCACCGCCACCCGCACCTCGGCGCGATAGCGCGCGGCCGCGGCGGCCTCCGCCTTGCGCTTCAGCGTCACGAGACGCTCGTGCCGGACCGGGTCGTGGCCGGTGAACGGCACGAGCTGCCTCAGGACGTCATGCGTCAGGATGCGGTGGCCGACCGCGTCGAGCTCCTTCACCTTCTCGCTCGCGAGCTGCAGCTTCCAATGCGGGTAGGCATCGAGGAAGCGCGAGAAGTTCTCGGCGAGGAGCGCGTCGAGCGCCTGCTGCCAGCGCTCCGCGTAGGTGGACAGGCGCGTGCTCAACTCGGGAAGGGCGCGCGTCTGCTCGTCGAGCTCCGCGATGCTGCGCGGGCTGAACGTGCCGTAGGCGTGCCCGATGCCGTCGAGCAGGCGGATCTCGGGCTCATACGCGGCGCGGTCGCGCCACGCCTCGGCGATCAACCCGTCGACGTAGTCCCGCGGCTCCTGATCGGCCGCCTCCGCCGCCGCGCGCAGGCGCCGCTCGATGAGGACGTCGCTCGTCGCGTGCGGGATGTCGGGCGTGTCGTCGTCGACCAGCGCACGCCGCTCCGCCTCGGGAAAGCGGCCGGTCTCGGCGAGCGCCGCGAGAAAGCGGTGCGAGTGACCGACGCGCTCCTTCCCGCGGTTCTCCGGATAGCAGCCGTATGCTGGACGGTCCGGCGGCACCGAAAAGTAGCCGCATACATTTCCCGACGGTGCGTCATCGTCGTCGTGGGCGTACATGAGGCGGGCGAACGCCCCCGAGAAGCACTGCGACATCAGCATCACGACCCGCACACCCGGGTCGAGCTTGCCGAGCATCTCGCGCAGATCCGAGACCGAGAGCTTCTCGCCCCAGAGCGTGATCGTGTTGTTGCGCGGGTCGGCGTCGTTCTTGTCGCCGTGATCGGTGACGTAGAAGAGGAGCGTGTCGCCGGCGGCGAGGGTGCGTCCCGCGCCATCGAACCACGTCCGCAGCTCCTCGACGCGCGCCGGGCGCAGCACGTGACCCTCGACCGCCGAGCTGACGTATTCGGTCTGCGGACCGACGCTTCCCGCGACGCCCGGCGGCAGAAGCCAGGCGCCGCGCTCGATCAGGCTGTCGCGGGTGGCGACGTCGGCCGCCGTGTTCTCGCCGTCGGCGCTGAAGATGGCGACGTGCGAGGCCGGTACGCCGGCGGCGTCGAGCAGTCCCGCGAGCGCATGCACATGCTGCAGGTGCGAGCGGTAGTTGATCTCGCGCCGCCCGCCGCCGTTCACGGCCACGACCCAGATGTGGTCGGCCGTGGAGGCGCCGGCGGTGGGCGCAGGCCCGACGGACGACGGAGCGGGGAGCGCGGAACGCGCGGCCGGCGACGCGGCCGGCGACGAGCTCCCGGCGGCTGGATCCGGACCCGCCGACGGCGCCGCGCCGGCCGTCCAGAGCAGGAGGAGAGCGGCGCTGAGGCGGCGCACGCGCGAGCTCGTCACCCGGGAACCCTAGCAAACGAGGGGCGCGGCGAGAATCCATGTGCCTTCGCATGCCACGACCGTGCGGACGCGCAGCGGCATCCCGCTTGCTTTTGCACGGTGGCAGAGGCCGCTCCGACGCGCATTTCGCGCGATCGCAGCGGCGATGAGCGCGAGAAAACCTGGCAACGCCGTCACCACAATGACGCTCCAATCAGCGTACGCTTCTCTGCCGCCCCGGATGATGGCCGTCGAGGCATCGCGATTGCTGATCCGCCGCCTCCGCGGCGCCCTGCTCGCGAGCGTGATCCCGGTCGTGCTCCTCGGCATGACCGACCTACGGTACCACCCCGACGTCCTCGCATCGCTACTCGTCGTGAAGCTGGCGCAGCTGATGATCGCGATCGGCGGCTGGCTCGCGATCAGCGAGCAGCTGCCGCGGCGCCGGGCCCGCATCGTGAGCGCGCTCGTCGTGAGCGCCGCCTACGCGACGGTGGCCGTCGGCGCGATCCTGCGCCAGGACGGAACCGGCGGGGCGCTGGTGCTCCTGACCGGCGTGCTCGCGTCGGCCGTCCTCCTGCCCTGGGGCGCCGTCGCGCAGCTCGCGACCGTGGCCGCCGCAGGCATCGCGACCCTCGGCATCGTGGCGTGGACGCAAGACGCCGGCGTCTTCCTCGCCGGCCAGCGCACGCTCGCTCTCGGCCTCGCCTTCGCCGGCTCGATCCTCATCGCCTACGAGCACGCCCGCCAGCGCAACGCGCGCGACCACGTGGCCGCGACGCTCGCCGGGCACACCGCAATCCTCGAGCGCATCATGGCCGGCGCCCCGCTCGACGTGATCCTCACCGCCCTCGTCGAGATGGTGGAGCGCCACGCCGACGGGATGCTGTGCTCGGTGCTGCTGCGCGACGGCGACGTCCTGCGCGCAGGCGCCGCCCCGAGCCTGCCGGCCGACTATCGCGCCGCCACGGACGGGGTCCCGATCGGCCCGGACGTCGGGTCCTGCGGCACGGCCGCGTACCGCGGCGAGCTGGTCGTCGTCGTCGACATCGCCAACGACCCGCGCTGGGTCGCCTACCGCGACATCGCCCTCGCCCACGGCCTGCGCGCCTGCTGGTCGGCCCCCATCCTCGCCCGCGACCGCTCCGTCCTCGGCACGCTGGCAATGTACTACAGCGAGCCGCGACCGCCGGATGCCGACGACCTCGCCCTGATCGAAACCGCCGCGCACCTCGCCGGGGTCGCCATCGAGCGCAGCCGCGGCGAGGAGGCCCTCGCGATCTCACGCCGCCAGCGCGAGGACGAGGCTCACGTCTCGCGCGCACTCGTCCAGGCCGGCCACGAGATGCTGACGTCGCTCACGACGCCGGTCGTCCTCGAGCGCCTCGCACGGCTCGCCGCCGAGCTGCTCGACTGCGACTGCGCCGACACCGTCGTGCGGCTGCCCGAGGAGGACGCCTTCGTGACCGGCTCGGCGCACGGCTACGAGCCCGCCCATCGGGATGCGCTGGAGCGGGTACGCTTCGCGCGCGCCTCGATCGCGCCCCTCTTGGCGAGCCTCACGACGCGCTCCGTCATCCAGATCCGCACCGCCGCGGTGACCGACCCGGAGGCAGTGCGCCTGCTGCGCGCCTTCGGCATCACGACCAGCATGTACGTCGCACTGCGGCGCGGCGACGACCTGATCGGCTTCCTCTCCGCCGCCTACCGCGGCCGCGAGGAGCCGTTCAGCGACCGCCAGCAGCGCATCGCCGTCGGCGTCGCGCAGCTCGCGTCCATGGCTCTCGAGAACGCCCGTCTGGTCGAGGAGACGAAACGCGCGAGCCAGCTCAAGACCGAGTTCGTCTCGACGATGTCGCACGAGCTGCGTACGCCGCTCAGCGTCATCATGGGCTACACGGACATGCTCGCCGACGACGCGCCGGCGTCGCAGCGGGCGGGGATCCTCGCCAAGATTCGCGGCTCGAGCCTGGAGCTGCTCGACATGATCGAGGCGACCCTCAACGTCAATCGGCTCGACGCCGGGAAGGACCAGCCGATCTTCGAGCGGCTCTCCGTGCCCGCGCTGATCGAGGGGCTCGCCAGCGACTTCGCCGCCCTGCCCCACGAGGACGGCACCGTGCTGCGCTGGGAGCCGGCACCCGCCGTTGCAATCCGCAGTGACCGCCGGAAGCTGCGGATGGTCCTGAAGAACCTGGTCGGGAACGCGCTGAAGTTCACGCCGCGGGGCGAGGTCGTGGTCGCCTGCGTCGAGCTCGGCGAAACGTGCGCCTTTACGGTGCGCGATACCGGAGTCGGTATCGCGCCGGCGCAGCTGCCCGTGATCTTCGACATGTTCCGCCAGGGGGACAGCTCCGACGCGCGCTCGTACGGCGGCGTCGGTCTCGGGCTCTACATCGTGAGGCGGCTGGTGACCCAGCTCGGCGGCGACGTCACCGTCAGAAGCGAGCTCGGGCGCGGGACGGCCTTCACGGTGACGGTCCCGCTCGCGGCCGAGGCGCTCCGCGTCTCGGCCTGACGGTCCCGGGAACAAAACCCGCCCTTCCGCTTGACGGCGTTGCGCCGGGCGTCTAGGACTACGCGCGCCCGGCGAATCCTCGCCTCAACCCGGAGACCGGTGATGACCCCCCAGCTTCAAGCCGCAGTGCCCTGCGTGGGCGTCGCGTTGCTGATCAACGAGACGCCGACGGAGCCGATCCTCGCCGCATCGCACGCGCTCGCGTCCCTCGCGGAGACGCGCATGGTCGCGGCCGCGGAGTCGCGCGACCTGCGCTCCGATTGGGAGCCAGGCGTAGTGATCGCCGACGCCGACGCCTGCGGCGCCGAGCTGCTTGCCGCGACCGCGGCGAAGCATCCGCGCGCGGTGCGCCTGCTCCTCGCCGAGTCGACGGGCGCCGAGGAGCCGGACGTCGACGGCGTCACGGTCCTTCCGCGCGGCCTCGACGGCGCGACCTTGCGGGCGATCTGCGCGGTCGCCCTGCGCTGCGCCAACGCCGAGCGCCGCGCCACCGCACACTCCGCGCGCGCGATCGCGCTCCCGCCCGAAGGCGCCACCCTCGAGCACCTCGAGCGCGAGATCTTCCTCAAGACCCTGGCGCTGACGGGCGGCAACCAGCGGCGGGCGGCGAACCTGCTCGGCTTGCGCGAGAGCACGTTCCGCTTCCGTCTTCGGAAGCTCTCGATTCCGCCGCGGCGCGAGCGCGCGGCGGCCGCACGGCTGAGCTGAGTCTTCGCCGGCGTCCGCCCCGAGTGGCGTCCGGCGTGCCCACCGGCTAGCTGGTGGGCGGTGGAGGATCTGCGCAGCATCAATCCCGCGACCGGCGCGGTGATCGCAACCTACCGGCCGCACGGCCCCGCCGAGATCGAGGAGCGCCTCGCGAAGGCGGCGAGCGCCTTCGAGCGCTGGCGGCTGACCTCCCTCGCGGACCGGACCGCGCTCCTCGTCCGCATCGCCGACCTCCTGGAGGAGCGCCGGGAGCGCTACGCCCGGCTCATGACGGACGAGATGGGCAAGCTGCTCGGCGACGCGCGCGCGGAGGTCACGAAGTGCGCGACCGCGTGCCGCTACTACGCCGAGCACGCGGCGGCCATGCTCGCGCCCGAGACCGTGCCGACGGAGATGACGAAGAGCTACGTCGTCTTCGATCCCCTCGGCCCCGTGCTCGCGGTGATGCCGTGGAATTTCCCGTTCTGGCAGCTCTTCCGTTTCGCGGCGCCGGGGCTCGCCGCCGGCAACGTCGCGCTCCTGAAGCACGCCTCGAACGTCTGCGGGTCGGCTCTCGCGCTCGAGGAGCTGTGGCGCGACGCCGGGGCGCCTGCGGGCGTCTTCCAGACCCTGCTCGTTCCCGCCGCCGCGATCGCGGCGATCGTCGCCGACGACCGGGTCCGTGCGGTCACGCTGACCGGCAGCGAGCGCGCCGGCATGAGCATCGCCGCGGCGGCGGGACGCGCCTGCAAGAAGTGCGTGCTCGAGCTGGGCGGCAGCGACCCGTTCGTCGTCCTCGCCGACGCCGACCCCGTGCGGACGGCCCGGGCCGCCGCGTCGGCCCGCGTCGTGAACGGCGGCGAGAGCTGCATCGCGGCCAAGCGCTTCATCGTCGCGCGCGAGATCGCCGAGCCGTTCACGCGCGCGCTCGCCGATGTCATGGGCGCGCTTCGCGTCGGCGATCCGTCGCGCCCGGAGACCCAGGTCGGGCCGCTCGCGCGTACCGACCTGCGGGACGAGGTCGCGCAACAGGTCGCGCGCTCGGTCGCGGCGGGCGCACGTTGCCTGGTTGGCGGCGCCGCCCTTGCCGGCGCCGGTGCCTACTACGCGCCGACCGTTCTCGCCGACGTCCGACCCGGCATGGCGGCCTTCGACGAGGAGGTCTTCGGACCGGTTGCCGCGGTCGTGGTGGCCCAGGACGCCGACGAGGCCGTCGCCCTCGC
Source organism: Binatia bacterium (assembly GCA_036496285.1). GTDB lineage: Bacteria > Desulfobacterota > Binatia > UTPRO1 > UTPRO1 > DP-19. The sequence continues at coordinate 27,849 of DASXLI010000105.1, forward strand.
CAATCGCACGCGCTACGGCCTCGGCGCCAGCATCTGGACGCGGGATACCGCGCGAGCCGAGGCGCTGGCCCGCCGGCTCGAGGCGGGCATGGTCTTCGTCAACGAGGCCGTGCGCTCCGACCCGCGGCTGCCCTTCGGCGGCGTCAAGCGATCCGGCTACGGCCGTGAGCTGTCACATTACGGCATACGTGAGTTCGCAAATGTGCGAACAATCGTGGTCGTCACGCCCTCCGAGACGCCGACGGACGCTTCCGTCGAATGATCTCGTCATAACGGGTTGCCTCGTGCGAGAAAGCTCTGATAAGGGCTCTTTTCGTCGCATCATAGCGTGTAGGGGGTAGAAATTATGCCAAGAGGAAAACGCACGACCAAATCCACGAGCGGGTTGGCGCAACTTCGAAAACAAGCACAATCGGTAATGAAGCGGCTGCAGCGTGCCGGTCAGCGACAGCTCGTCGCGATCGAACGGCAGATCAGCCATCTGAACAGGCAGCGTCAGACGCTGCTCGACGAGATCACCAGCGCGATGGGCGAGGCGACCGGACGCGGGCGCGGCGGCGGCCGTCGCGGACGACGCGCACGCGTCGACTGGAACGGCGTATTCACGCGCCTCCCGAAGGGCTCCTTCAAGGCCAACGACGTACGGAAGCTCATTCCGGGCGTCGCGGCGGGCACGCTGTCACAGCGGCTCACCGGTTGGGTCAAGGAGAAGAAGTTGAAGCGTACCGGCTCGCGACGCGGCACGCGCTACACCAAGGCGTAACCGATACCGCGACCGCGCCGGCCGCTGCCGGCGCGGTCGCGGACGACGCGCCGCGTGCCCCCCAAGGCACGCTCTTTCGGTCCCGCCGTGCGACTGCTCGGCTCCTACCTATAGACAACGTGCTATAAAATCAGGGGTGAGTTGACAGCCCATCGCGCCCGCGTTTAAGGTTCTCGTGTAGGTCACGCACCTTCCTTCGAGGATCTGAGCATGCGGATGATGTTTCCCACCGTACGCGAGCGACTTGCCGTCGATCGCCAGCTGCGCCGTTTCTTCGCCACGTATCGGCAGACGGATTTTCGTCGTGCCATCACGATGATTTGTGAGTTCTATAACCTGAAGCGCCCCTCGGTGGAGTGGTTCGAATACCTCGACTGGGGCAAGGGCGCTGGACGAACGTACGAAGACGGCAGGATTCACCTCGTGCATCCCGAGAACTGGAAGCGCGGGCGGAAGTACAACACCATGAAGCAGTGGATCCACACGGTGCACCACGAGATGGCGCACTACCTGTTCTGGACGGATGCCGAGCGCAAGGCCGATCTGTTTGCCGTCGGCATGATGCAGGGCCTCGGGCACAACGGTACGCCGCGCGCCATGGCGCCGCGTCCGCCGGCGCGCGTCCAGCTGCGGGGCACGCGGCGGAGCGTCGCCCGCCCGCGGAACGCGTCCTAGCGCCGCGGGCCCACCGCCAGCGCGTCAGGTGACGAGGTCCTCGCCCCCGTCGACGCCGATCACCGTGCCGGTGATCCACTGCGCCTCCGGTCCGGCGAGGAGTCCGATGACTTTCGCGATATCCTCGGTGGTGGTGATGCGGCCACTCGGATTGCGGGCCGCCGCCTGTTGCGACATCCACTCGCCGCCGGGGATCTTGCGCAGGGCGGGTGTGTCGGTGACACCGGCACGGATCGCGTTCACCGTGACGCCGGCCGTCGCCAGCTCGATGGCGAGCTGACGGACATAGGCCTCGAGCGCGGATTTCGCGGCCGAGACCGCACCGTAGCTCGGCCAGACCCGGTGGGAGCCGGCGCTGGTCATCGCGAACACCCGGCCACCCCGTATCAGGAGGCCGCGAGCGACCGCGTCCTGCGCCCAGTAGACCAGACTGTGCGCCATGACGTCGAGCGTCATGGTGAGCTGCGCGGCCGTCGTGGCCCTGGCCCCCTCGGCGATCAGCGGGCTCAGACTGCCGAACGCGAGCGAATGCATGAGGACCCCGACGGTCCCTCCACCGTCCTCGCGGCAACGCGCCGCGAGCGCGTCCAGCACGAGCGCCCGCTTCTCGTGGTCGGCCGCGTTGACGTTGAAGAAGAGCGCCTCCCGCCCGGCGGCGCGGATCGCCGACGTGATCTCCTCGACGTGCGCCATTCCGGCGCGCCGATCGAGGTGGACGCCGCAGACGTCGAAGCCGCGTCGCGCCAGCTCCCGGGCCGTCGCCTCGCCGAAGCCGCTCGACGCCCCGAGAATCAGCGCCCACCGGCGCTCGTTCCGCTCCGCCATCGGCGCCGCCGACCATATGCAAACGGCCGCGGTGCGGCAACCGTGGCATATGTCTCGATCGCCTCCATCCAAGGGGTTTTGTTGCGTTCCGGGAACCCGCGCGGTAACGTCCCCGCGCAATGGCCGAAGCCCCGCGCGGCGACGGGCCCGCCGTCGAAAACCGCTGGTGGGTCGACACCGGGAAAGCGGTGGAGCAGGCGCGGGTGGCCCCGCCCGAGCGTCCGCCCTGCGGCAGCCGGTTCTTCGACATCGGTTATCAATTCGACCAGGACCAGGCGCGCACGCGTTTGACGGACATCAATCTCAAGTTCCTCGAAGAGGCGCGTCCCACGCTCGGCCAATGGTCGACGGTGTACATGGTGCCGGCCGAGCACGTCCCCGCCGCCGACATCGAGCGCTCGGTTCGCCGGCTCGCGCTTCCCCCCAACGCGCGCGGTGTGATAGTGGACTCCGGCCGTTCGGCCCGTTTCATCATCACGGGCGAGCACATCGGTGAGCGCATTCTGGAATTCACGCTCGGGGAGGCATCCTCGTTCGATTGCTGGATCCGGGGCGACTGGGTACACGAGGAGCTCTTCCCGACCAAGGAAGATGCGCTGCGCAAAGCAGGCCCGTACGTGAAGCACTACCTCGCATCACACGCCGACCAATGGTAGGCGTACGCCCCTCAATACATCGATCGTCGAATTAGGAGGGCATATGACGGAGCACGGCGCAGGGCACGAGGCGGAAGAGGTCAAAGAAGTCGTTTGGACGTACGCCGGATGGGCGGTCATCATCCTCATCTGCATCGGAGCCGGCGTGTTCATCGGTTATGAGATGTGGGGCCAGGCGACGACGCTCCAGGCTCAGCTCACCGAGCAAATCGAGACCGTGAATCGGCTCAAGAACGAGCGCGAAACGATCAAGAGCCAGCTCGCACTCGCCACCCGCGACAAGGAAGCCTGCCAGCGCACGCTCGCCAGCAGCCCGGGCGGCGGCGGCACCCCTCCTCCGGCCCCAGCCGGCGCCGGAGCCCCGTAGCCACCATCCAATTCCTTCGCTGCGCCACGCAAATCGCGAGCGCAGCGAGCGAAATGGAGGCGCGCGGGTTTCCCGCGCGCCCTCGCTTGACGAGGGTCGCGCGCCCTCAGGCGCGCCGGGGCGAAATCTATAAGTAGCTAATGAACGTCTTCATCGCCGACAGCAGAGCTTCGATGTCGGCATACGGCGCGAGATCGTCGTACAGCATCGCATAGTGCCCGCGCGCCTCCGTCTGGTCGTGCTCCTCCTCCGCGCCCGCGACCTCAGCCTGGAACATCTTGAGCACGCCCTGCGTCTGCAGCTTCGTCTCGACCGGGATCTCGTCCGAGACGGCGATGAGCAGCCGCACGCGCTCGATCAGTCGACCGACGATGTACTCGTCGCTGTGCTCGGGCATGGCGTGCGCCGGCGACCTCGCGCCGCTCAGGACCCGCCCTGGTTCTTCTGCTCCGCGAGCTGGCGCTTCCAGTCGAGCATCCGCGCCTTGGCGCCTTCGGCCTCGGCCTCGGGGATCATGCCCTTGCGCTGGTAGAACATCGAGAGGCTCGTGTGCGCCAGCGTCTCGTCCGGCGTGAGCTCGACGAGCCGCTTGCCCCAGGAGATCGCCTCGTCGAAGAGGCCCTTGTCGGCGTATGCCATCGCCAGGCCCTGCACGGCGTCGGCGAACGTGGGATCGAGCGCGATGGCTTCCTCGTACCCGCGGATCGCGCCGTCGAGATCGCCGTCCGCGACGCAATCGACGGCGCGGTCGAAGAGCTCCTCTTTGGTCGGCATCACGGTGAGCCTAGTGCATCGGCCGCCGAGCGACAACCGCTGGCGCCGGGCGCCAGTGCCCGCGGGCGTCGCGTTGACAGCCTCGGGAGGGGCCCTCTATGTTCGCGTGTGCACGCGCGTCCATCCACCGACGTCCTGGAAGACGCCCCCGCGTCGGGCGACGCCGCGACCGGGCTGAGGGCGCGTATTCTCGGCTTCATCGCCGCGCCCACGGCCGCCGACTTCGAGGCCCTGGCGCTCGACGTGCATCGCCATCAGTACGCCACGAACGCGCCCTACCGCCGCTTCGTCGATCGCCTCGGGATCACACCCGCCCACTGGACGGACATCCCGGCCGTGCCCGCGAACGCCTTCCGCGACAGCGTCCTCGCCTGCGGCCCGGCGGCGCGCGTCTATCAGAGCAGCGGCACGACCCAGGGGACGGAGCGCCGGGCGCGGCATCACGTCGTCGACGTCGCGGTCTATCGCGCCGCAGCGCTCGGCGGATTCGCCCGGGCGGTGCTCCCCGCTGGCGCGCGCCGGCCGTTCCTCAGCGCGGCACCGGAGCGTCCGACCCATCCCTCGTCCTCGCTCGGCGAGATGGTCTCGTGGCTGCGCGCGGCCTACGCCGCGGACGGGCCTCCGTCCTTCCTCGGCGTCGGCGGTTCCGACCTCGCGGGACTCGCCGCGGCACTCGACTCGCTCGACGGGCGGCCGATCCTGCTGGTCGCCGTGACCTCGGCGCTGCTGCGCCTCGGTGACGAGGCCCGGCGCGCCGGCCGGCACTGGACGCTTCCGCCTCGCAGCCTCATTGTCGATACGGGCGGCTGCAAGGGCTACGCCGACGATCTGTCGCGCGCCGCGGTCCTCGAGCGCTATCACGAGACGCTCGGCGTCGTGCCCGCGGACGTCGTGAACGAGTACGGCATGACCGAGCTCTGCTCGCAGCTCTACGCGCGCGGCACCGAGCCCCACCGGGTGCCGCCCTGGCTGCGGACGCTCGTGTGCGACCCCGTGACCGGCCGCGAGCTGCCGCGCGGCCAGCCGGGACTCCTGCGCCACGTCGATCTCGCCAACGTGCACTCGGTCGTGGCGATCCAGACGGAGGACGCCGGACGCGCGGTCGACGGTGGCATCGAGCTGCTCGGACGCGCCGGCGGAGCGCCGCCACGTGGCTGCTCCCTCCTGGTGCAACCGTGAGACCCTCGACGATCGCGCCGCAGGCGCTGGCGCACCGCCTCGACGAGATCGAGGCCGCCGGCGCTGACCTCCGTGCCATGGTCCTCGTGGAGCGGATCGCCGCGTTCGACCGCCTGGCGGCGCGGTGGCTGCAGCCCGGTTTCGCGCCTCGCCGGCGAGCGCTCGCAACCCTCCCGGCCATCACCGGCTACGCGCCCGAGACGATCCGCCACGCCATCGATCGGCTCTGGGCAGCGCTGTCGGCGCGCGAGCTCGGCCGCGTCGCCGCCGGCGAGCTCGGGAGCGGCGGCGTGCCGGAACGGCTCGCGTTCCACTCGCTCGCCGGCAACGTCCCGGGCGTCGGCCTCCTCGGAATCGTCGCAGCGCTCGTCGCCGGCGTACCGAGCCTGGTGAAGACAGCCGAGCGCGAGCCCCTCCTGCCGCTGCTCTTCGCCGAGAGCCTCGCGGGCGTCGAGCCGCGCCTCGCGGCGGCGCTCGCCGTCGCGCACTGGCCTGGGGGCAGCCGCGTGCATCAGCGCCTTGCCGTCTCGCGCGCGAGCGTCGTCCTCGCCTACGGCCGGGACGACAGCATCGCGAGCCTCGCCGCGCACGCACCGCCACGGCTGCTGCGCTTCGGCCCGCACCTGAGCGTCGCCGTCGTCTGCCGCGAGTCGGCCGGCCCCGACGTCGCCGCGGTCGCCGCGCGCCAGGTAGCGCTCTTCGACCAGCAGGGATGCCTGTCGCCGCAGTATCTCGTCCTCGAGGAGGGCGAGCCCGAGACGACCGACGCGTTCCTCGCGGCGTTGATCGAGTCGTTCCGCCGCCTCGCCGTCGAGCTACCGCAGGCGCCGCTCACCCTCGGCGAGGCAACGGCGGCCTGGCGCCACCTCGAGCACCAGCGCTGGCGCGAGCAGGAAGGCGAGCCCGTTCGCGTCCTCGCCGACCGCACCGCCCGCTTCAGCGTCGTGTGCGACCGCGGAGAGACGTTGCCACCAAGCCCGCTGAACCGCCATCTCGTCGTCCTCTCCGTCGCGGACCTCGGCCGGGCGCGGGCCCGCCTCGAGCAGCTCGCGGGGACGATCGAGACGATCGGCGTCGCCGCGCCGGCGAGCCGGCGCGGCGAGCTCGCCGCGCTCGCCGACACCTGCGGCGCGCACCGCCTGTGCCCACTCGAGCGCATGCAGGCGCCGCCCTTCGCATGGCGGCAGAGCGGGCACGCGCGCCTCGCAAGCCTGCTCGTGCCCGGCTCCGCGCCGGCCGCCGAGCCGCCGTCGCGCGACGCTACGCCGAACCCGGCGCGCCGCGTCGAGCTGGCGCGCCGCGCACCTGCCTCCGGAGCGCGCCCGACGCCGACTCCGTGACCGCGCGGACGAGCCTCGCCGCGGCGTTCCGGCGGCACGTCGCGCAGACGTCGCCGTCGCCGCTCGGCCTCGAGGTCGTCGCGGCACGTGGCAGCTGGCTCGTCGATCGCCGTGGCCGGCGCTACCTCGACCTCATCGCCGGCATGGGCGTCGCCAACCTCGGCCACGGCAACCCCGCCGTGCAACGCGCCTGCGCCGTGCAGCTACGGCGCTACCTGCACGTCATGGTCTACGGCGAGCTCGTGCTCGAGCCGCAGGTCCGGATCGCCGCGCGCCTGGCCGCGGCCGCGGGCCCGCCGTTCGAGAGCGTCTACCTGACCAACAGCGGCGCCGAGGCCATCGAGGGTGCGTTGAAGACCGCGCGCAAGCACACGGGACGCCCTGGCCTCGTCGCGTTCGATCTGGGCTTCCACGGCGACACCTTCGGGGCGCTCTCGATCGGCGGGAACCCCGTCTACCGCAAGCCGTTCGGACCGCTCCTCCCCGGCGCCGTGATCCTGCCGTGGGACGACGTCGGCGCGCTCCGCCGCATCGACCGGCGCGTCGCTGCGGTCGTGATCGAGCCGGTCCAGGCGGAGGGCGGCGTCCGCGTGCCCGACCCGGCGTTCCTGCGCGCGCTTCGCGCCCGCTGCTCGGAGGTCGGCGCGCTCCTCGTCTTCGACGAGGTCGTGACCGGCTTCGGGCGCATCGGCAGCCTCTTCGCCTTCCAGGCGACGGGCCTCCGTCCCGACCTGCTCGTGCTGGCGAAGGCCCTCGGCGGCGGGCTGCCGCTCGGCGCGTTCCTCGGCTCGCGCCGCATCCTCGGCACCCTCGCCCACCGGCCGGCGCTCGCGCACGTGACGACATTCGGCGGGCATCCGCTCTCCTGCGCCGCGGCCCTCGCGGCGCTCGAGGTGACGCTCGCGCGCGACCTGCCCGCGCGCGCCGCGCGCATGGGCGAGCGCTTCCGGCGCGGCCTCGAGCGGCTCGCCGCCCGTCATCGGGTCGTGCGCGCCGTACGCGGCGCGGGCCTCCTCCTGGGGCTCGAGCTCGCGACCCCTGCCGCGACCCGCCGCTTCGCGGCCGCCTGCTTGCGGCGCGGCCTCATCCTCAACTGGACCTTGCACCGCGACACGGTCATCCGTCTGGCACCGCCGCTCACCATCACCAGCGGCGAGATCGCCCACGCCCTCGCGACGATGGACGCGGCGCTCGCCACGCTCGGCCGGTCGCGCCGCTGAATCAGGAAGGAGCCGTCATGGCGTCGATCGATTTCAGCAGGATCCCCCGCTTTGCCGATCTACCGATCAAGAAGGGCGCGCCGCCGGAGTCCTCGTGGGGCGTCTTCGGCGACGACGACGAGCTCGGCTGCCTGAACTTCCTCACCCCGGAGGCCGTCGTCGAGGCGGCGGCCGCGGTGACGACGGGACGCGCGTTCCGTCTCGACGCGCCGATCAACTACGCCGATCCACCGCTCTTCAACCGCTCGCCGGCGCGCCACACGATCGTGAGCTTCGAGCGCTTCGGGCTGCTCGGGCACGACGACTCGCTCGACGCCTACAACACGCAGGAAGGCAGCCAGTGGGACGGGCTCTGCCACGTCGGTCACGTCACGCACCGCAAGTTCTACAACGGCGTGACCGCCGACCAGATCCAGGACGGCCCCGGGGGCAAGCTCGGCATCCATCGTTGGGCGGATCGCGTGGTCGGGCGCGGCGTTTTGATCGACGTGCGCACGTTCACGCAGGAGCGCGGTCGCGCGATCGACCCGCTCACCGACACGGCCTACTCCCTCGACGACCTCGTCGCCGCGCTCGACGCACAGGGGACGACGCTCGAGCCGGGATCGATCCTCCTCGTCCGGACCGGCTGGATGGCCGCGTATCGCGGCGCGAGCGCGGAGGCGAAGCGCGCCATGGCGCCGCTCCACGCCCTCAGGGCCTGCGGCATCGAGGCATCGAGCCGGCTGGTCGCATGGCTCTGGGACCATCGCGTGGCGGCGATCGCCACCGACTCGCCGGCGGTCGAGCCGTGGCCGTGGTCGTTCCAGGACGAGGGGGCACTGCACTTCCGCGCGCTCTCGCTCCTCGGCCTGCCGCTCGGCGAGCAGTTCGTCCTCGACGAGCTCGCCGCCGACTGCGCGCGTGACGGACGCTACCAGTTCCTGCTGGTCTCGGCGCCCCTGCACCTCGAGGGCGGCGTCGCCTCGCCGCCGAACGCGCTGGCGATCAAGTAGACCCAGGCGGTCGGCTAGTTGCTGATCTTTTGCAGCAGGAACGCCTCGATGAACTTGTCGAGGTCGCCGTCGAGGACCGCGTCGGTGTTGCCGGTCTCATGGCCGGTGCGGAGGTCCTTCACCATGCGGTAGGGGTGCAGGACGTACGAGCGGATCTGGCTGCCGAAGGCGATGTCCTTCTTCGTCTTGGTGAAGACCTCCATCTTCTCCTTCTGCTTCTCCATCTCGAGCTCGTAGAGCTTCGCCTTCAGGATCTTCATCGCCATCGAGCGGTTCTTGTGCTGCGAGCGCTCGTTCTGGCACGCGACGACGATGCCGCTCGGCAGGTGCGTGAGGCGCACGGCGGAGTCGGTCTTGTTGACGTGCTGACCGCCGGCGCCGCTCGACCGGTACGTGTCCACGCGCAGGTCGGCCTCGTCGACCTCGACCTCGATGTCGTCCTCGATGTCGGGATAGACGAACACCGAGGCAAACGACGTCTGTCGGCGCGCGTTGGCGTCGAAGGGCGAGATGCGGACGAGGCGATGGACGCCCGCCTCTGCGCGGAGATAGCCGTAGGCGTACTCGCCCTCGACCGTAAAGGTCACGCTCTTGATGCCGGCGCCTTCCCCCTCCAGCCGGTCGACGAGCTGCACCTTGTAGCCCTTGCGCTCGCACCAGCGGAGGTACATGCGCATGAGCATCTCGGCCCAGTCCTGGGCCTCGGTCCCGCCCGCGCCCGGGTGGATCGAGACGATCGCGTTGCCGGCATCGTGCTCGCCGCCGAGCATCTGCTGCATCTCGAGCGCGGTGACGCCCTGCTCGCCGACGTCGAGCTTGGCCCGCGTCTCGGCCAGGGCCTCCGCGTCGCCCTCGAGCGCCAGCTCGAGGAAGACGCCGGCGTCGTCGAGCTCGGTGCGCTGCCGCTTCCAGCCGTCGAGCGTGCCGCGCAGCTTGGCGCGCTCGCGCTGCACCTTCTGCGCGCGCTGGTGGTCGTTCCAGAAGTCGGACTGCTGGACTTGCTCGTCGAGCTCCGTCAGGCGGGCTTCGGTCCCCGGAACGTCAAAGATGCCCCCGAAGCGTCTCCAGGCGGCGCTCGAGCGCGCCGAGCCGCTCTTTCAGCTCGTTGGTTGCGACGGTCGTTTCAGCCGAGATCATACGGGTTGCCTCCCATCCATGGATACGTCGCGCGGCCGTCCCATCCCGAGCAGGATCACGAGCACGAGCAGCAGCATGCAGACGTAGACGAAGACGTCGCCGGCACGCGTATAGAAGGTCGCGATGCCGGGCCAGCGCACGGTATCGACCCGCCACGTGGTCTCGAAGAGATTGGTGCGCCAGCGAATACGCCCATCGGCCTCAACCATAGCAGAAAATCCCGTGTTCGCCACGCGCACGATCGGCACGCGGTTCTCGATCGCGCGCACGGTGACCATCGCCAGATGCTGATACGGGGCCGACGTGCGACCGAACCAGGCGTCGTTGGTGATGTTGACGAGGAAGTCGGCGCCCCCTTCGACGAAGCGGCGGGTGAGGCCGGGGAAGATGCCCTCGTAGCAGATCAACGTGCCGAAGCGCGCGCGCGAGGTCGCGAACACGACGGGGTCGTTACCGGCGCGCAGGTCGCCCACGCCCTCGACCACCTTGTGCACGAAGAAGAAGAGGCGCGCGAACGGCACGTACTCGCCGAACGGCACCAGCACCATCTTGTCGTAGTACGGGCCCGTCTCTCCGTCCGGCGAGACGAGATACGCGCGGTTGTGCAGCACGAGCTCGTCGTCCTCGCGGCCGAACGCGGGGCTGCCGAGCAGGAGCCACACGTGCTCGCGGACCGCGATGTCGATCACGCGCTCGCGCAACGTGTCGTCGCTCTGGAAGAAGAACGGTGCCGCCGTCTCCGGCCACACCACGAGCTCCGCCCCGGCCGCAGCCGCCTCGTGGGTGAGCTGCGCGTAGCGGCCGAGCGTGCCGTCCTGGTACGCCGGATCCCACTTCTGGTCCTGGGCGACGTTGCCCTGGATGAAGCCGACCTGCACCGCGCCCGCGGGCGGAGTGCGCGCGAGCGCGTGCACGCGGAAGTAGCCCCAGTTCACCAGCACGATCAGCAGGGCCGCAAGCGCGAGCATGCCGCCCGTGCGCGGCGGCTGATCGTCGCGCCAGCGGCGGAACGCGCCGTAGACGACGACGTTCACCAGCACGACCAGCGCCGAGATGCCGTAGACGCCGGTGAACTCCGCGAACTGGATCAGGTACGTCGTCCGGTATTGCGAGTAGCCGAGCGCCACCCATGGGAAGCCGCCGAGGATGTACGTGCGCACCCACTCGAGCACCACCCAGAGCGGCGGCGCGACCAGCGCGAGCTCGATGCCCGACCCCCGCGCGCGCTCGCAGCCGTGCAGGAAGAGCGCGAAGAAGAGGCCGAGGAAGACGCAGAGGAGCAGCACCGGCCCGACGCTGACGACGGGGGACAGGTTGGTGTACGTGCCGATCGTGAAGACGAGCCAGTAGAGCGTCGCGATGAAGAACGTCGTGCCCGCGATCCAGCCGGTACGGAACGCGACGCCGCCCCCCTGCCCGAGGCCCACCCAGAGCATCGGCACCAGGGCGATCCAGGCGAGCGGGTTCCAGTCGACGGCGGGAAAGGCGAGGGCGAGAAGCACGCCGCTCGCGGCCGCGATCACCCGGCGCGAGCCCGCGGCCGACGCCGGCGCCGTTGCCGGCGGCGCGCCGTTCCATGAGGGTGGCGACGCCTGGACGGGCGCGGCGCTCATCGCCGGCGGGTGTGCCCCGGCGCCGGCTTCGCACGCGCGGCAGGTACCGCGCGTACCTTCGCACGCGCGCCGGGCACCGCGCGTATCTTCTCAAGCGCGGCGCGTACCGCGCGCTCTTTGGCCTGCATGCGGCGCTCCTCGGCGGGTGAGCGCTCGTGGTCGTAGCCGACGAGATGCAGGACGCCGTGGATCAGGAGCGCGTCGAGACGGACGTCGAGCGAGCGGCGGCTGGCGCGCGCCTGCGCGGCCGCCGTGTCCATCGAGATCACCACGTCGCCGAGGACAACCGGGCCGCGCGACGCGACGGCGAGCCGCGGCACGTCGGGCGCCGCGTCCTCGGTGAGCGCGAAGGCCAGCACGTCCGTCGGCCGATCGCGGCCGCGATACGTCGCGTTCAGCACGCGGATCTCCGCGTCGTCGACGAGCGAGAGGCTGAGCTCGTGACGCCGCAGGTCGAGGATGCGGAGCACCTCCTCGCCGCGACCGTGGACGTATGCCTGCCAGGCTCGCGCCGCGTCCGTGCGGCACGAGACCATCACCGCCATGGGCCCGTCAGGACCGGCTCCGGTCGTCGGCGATCTCGTTCTCGGCGCGTTCGTAGGCGGCGATGATGTCCTGCACCAGGCGATGGCGGACGACGTCGCGCTCGCTGAAGCGCACGAACTCGATGCCGGGGATGTTCCGCAGCACGTGCTGCGCGTCCTTCAAGCCCGACTGCTTGCCGGCGGGGAGGTCGATCTGCGTGATGTCGCCCGTGATCACCGCCTTCGAGCCGTAGCCGAGCCGGGTGACGAACATCTTCATCTGCTCGGGCGTGGTGTTCTGCGCCTCGTCGAGGATGACGAACGAGTCGTTCAGCGTGCGGCCGCGCATGAAGGCGAGCGGCGCGACCTCGATCGTGCCGCGCTCGAGCATCTTGCGGGCGCGGTCGAAGTCGACCATGTCGTGCAGGGCGTCGTAGAGCGGGCGGAGGTACGGGTTCACCTTCTCGGCGAGATCGCCGGGGAGAAAGCCGAGCTTCTCACCGGCCTCGACCGCCGGCCGTGTGAGGATGATGCGGCTGAAGCCCTGCTTCATGATCTCGGCGATGCCCATCGCCATGGCGAGGTAGGTCTTGCCGGTGCCCGCCGGGCCGATCGCGAAGACGACGTCGTGGTTGCGGATGGCGTCGATGTAGGCCTTCTGCGCGACGCTCTTCGGCGTGATCACGCGGCGGTGCGCCGCGATGTAGATCGTGTCGAGGAAGATGTCCTTGACGTCGGCGTTGCGGTCGCTCGAGACGATGCGGACGGCGTAGTCGACGTCGCTGTTGTAGACCGGCAGGCCGCGCTCCAGCACCGCGTAGAGCTGGCGGAGCACGCTCGCCGCGAGCTCGCGCGCGTGCTCGTCGCCGCTGATCGAGACCGTCTTCCCGACCACGCCGACGCGCACGCCGAGCGTGCGCTCGATCGTCTTCAGGTGCTCGTCGTGGTGCCCGAGCAGCTCGTGGAAGAGCTTGTGGTCCTGGAACTCGAGGTGCGTGCCGCCGTCGGCGGGTGGCGTGCCGTTGCCACCGCCAGCGTCGGCCTCGCCGCCGCCGGGAGGGCTCGCGGACGCCTTCGGGCTGGGCCGAGTCGTCATCCGATGATCTTGTAGACCTCGGCCAGGGCGTGGTCGAGCCGCGCGGGATCCTTGCCGCCGGCCTGGGCGAAGTCGGGCCGCCCGCCGCCGCCGCCGCCGACGAGCGGCGCGATCTGCTTGATGATGTTGCCGGCGTGGAAGCGCTTCACGAGGTCCTTGCTCACTGCCGCGACCAGGGTGACCTTGGTGCCGTCGGTCGTGCCGAGGGCGATCACGCTCGGCGCGAGCTTCTCCTTCAACCGGTCGGCGAGCTCGCGCAGCGCCTTGTCGTCGAGGTTCTCGACCCGGGTGGCGAGCACGCGGACGCCGTCGACGGTCCGGGCCTGCGAGGCGAGATCGCCGCTCTGCGCGCCGGCAAGGCCGCGCTGCAGCTTCTCGAGCTTGCGCTCGAGCTCGCGTTGCTGCGCCAGCAAGCGCTCAAGGCGATCGACGGCCTCCTCGTCGGAGGCGTGCAGGGTCTCGCCGATCTGCCGGAGGCGCTGCTCGCGCTCCTGCACGAGGTCGACGGCACCGCCGCCGGTGACGGCCTCGATGCGGCGGACGCCCGCGGCGACGCCGCTCTCGCCGCGCAGCTTGAAGAGGCCGATGTCGCCCGTGCGCCGGACGTGGGTGCCGCCGCACAGCTCGATCGAGAACTCGCCCATCTGCAGCACCCGCACCCGGTCGCCGTACTTGTCGCCGAAGAATGCGAGCGCGCCGAGCTTCATCGCCTCGTCGTAGGAGACCTCGCTCGTGACGCACTCGACGTTGGCGCGGATGCGGGCGTTGACCTCGTCCTCCATCGCGTCGAGCTCCGCCGCGGGGATCGCCGCGATGTGGTTGAAGTCGAAGCGCAGGCGATCGGGCGCGACGAGCGAGCCAGCCTGGCGGACGTGCGAGCCGAGCCGCTCGCGCAGCACGCCGTGCAGCAGGTGGGTGGCGGAGTGATTCAAGCGCACCTGCTCGCGGCGCTGCTCGTCGATCTGCAGGCGGACGCGGTCACCCGGCGCGAGCGCGCCGCGCACGACGCGCGCCCGGTGCACGATGAGGTCGGGCCCGGGACGGAACGTCTCCAGCACCTCGAGCCGGTCGCCGCGCTCGGTCTCGATCGTGCCGATGTCGCCGACCTGGCCGCCCGACTCGCCGTAGAACGGAGTCTCCTCAGTGACGATGTCGACGACCTCGCCCTCGCGGACGCCGCCGGGCTGCTCGGCACCGTCGCGCGTCACGCCGGTCACGACCGACTCCCAGCGTGCGACCCGGTCGCCGACGAAGCGCGAGCGCCGCGCGTCGGTGGAGGCGCTCTGCGCGGTGAAGCGCTTGGCCTCGCGCCCGCGCGTACGCTGCTCCTCCATCATGCGGCTGAAGCCCTCGTGGTCGACGGTGAGGTCCTGGCCGCGCAGGATGTCCTCGGTGAGGTCGAGCGGGAAGCCGTAGGTATCGTACAGGCGGAACGCGACCGTGCCCGGGAGGACCTTGTCGCGGCCGAGCTTCTTGAGCTCGGTTTCGAGGAGGGCCAGGCCCTTGTCGAGCGTCTCGGCGAAACGGCTCTCCTCGCCCTGCACCACCTCGGCGACGAAGCTCTGGCGCTTGCGCTGCTCGGGGTAGGCGCCCCCCAGGATGTCGACCACGGGGCCGACGAGCTTCGTGAGGAACGGCTCGTTCAGGCCGAGCATCTTCCCGTGACGGGCCGCGCGGCGCAGGATGCGACGCAGGACGTAGCCGCGGCCCTCGTTCGACGGCAGCACGTCGTCGGCGATCATCGTCGACACCGCGCGGGCGTGATCGGCGATGACGCGGAACGAGATGTCCGCCGTGGCGTCGGCGCCGTAGTGGCGGCCGGCCAACGACTCGGTGGCGGCGATGATCGGCCGGAAGAGATCCGTGTCGTAGTTGCTCGGAACGTCCTGCATCACGGCCGTGACGCGCTCGAGGCCCATGCCCGTGTCGACGTGCTTGGAGGGGAGATCGCGCAGCGAGCCGTCGGGCTCGCGGTTGTACTGGATGAAGACGAGGTTCCAGAGCTCGATGTAGCGCGCACAGCCCTTGTTGACCCTGCAGTCGTGGCCGGGGACCTGCTGCATGTCGCACGCGGCCGGGCCGCGATCGAGATGGATCTCCGAGCAGGGACCGCACGGCCCGGTCTCGCCCATCTCCCAGAAGTTCTCCTCCTCGAAGCGCAGCACGCGCGACGCGGGGAGGTCCGTGACCTTGGCCCATTCCGCCTCGGCCTCGTCGTCGGTGGTGTAGATCGTGGCCCAGAGCTTGTCCTTGGGCAGCTTCCAGACCCCGGTCAGCAGCTCCCAGGCCCAGCGGATCGCCTCGGTCTTGTAGTAGTCGCCGAACGACCAGTTGCCGAGCATCTCGAAGAGCGTGTGGTGGTAGGTGTCGCGCCCGACCTGCTCGAGATCGTTGTGCTTGCCGGAGAGGCGCAGGCACTTCTGCGCGTCGACGACGCGGCGATGCGTGGGCTCGCTCTGGCCGAGGAAGATCGGCTTGAACTGCACCATGCCCGCGTTGGTGAAGAGCAGCGACGGGTCGTGCTCGGGCACGATCGACGCGCTCGGGACGATGCGGTGGTCACGCGCCGCGAAGAAGTCGAGGAAGCCCTGCCGAATGTCGTTACCGCGAATCGTCGTCTCCGAGCACGTCGTCGACCGCCTCCGGCGGGTGGCCGCGTCCGATCAGGAATCGATACGCCCGCGCCCGCGCGGACGCATCCGCCATTGAACCCTCGCCAAACTTTCGGTGCAACGCTCGGCGGGCAAGCTCGGCATCGCGCCGGCCTTCCACGGCCGCCGCGATCGCCGCCTCGACGACGGTATCGGCGACTCCCCGACGAGTCAATTCGTGCGCCACTCGCAGCCGTCCATAGCCCCGGCGCAGCAGCAGCTCCTCGGCGCGGCGCCGCGCCACTGATTCGTCGTCTATATATCGGAGATCGCGCAGGCGGAGAAGGGTCGCGTCGACGACAGGCGGCGTGAAGCCGCGACGCGCGAGCTGGGTCTCGACCTCGGCGCCGGTACGGGGCGCGCGCGCCAGCATGGCAACCGCGGCCGCGTGCGCGCGCTCGGGGGCGTCCGCCGATCCGCCGTCGCCGTCCCCGCGCTCAGAAGCGATCGATCTTGAACCCCGCCGCCTGCCCGTTCTCCGCGGGCTGAGCGGCCTTGTCGAAGGTTTCCCAGCGTCCATCGCTGGTGGAATCGATACCACGAACCTTGAGCGCGAAGTCGTCGGGGTTCGTGGCCTGGGCGATCGCCTCTTCGTAGGTGATCAGGCCCTGGCGGAAGAGCGCCATGAGCGACTGATCGAAGGTCTGCATGCCGTAGGTGGCGTGGCCGCGCGCAATGGCGTCGTGCAGCTCGTGCGTGCGGTCTTTCAACGCGATGCACTCGCGTGTGAGGGCGGTCGAGAGCAGCACCTCGACCGCAGGCACCATGCCCTGCCCGTCGGCGCGTCGCACCAGGCGCTGGCTGATGATGCCGCGCACGACCGAGGCGAGAATCAGGCGGATCTGATCGCGCTGATGCTCGGGGAACGCCGAGATGGCGCGGGTGATGGTCTCGCGGGCGTCGAGGGTGTGCAGGGTACTCATCACCAGGTGACCGGTCTCGGCCGCAAGGATCGCCGTCTCGATGGTCTCGAGGTCGCGCATTTCACCGACCAGGATGATGTCCGGGTCCTGGCGGAGCGCGCCGCGCAGCGACTCGGCGAAGGTACGGGCGTCGTAGCCGATCTCGCGCTGGTTGATGATGCACTTGTCGTCGGTGTGCGTGTACTCGATCGGGTCCTCGATCGTGATGACGTGCCGATCGCGTTGCTGGTTGACGTGATGGATCATGGCGGCCAGCGTGGTGCTCTTGCCGCTACCGGTCGTGCCGGTGACGAGGACGAGCCCGCGATGCTCGAGCGCGATCCGTTCCACGACCGGGGGGAGGTTGAGATCCCGGATGGTGCGCACGAGGGGCGGAATCACGCGCAGCGCAATGCTCAGCTCGCCGCGCTGGCGGAAGACGTTGACGCGGTAGCGGCCGAGCTTCGGCGCCGAGTACGCGAGATCCGACTGGAGGCGTTCGCGGAGCTGCCCCAGGTGCAGATCGTCGAGCAGTCCGGCCGCGAAGCCTTCCATCGCCGGAGTGTCGAGCACCGGCGCCTCGTTCATCGGTACGAGCGATCCGTGTATGCGGAACATCGGCGGGCGTCCGACCTTGAGGTGGACGTCCGACGCATGCCGCTCCAGACTCTCAGCAAGAATCGTGTCGAGTTCCATGCGAACCTGCGTGGGCCCGATGGACGCGGCGACCTATTTCACGTGATGTAACGAGGACTTACGTCGTCGTCACCGGTGCCGCGGCAACCAGGCCGCACTTCTCCCGAATACGCTGTTCGATAGCATCGGCCGTTTCCGGGTTATCCTTGAGGAACTCCTTGGTGTTTTCCCGACCCTGTCCGATGCGCTCACCAGCGAAAGAGTACCAGGCGCCGCTCTTCTCGACGATACCAAATTCGCTGCCCAGATCGACGAGCTCTCCCTCCTTGGAGATGCCGGTTCCGTAGAGGATGTCGAACTCGGCTTCCTTGAACGGGGGCGCGACCTTGTTCTTCACGACTTTGACCTTGGTCCGGCTGCCGACGATCTGATCGGTGAGCTTGATCGCGCCGATGCGACGGATGTCGAGCCGGATGGAGGAGTAGAACTTGAGGGCATTGCCGCCGGTGGTGGTCTCGGGATTGCCGAACATGACGCCGATCTTCATGCGAATCTGGTTGATGAAGATGACGATCGTGTTCGACTTGGCGATGGTGCCGGTGAGCTTGCGGAGCGCCTGCGACATCAAGCGCGCTTGCAGGCCCATCTGGGGATCGCCCATGTCACCCTCGATCTCGGCCCGCGGCACCAGTGCCGCAACGGAATCGACCACCAGGACGTCGATGGCGCCGCTGCGGACGAGGGTCTCGGCGATCTCGAGGGCCTGCTCGCCGTGGTCGGGCTGGGAGATCAGGAGGTCCTCGGTGCGGACGCCGAGCTTGCGGCCGTAGACGACGTCGAGCGCGTGCTCGGCATCGATGAAGGCGCACACCCCACCGTGCTTCTGGGCCTGGGCGATCACCTGGAGGGCAAGCGTAGTCTTACCGGACGACTCCGGGCCGTAGATCTCCACCACGCGCCCGCGCGGCAGGCCGCCCACGCCAAGGGCGAGGTCCAGCCCCAGCGAGCCCGTGGAGACGGTCTCGACGTCGCGTATGAGCCCGGCAGCGCCGAGCTTCATGATGGCGCCCTTGCCGAACTGCTTCTCGATCTGACTGACCGCGAGATCGATCGCGCGGTCGCGATTGCTGACTTCTTCCGATGCCATGTCCCCTCCCTCTTTCCGTGGCTGACCCAGCCGTCCGAGGTGGCGAAGATAAGACGAAACACCGCCCGCGTCAATGCCTTTCGCCGCCGAACGTCTACTCGTAGCGATCCGGCTCAGCCGCCGAGCGGGAAACGCCCGAGCGGTGTGTAGCGAGCACCGCGCGGATCGGTGTCGCTGCGGAAGAGGACGAGGCTCTGCGCCGGCGCCGTGCCGAAGAAGCAGGTCCGGGCGCCGTCGAGCACGGCGCGCAGCGTCTCCGACAACCTCGGCGGGCGGCGGCGACTGCCCTCACGCTGGCTGCGGACGCGGCCGAGCGTCACGTGCGGATGGAAGGGCCGGACCTCGCGCGCGACGCCGATCCGGACACTCGCCTCGCCCACCTCGCGCGCCAGCGGGACGAGCGCAGGCGCCTCGGCACCTACCCAGAGCGTCGCGGGCCGCGCGAGGCTCGGGAACGCGCCGACGCCATCGTACGCGATCGTGAAGGGCGCGCAGGCGCGTGCGACCTCCGCCAGCGCCGCGGCCAGCTCCTCGAGCCGCGCTGGCAGGACCCCGCCGAGGAACTTGAGCGTCACGTGCAGGTTCTCGGGACGCGTCCACGCGACCCCTGCGGACGGACGCAGCTCCGCGAGGTAGGCGGCGATCGGGGCGCGCGCCGGCTCCTCGACCTCGAGCGCGACGAAGCTCCGGATCGGCCGGGCACGGTCGTCGGGCGCGCGGTCCATGGCCACGGCCGGACGCGAACCTCAGCCCGGGGCGACGCTCTCGCGGCCCGGCGCGGCCGGCGGTGGGGTCCCCCGCTTGCCGATCTCGAGGAGCGGCAGGCCGAGCAGGTGCCGCCGCACCCAGTCGAGCGCGATCTGCGACGCGAGGAGCTTCACCCACTCGCGGTTGCCCCAGAGCTGGTAGCGCCGCGCCGCGCCGCCCGCGGCCGACGCGAGGCCGATGCAGACGGTGCCGACGGGCTTCTCGTCGGTCCCGCCGTCCGGGCCGGCGATGCCGGACGTCGCGACCGCGACGTCGACGCCGAGGCGGCGGCGCGCGCCCTCGGCCATCGCCGCCACCACCTCCTCGCTGACGGCGCCGTGCTTCGCGAGGAGCGCGGCTGGCACCTCCAGCTCCGACTCCTTCACCTCGTTGGCGTACGCCGCGATGCTGCCGCGGAAGTACGCCGAGCTGCCGGGCACGTTGGTGAGCCGGTGCGAGACGAGGCCGCCCGTGCACGATTCCGCGAACCCGACGGTCAGACCGCGCGCCCGCAGCAGCCGCCCGACCTCGGTCTCCATGTTGGTGTCGCCCTCGCCGTAGATGTAGGCGCCGAGCTTCTCGTGCACGGCGCGCGCGAAGGCGTCGAGGCGCGCCGCGACGTCGCCGCCCCGTACCGTCACCCGTACCGACACCTCCGGGAAGTTGGCGCGGAAGGACCATCGCCCCTCGCCGGGGATGGTCGCGATCACCTCGTCGAGGCCCGACTCGCTGATGCCGAAGGTCTGGAACGTGCGGTGCCCGATCGCGTCGGCGCCGCCGAGCGTCGCGATCCACGGCAGGACCGTCTCGACGAGCATCGGCTTCATCTCGCGTGGCACGCCGGGCAGCACGACGAGGTAGCGCGGATCGCCGGCGGTACCGACCTCCAGCCGGTAGCCGGGTGCCGTCCCGAGGGCGTTCGGCACGATCACCGCGCCTTCCGGGAACATCGCCTGCTTGAGGTTGTTCTCCGGCATCACGCGATTGAAGAGCTTGAAGAGCTGCCGGATGCGCTCGCCGACCTCCTCGTCGAGCCGCAGCGGCAGACCGAACAGCGCCGCGACGGTCTCCGTGGTGAGGTCGTCGGCCGTCGGCCCGAGGCCGCCGGTCGCGATCACCAGATGGGCCATGCGGAGCGCCTCGCTCCACACCCACGTGAGGCGCTCCGGACGGTCGCCGACGGTCAGGATGCCAACGACGTCGACGCCGAGGCCGAGCAGCTTGTCAGCGATGAAGCCGGCGTTGGTATCGGTCGTGCGCCCGGTGACGAGCTCGTCGCCGGTGCTGATGATGACGGCATCGATCACGTGAGCACCCGCGCCACCAGGTTGGCGTAGAGGCCGGCCACGAGATCGTCGCCGACGACCCCGATGCCGTTCCGCACGTGGCGGTCGAGGTAGCGCGCCGGGAACGGCTTCCACACGTCGAAGAGCCGGAAGAGCGCGAACACGACGAGGAGCGACGTCGCCGTCGGCGCGATCCAGGCGCCGGCGACCAGCATCCCGCAGACCTCGTCGAGCACGATCTTGCCGCTGTCCGGATCGGCGAACGCCCGGCCCGCCCGGTCGCAGACCGCCATGGCTGCGAGCGACACCGCGGCGAGGAGCGCGATCACCGCGGGCACGCTCAGGCGCGCGCGCGCCAGCAGGCAGAGCAGCGGCACCCCGAGCAGCGACCCGAACGTCCCCGGCGCAACCGGGAGGTAGCCGACGTAGGCGCCGGTCGCGAGGAATGTGATGGCGTGTCGCACCGCGGAGGGCTCGCTCGGCGCCGAATCTTAGTGAAGCCCTGACGCCAAAACAAACCAGCCTACGGCGCCGCGGGCCGCGCGCCGACGCCTCAACGCGTCGTCACTGGACGGCGGACGGACAGAACGGGCTGTGCAGCGTGGCCGGCGGCGTGATCGCACCGAGCAGCTCCTCCGCACGCGGGACCTCGAAGCGGGTCAGATCCTCGCCGTTGCAGGTGTGCTGGCGGATGAGGCACGTCTCGTAGTCGGCGATCGAGTTGATCGCGGGCACGCCGAGCCCGGCGCACTCCTCGGCGAGCGCGACGAGGTTGGCGCCGGTCGCGGCGCGCAGCGCGTCGAAGTTGATGGCCGCGGCGCCGCAGCGCTTGTCGACCGCCGGACCGACCTTGTCGGCCTCGGTGTCGATCTTGGCGAGCCCCTTCGTGCAGGAGCTGCTCGCCTTCGCGAGGCAGGTGCTGTCGCCCGGCTGGGTGAGGTCGCAGGTGAGCACGCTGGCGGCGCAGGTGGTGAGCGCGCGCAGCTGTGCGACCAGGAACTTCGTGCCCGAGGCCTTCGCCTGCGCCTCGCACTTGTCGACGGCCTTGCCGAGCGTCTTCGGATCCGCCGTCGCCCCCGCCGGACCGTGATCGGTGAGGCAGGTGAGCGGCGCGAACGTGCCGCCCTGCGCACGGACGCGATCGATCATCTCGCCAGCCCGTGGCTCCTGCAGCTCGAACAGCTGCTCAGCAGTGCACTCGTGCTGGGCGAGGATGCATGCGCTCACGTCAGCGATGCCGGCGAGCGGGCTGCCGAGCGTCGCGCACTCGTTCTGCACGTTGGCGAAGCCGAGCGTGTCCGTATCGAGCAGGTCGGCGATCGTGAGTCCGACGTCCTCGCACTTGCTCGCCACCGCGTCCTGGAAATCGGACTGCAGCGACGCCAACGTGCCGATCAGCTCGTCGTTGCAGGTGACGGTGGCCTTCGGCAGGCAGGTCGCGTCGGTCGCCTTCTCCTGCACGCAACGCAGGACGCCGTTCGCGCACTTGTCGAGGCTCTTCAGGCGCTTCGCCATGAACACGGAGCCGGCCTTGGTAATGGCGCGCTGGCACTTATCGGCGGCCTTGGCCGTGAGCGGGTTCGACTGTGGCGTCGGCGTCGTCGACGGGGCGCCGCTGGGTGTGGTCGTCGGGCTCGGCGACGGCGTCAGCGAGCGCGTGGCGCTGGGCGTCGCGCTGCGGGTGGCCGTGACGGTCGGTGTGGCGACCGGAGTGACCGTGGCAGACGCCGTGAGCGTCGCGGTCGCGCTGGGCGTGGCGGTGCGCGTCACGACGGCCGACGGCGTCAGCGTGGCGCTCACGGTCGGCGTGGCGGTCACGGTGGGCGTCGCGCTCACGGTCACGGTCGGCACGGCCGTCGCCGTGGCCGTTGCCGTCACGGTCGGCACGGCCGTCGCCGTGGCCGTGGCCGTCACAGTGGCCGTCGCGGTGGCCCCGACGGTGGCAGTGACCGTGGCGGTCGGGAGCACCGTCGGCGTCGCGGTGGCGGTGGCGGTCACGACCGGCGTCGCCGTCGCGGTGACCGTGGCCGTCGCCGTGAGCGTCGCGGTGACCGTCGCGGTTGCCGTGAGCGACGCGGTGGGCGTCGCGCTCGCCGTGACCGTGGGCGACGCGGTGAGCGTGGCGGTCGCACCTGGCAGCGGCGTCGTCGTCCGCGTGACCGTCGGGGTGGCGGTGACGGTCGGCGTAGGCGTGACGGTAGACGTGCTCGTCGGCGTGACCGTCGCGGTCCGCGTGGCCGTGGCCGTCGCCGTCGCGGTGAGCGCCGGCGTCGGTGTCGCGGTGCGCGTCGCGGTGGCGGCCACGACCGTGAGCGTCGCGGTCGGCGTCGCGAGGACCGGCGTCGCCGTACGCGTGGCCGTGACGACGGCCGTCGCGGTCAGCGTCGGCACGGGCGTCGCCGTCCGGGTGGCCGTGGCGACCGGAGCGCCCGGCGTGGACGTCGGGGTCGGCGTGCGGCTCCGCGTGGCCGTCGGCGTCGGCGTGGCCGTGGCGCAGAGGAACGCGGTGCAGGTGCCGTTGCAGCACGCCCCTTGGGCGCCCGCGCCCTTGTCACAGACCTCGCCGACCTGAACGATGTTGTCGCCGCAGACCGGGCAGTTCGGGAGCACTGCGGAGCCGGGCACGACCGGATTGTCGATCGGCTGCGGATTGAAGGTGGCGCCGCTGCGCTGCGGCACCACTCCCGTCGGATGCGTCAGCGTGGTCGTGCCCGCCGGCGGCGCCAGAATCTGCGCGCCCGACGAGAACAGCATGGCGCCGACCGACGCGAACTCGATGTCGGCGCCGCCCGAGATGTTGGTGACGCTGACCCCGCCGGTGCCGTCGACCTTGACGGTGCCGTTCACGGTCATGGTGCAGCCGGCGAACGACACCGACTCGCTGCCGCCGTTCTGCGTGCCGGCCGTCGCGACGACGTTCTTCGCGAGCGTGAACGCGCCCGCCGGGCCGCCCTTGGCGAGACCCGAGATGAAGTCGATGGAGCCGGCCTCCCCGGTCGCGCCGGAGGCGTGTACGTCGAGGATGCCGTTCAGCAGGGTCGTGCCGCCGGAGTCGCCCGAGAGATCGCCGCCCGAGTCCTCGCCGGTCATCGTGATGGGGCCGGTGATGGTCAGGTTGCCGCCGGCACTGATGTCGACCTCGCCGCCGTCGCCGGCGTCGCCGCCGCCGCTGGCATTGATGCCCGCGTTGATCGAGATGTCGCCGTCGAGCGTGCCGAAGGTGTTCGGGTCGAAGTCGCCCGTGTCCATGAAGACGGTGCCACCCGAGCCGTCGAAGAGCGGTCCGCCGCTCGCCTGGATGGCGAAGCCGTTGTCGGCCGTGACGTTGATCGCCGGCTGGATTGCGCACGTGCTGCTCGGGCATTCGGAGTTGACCTGGCAGGCGTGGCCGACGTTCGCGCCTCCCGCACACAAACCGGGGTGCCCCTGCGCGCTCAGCTCGATGTCGCCGCCGTCGCCGCCGGTGGTCTCGAGATCGCTGCCGTTGGCCTTCAGCTGGGCGTTGTTGGCGGCGTCGAGCGTGAGCGCGCCGCCGACGACGCCGCCGGGAACGCCGACCGTGTCCTCGCCCGCCGCGAGCGAGAGATCGCCGCCGAAGCCGCCGCCGACCGTCGAGCTGACGTCGATCGTCTTGGACACCAGGATGTTATCGCCCGCGGTGAAGTCGATGGTGCCACCGTCACCGCCGCCGCCGTGCGTGTCGATCGGCTGCGCGATCGTGATGGTGCGCGCCGCGACCATGTCGACCTCGCCGCCCTCGCCCTGATTGGCACCCGCGAGATTGATCGCGGCGCTGTCGAAGATGCCGCCCGTCGTCGCGGTGAGGGAAACGGTGCCGCCGTCGGTGAAGCGGTCGCCCGCGTCGGTGAAGCTGCTCTGCCCGTTGCCGCGCAGCTCGGTGCCGTTCGCGAGATTGATGCCGAGCGCCTGCGCGGTGCCGTCGTTGCCCGACGTCGTGAACGTGATCGTACCGGCGGGATCACCCGAGACGTCGACCAGCGCGCCGTTCTGCGCCGTGATCAGGCCGGTACCGGTCAGCGAGATCATGCCGCCCTGGATGATGATCCCGTTCTGCAGGACGAAGTCGCCGCGCGCCTTGAGCTTGCCGGTGGCGCTGATGGTGATCGTGGTGGCGTTCGTCACCTTGATGTAGCCGGCGCCGGTCATCTGGAAGGTCTTGGTGAAGATGAGAGCGCGCGCGCCGAGATCGAAATCGCATCCGCCGCTCGTGACGTCGATGTTCTCTTTGACGGTGACAATGCCCCCGGCCCCGGTCGTGCAGGTGCTCGATCCCGCACAGAGAACGTTCGTGGTGTTGGCGGTCGGGTTCGCCGGGTTGCACGTCGCGGTGAGCGCGAGGGCGCGTGAGGCACCGGCCAGTGCCAGGACGAGCGCGAGGGCGCACGCGACGGCGGAACGGCGGAACAGGCGCGGGTTGGGGCGGCTCATGCGGAGATCGGTTGGACGTCCGTTGTTCGCGTCTCGGGTCTTGCCAGGGGGCAGGCGAGAGTCCAAGAGACGCCGGAACGTCCTGATGCGTTCGCGGACGATACCCGAGCGGTGCATTTTGTGTCAACTTGAATGGCCGGCGCGGAGCAGGCAGCACATGGCTTGGTGACATCTGCGCAAAAGTGGTAACTACGCCGGCGGTCGAACGGCGCACGTGCGCAGGACAACACCATGGCGGAACGCAGACGAGGGAACCGAGCAGCCGTTGCTCTTCCGCACGCTGCGGCCTAGATACGCTGTCGCGACGTTCTGATTGGGTCGATCCGAGGTCATGGAAGCCGAACTGAAGACGGCGACGGAGGCAGCTCGCGAGGCAGGACAGATCCTGCTGCGCCACTATGGCGGCGCGCTGAAGGTCTCCGAGAAGAGCGTCGACAACCCGGTCACGGCCGCCGATCTCGAGGCCAACGAGGCGCTCAAGACGAAGATCCTCGGCGCCTTCCCCGGCGACGGCTGGCTCTCGGAGGAGACGGCCGACTCCGATGAGCGCCTGAAGCAGAAGCGGGTGTGGATCATCGATCCGCTCGACGGCACCAAGGAGTTCATCAGCGAGATTCCGGAGTTCGTGGTGTGCGTCGCGTTGGTCGAGGACGGCGCGCCACGGGTCGCGGTCGAGTACAACCCGGTGCGCGACGAGCTCTTCACCGCGGTGAAGGGCCGCGGCGCATTCCTCAACGGCCAGGTGATCCACGTCAGCAAGCAGGTCGACCTGCGCCACGCACACGTGCTCGCCAGCCGCTCCGAGGAGGCGCGCGGCGAGTGGGATCCATACCAGGAGAAGATGCACGTCGAGCTGACGGGCAGCGTCGCCTACAAGTTCGCGCTGGTCGCCTCCGGGCGCTTCGACGCCACCTTCACGCTGACGCCGAAGAACGAATGGGACGTCTGCGCCGGCTCGCTGCTGGTCGCCGAGGCCGGGGGGATGGTCACCGATCCCGACGGGCGCGCGATCCGCTTCAACAACCCGTCGACGCTGCTGCCGGGGCTGGTCGCCTCGAATCAGCTCCTGCACCGCTCCATCCTCAACACCGTGCGCACGACGCGCGCGGCGATGGAATGAGCGTCAGGGGCTGACGCCCCGCGCGACGAAGAAGGCGCGCAGCGCCTCCCGCACGGCGGCCACATCGGGGCCGTTCAGGAGATCGGTGCCGTGCGCCGAGCCCGGCACGATCTTGATCGTCTTCGGGTCGTGGCTCTTCACCGTGAGATCCTTCAGGGCCGCGGCGGCCGGGACGTCGTCGGCGCCGGCGATGAAGAGCTTCGGCATGGCGAGCGACGCGAGTACGGGCGCCGCGTCGAGACCGCGGAACTCGACCGGCGAGGAGAGCGTCGCAACCCCGGCGACCGGCACGCGCGCGGCGACGAGGAGCGCCGCCGTGCCGCCCATGCTCGCGCCGGCGAGATAGATGGGACGGATCTTGCGGCCGACCATGTAGCGGTAGGCGCCCTCCATGTCGCGGTCGATCGCGGCGACGTCCTTCGTCCCGCCCGACTCACCATACCCGCGGAAGTCGAAGGTGAGCGTGCGGAACCCCGCCGCGGCCATCTCGCGCGCGAACGCGGTCCAGCTCGTCTGGTCGGCGGGATACATGTGGCCGAAGACGATGCCGGGGCCCTCGCTGCCGGCGAGGTGGCCGACGAGCTGCACGCCGTCGGTCGCGGTGATGTCGACGCGCTCGTCCCCCGCCGCGAAGCCCGGGGCGAGCGCGAGGAGCAGCGTCAGGAGGAGCGCGGCGGCCCGCTCACCCACGGCGATGCTCGGCGACGACTCGCCGCGCCAGCGCTGGCAGGTCGCTCATGATGGCGTCGCAGCCGAGTGCGAGCAGCCGACGCATCTCGTCGGCGTCGTTGATCGTCCACACGTGGACCTCGGCGCCGAGCGCGTGGGCGGCAGCGACCGTCGCGGGGGTCACCAGCTCGACGTCCTCGAAGCGCGGCGGGATCTGCAGCGCGACGGCGCCCGGCGGAAGCGTCGGCCGCTCGCCCGCGGTCAGCGTCCCGATGAAGCCCGCGACCTCACCGGCGGCAAGGCTCGTCGGCATGTCGGGGGCGTGGCCGCGGATGGCCTGCATGATGACGTCGTGCTCCGCCGCGAGCACCGCCGGCACGCGGGCCGCACGTACGAGGGCGACGACCTCGGCGACGATCGACGGCGTCTCCTGCTTGATCTCGATGTTGAGCGGCACGCCGGGAAGCTCGTGCAGCAGCTCCGCGAGGCGCGGCACGCGCACGCCGGTGCCGCGAAAGGGAAACGTACGGCCGCCGTCGGGCGTGAAGCGATGGCCGGCGTCGAGCCGCTCGACCTCGGCGTAGCGCAGCGCCGCGACCGGGCCGGCGCCGTCGGTCGTGCGCTCGAGGGTCGGATCGTGCAGCACGACGATCTCGCCGTCCGCCGTCGCGTGCACGTCGAGCTCGAGCACGTCGGCGCCGTCGGCGCACGCCCGGCGGAACGAGACGATGGTGTTCTCCGGTGCCACCCCCGCGGCGCCGCGGTGCCCGAAGGCGCGAGGAAGCTGGCCGGGAAAGGCAGGCATCACGATTGCCTGCCGCCGCCCACGGCCTAGTCGAGCGACGAGCGCAGGGCGGAGCGCGCGACGTCGACCGGCGAGAGCACACTGAACGAGAGCGCGCTCAGATCGATCGGACGCGCGAGCCCGGCGAGTCGGTCGAGCAGCTCCTGGCGCAGGGTCACGAACTGGGCACGCCGCGCGCCCGTCAGCTCCTCGTCGGTCGGCAGCGCGACCGTGAGCGGGTTCACGTAGGCGCCGTCGCGGAACATCATGAAGTGGAGGTGCGGCCCGGTGGCCATGCCGGTGCGGCCGACGAAGCCGATGACCTGCCCCTTCTCGACTTCGGTGCCGACGCGAACGCCGCGCGCGATGCGCCGCAGGTGCGAGTACGAGCTGCCGAACGGCGCCGCGTGCTCGATGCCGACCTGGTTGCCGTAGCCGCTGGCGTAGCCCGCGAACGTCACGACCCCGCTCGCGACCGCGCGCACCGGCGTGCCGATCGGAGCGGCGAAATCGACACCGAGGTGTGGCATGCGGCGCTTCAGCACCGGATGCATGCGGGAGTCGCTGAACTCGGAGGTGATCGCGACGAAATCGACCGGATACTTGAGGAACGGACGCCCGAGCGCGTTTCCGTTGGGATCGTAGTACTCGCTCTCGCCGCGCTCGTTCTCGAAGCGGATGGCGGTGAGCGTGCGGCCGCCACTCGTGATCTCGGCGGCGAGGATGTCGCCCGGCCGCGAGGCGCCCTCTTCATCGCGCAGCTCGGCATAGAGCAGGCGGAACTGGTCGCCGGGACGGACGTCGGTGGCGAGATCGACCTGCCAGCCGAAGACGTCCGCGAGCTCCGAGACCATGCGCGCCGGCACGCCGGCGGCACTGGCCGACGTCGCGAGGCTCGACTCGACCCGGCCGGAGACCCCACGCACGGCGCTGAGCTGCGGCATGGCCTTCAGGTGCGCCTGAATCTGGCCGTGCTGGAGGCGCATGCTGAGGAGCGCGTAATGGTCGATCTCGTAGTCGCAGGCGCTCAGGTGCCCCTGGCCGCGCGCGAAGGTCATCACGACGGCGTGGCGCAGCTCGAGCGTGCCGACATCGAAGGTGCCGGCGGCGGCCTGCTCCCACGCCTGCACCTCGACGTCGGAGAGCCCCTGCCCGCGCAGGATCGAGCCGAAGGTCTCGCCGGGCGCGATGACGTGACGGATCGGCACGCTCTCGTCTCCCGACGATTCGACGATCGGCAGCACCGGCGCGGGTTTCGCGGGAGCGGAGCGGAAGATCTTGGCGTGGGCTCGTGCCGACGACCGGGCTCGGCGCGGCTTCCCGGCTGCCATGGTGTCGCCGCTCAGCACGCCCGCGACCAGCATGGCCACGGACGACACGACCACACCGAGGGTCAGGGAGCGAACAGCGCCGTTTTTCCCTGCTACATGCGGCACTCGATACATCCTCCCTGGAAGCGAGAGTACGAGGACCCTGCCAACCCACATGTAGGTTGTCAAGTCGCACCCCAGGTTGCACCCCTTGGCTCCTGCGGTGCGTTGCGGGCCCCCCACCTCGCTGTTAATCACGTCGGATGCGCATCGGCGGGCTCGATGTCGGCGATCGGCGCATCGGCGTCGCGGTCTCGGACGAGCGCGGCTGGACCGCGCAGGGCTACCTCCACAGCCTGCGCCTCGCGCGCGAGCGGTGACCCCGGCCGCGATGCCGCGTCCTCGGAGCTGATCGCGCGTGCGCCGCGCGCTCGTCGTCGTACTGCTGCTCGTCGTCGCGACGGCAGCGGGGGCCTGGCTGCTCGCCAGGGCGCCGACACCGCCCGAGGACGCGACGCTCGTCGTGCGCGAGGGCGACGCGCTCGCCTCGGTCGCGACGCGCCTCGAGCGCGCGGGCGTCATCCGGAGCGCCCTGCTCTTCCGCGTTGTCGCCCGTCTCAGCGGCCGCGACCGCAGCCTCCAGCCCGGCGACTACGACTTCCCCACCCCGCTCACCATGACGGAGATCCTCGAGCGCCTCGCGAGCGGCGGCGCGCACGCCGAGGTGACGATTCCCGAGGGGCTCACCGTGCGCGAGGTGGCGGCGCTCCTCGCGCGCGCCGGCTACGGCAACGCGGAGCGCTTCCTCTGCCTCGCCGACGACCCGGACTTCCTACTCGCCGCGGGCGTCCCCGGGCCACAGCTCGAAGGCTACCTCTTCCCCGACACCTACCGCTTCACCACGGTCATGGGTCCGGGAGAGATCCTGGCCATCATGATACGGCGCTTCCACGAGCGCTTCGACGCCGACCGCTACCGACGCGCGGCGGCGCGCGGCCTGAGCGTGAACGACGTCGTCACCATGGCGTCGATCGTCGAGAAGGAGTCGGCGCTCGCGATGGAGCGGCCGGTGGTCGCCGGCGTCTTCTACAACCGTCTGCGCCTCGGCATGCCGCTGCAGAGCGACCCGACCGTCATCTACGGCATCCCCGACTTCAACGGCGACCTCACCCGCGCCGACCTGACACGCCCGGGCGCCTACAACACGTACGCCAACCCGGGCCTGCCGCCCGGTCCGATCGCCAACCCCGGCTTGGCCGCGATCGACGCCGCTCTCGCGCCGAGCGACACGCCCTACCTGTATTTCGTGTCGAAGAATGACGGCTCCCACGTCTTCGCCGCCACCCTCGCCGACCACAACCGCAACGTCGCCCGCTACCAGAAAGGCACGCACCCGGGCTCTTGATCGGGGGCCCTGTGGCGATTCGGGGGTACTTGACACCCGCTGAGGCTGGTGTATAGTTCTACCCATGACGCTCAAGGACCTCGAACGGGACTACGCGACTGAGGATCAGTGTTACGCCGCGCTCGTTGCCGAGCGGTGGCCGGACGGCAAAGTCATCTGTCCGCGCTGTGGCAACGACAAGGTGTACAAGATCGCGAAGCCGTGGCGCTGGCTCTGCAAGAATCGCGAGTGCGGCACGCGCGAGAGCGGCAAGCCGAACAAGGGCTATCGCTTCTCGCCGCTGGTCGGCTCCATCTTCGAGAATACCAACGTGCCCCTGGTGACGTGG
>DASXLI010000106.1:0-28394 GCA_036496285.1 Binatia bacterium
CGTGCTGCACGACCAGTGCGCCGTCGTGCAGCGGCGACGCGGGCACGAAGATCGTCTGGATCAGCTCCTTGGTCACCTGCGCGTCGATACGGGTGCCGCCTTCCATGTACTCGTTGAGGCCGACGTCGCGCGCCAGCACGACGAGCGCGCCGATGCGGCGGCTCGCCAGGTTCACCGCCGCGCGCGTGATCTCCTCGATCACCTGGCCGTGCGCGGTACGCGGCAGACCGCTGAAGAGCGGGCCCGTGCCGACCTGGGTCAGCATGCGGCGGATGTCGCCCTGGAAGACCACCACGACGATGACCAGCAGGACGTTGCCGATCGAGTCGAGGATCCAGTTGACCGTGTAGAGCTCGAAGTACTGCGCCCCCTGGTACACCGCGACCAGGACCACGAGCCCCATGATCATCTGCACGGCGCGCGTGCCGCGGATCAGGAGACCGAGTTGGTAGACGACGAACGCGATGATGAAGATGTCGACGACGTCCTGCCAGCGGAAGTCGTGGAAGAGCCCCAGCATCTCAGTCGCTCATCCGGGCCGCCCGGCGGGCCGCGTCGGCGACGGCCAGCGCGCGTCGCGTCGCGCCGACGTCGTGGACCCGCACGACCCGCGCCCCGCCGGCGGCCGCCAGCACCGCCGCCGCGAGCGACGCCTCCAGACGCGCCCCCACCGGCGCCGGCCTCGTGTCGTGCCCCCGCGTCAGGACGCCCAGGAAGCCCTTCCGCGAGGCGCCGATCAGGATCGGGTAGCCGAGCGCCACGAGGGGCTCCAACCCGGCGAGCAGGGCGAGGTTGTGCGCAGGCAGCTTGCCGAAGCCGATGCCCGGGTCGAGCCAGATGCGATCGGCGGCGATCCCGGCCGCGCGCGCGGCCTCCGCCCGCTCGGCGAGGAACGCGCCCACCTCTGCCACGACGTCGCCGTAATGCGGCGCGTCCTGCATGGTCGCCGGTGTCCCCTGCATGTGCATGAGCACGATCGCCGCACCGCGCTCCGCGACCAGCGGCAGCATCGCCGCGTCGAACCGTCCCGCGCTCACGTCGTTCACCATGTCGGCGCCGACTGCAAGAGCGTCGGCCGCGACCTCGGCTTTGGTCGTGTCGATCGAGATCGGCGCGTCGGTCGCCTCCCGTAGAGCCGTGATCACGGGAAGGACGCGCGCCCGCTCCTCCGCGGCCGGCACGGGCCGGGCACCGGGGCGGGTCGACTCACCGCCGACGTCGAGGACGTCGGCACCCTCGTCGAGGAGGCGGCGCGCATGCGCCACGGCCTCCGGGGGCGTCGCCCAGCGCCCGCCGTCGGCGAACGAGTCGGGCGTGACGTTCACGATCCCCATCACCCCCGTCCGCCCCTCCGGAAGCAGCCGACGAGCACCCCGCCCGGCGGCATCGCGCCCCGACGAGCCTCCCAAGCCCATCGCGGGACCGCGAGTCGTGATGATCGCCCTCTAGGCGCTCGCGGCGCCGATGTTGAGCCCGTTGCTCCCGCCGCAGCTCTGGATGATCGAGTCGATGTCGGAGCCGTCGAGCGTCTCGCGCTCGAGCAGCGTCTCGGCCATGCGGTGCAGGATCTCGAGGTTCTGCTTGAGGATGTTCTTCGCGCGGTGGTAGCCCTCGCTGATGATGCGGCGGAGCTCGGTGTCGATCTCGACGGCCGTGCTCTCCGAGTAGTCGGCGGCCTGCGTAAAGTCGCGGCCGAGAAAGATCTGCTCTTCCTTCTTGCCGAACGTCATCGGGCCGAGCTTCTCGCTCATGCCCCACTCGCAGACCATCTTGCGCGCGAGCTCGGTGGCCTTCTCGATGTCGTTGCCGGCGCCCGTGGTGGTGTGGCCGAGCACCAGCTCCTCCGCGGCGCGGCCGCCGAAGAGGATGGTCAGATTGTTCTCGAGGAAGACCTTGTCGTAGGTGTGGCGATCGTCGAGCGGCACCTGCTGCGTCAAACCGAGCGCCATGCCGCGCGGGATGATCGTGACCTTGTGCACCGGGTCGGCGCCGGGAAGGAGCTTGGCGACGAGCGCGTGACCGGACTCGTGGTAGGCGGTGTTCCGCCGTTCCTCGAGGCTGATGATCATGCTGCGGCGCTCGGACCCCATCATCACCTTGTCCTTGGCGACCTCGAAGTCGATCATCATGACCTTCTCGCGGTTGTTGCGCGCCGCGAGGAGGGCCGCCTCGTTCACCAGGTTCTCGAGGTCGGCGCCGGCGAAGCCGGGCGTGCCGCGTGAGAGCAGCTCGATGTCGACGTCCTCGGCGACCGGGACGCGGCGGGTGTGGACCTTGAGGATGCCCTCGCGGCCCTTCACGTCGGGACGCGGCACGACCACGCGGCGGTCGAAGCGGCCGGCACGCAGCAGGGCCGGATCGAGCACGTCGGGCCGGTTGGTCGCGGCGATCATGATGACGCCTTCGTTGGTCTCGAAGCCGTCCATCTCGACGAGGAGCTGGTTCAGGGTCTGCTCGCGCTCGTCGTGGCCGCCGCCGAGCCCCGCGCCGCGGTGCCGACCGACGGCGTCGATCTCGTCGATGAAGATGATGCAGGGGGCGTTCTTCTTGCCCTGCACGAAGAGGTCGCGCACACGCGACGCGCCGACGCCGACGAACATCTCGACGAAGTCGGAGCCGCTGATCGAGAAGAACGGCACGCCGGCCTCGCCCGCCACGCCGCGCGCGAGCAGCGTCTTGCCGGTGCCCGGCGGGCCGACGAGCAGCACGCCTTTCGGGATGCGGCCGCCGAGCTTGGTGAACTTCTTCGGATCCTTGAGGAAGGCGATGATCTCCTCGAGCTCCTCCTTGGCCTCGTCGATGCCGGCGACGTCATCGAACGTGATGTTGTGGTGGTTGTCGGTGAGGAGCTTCGCCCGGCTCTTGCCGAACGACATGGCCTTGCCGCCGCCGACCTGCATCTGGCGCATGAAGAACACCCAGAGGCCGATCAGCAGGATCATGGGGAACCAGTTGACGAGGAGCACGTACCAGAACGGCTCCGGGTCCTCGCGCCGCGCGTCGATCTTGACGCCCTTGGTGCGGAGGTCGCTGATCAGCTCGGGGTAGGCCGGCGCGAAGGTGCGGAACGACTCGCCGCTCGTGCGCTTGCCGTGGATGTCCTGCCCCTGGATCGTGACCTCGTTGATCTCGCCCTTCTCGACCGAGCTCAGGAAGTCGCTGAAGATGATCTCCTGGTCGCGCGTGGGCTGCTTGGTGAAGACGTTCACCAACAGCAGCACCATCAGGATGAGCAGTAGCCAGAGCGCGAGGTTTCGCGAAAGCTGATTCACCGTCTGATCTCCCTTGCGTAGCGGCACGGCAGCGCGTGTAAAGGTACCATAGGGGTCCTGGTGCAGCAATCGCGCTATCGCGCATCGGCTGCACCCGGCGCGACCTCGACGCGCAGGACCAGGACGCGCCTGGTCGCCGCGCCCACCAGGGCGTGCTCGCCCCGACCGCAGCGAGGCACCCAGACGATCTCGTCGCCCGCGAGGACGAGCGGGTACCCCGCCCGGCGCGCCCGCGGCACGCCGCGCGTG
Organism: Binatia bacterium; assembly: GCA_036496285.1. Taxonomy (GTDB): domain Bacteria; phylum Desulfobacterota; class Binatia; order UTPRO1; family UTPRO1; genus DP-19. The sequence goes on from DASXLI010000106.1 coordinate 3,522, forward strand.
ATGAAGAGGCGCTTGATCGAGGTGCGGCCGCCGAGGCCGAGGAGGCGCAGCCGGTCTCCCGGGCGCCGGTTGCGGACGGTCAGGGTGGCCGGCAGCGCGTCGGCGTCGAGGAGGCACACGTCGTCGCCGGGCTCGGCCCGGCTCTCCCCCGCGTCCTCGCGCAGCGAGAGCCGCCAGCCGTCCGGGAGGTCGAGTGTCGTCCCGGGCGCGAGGGCCTCTTCGAAGGACGCCGCGACCGGCTCCGGCAGCGCACCACGGTCGAGCTCGAGCGCGTCCGCGGTGCGCACCACCCATCCGCCCGGCACGCGGATGCGCCCGCCACCCTCCGGGCGCAGCGCCAGCGCGAGCACGGCGTCGACGTGATCGAGGCCGAGCGCCGTGACATTGCCGAGCCGCCGCCACCAGCGGCGCACCACGCGGCGCGCGATCGCCGGCTCGAGCGCGGCGAGCACGGCGAGGTCGAGCCGATCGCGCATCCCCGGGACCGTGCTCGCGATGCGGTCGAGCAGCACGTCCTCGTCGCGCAGCACGTCCGCGAGGCGGGCGAGCGCGCGGCTCAAGCGCGGGTTCAGCTCGCGCGCGAGCGCCGGCAGGTAGCCGGAGCGGACCCGGGCGCGCGCGAGCGCGAAATCGAAGTTGCTGCGGTCGCGCCGCCACGCGAGGCCGCGCTCCACGAGGAAGTAGCGGACCTGCACGCGGTCGCAGAGGAGGAGCGGCCGGATGATCGCGCCGCGGCGCGGCCGGATGCCGCCGAGCCCCCGCCGGCCGGCGCCGCGCAGGAGCCGCAGGAGGAGCGTCTCGGCCTGATCGTCCTGGGTGTGCGCTGTCGCGATCCTGGTCGCGCCGGACGCTGCCGCCGCGCGCGCGAGGAACGCGTAGCGTGCCTGCCGTGCCGCCGCCTCGACGTTTCCGGCTGCGAGCCGCGCGCGCTCGACGGCGAGCGGAATCGCGAGGCGCGCCGTCAGCTCCTCGACGAACGCCCGGTCGGCGTCGCTCTCCGCGCCGCGCAAGCCGTGGTCGAGATGCGCCGCCTCGACGCGGATGCGGAGCTCGTCGCGCAGCTCGTGGAGCGCTGCGAGCAGCGCCACCGAGTCGGCGCCGCCCGACACGGCCACCAGCACGACGTCGCCCTCCTCGACCAGCGCGTAGCGTCGTACGGCCGTGCGCACCGCATCGAGAAGTGTCCGGGGCGTCCGGGGCATCTCGGTATCAAAGCACCGCCCCCGGGCGGGGCTCAACCGCTCCGACGGGCGGGTCAAATTGCGCGGTACCTCGCGACGTGGCAGCCTGCGCCCATGATCCGGACGGGCGCCGCGCTGCTGCTCGCCGCGGCCCTCGCGCTCGCGCGCAGCGCCGTGCCGGCCCGCGCCGACGAGGTCGCGCCGCCCCGCCCCGCCGCTCCGGAGCCGCTGCCGTCGGGCCTCGACGAGCTGGGCAGCGCCTCGCCGAGCGAGGTCTCGCGGGCGCTCCGCAAGATCCGCCACCACTACGGCGACGATGCGATCGTCATCCAGACCCAGCTCCTGCTGAACGCGATGCGCAACGGCTCGATGCGCGCGACGTCGGTCGGCGTCGACGGGGTACGGCCGCACGAGGACAAGCGCTACCTCGTCTTCGTCGTCGATACGGGGCTCGTCTTCGACACCGCGACGCGCGACGAGACCACCCGCATCCACATGCTCTGGGAGACGATCATGGCCCCGACGCTCGAGCACCTGGCGCAGGGGCTGCGCGTCCCGGCCGACGGCATCAAGGTGGCGATGCGTTACCACCACCGCCCCTACAGGACACGCGAGGAGCTGCGCCAGAACCTCGACGAGCCGGGCACGCCGGAGGAGACCGACTTCTACGTCCTCGGCCCCGACGTCGACGAGATCCTCATGCAGCACGAGACGACGCACTCGCTCATCACCCGCGCGCACGTCACCGTCGACGGCACCGTGCGCACCGTCGCCGCCCCGCCGTCGACCCTTCCGAACACGCCCGGACCCGACTGAGCGCGCGGCAGCATGACGGAGCCGCTCATCGTGGTGGAGGACGCCGTGAAGGCGTACGGCGCCCGCATCGCGCTCGACCGCGCGTCCTTCCACGTCCACGGCGGCATGGTGACGGGCCTTCTCGGGCCGAACGGCGCCGGCAAATCGACGACGATCTCGATCATCGCGACCCTCCTGGCACCCGACGCGGGCCGCGTGACGGTCGCGGGCCACAACTTGCCAGCCGAGGCGCGGAGCGTGCGCCGCATCCTGGGCTTCGTCCCGCAGCGCCTCGCCCTTTATCCCACCCTCACCGCGACCGAGAACCTCGAGTTCTTCGCCCGCATGCAGGGACTGCGGGGCCGCGAGGTGCGCGCCGCCGTCGCGCGGGTGCTGGCGCTGGTCGCCCTCGACGGCCGCGCCGATGAGCCGGTCGGCCAGTTCTCCGGTGGCATGCGCCGCCGCCTGAACCTCGCGTGCGGCATCCTGCACCGGCCCCGCGTCGTGCTCCTCGACGAGCCCACGGTCGGCGTCGATCCCCAGTCGCGTGAGCGCATCTTCGAGGCCGTCGAGACGCTGGCGCGCGAAGGGGCCGCCGTCCTCTACAGCACGCACTACATGGAGGAGGCGCAGCGCCTCTGCGCCCAGGTCGTGCTGCTCGACGACGGCCACGTGGTCGCGACCGGCACGCCCGCCGAGCTGGTCGCGCAGACCGGCATGCGCCCGCGGGTCGAGCTGCGCACTGCGCGGCCGCTGCCGCCCGGCTGGCTCGACGGCGCCCCCGAGGCGCGCCTCGTCGCCCACGAGGGCACCGCCGTCGCGCTCGAGGTGCCGCACGACCCGGACGTCGCGAGCGTGCTGCTCGCCGCCTTCCGCGCCGGCGGCGACGTCGTCGAGATGTCGGTGCACCGCCCCGATCTCGCCGACGCGTTCTTCCTGCTGACCGGCCGCGCGCTGCGTGACGAGGACGGGACGCGCGAATGATGCTCGGCGGTCTCGGCGCCGCGATCCGCAAGGACCTCCGCCTCCTGGTGCGCGATCGCGTCGGGCTCGTCTTCCTCGCGATCGCGCCCGTCATCGTGATCACGGTCGCCGGCTTCTCGCTGGCGAGCCTCTACGGCGCGAGCGCGCGCGGCACGTCGCCGTACGAGCTGCCGTTCTGCGACGAGGACGGCGGGCGCATCGGCAGTGCCCTGGCCCGCGCCCTCGCCGACGAGCCGGCCGTGCGCCTGCGGTCCGTCGCGAGCCGCGACGAGGCGCGTGCCGTTATCCGTGCGCACCAGTCCGGCCTCGCGCTGGTCGTCCCGGCGGGCACGTCGGCGGCGCTCGCCGCCGGCGACCCCGCGCGGCTCGTCGTCTACACCGATCCCGTCAAGTACCTCGAGGTCGCGAGCCTGCGCGTGCTCGTCCAGGAGCTCCGCCACCGCGTCGAGCGCGCCGCGCGCGACCGTGCCGCGGCCGGCCTCGCGAAAGCCGCGGCGCATGCCGCCCACGTGCGCCGCCGCTTCGAGCGCACGGCCGACCGGCTGCGGCGCGAGCGCACGCGCGTCGCCGCCGCCCTCGCGTCGGCCCGCGCCGACGCCGACGAGCGCATCGACGCGGCACGCCGCCGCGCCGCCCACGCGCTCGACGCCGCCGTCGCCGCCGTCAGCGCCGAGCGCGAGGCCGCCGTGCGCAGCCGTCTCGCCGCCGAGCTCGTGCCGCTGCAGCGCTACTTCGCCGATCTTGGCGCGCGCCAGCGCGACTTCACGGCATGGCTCGCCGCCGTACGCGAGAAGGCCGGCCGCCTGGCCGACCGGATGCCCCCACCGCCCACGATGCCCGAGCCGCCGCCCGAAGTGGCGGAGCTCGCGACCGGCGAGCCAGCGGCACTGACGGCGCTCACCGCCCGGCTCCTGCCGCCGGCCGCGCCGGTCACGCTGCCGCCGGCACCGGCGATCGACCTGCCGCAGCCGCCAGACCTCCCCGAGCTCGCGCTGCCGGCGTTCCCCGAGCCGCCGCACGCGGTCCTGCCCGGCTCGCTCGGCATCGACGAGACCAGCGTCACCGGCGCGCCGCCGAAGCTCAACACCTTCGACCAGAACGTCCCGGGCTTCAGCATCACATTTCTCCTCCTCGGCATGCTGCTCGGCGTCTCACTCGGCCTCCTGGACGAGCGCGACTGGGGCACGCTCGAGCGCCTGCGCGCCATGCCGATGCCGTTCACCTCGACGCTGGTCGCGAAGCTCCTGGCGCGCTTCCTCGTCGGGGTGGTGCAGATGCTCGCGCTCTTCGCCCTCGGCCGGCTCGCCTTCGGCATCTCGCTCGGCCCGCAGCCGATCGCGCTGCTGCTGCCGACGATCGGCATCGTATTCGCCGGCACGGCGTTCGGGCTGGTGGTCGCGGCGATCGCGCGCTCGCGCGAGGCCGTGCTGCCGGTCGGCTCGATCGTCATCGTGACGATGGCAGCCGTCGGCGGGTGCTGGTGGCCGATCGACCTCGAGCCGCCGTGGATGCGGCAGATCGCGCTGGCGCTGCCGACCACCTGGGCGATGGCCGCGTTCAACGATCTGATGATCCGCCGCCAGCCGCTCGCGGCGGCGATCCGGCCGACGGCGGTGCTGCTGGCGCACGGGCTCGTCTACCTCGCGGTCGGCCTCACGCTCTTCCGCCGCCAGAACGCCTGAGCCGGAAGGCGGCCTACTGCTGCATGCCGGGCTGCGCGGCGAGCTCGCGCATGCGCACCACGACGTCGAGCTGATGCTCCGCGGCCCCGAGGTAGACACCGCGCAGCGGCAGGACGTCGTCGTAGTCGCGGCCGTGGCCGATCTTCACGTGGCGCTCCGAGACCGGACGCTGGTTGGTCGGATCGAGCGGCACCCAGAGGCCGTCGGCCAGGGCCACCTCGGCCCACGCGTGCGTCTTGACCTCGACGACACCGCCGGGCGGCGCGTCACCGCGGCTGCCGTCCTGCGAGAGCAGGTAGCCGGAGACGTAGCGCGCCGGGATACCGACGCTGCGGCAGAGCGCGATCAGGAGGTGCGCGAAGTCCTGGCACACGCCGACCCGCTGGCGCAGCACGGCGTTCACGTCGACGCCGACCGTCGTCGCGCCGGGAGCGTAGGTCATGGTCGCGCCGACGGCGCGGTAGAGCGCGCCGACCGCCGCCGCGGCGTCGTCGCCGGCCGGCGCGATCCAGGCCTCGGCCTGCGCGCGCAGCTCGCCGTCCCAGCGCGTGTGCGGGGAAACCTCGAGATACTCGACGTGCGACGACACGAACTCGGGCCGGGCCAGCGCCGTGCGCGTGCAGCGCAGCGCGCCCCCGGCGGCGTCGGACGCGCCCGCGAGATCCACCGCCCAGGCCGGCACCGACGGCGCCCGGGTCTCGACCACCGCCTCCGCGACGATCTCGAGACGCGGGTGCGGCGGGCGCACGCCGAAGGCGTCGACCCGCGTCCCCCAGTAGTCGAGGTAGGAGTACACGCGCGACGGCGGGGTCGTCGTCACCCGGTACTCGATCACGCGCTGGTTGTCGGCGTCCATCGGACAGGCACGCAGCGTGTTGTGCGACTGCCAGACGGGCCCCTCGTAGAGGAAGCGGGTGACGTATCGGATCGCGAGCCGCATCGCTCGGCTCAGACCGCCAGCGCGTGCAGCTCGGCGTCGGCTCCCGACGGGAAGAACTCGCGCTCCACCGCCTGCGCGACCTGCGAGAGTCCCGCCTGCAGGTCGTCCAGAAAGGTCTCGAGTCCGTGCTGCTCGAGATCGCGAATCTCGAGGTACTCGAGCTCGGCGCGCACCCGCCCGAGCAGGCGGTGCGGGTGGCGCGGCCGCTCGTTGCCGCTCAGCTGGCCGAGCTCCTGCTCCACGGCACGGACGCAGAAGAGGACACTGCGCGGGAACTCGCGCGAGCACAGCAGGAACTCGAGCACTCCGGCCGCATGGATCGCGCCGCTGCAGCGGCGCACGTACGCCTCGAACGCCGCCACCGAGCGCAAGAGCGCGACCCAGTGGCGGAAGACCTCGGTCGCGTCCGCGGCGCCGTGCTGGCGCCAGCGCACGCGCGCGAGACGCGTCGTCATCTCGGCGCGCTCGAGCAGGCGGCCGAGCTGGAGGAAGCGCCAGCCGTCGTCGCGCGCCATGGTCTCGGCTGCCACCCCGACGACTGCCTGGCAACGGCTCTTCACCACGCGGTAGAGGCCGTACGGCTCGCGCTCGAGGTCGCGGCGCAGATCGCGCGACCGCAGCTCGAGGTAGAAGGCGTTGATCGCCTCCCAGAGCTCGGTGGAGATGCGCTCGCGCACGTTGCGGGCGTCGTCGCGGGCGCGCGTCACCGCGGCGAGGATCGACCCCGGGTTGCGTGCGTCGAGCACCAGGAACTCGGCCACCTCGGCGCCCGTCGTGGTGCCGTCGCCGCGCTCGGTGAAGCCCTGCTCGAGCTGCAGCACGCGCAGCAGCGCGAGCCAGACGTCGCGCGAGTCGACGAGCGGCGTCTCGAGGAGCCCGTGGTAGGTCACGTCGAGCATGCGCGCCGTGTCCTCGGCGCGCTCCAGGTAGCGGCCGGTCCAGAAGAAGTCTTCGGCGTGCCGGGCGAGCACTCAGTGGCCTCCTGCGCGCCGCATCTCAAGAGGGCTCCGCCAGCACCCAGGTGTCCTTGGAGCCCCCGCCCTGCGACGAGTTCACGACCAGCGACCCGCGCGGCAGCGCAACCCGCGTGAGGCCGCCCGGAATCACCTCGACCCGCTCGCCGGTGATGACGAAGGGCCGCAGGTCGACGTGGCGCCCCTCGGGCGAGCCGTCGATGAAGGTGGGGTGACGCGACAGCGACACCACCTCCTGCGCGATGTAGTTGCGCGGGTTGGCCTCGATGCGCTGGCGGCAGGCAGCGAGCTCCGCCTCGCTGGCGCGCGGCCCGATGACGATGCCGTAGCCGCCGGACTCCGCGACGGGCTTGATCACGAGCTCGTGCAAACGGCGGAGCACGGCTGCGCGCTGCTCGGGCTCCCAGAGCAGATGCGTCGTCACGTTCGGCAGGATCGGGTCCTCGCCGAGGTAGTAGCGGATGAGCCGCGGCACGTAGGCGTACACCGCCTTGTCGTCGGCGACGCCGTTGCCGAGCGCGTTGGCGATGGTGACGTTGCCCGCGCGCGCCGCCGCGAGCAGGCCCGGCACGCCGAGGACGGAGTCCTTGCGGAAGACCACCGGATCGAGGAAGCGGTCATCGATGCGGCGGTAGATCACGTCCACCCGCACCGTCCCGCGCGTGGTCCGCATGTAGACGACATGGTCGTCGACGACGAGATCGCGCCCCTCGACCAGCTCGACGCCCATCTGCCGTGCCAGGAAGGCGTGCTCGAAGTAGGCCGAGTTGAAGACACCCGGAGTCAGCACGACGACGCGCGGCTCGCGCGCGGCACGCGGTGCCACGCTGCAGAGCGCCGCCCGGAGCGACGCCCCATAGTGATGCACCGGCCGGATGCGATGCTGCGCGAAGGACGCCGGCAGCACCCGCATCATGGTGGCGCGGTTCTCCAGCACGTACGAGACGCCGCTCGGCACCCGCAGGTTGTCCTCGAGCACGCGGTAGACCCCGCCGCGATCACGCACCAGATCGCAGCCGGCGACGAGGCAGCGCGCACCGTGCGGCACGCCGATGCCACGCGCCTCGCGCAGGAACCCGTCGGACGTGCGGACGACCCATTCCGGGACGACGCCGTCGCGCAGCGCCGCGCCGTCGCCGGCGTAGATGTCCTCGAGGAACTCGTTCAGCGCGGTCACCCGCTGAACGAGACCGCGCTCGATGTGCGCCCACTCCGCCGCGGGAATGATCCGTGGCACGAGGTCCATCGGCCAGACGCGCTCGATGCCCTGCTCCTCGCCGTACACGGCGAAGGTGATGCCGAGCCGCCGGAAGATCGTGTCGCGCGACAGCTCTCGGTTGGCCAGCTCCTCGGCGGTCACGAGGCGCAGGCGCTCGAGCAGCCGGAGGTAGTGCGTCCGTGGACGGCCGTCGCTCTCGAAGGCCTCGTCGAAGAAGTCGCCCACCTCGTAGCCGCGGAAGAGGTCGTGCGGCGGCCGGGGTGGCGCCAGACGGACGCGAGAGGCCACGGTGGGCGTGGGAACGGGCTGGAGCATCGCCCCGGTCGGGCAGCAAGCAACGTGCCGGCGCGGCCGACGGCGGCGCCGGGCTCTTGGCCGCGTCGCGGACGCTGCTGCTCGCCGTCTGGGCAGCGGCTTGCCCCATCGCTGAGCAGCCGCGCTTCCTTGACTACGTATCCGGGATACCGCAGCGTCGAGCGTAATGACGAACACGCTACGCTGGGGCGTTTGTCTGGTGCTGGCCGTCGCGCTCGCCGCGGCCGGACATGGGTGTGGCAGCAACAACGACAAGCGCGACCGGGAGCGCTGCGAGCAATGCGATCCGGCGCAGATCAACAGCGACTGCGTCGACCAATGCGTCCGCTTCTGCGTCGCCGACGATCCCGACTGCACGGCGCGCTGCAACAGCGAGTGCGACCGCTGCAAGGCCGAGCTCGCGTGCCGCCAGTGCACGAGCGATTGCACGGGAACCGTCGCGCGCTGCGCGCCGGTGGACGAGCCGCTCGTCTGCGAGGACGGAACGTTCTAGGAGCCGACCGGCCGCCCTCAGCGCGCGGTGGCGCGTAGCTGCAGCGCCCGCTCGCGGTTCTGGTGCGCCGCCTGGAGCGTCGGGTCGATCCTCAGTACCGCGTCGTACTGCGCGACGGCGTCGTCGAGGCGGCCGAGCTGCAGGAGCGAGTTGCCCATGTTGAAGTGGGCCTCGAGGAGGTCCGGCTGGAGGCGGAGCGCGGTCGCGTACTCGCGCACCGCCTCGTCATGCTTGCCCTGGGCCGCGAGGGCCGTGCCGAGGTTGCTGTAGAGGGCGGCGCGCTCGGGCTGGCGGCGCACCGCGCTCACGAACAGCGCGACCGCGTCGGCGGCGTTGCCCTGACGCAGCAGCAGATTGCCGAGGTTGCTGAGCGTCGTCGGGTCGCCCGGCCGGAGCGTGAGCGCGCGTCGATATTGCTCCTCGGCCTCGCGGTCGCGGCCCTGCGCCGCGAGCAGCAGGCCGAGGTTGTTGCGGGCGTCGGCGTAGTCGGGCTTCAGCCGGAGCGCCTGCGCGTACTCCTCGGCGGCGGCGGCACCCTGCCCGCGCTTCGCGAGCAGCAGGCCCAGGTTGTTGTGCGGCTCGGCGAGGCCGGGCTCGAGGCGGATCGCCTCACGGTATTGCATGTCGGCCTCGTCGAGCTTGCCGAGGGCGGCGAGCGCCCGTCCGAGATTGTTGCGTGGCTCCGCCGCGTCGGGCCGCAGCTCGACGGCCGTCCGATTGTCGCGCGCCGCGCCGGCGTAGTCGCCGTCCTCGAACAGCAGATAGCCGAGATTGTCATAGGCGCCCCAGGCGCGCGGGTTCTTCGACAGCGTGTCCGTCCAGAGCGTACGCTCGTCGGCGAACGCGTGGCTGCGCTGCCAGGTGAGGATGGCGAGCACGCCGACGACGGCGCCCGCGGCGATCGCGGCGACCTGCCGGCCGACCCGCCGGCGGCGCAGCGCCCGGTCTGCCGCCGCGACCGCGAGCGCGACCGGCACGACCAGCGCCACGTACTGCAGGTGGTCCGAGACGAGCGCGTGGCGATGGAACGACATCGTGACCAGGCCGAGCACCGGCAGCAGCAGGATCGTGAACGCCGCCCACGCCGCGAAGAGCGCACGGCCCCACGTCGCCTGCCGCCGCCACGCGACGACGCCGAGCGCAAGCCACGCGAGGAGCGGCAGCCATGCCGGCGGCCACGCGGGGTCGACGGTCCAATACGGATAGATCATCGACAGCCGCAGCGGCAGCACGTCCGTGAGGAGGTAGAACCAAAGCACCCACCCGGTCGCCGCCATACGCGACAAGAGCGACTCCGGACGGACGTCCACTGCACCGATGCTGTTGTGGTGCTGGGTGTAGATCGTCACGAGCCCGAGGACGAGCGCGAGCGCGAAGAACGGCAGCGCGCACCGTACGTCGGCCGACGTCACCAGCCCGCGGCGGTACCAGGCGAGCACGAGGAGTAGCGCCGGCAGCATCACCACTGCCGTCTTCGAGAGCAGCGCCAGGACGAAGAGTCCGAGCGCGAGCCCGTACCAGCGCGCGTCCCTTTCGTGCTCGAAGCGCAGGTAGGCGAGGAGCGCGCAGAGCGCGAGGAAAAGAGACAGCGTGTTCTTCAGTTCCGCGATCCACGCGACCGATGCGACCGTGACCGGGTGCACGGCGAAGCACGCCGCCACCGCGAAGGGGGCCGGCAGCCTGAGCCGCGTGATCACCCGCCAGAGCACGACCGCCGACGCCGCGTGCAGTGCGACGTTCACGCCATGGTAGCCGGCGGGCGCGTCGCCCCAGAGGCGCCACTCGAGCCAGTGCGTGGTGAAGGTGACCGGGTAGTAGTCGTTCGTGTCCAGGGTCAGCCAAAAGTGGCGCAAGCCATCTGCCGCCTGCACGAACGGGTTCGCGAAAACCAGGATGTCGTCGTCCCAGATCGTGCGGGCGGCGAGCGCCGGCAGATGGGCCGCCCAGGTCAGGACGACCAGCGCGAGGCCCCGGATCGGAGTCGCGAACGTCTGCGGCGGCGCGTTGGATCGGGCCACGGGCCCGCGATTATCGGACGGATCGGAACGGAGGGGAAACCCCCGCCGTCTCGGCGGCGCCTCCCCGACGCGTCGGCGGCTTTCCTATAGTCCGTCCATCGCGTAGCTCATAAGGGGATGAGCGCCACTCCCGCGCCCCAGCTCGCGTCCGCCCCCCGGGTGCCCGGCCCGGAGACGGAGCCCGTTCGCTGGCCGAGACGTTTGCATGCCGTCAGCGCTACCGTGCCCGTATGGCCGCGCAATCTCACAAGGGCGGCGGCCCTCGTCGCGATGATCGGTGGCCTCGTCACCCTGCTCGGCTGGATCACCGGCCTCAGGGGGCTGACGGACTGGAAGAGCGACGGCATTGCGATGTTTCCGAACACCGCGGTGTGCGCAATGGCGAGCGGGCTCTCCTTGTGGCTGATCGTGTCACGCCCGCAGCGGCACCGGGCGGCGGCGTCGCTCGCGATGCTGGTCGTCCTCGTCGCGGGCGCCACGCTGATCGAGCACCTGACGGGCATCGACTTCGGGATCGACACCGTGGTCGCGAACGTCCCATGGGGACAGAGTGCGGCGACCGCGCCGATGCGCATGGGTCCGCCCGCCACGACATCGTTCCTCCTGCTGGCGATCGGACTCCTCTTGGTGAGTCTCGGTTCCGCACGCCGCGGCCTCGCCGCTTGCCTCGGCGTCGCAGCGGCGACAATCGCCCTGCTGCCGCTGATCGGGCACCTCTACGGGGCCGAGCAGATGTACACCATCCCGAGGCTCACGGGCATTGCGATGCAGGCCGCCGGCATCCTCGTCGCGCTGGCGCTCGGGTTGGTCGCGAGCATCCCGGACCGCGAGCCCATGCGGACGCTGCTCGAGCGAGGCGCCGCCGGTGTGCTGGTCCGCCGTGCCCTACCCGTCGTCGTCCTGCTGGCGATCGCCGTCGGCGGGCTGCGGGTGATCCTGCAGGACCAGGAGCTGGTGGACACCGCGTTCGGCGCGGCGGCACGGACGCTCGTCGAGATCGTGACGTTCATCGCGCTGCTCTGGTGGGCCGCCGCCACCGTCCGTACGCATGATCAAGCGCGGCGCGCGAACGAGGCCACGACGCGCCGTCAGGCCGGCCAGCTCGCGACTTTCGTCGACACGGCCGCTATCGGGCTGCATCGCGTCGGCCCGGACGGGACGATCCTCTGGGTGAACGACGCGGAGCTCGAGACGCTCGGCTACGCGCGCGAGGAGTACGTCGGCCATCACATCGCGGAGTTCCACGTCGATCAGGCCGTGATCGCCGACATCCTGGCACGCCTGCACGCCGGCGAGAAGCTGATCGAGTGTCCGGCGCGCATGCGCTGCAAGGACGGCAGCATCAAGGCCGTCCTGATCGACTCGAGCGTCCTCTGGGAGGACGGCCGGTTCATCCACACGCAGTGCTTCACCCGCGACGTCACCGACCGGGTGGGCGCCGAGCAGTCGCGTGCGCTGCTCGCGGCGATCGTCGAGGCGTCGGACGACGCGATCGTCAGCAAGACGCTCGAAGGCCGCATCACGAGCTGGAACGCCGGCGCGGAGCGCATCTTCGGATATACCGCCGCCGAGGCCGTCGGCCGTTCGATCGAGCTCATCATCCCCACGGAGCGCCTCGACGAGGAGCGCGAGATCCTGCGGCGCATCCGCCGCGGCGAGCGCGTCGAACACTTCGAGACCGTGCGCAGGGCCAAGGACGGCCATCTGCTCGACGTCGACCTCTCGATCTCGCCGGTGCGCGACGAGGTCGGCACCATCATCGGCGCATCGAAGATCGCGCGCGACATCTCGGAACGGAAGCGCGCCGAGTTGGAGCGCGCGGAGAACGACCGCCGCAAGGACGAGTTCCTCGCCATCCTGGCGCACGAGCTGCGGAATCCGCTGGCGCCGGTGCGGAACGCCGCGCGCTACCTCCGTCTCAAGGGCCCGACGGACCCGGAGCTCCGCCGCCCCGTCGACATGATCGAGCGCCAGGTCGCGCAGATGGCGCGTCTCATCGACGACCTGCTCGACGTCTCGCGCATCTCACGCGGCACGCTCGAGCTGCGCCGCGAGCGGGTCGCCGCGAGCGAGATCGTCGATGCCGCCGTGGACGCGTGCCAGGACGACATCCAGGCGAAGGGGCACCGTCTGCGCATCGAGCTGCCCACCGCGCCGATCGAGCTCGACGCCGACCGCGAGCGTTTGATCCAGGTGCTCTCGAACCTGATCGGCAACGCCGTCAAGTACACGCCGGCGGGCGGCCGGATCACGCTCCGTGTGGAAGCCGAGCCGCCCTCGACATTTATCGTCACCGTCAAGGACGACGGCATCGGCATCCCGCCCGGGAAGCTCACGGAGATCTTCGACCTCTTCGCGCGCGTCGATCAGTCACTCGAGCGCCAGGGCGGCCTCGGCATCGGCCTCACGCTCGCGCGTCAGCTCGTCGAGCTGCACGGTGGGACGATCGAGGCACGCAGCGAGGGTGTCGGCTGCGGCAGCGAGCTCGTCGTGAAGCTGCCGGTGATCGTCGCGAGCGCGCCGGCGGCGGCCGCCGCGAGCGCTCCGGAGGCGCCCGTCTCGCCGCTCCGCATCCTCGTCGCGGATGACAACGAGGACTCCGCCGACAGCCTCAAGATCCTGCTGGAGAGCGCCGGGCACGAGGTGCACGCGGTGTTCGACGGCGAGGCCGCGATCAGCGCGATCGCCGAGCTCCGCCCCGAGGTCGCGCTGCTCGACATCGGCATGCCCCGCGCGAACGGCTACGAGGTCGCGCGCCGCGTCCGCGCCGAGCCCTGGGGCCGCGACGTCCACCTGGTCGCCCTCACAGGCTGGGGCCAGCAAGCCGACAAGCAGCGCGCCCACGACGCCGGCTTCGACGCGCACCTGGTGAAGCCCGTGCCGCTCGAAGCGCTCGACGCGCTGCTCGCGACGGTCGCTGATCGCCGCGCGGCGGATGATGCCGGCGCGCGCCGCGTGTCCTGACAGACCGGCGCCGGCCGCAATGAACGAGACGCTATGGTTCGAGCGTCCTGGCGCCCACGAGGGATGCGCGCTGCATGATCTCGCGGTCGGGGCGTCCTCGACGCAGATCTTCGACGGCAGATGTCTTCGGCTCGGCGGCGCTGAACTCGTCGACGAAAGCCTGGACGCTCCGCTGGATGCCTTTGAGGCTCTGCGCACGCGCCCGTCGCCGTTTCGGCGGGAGCGCAGCGGCGACAGGCACGATGGCGGCGGCTGGCTTGCCGTGGCGCAAGATCATGGTGCTCCTACCGCGATGTTCTGCGGAGTCCACGATCTCGGACAGATGAGCCTTCGCATGAGCGAGCGAAGTCTTGCGCATGTGACCACTGTGACCAATCGGGTGACGTAAGACAACGCATCGAGTACCGATGGTTACCGGGTCGCGCGCCCGTCTGCTGACGGAGCGGCGCTACTGCGCGAGAAACGCCGTCGCCACCTGCCCGTCGACGGGAGCGCCCGGCGCGATGCCGAGCAGGCGCGCGGCGGTCGGGTGGATGTCGATCGCCTCGATTGACGACACCTCGCGGCCGCGCGCGATCCCCGCGCCCCACGCGTAGAAGAGGCCCTCGACCCCGGGCGTCGCCGGCGGGTAGCCGTGCGTCGCCTTCAAGGCGAACGACGCCGGCAGGAACTCCGGCCCCGGTTGCCGAGCCAGCGCAGGTACCACGGCCAGTGCGCCACGTCCTCGATGAAGTACGGCGGCTTCGCCGAGACGACGAGGTCGCCGACGCGCGGCCCGCTGCCGAGGTGCCAGTACGGCGGGGGCGCCTCCGGTAGGAGCACCTCGAGCTGCTCGTAGTGCCGGAGCGCCGCGACCGCCGCCGGCTTTGTCGCCTTGTCGCGCAGATACACGAACGACGTCGTGCCGGTCGAGCGGAAGTCGGCGTCGATGCCGTTGTCGGCGACGATCCGCTGGATGTTCACGTCCGTCGTGATTGGCAGCATCCCGTGGTCGGTCGTGACGAGCAGCGTGACCCGGTCGTGGTCGGGAAGCGCGGCGATCGCCGCCATGATCGTGCCGACGATCTGGTCGCTCTCGACGACCGCTTGCCGGGTCTCCGCCGAGTCCATCCCGTGGAAGTGCTCGGCGTGGTCGGGCTCCGAGAAGTACGCTTCGATGAGACGCGGCCGCTGCTCGACCGGCAGACGCAAGAGACCGACGACCTCGTAACCGCGTGCCGGGTCGGGCGGATATTCGGCGTAGCTCCGCTCCGACGACACGCGTGACGCCTGGGGGCCGCGCGACGTCGAGTACCGTCCCACCCAGCGGAGCGCCGCAGCGTGCACGCCCTGGCGCTCCGCGGCCTGGTGCAGGTGCTCGCAGCCGGTCAGCCAGTCCGCGTCGGCCGAGTGCGAGTACTCGCCGCGCACCGGATCGAGGAACACGTTGGTTACGATCCCGTGATGCTCCGGTCAGCAGCCCGTCGAGATCGTCACCTGACTGATGAACGAGATCGTCGGGAACGGCGGGATCATCCGGTCGGTCCACGCCCCTTCCTTCCGCATGCGCTCCAGCGCGGGCGCCGGCGTCGAGCGCAGGAGCGACGGCGCGAAGCCGTCGAAAAGCAGGATGACGACCGTGCGCGGGGCCTGATCCCCGACGTCGGCGGCAACCCGCGGAGCCGCCAGAAGCACCGTGAGCAGGACGACGGGAAGTGTGGCGTACGCGATCGGCGGTCTCAATTGCTGCTGCGGTTGGCGGCCTCGGCTTTCTTCATCGCCTCCTCCACCGCCTTTTTCATGCTCAGGGTGTCCGCGGCCTGCCGGGGCGGAAAGTCATCGAGGCTCTTCAGATGCGCCGCAAGGAACCGGCCGGCCGCCGTCGGAGCCCAGAGCTTGGCCGCCAGGAACTTCCGGCCCTCGTACTCGAAGCCGGGGGCGTCCGGCGTGACGCGTTCCATCGGGTCCATCAAGAGATTCGTGAGGTAGGGGACGCTGGGATACGCCTTCTCGTCGAACCAGTCGCCCTTGTGCTTCACGCCGATGTCCAACTTCCAGCCTTCGATGCGGACCGCCATGAGATCGCGGACGAGCGGAAGGGAGATGCGACGCGCGTCAATCCTCGTCGGGAGCAGCACCTGGTCAGAGGGAATCTACCTCGCACACCGGTCGTACATAGTCGAGGGACGGAAGCCTCGGCGAGGCTCCCGCGACGTCAGTGTCGCGGCGGAGCAAACGAATGGCGGCGCGTGGAATCGAACCACGGACCTAGGGATTATGAGACCCTCGCTCTAGCCATCTGAGCTACGCCGCCGTGCCGGTCGTCCGGTGTGAAGCGGCGAATCTTACGGTGGCAGCGGCATCGCGGCAAGGCCGGCAGCGGCAAGCGGGAGCCTGCCGATCGCGTCCTCCTCGATCGAGCCGAAGTAGAGCCACTGGCCGGCCTCGGTGACCTGGGTGATGAAGCCGTAGCCGTGACGGTCGGTCGTCTGCATGTTGGCGACGAGCCGCCCCTCGCGGTCGTAGGCCATGACCTTCGGGTCGCGGGCCGGTGACGGCGGCAGCCAGTACACCGCGCGCGCGATCATGCCGCGCACGAGCGGCCACGCCGCCAGGCGGTCGACGAACGGGTCGCGCGGCGACGGCAGCGCCACCCACACCCGATCGCGGCCGGCGAAGCGCACGTTGTCGGGGAAGCCCGGCAGGTCGTCGACGAAGACGTCGCTCGTGCCGGCCTTCGCGCCGGCGAGCCAGTAACGCGTGACCCGGTAGCCGCCGGTCTCGTCGACCAGGACGAACTGCTCGTCCGGATCGAGCGCGACGCCGTTCGCGAACTGCAGCCCGTGCAGCAGCACGGTCGTGGTAGCCGTCGTGAAGTCGTAGCGCAGGAGACGCCCGGAGCCGCGGTGCTCGAGGACGTCGGTCGTGCTCCGCCCATAGCCCCACGTGCTCGACGCGTCCGTGAAGTAGACGAAGCGCCCTGCGGCATCGACGGCAACGTCGTCGGGGAAGCCGAAGGGCTCCTTCTCCGCCTCGGTCGCGAGCACCGTGCCTCTGCCCTTCAACGTGACGCGCAACAGGCCCTTCTTGGCGTCGGCGACGATGAGGTCGCCCGACGGGTGCAGCGCGATGCCGAGCGGGCGTCCGCGCGTGTCCGCGATCAGACGATAGTCGCTGCCATCGGCGGCGAAACGGGCGATGCGCCCGTCCTCGAAGCCGGTGTAGAGCGTCCCGTCCGGCCCGACGGCCACCGACTCGGGCCCGTGGCCGACGGCTTCGGCGATGCGCCGGATGCCGCGCAGTCGATCATTCAGCGCGTACGGTCCCTCCGCCAGCGAGGGTGCCGGCGGCGCCGTCCAGGCGACCGGGTCGACCGGCGGCGTCGCGACGACGAGCACGACGCCGAGGACGACGACGAGGCCGGCCGCGGCGGCAGCCAGAATTCCGAGCCACCTCACCCGCACACGTGATTCCCTGTCATGGCTAGCTGCGTCCAATACACACTCGGGGTATCCTGGGTCTAGTTTTTGCCGTCCGTATCGGCGAGCATGACGCCGGTACGCAAGAGGAGGCTCGGATGCAGGTGGGAATGATCGGTCTCGGACGGATGGGGGCCAACATGGTGCGGCGGCTGATGCGGGACGGCCACGAGTGCGTCGTGCACGACGTCTCGGCCGACGCGGTGCAGGCGCTGGTCAAGGAAGGCGCGGTCGGCAGCTCGTCCCGCGAGGACTTCCTGAAGCGCCTGTCGAGCCCGCGGGTCGTCTGGCTCATGGTGCCGGCGGCGATCGTCGATCCGACCTTGGAGGATCTCGCGCCGCGCCTCGCCAAGGGCGACATCGTCATCGACGGCGGCAACTCCTATTACCGCGACGACATCGACCGGGCGAAGCGTCTCGCGGCGCGCGGCATCCACTACGTCGATTGCGGCACGAGCGGCGGCGTCTTCGGCCTCGAGCGCGGCTACTGCCTCATGATCGGCGGCGAGACGGAGACGGTGCGCCGGCTCGATCCGATCTTCAAGACGCTCGCGCCGGGCCCGGGCTCGGTCGGCAAGACGCCCGGTCGCGAGGGGCGCGGCGGCACCGCTGAGCAGGGCTACCTGCACTGCGGGCCGTCGGGTGCCGGCCACTTCGTGAAGATGGTGCACAACGGCATCGAGTACGGCCTCATGGCGGCATACGCCGAGGGCCTGAACATCCTGCGCCACGCCAACGTCGGCAAGCAGACGCACGCGACCGACGCGGAGACGACGCCGCTGCGCAATCCCGAATACTACCAGTTCGACCTCGATCTCGCCGACATCGCCGAGGTGTGGCGGCGCGGCAGCGTCATCGCGTCCTGGCTGCTCGACCTGACGGCCGCCGCCTTCGCGAGCGACCCGCACCTCGAGCGCTTCAGCGGCCGCGTCTCCGACTCCGGCGAGGGCCGCTGGACCCTCGACGCAGCAATCGACGAGGCCGTGCCGGCGCACGTGCTGGCGGCGGCGCTCTTCGAGCGCTTCAGCTCGCGCGGCGAGGCGGAGTTCCAGGATCGCTTGCTCTCGGCCATGCGCTTCGGGTTCGGCGGCCACTTGGAGAAGCACGAAACGTGAGTCAGACCCTTTCCGACGCGCTCGTCTTCTTCGGCGCGACCGGTGACCTCGCGTTCAAGAAGATCTTCCCGGCGCTGCAGGCGATGACGCGCCGGGGGCACCTCGACGTACCCGTCATCGGCGTCGCCAAGTCGGGCTGGAACCTCGACCAGTTCCGCAACCGGGCGCGTGAGAGCCTCGAGCAGCACGGCGGCCAGAATGGCATTGACGAGGAGGCGTTCGCCGAGCTCGTCGCCCGCCTGCGCTACGTCGACGGCGACTACCGCGACCCCGCAACCTACACGACGTTGCGGCAGGAGCTCGACGCCGGCAAGGCGTGTCGCCCCGCGCACTACCTCGCCATTCCGCCCGGCGCCTTCGCCATGGTCGTCGAGGGCCTCGCGAACTCGAGCTGCGCCACCGGCGCGCGCGTCATCGTCGAGAAGCCGTTCGGCCGCGATCTGCTGTCGGCGCAGGCGCTGAACGCGACGATCCACAAGGTCTTCGACGAGTCGTCGGTCTTCCGCATCGACCACTACCTCGGCAAGGAGCCGGTGCAGAACCTCCTCGTCTTCCGCTTCGCCAACACGTTCCTCGAGCCGATCTGGAACCGCAACTACGTCGCAAGCGTGCAGATCACGATGGCGGAGAGCTTCGACGTGCAGGGGCGCGGCCGCTTCTACGAGGAAGCCGGCGCCATCCGCGACGTCGTGCAGAACCATCTGCTCCAGGTCGTCGGCTTCCTCGCCATGGAGGCCCCGTCCACCGGCTACCCCGAGTCGCTGCACGATGAGCAGGTGAAGGTCTTCCGCAACATCCGCCCGCTCAGCCCCGACGACCTCGTTCGCGGTCAGTACCGCGGCTACCGGAAAGAGGACGGCGTCGCGCCCGACTCCACCGTCGAGACCTACGCCGCTGTGCGCCTGCACATCGACTCGTGGCGCTGGGATGGCGTGCCGTTCTTCATCCGCGCCGGCAAAGCATTGCCGCTCACGGCGACCGAGGTGACGGCCACCCTGAAGCGGCCGCCGCTCAGCCGGCTCGCCGCCGGCGAGACCAACTATCTGCGCTTTCGCCTCGGTCCCGACGTCGTGATCGGCCTCGGCGCGCGCGTCAAGGAGCCCGGCGAGGAGTGGAAGAGCGAGCCGACCGAGCTCACCGTGATGCAGAAGCCCGAGGGCGACGAGATGGACGCCTACGAGCGCCTGCTGACCGACGCGATGGAGGGCGACCGCACCCTTTTCGCGCGCCAGGACGGCGTCGAAGCGGCGTGGAAGATCGTGCAGCCGATCCTCGGCGACGTCACGCCCGTGCGGGAGTACGACAAGGGCACCTGGGGTCCGCCCGAGGCCGATGCCCTCGTGAGCGGGGTCGGCGGCTGGCACTGCTGCGGCCCGGCAACGTCCTGACGAGGCGAGGAGCGCAGCATGAGCACGGCCGGCACCGGTGACGACCCCGCGATCCGCGCCGTCGCGGTGCGCGCGCTCGACCTCGTCGTCGACGGCACGACGATCGGCCTCGGCACGGGGCGCGCGGCGGCGGCCTTCATCGCCGGACTCGGCGCCCGGGTACGGGACGGCCTGCGCGTCCGCGGCGTTCCCACCTCGGAGGCCTCGGCGGCGCAGGCCAGGAGCCTCGGCATCACGCTCGTCGCGCTCGAGGATGCTGACGAGCTCGACCTGACCGTCGACGGCGCCGACGAGGTGGCGCCCAACCTCGACCTGATCAAGGGCTTCGGCAACGCCCTCGTGCGCGAGCGCATCGTCGCCGCGGCCTCGCGCCGCCAGGTGATCCTGGTCGGACGCGACAAGCTGGTCGCCGCGCTCGGTGCCCGCGGCTGCATCCCGGTCGAGGTCATCCCGTTCGCGCGCGCGCTGGTCGCGCGCCGGGTGACCGCGCTCGCGCTCACGCCGACGCTGCGCCTCGACGCGACCGGCACGCCGGTCGTCACCGACAACGGCAACGTCATCCTCGACTGCGCGCCGCCCGCGGCCTTCGATGCGCGCGCCGCGCGCGCCACCGAGGCCGCGCTCCTCGCGATCCCCGGCGTCGTCGACACCGGCCTCTTCCTCGGCACCGCCGAGCGCGTCCTGGTCGGCGACGCGCAGGGCGCCGTCGAGGTGATGGAGCGCCGCCCGTGAGCCGCGAGATCCGCGTCCTGCCGACGCTCGACGCGCTGATGCTGGCAGCGGCGGACGCGATCGTCGCCGATGCCGCGCGGGCGATCGACGAGACCGGCCGCTTCGTGCTCGCGCTCTCCGGCGGCAGCACGCCGCGGCGGCTCTACGCGCTGCTCGCCGGCCCGACCTACGCCGCGCGCATCGCTTGGGACCGGGTCGAGGTGTGCTTCGGCGACGAGCGCTGCGTCCCGCCCGACGATGCCGCGAGCAACTATCGCATGGCGCAGGAGACCCTGCTCGCGCATGTGCCGGTCGAGCCGAGCCGGGTGCACCGCATCCACGGCGAGGACGCGCCGGCGAGCGCGGCGTCGGCCTACGAGCACACCCTCCGCGCCGTGCTCGCCACGCCGCGCGGCGCGCCGCAGCCCGTCGCCGGCCGGCGTATCGACCTGGCGCTGCTCGGCATGGGCGACAACGGCCACACGCTCTCGCTCTTCCCCGGCTCGCCGACCGTGCACGAGCGCGGCCACTGGGCGGTCCCCGACACCGTCGACGCGACGCCGCCGACGCGGGTCACGCTCACCGCGCCGATCGTCAACGCGGCCGCGCACGCGCTCTTTCTCGTCGCCGGTGCCGACAAGGCCCCGATGCTGCGCCGCGTGCTCGAGGGGCCGCACGACCCCGACGCCCTGCCCGCTCAGCTCATCGCGCCGACCGACGGCCGCCTCACCTGGCTCGTCGATGCCGCCGCGGCAGCCGAGCTCACGAGGATGACGTGACGACCGCGACCAAGGCAAAGATCGTCGCGCTGCTCGACGTCGACAACACGCTCCTCGACAACGACCGGGTGACCGCCGACCTGCGCCGCCACCTGACGCGGGAGGTCGGCCCCGAGCGCCAGGCGCGCTACTTCGAGATCTTCGAGGAGCTGCGGCGCGAGCTCGGCTACGCCGACTACCTGGGCGCGCTGCAGCGCTACCGCGTGGAGCACCTGCGCGAGCCGAACCTGCTCGCGGTCTCGTCCTTCCTCATCAACTACCCGTTCGCGAACCGCCTCTACCCCGGATCGCTCGACGTCGTGGAGCACCTCGCGGCCTTCGCAACCCCGGTGATCCTGTCCGACGGCGACGTCGTCTTCCAGCCGCGCAAGATCGAGCGCTCCGGCCTCTTCGAGGCCGTCGCCCGCAACGTCCTGATCTACGTCCACAAGGAGCAGGAGCTCGACGACGTCGAGTGCCGCTACCCGGCCGAGCACTACGTCCTCGTGGACGACAAGGTCCGCATCCTGACCGCGGTCAAGAAGGTGTGGGGCGCGCGCCTCACGACGGTCTTTCCGCGCCAGGGCCACTACGCGGAAGCCGCCGACGTCGCGAGCTACCCCGCGCCCGACATCACGATCGAGCGCATCGATCAGCTCACCCGCTACGACGCGGCCGCGCTCGTCGCCGCCGCGACCTCGAGGAGCACACCATGACGCGCCCCGTTCCCGTCCCCCGCTTGACCACCCTGCCTGCCTGGCAGGGGCTGCGGACGCACCACGCACAGATCGCCGGCACGCATCTCCGCGACCTCTTCGCGCAGGACGCGCGGCGCGGCGAGCGCTTGACCGCCGAGGGCGCCGGCCTCTTTCTCGACTACTCGAAGCACCGGATCACCGACGAGACGCTCCGCCTCCTGCTGGCGCTCGCCGAGGAGCGCGAGCTGCGCGCCCGCATCGAGGCGATGTTCGGCGGCGCCAAGATCAACGTCACCGAGGATCGCGCGGTGCTGCACGTGGCGCTGCGCGCGCCGCGCAACGCCAGCATCCGGGTCGACGGCGCGGACGTCGTCCCCGAGGTCCACGCCGTCCGCGACCGCATGGCCGACTTCGCGGCGCGCGTGCGCGACGGCCGCTGGACTGGCTTCACCGGGAAGCGCATCCGCAACGTCGTCAACATCGGCATCGGCGGCTCCGACCTCGGGCCGGTGATGGCCTACGAAGCGCTGCGCCACTACAGCGACCGCGCGCTCACCATGCGCTTCGTCTCGAACGTCGACGGGACCGACTTCGTCGAGGCCACGCGCGACCTCGATCCGGCCGAGACGCTCTTCATCGTGTCGTCGAAGACGTTTACCACGCTCGAGACGATGACCAACGCGCGCAGCGCGCGCGCCTGGGCCCTCGCCGTCCTGCGCGACGAGGCGGCGATCGCGCGGCACTTCGTCGCGGTCTCGACCAACGCGGCCGAGGTGCGGAAGTTCGGCATCGACACCGCCAACATGTTCGGCTTCTGGGACTGGGTCGGCGGCCGCTACTCGATGGACTCCGCGATCGGCTTGTCAACGATGATCGCGGTCGGCGCCGAGCACTTCGGCGCGATGCTCGACGGCTTCCACGACATGGACGAGCACTTCCGGACGACGCCGTTCGCGCGGAACCTGCCGGTGCTGATGGGCCTGCTCACCGTCTGGTACGTCGACTTCTTCGGCGTACAGACCGTCGGCGTCATGCCGTACGACCAGTACCTGAAGCGCTTCCCCGCCTATCTCCAGCAGCTCACGATGGAGTCGAACGGCAAGCACGTGACGCTCGACGGCGCGACGGTCGACTACGCGACCGGACCGATCTTCTGGGGCGAGCCCGGCACCAACGGCCAGCACTCCTTCTATCAGCTCATCCACCAGGGCACGCCGCTCATCCCCTGCGACTTCCTCGCGTTCCTCGCGACGTTGAACCCGCTGGCGCCGCACCACGACCTGCTCATGGCGAACGTCTTCGCGCAGACCGAGGCGCTCGCCTTCGGCAAGACCGCCGAGCAGGTGCGCGCCGAAGGCACGCCGGACTGGCTCGTTCCGCACCGCACCTTCGACGGCAACCGCCCGACCTCGACCATCCTCGCCGAGCGCCTCACGCCGCGCGTGCTCGGCACGCTCGTCGCCCTCTACGAGCACAGCGTCTTCACCCAGGGGATCATCTGGGGCGTCGACTCCTTCGATCAGTGGGGCGTCGAGCTCGGGAAGGCGCTCGCCCAGCGCATCGTCCCCGAGCTGCAGAGCGCGGCCGAGCCACCGCTCGCGCACGACAGCTCGACGAACGCGCTCATTCGCCGCTACCGCGCGCACCGGACGGCCCCCCGGTGACCGAGCTGTGAGCTCCGCCAGCGCCGCCGCCGCGGTCGAGATCGCCCCGTCGATCCTCGCCGCCGACTTCCGCCGCCTCGGCGAGCAGGTGCAGGACGCCCTCGACGCCGGCGTGCGCCGCCTGCACGTCGACGTGATGGACGGCCACTTCGTGCCGAACATCAGCATGGGCCCGCTCGTCGTCGAGGCGCTGCGCCCGCTCGCCGAGAAAGCCCGTGCGATGATCGAGGTCCACCTCATGATCACCGAGCCCGATCGGTACCTGGCGGACTTCGCCCGCGCCGGCGCGCGCGCGATGACGGTACACGTCGAGGCGTGCCCGCATCTGCACCGCACGGTCGAGGCGATCCGCGGGCTCGCCGCGCAGCCCGGCGTCGCGCTGAACCCGGCAACGCCGCTCGTCACGCTCGAGGAGATCCTGCCGGCGATCGACGTCGCGCTCCTCATGTCGGTGAATCCCGGCTTCGGCGGTCAGGCGTTCATCCCCGCGACCGTGGACAAGGTCGCGCGCCTGCACGCCATGCTGCGCGCGCGCGACCTCGAGCGCATCGCGATCGAGGTGGATGGCGGCGTCGGCCCGGAGAACATGGCGGCGCTCGCGGCCGCCGGCATGACGATCGCCGTCGCGGGCACGTCGGTGTTCGGCGCGGGCGCCCCGGTCGGCGAGCACATTCGCGTCCTGCGCGCGGCGTGCGCGGCTGCGCCGGCCCGCGTCCGCCCCCGCTCCGCCGTCAGAGGTTCGCGGCGCTGAGCTCGGCGTCGAGGTTGCGCTCGGTGGCGCGCCGGGCGCCGCGGGCGACCTGCACGACCCGCCGTCCCGCGACGTCGAAGCAGCTCAGCTTGTTGCCGTAGACGAGCCCGGTGTCGAGGCCGAGGTGGAACGGCAGGCCGAGGCGCACGTCACGCTGCGGCGTGTGGCCGAAGACGACGGTCAGCCGGAGGTCGTGCCGGGCCGCGAAGAACTCCTCGCGGATCCAGAGCAGATCCTCCTCGTTCTGCTGCTCGAGCGGCACGCCCGGGCGCACGCCCGCATGCACGAAGAGGTACGGGTCGGCGCGATGCATGAGCGCGAGCGTGCGCACGAACTCGAGGTGCGCCGGCGGCAAGCGCGACGCCGCGGCCGGTCCCGTGACGTCGGCGGGCACGCCGTAGCTCGCCAGCGTCGCGGCCCCGCCGTTCCCGAGATAGGCCTCCGGGTAGTGCCCGGCGAGGCCGAGGTACGCGAGCAGCATGTCCTCGTGGTTGCCGCGCAGGAAGACGGTGCGCGGCCCCTCGCCGCGCAAGCGGAGCAGCCGCTCGATCAGTGCGCGGACGCCGGGGCCGCGATCGACGTAGTCGCCGAGGAAGACCAGCGTGTCGTCGGCACCGGCACCGAGGCGGGCGAGCAAGACGTCGAGCTCGTCGGGGCAGCCGTGCAGATCCCCGATCGCGAAGACGCCCATCACTTGCCTCCGTCGAGCAGGCGCCGGAGGCCCTCACGATCGGCCAGGAGCTCGACCGCCGCGCCGTACGGATC
>DASXLI010000107.1:0-47916 GCA_036496285.1 Binatia bacterium
CGCAGATCGAGCCGGGAGCCGTGCTTTCCGGCGGCATCCACGTGCCCTACCCGGGCGAGGAGGTGTCCGGCGATGCGTGGAGCGTGAGCGCCACGGGCGGGCGCCACCTCGTCCTCGTCTCCGACGGGCTCGGGCACGGCGCCGCCGCGGCGGCGGCCTCCGCCGTCGCGCGCGAGACCTTCCGCCGCCACCTCGACGGTACGCCCGAGAGCATGCTCGCGCGTGTCCACGAAGCGCTGCGCCCGACGCGCGGCGCCGCGGTCGCGATCGCCGAGATCGACCGGCGGCGACAGCAGGTACGCTTCGCGGGGATCGGCAACATCATGGGCACGATCGTCGCGGACGGGACCACCCGTAGCGTCGTGTCGCATCACGGCACGGCAGGCCACGACGTACGCCGCATCCAGGAGTTCTCCTATCCGTGGCCGGCGGGCGCCACGCTCGTGCTGCACTCGGACGGCCTCCAGTCGCGCTGGACCCTCGAGCGCTATCCGGGCCTCGCCGCGCACCATCCGGCGCTGACCGCCGCCATCCTCTACCGCGACTTCCGTCGCGAGCGCGACGACACCTCCGTCGTCGTCCTGCGGGACGCCGGATGAAGAGCGCGGTCCTCTCGCTCGCGGTCCGCAACGAGCGTGACGTCGTGCTGGCGCGCCAGCGGACGCGCCAGCTCGCAGCGGCGGTCGGCTTCGACGTCCAGGACCAGACCCGCCTGGCCACCGCGGTCTCCGAGATCGCTCGCAATGCCTTCGCCTACGCGAGCGGCGGCCGGGTCGAGTTCCGGGTGGAGGGCACGACGTCGCCGCAGCTCCTGGTCGTACGGGTGAGCGACGAGGGGCCGGGCATCACCGATCTCGGGAGCATCCTCGCGGGACGCTATCGCTCGCCCA
Organism: Binatia bacterium; assembly: GCA_036496285.1. Lineage (GTDB taxonomy): Bacteria > Desulfobacterota > Binatia > UTPRO1 > UTPRO1 > DP-19. Next base: position 891 of record DASXLI010000107.1, read on the forward strand.
CCGGCATGGGCGTCGGCATCATGGGCTCACGCCGCCTGGTCGATCACTTCGAGATCGAGTCGGGCCCGCGCGGCACGATCGTGCTGCTGAAGCGTCTCCTGCCGCGCCGCGCGCCCTTCGTCGACGCGCCGGCGCTGGCGCGCATCGTCGACCAGCTCACCCGCCAGCTCGCGAGCGATCCCTTCGAGGAGGTACAACAGCAGAACCAGGAGCTCCTGCGGGCGCTCGACGAGCTCGGCCGCCGCCAGGACGAGCTCGAGCGGTTGAACCGCGAGCTCGAGGACACGAACCGCGGCGTGGTCGCGCTCTACGCCGAGCTCGACGAGAAGGCCGATCACCTGCGCCGCGCCGACGAGCTCAAGTCGCGCTTCCTCTCCAACATGAGCCACGAGTTCCGTACGCCGGTGAACTCCATCCAGGCGCTCGCCCGCATGATGCTCGACCGGGTCGACGGCGATCTGACACCCGATCAGGAGCGACAGGTCAACTTCATCCGCAAGGCGGCCGACGCGCTGAGCGAGCTCGTGAACGACCTTCTCGATCTCGCCAAGGTGGAGGCGGGAAAGATCGTCATCCGTCCGGTGGAGTTCGACGTCGAGCATCTCTTCGGCGCACTCCGCGGCATGCTGCGGCCGCTGCTCGTGAACGAGTCGGTCGCCCTCGTGTTCGACGAGCCGGACGGCGTGCCGGCGCTCCACACCGACGAGGCGAAGGTCTCGCAGATCCTCCGCAACTTCATCTCGAACGCGCTGAAGTTCACCGAGCGCGGCGAGGTGCGGGTCGGCGCGCGCGTCGTGCCGGAAGAGCGCGCCGTCGTCTTCTCGGTCGCGGACACCGGGATCGGCATCGCGCCCGAGGACCAGGAGCGCATCTTCCAGGAGTTCACCCAGATCGACAACCCGATCCAGCGCCGGGTGCAGGGCACCGGGCTCGGCTTGCCGCTCTGCCGCAAGCTCGCCGAGCTGCTCGGCGGCTCGGTGCGGGTGGAGAGCACGGAGGGCGCCGGCTCGACCTTCAGCGCGACCATCCCGATCGTCTACGATTCGGCCGCCGCGCGGACGTGGGACGTCGATCCGCGGCGCGCCACCATCCTCGTGGTCGAGGACAGCGCCGAGGCGGCCTTCCTCTACGAGAAGATGCTGGACGGCGTGCGCTTCCACGCGCTCTCCGCGCGCAGCCTGCGCGAGGCGCGTGACGCGCTCGCCAGCTTCCGCCCGCAGGGGATCATCCTCGACATCCTGCTGCACGGCGAGGACTCGTGGAGCTTCCTCGCCGAGGTGAAGCGCCGCCCCGACACCGCGGACATTCCGATCATCGTGGCGACGACCGTCGATGACGAGAACAAGGCGCGCGCGCTCGGCGCCGACGCGTTCTTCCTGAAGCCCGTCGATCGCCTGCGGCTGCAGCAGACCGTGCTCGACCTCGTCGCCCCGGGGGACGTGAAGCGCGTGCTGCTCGTCGACGACGAGGAGATCTTCCGTTACGTCCTGCGCCAGCATCTGACGGCGGCCCAGCACAAGATCTCCGAGGCCGCGACCGGCACGGAGGCGATCCGCCTGGCGCGCGCCGAGCGTCCCGACGTCATCTACCTCAACCTCGGCATGCCCGATCTCGACGGCGTCGAGGTGCTGCGCGCGCTGCGCGCCGATCCGACGACCCACGACATCCCGGTGCTCGTCGTCACATCGAAGGCGCTCGACGACGTCGAGCGCCGCAGCCTGTACGAGTTCGGTGCCGACGTGCTGCCCAAGGCGACCCTGTCCCGCGAATCGGCGCTCGAGGCGATCGAGGCCGCGATGCGCGTCGGCGGAAAGGCGGCCTGAGCATGTCCAACGGCGAGACGAGCCTGATCCTGGTCGTCGACGACAACGACCCGGGCCGGTACAGCAAATGCCGCATCCTGCGGCACGCCGGCTACGACGTGATGGAGGCGGCGACGGGCGAGGAGACGCTCAAGATCGTCGCCGAGCACGCGCCGCGCCTCGTCGTGCTCGACATCAATCTACCCGACATCGACGGCTGGGAGATCTGCCGGCGCATGAAGGGCGACGCCGCCACGGCGTCGACCGTCGTGCTGCAGGTGTCCGCCACGCACGTACGTGAGGAGGACATGGTGCGGTCGCTCGAGGGCGGCGCCGACGCCTCGCTCGCCGAGCCCATCGAGCCGGGCGTGCTGGTCGCCACCGTGCGGGCGCTCCTGCGCACCCGCCAGGCCGAGGATGCGCTGCGCGCTGCCCTGGCACGCGAGCAGGCCGCCCGGAGCGCCGCCGAGAGCGCCAACCGCACCAAGGACGAGTTCCTTGCGACGCTCTCGCACGAGCTGCGCTCGCCGCTCGGCGCCATCCTCACCTGGGTGACGCTCCTGCGCTCGGGACGCGTCGACGAGGCGCGCTCGACGCGCGCGCTCGAGGCGATCGAGCGCAACACCCGCCTCCAGGTGCGTCTGATCGAGGACCTGCTCGACGTGTCGCGCATCATCTCCGGCAAGATGCGGCTCGAGGTGACCCTGGTCGAGCTCGGCGCGATCGCCGAGGCGGCGCTCGACAGCGTCCGGCCGGCGGCCGCGGCCAAGGGCATCGTGCTCGAGTCGTTTGCCGACCCGACGGTCGGACCGGTGGCGGGCGACCCGGGCCGCCTGCAGCAGATCGTCTGGAACCTGCTCTCGAACGCGGTCAAGTTCACGCCGAAGAACGGCAAGGTGGGCCTGCAGATCGAGGGCATCGAGTCGCAGGCGCACATCCGCGTCAGCGACAGCGGCCGCGGCATCGACACCGCGTTCCTGCCGCACATCTTCGACCGCTTCCGGCAGGCGGACTCGTCGAGCACGCGGACGGAAGGCGGTCTCGGCCTCGGACTCGCCATCGTACGCCATCTGGTCGAGCTGCACGGCGGAACGGTCGAGGCCGGGAGCCCCGGCCTCGGACGTGGGGCGACGTTCACGGTGCGGCTACCGCTGCCCGCCGTGCGCACCGCCGCACCGACCGGCGCGCGCAGCACCACGTTGCGCGGCCGCATGTCGAGCGCGCCGCTCGCCACACTGGAGGGCGTGCGGGTACTCGTGCTCGACGACGACCACGACGCGCGCGAGGCGGTGACCGCCGTCCTCGAGCGTTGCGGCGCGCAGGTCCGCCAGGTCACGACCGTGCGCGACGCGCTGGCGGCGCTGGCCGATGCGGAGCCCGACGTCGTCGTGAGCGACATCGCCATGCCAACCGAGGACGGCTATCGCTTCATCGCCGAGCTGCGCCAGCGCCCACTCGAGGACCGCGGCTCCCTGCCCGCTCTGGCGCTCACGGCATATGCTGGAGCCGAGCAGGAGAGCAAGATACTCGGGGCCGGCTTCGACGAGTACCTCGCCAAGCCGACCGAGGCGGCCGAGCTGGCCGCCGCGGTCGCCCGCCTCGCGAAGAGCCGCACGAGCGCCTGATCGCGCACCGGTCCCAGGGGTGTCGATTTGCCGGCCCCTCGTCCGTCGAGAGGGCAAGGAGGGCGACCCGATGCGGTTCATGGTGCTGCTGAAGGCGGACGCGAACACGGCGACCCCCGAGATCAAGCAGCACGAACAGCGCCTGCGGGCGCGCTGACAGAAAGGAGAGATGCCATGGCAATCCAACCGTACCTGTTCTTCGAGGGCCGCTGCGAGGAGGCGATCGAGTTCTACCGCCGCGCGCTCGGCGCCAAGGTCGAGATGATGATGCGCTACAAGGACGGCCCGGAGCCGCCGCCGCCCGGAATGCTGCCGCCCGGATCCGAGAGCAAGGTGATGCACGCGAGCTTCCAGATCGGCGACACGACGGTGCTGGCCTCCGACGGGCGCTGCTCGGGGACGCCGCGCTTCGAGGGCTTCTCGCTGTCGCTGACCGTCGCCGACGAGGCACAGGCGGAGCGTTGCTTCAACGCGCTCGCCGACGGTGGCGAGGTGCGCGCGCCGCTCACCAAGACGTTCTTCTCGCCGCGCTTCGGCATGGTCGCCGACCGCTTCGGCGTCGGCTGGATGATCTACGTCGCCGCGTGAGCTAGAAGCACGAGCCGGAGAGGAGAGCCGATGCAATACATGCTGCTGATCTACGAGGACGACGCGGAGCGGGTGGCGAAGATGGAGGAGCGCATGCCCGGGTGCGCCGCCTATGCCGAGACGATGAAGAAGGCCGGCATCTACGTCACCGGCAACCGGCTGCGTGCGATCGGCTCGACGACGAGTGTCCGCGTCGCCGACGGCAAGACGCAGGTCATCGACGGGCCCTACGCAGAGGCCAAGGAGCAGCTCGGCGGCTTCCACGTGATCGACGTCCCGGATCTCGACACGGCGCTCGCATGGGCCGCACGCTGCCCGGCCGCCGCGCGCGGCACCGTCGAGGTCCGGCCGGTCTGGCCGAGCTGAGCCCGGGCGAGGCGCGTGCGGAGATGGACGACGCAACCGCACGCGAGGCGGCCGAGGCGGTCGCGCGCCGCAGCTACGGCAAGCTCGTGGCGCTCCTCGCCGCGCGCACCCGGGACGTGGCGGGCGCGGAGGACGCGCTCGCCGAAGCGTTCGCCGCCGCCCTCGTCGAGTGGCCGCGGACCGGCGTCCCGCAGAGCCCCGAGGCCTGGCTCCTGACCGTGGCGCGCCGCAAGCACATCGACGTCGTCCGCCACGAGCGCGTCGGCGAGGAGGCGGGCGGCCATCTGAAGCTCATGGCGGAGGAAATGGCGGCCGCGGCCGAGCAGGCGACGATGCCCGACGAGCGCCTGGCACTGATGTTCGCGTGTGCCCATCCCGCGATCAGCGCGGGCATCCGCGCACCGCTGATTCTCCAGACGATCCTCGGCTTCGACGCGGCCACGATCGCCTCGGCCTTCCTCATCGCCCCGTCGACCATGGCGCAGCGCCTGGTGCGCGCGAAGAACAAGATCCGCGAGGCCGGCATCCCCTTCGCGGTGCCCGAGCCGCACGAGTACCCGGAGCGCCTCGGCTCGGTGCTCGACGCCATCTACGCCGCGTTCGCCGAGGGCTGGTCGGATCCGGCCGGCACCGACGCGCGGCGGCGCAACCTCGCCGACGAGGGCATCTGGCTCGGCCGGCTCGTCGTGTCGCTGCTCCCGCACGACGCCGAGGCGCTCGGCCTGCTCGCGCTCATGCTCTACGCGCAGGCACGGCGCCGCGCGCGCCGCGACGCCGCGGGCGAGTACGTGCCGCTCGCGGCGCAGGATCCCGCGGCATGGGACCACGCGCAGATCGACGAGGCCGAGGATCTGCTGCGCCGGGCCAGCACCAAACCGGGCACCGGGCGCTATCAGCTCGAGGCAGCGGTGCAGTCGGCGCACGTCGTTCGGCGGCGCACCGGCGGTGCCGACTGGACCGCGATCGAGCGCATCTACGACGCCCTCCTCGCGATGACGGGCTCGCCGGTCGTCGCGATCAACCGCGCGCTCGCGACCGCCGAGACACGTGGCCCCGCTGCGGCGCTGCGCGCACTCGACGCATTGGCGGGCGACGCGCGGCTCGCCGACTACCAGCCGTACTGGGCGGCGCGCGCCGATCTGCTCGCACGGCTCGGCCGGGACGCCGACGCCGCAGAGACCTACGGGCGCGCGATCGGGCTCGAGATCGACCCCGCCGTGCGCCGCTTCCTGCAGCGCCGCCGCGACGACCTCGCCGCGTCGTAGCGTCAACTGACGGGCAGGATGCCCTCGCGCAGCACGCGCATGGCCGTACGCACGAGCGCGTCGGGCGGCACGCGCCGCACGACGTCGCGCGGCAACTGCTCGTCGAGGAGGAGCCCCACGAGCCCGTGCAGCAGCGACCACGTGACGAAGAAGCGCTCGACGAAGCGCTCGCCGCTCGCCGGCCCTGGGGCCCCCCAGCTCGCGAGCGCCTCACCGAGCGCGAAGCCGGCGCCGCTCGCCGACGCTTGCAAGTCGGGGTAGTCCCGCCCGCGCGGGCGCGGCGCCCACATGAGCCGGTAGCGCGCCGGATGGCCGAGCGCGAAGCGCACGTAGGCGGTCGCGACCGCGTCGAGCCGGACGGCGGGCGCGGCGCCGGCGGTCGCGCGCGCCGCCACCTCGCATGCCCGGCGCAGCGCCCGGAAGGCGCTCTCCGCCACCGCCGCAAGCAGCGCCTCCTTGCTGGCGAAGTGGCGGTAGGGTGCGGCCTGCGACACGCCGGCGGCGCGCGCGGCGCCCCGCAGGGTCACGCCGAGCGGCCCCTGGCGGTCGAGCTGCGCCGTCGCGGCTGCGACGAGCGCCCGCCGCAGATCGCCGTGGTGGTAGGCGCGGCGGGCACGCGGGGATCGTGGCACAGGGCCGTTTCTAGCGGGTCAATGTTGACATGGTCAACATCCAGATGTTAACGGTGTCCGCATCGGTCGTCGGACCAAGGAGGTAAGCCCATGTCACCGACGCTCGCGGTCACGCTCTGGTGGGTGGCCTTCGCGGGGGCGCACGTCGTCCTCTCGAGCCTGCCCGTCCGCAACCGGCTCATCGCGCGCATGGGCGCGCAGGGGTTCCAGGGATTCTACTCGCTCGTGGTGCTCGCGCTGTTCGTGCCGCTCGTGTGGACCTACTTCGGCCACAAGCACACGGGGCCGATGCTCTGGGCGGTGCCGCTCACCCCAGTCGTGCGCTGGACGCTGTACGCCGGCATCGCCACCGCGTTCGTGCTCGTGGTCGCGAGCTTCATGACGCCGAGCCCCGCCGGCATGGTGCCCACCAAGATGACGCCGCGGGGGGTGTTGCGGATCACGCGTCACCCCTTCGTCATGGGCACCGCGCTCTGGGCGCTCATCCACATGGTCATCAACGGCTTCGCGACCGACGTCGCGTTCTTCGGCGGCTTCGTCGCGTTCGCGCTCGTCGGCGCCCGGCACCAGGACGCGCGCAAGGTCGCGAGCGGCGTTCCGGGCTACCGCGAGTTCTGCGACGCGACGCCCTTTATCCCGTTCACCGGACGGGACACCGTGCGCGGTCTCGGCGAGATGCTGCCGCCCGCGGTGATCGGCGTAATCGTGACCGTCGTCGTCCGGTACTACCACTCGTCCCTGTTCGGCGGATGAGCGGCATCTGAGCGGAGGATCTCACCTAAAGCGCCTTGACGCGGAACAGCACCACGCCCGCCGCGGGGTCGAAGTGGGCGACGGCGAAGCCGAACCGTTCGTAGAGCCGGAGCGCCGGGTGGTTCCGCTCCTGTGTCTCCAACGTGAGCTTGCAGCAGCCGAGCGCGCGCGCCTTCACCTCCACGGCCTCGAGGAGCCGGCGGCCGAGGCCGCGCCCGCGCTCCCCGCCGGCGACGTAGAGGTCGTGGATGTTGAGGAGCGGCCGTGCCGCGAACGTCGAGAGCCCGATGAAGCACGTCGCGAGGCCGACGGCACGGTCGCCGTCGAAGGCGAGGAAGACGAGGCTCGCCGGGTGGGCGCGCAGGCGCGGCAGGAGCTCGCGCTGCACGTCGTCGGGCAGGTCGCGGCCTACCCCCATCGGGTCACGGGCGTAGGCGCGAGTCAGCTCGAGAATCGCCGCCCGGTGGCGCGGGTCGTCGAGGTCGGCCTGGACGATCGACGGCTCGGCTGTCTGTTCACCGGCGGTCTCGCCGGTCTCGGCGCCCGGCCGGCGGCTCACAGCCGCATCTCCATACACACGCTGAGCGGCGAGTCGACGTACTCGCCGAAGGCGGGGATGCGGACGAACCCTGCCCGGCCGTAGAGCGCGAGCGCCGCCTGCTGGCGCTCGCCGGTCTCGAGGACGAGGCGCTCGACGCCGAGGCGCCGGCCCTCGGCCGCGAGCGCCGTCAGCACGGCACGGCCGATGCCGCGACCACGCATCGCCGGCACGACGAACATGCGCTTCAGCTCGGCGCTGCGCGCGTCGCGCCGGCGAATCGCGCCGCAGCCGACGGGCGCCCCGCCCGCCGTCGCGACGAGGAACGCGCCGCGGTCGGCCGCGACCTCGGTGGGATCCAGCCGGAAATGGGTGGCGCCCTCCTCGGGATAGGTGCGCAGAAGCTCGGCGTTGAGCTCGCCGATCAGCGCGGCGGCGACGGACGAGCCCAGATCCTCGCGGCGGACCAGGACGCCGTCGCCGTCGTGCATGGCGACGCTCTACGCCAGCCCCCGGGAGATGTCGATGCCGGCCTCGCGTGAAGACTGCACGTGGGCTAGCGTTCGGGGTCCACGAAAGGGGGACGCAATGACACCCAACGATTCGATCCGACTCTTCGAGAAGATGCTGAAGAACCTGGAGCAATGGATGAACAAGGCCGGCGAACACGCCACGGCCAAATCCTTCGAGGTGGACGTGCTGAGCCAGGCGCGCCTCGCCCCGGACGCCTACGAGTTCGTGCGCCAGGTGCAGGCGGTCTGCGACCAGGCCAAGTACGCCGGCGCCTACCTCGGCGGAAAGCAGGCGCCGTCGCATCCCGACACGGAGAAGACGTTTCCCGAGATCAAGCAACGCATCGAGAAGGTCCTGGGCTTCCTCGAGACCGTGCAAGCCAAGGACCTCGAGGGCGCCGCGGAGCGCAAGGTCGCGCCACCCTGGCTCGGCGGCAAGTGGCTGCGCGGCGACGACTATCTGATCAACGTCGCGATCCCGAACTTCTTCTTCCACGTCACGATGGTGTACGCGATCCTGCGCCACAACGGCGTCGCGCTCGGCAAGATGGACTACGTCGGCGCGCTGCCGGTCCGCGACTGAGCCGAAGCGATGAACGTCGCCCTGTGGATCGTGCAAGGGTTGCTTGTGCTTCTCTTCCTGTTCGCGGGCGGCGCGAAGCTGGTCATGTCACCCGAGGCCATGAAGGGACCGGTCGAGCTGCCGGTCCTCTTCATGCGCTTCATCGGCGTCTGCGAAGTGCTGGGCGGCCTCGGCCTGGTCCTGCCGCAACTCACCCGGATCATGCCGGGCCTGACGCCGCTCGCCGCGGCGGGCCTGGTCGTCATCATGATCGGCGCGACGGTCGTGTCGTTCATGAGCGCCGGCCTCGGCGCCGCGTTCTTCCCGTTCGTCGTCCTGCTGCTCTGCATCTTCGTCGCCCGCGGCCGGTCGGGGTCGGCGGCGCGCTGAGCGGCGGGTGGAGGAGGGACCATGCTGCGGAAGATCCTGCTCGTGTTCGCGGGTGCGCTGGCCGCGTTCGTGGTGCTCGTCGCCACCCGGCCCGACACCTTCCACCTCGAGCGCTCGACGCGCATCGACGCACCGCCCGACATCGTGTTCGCGCAGGTGAACGACTTCAAGAACTGGGACGCGTGGTCGCCCTGGGCGAAGCTCGACCCCAACATGACGAAGACGCTCGGCGGGCCGCCGGCGGGGGTCGGCGCGACCTACGCGTGGAGCGGCAATTCCGAGGTCGGCGAGGGACGGATGGCGATCGTCGAGAGCACGCCGAGCGAGCGTGTCGGCGTGCGGCTCGAGTTCGTGAAGCCGTTCGCGGGCAATAACCTGGCGACGTTCACGTTCGTGCCGCAGGGCGGCTCGACGAACGTCACCTGGGCGATGGACGGCGAGCGCAACTTCGTCGGCAAGGCGATCGGCCTCTTCCTGAACGTCGACTCCTTCCTCGGCCCGCAGTTCGAGAAGGGCCTCGCGCAGATGAAGACCGCATCGGAGGCGAGGACCGACCGCCGTCCGGGCTGACCGCCGAGGCCACGGGCTGCGCCGGCGGCGTCGCTTTCCGCGGCCGCCCCGGTGACGTATCCTCGTCCAGCCATGACGGCCATCCGCCGCATCGGCATCGTGAACCGCGGCGAGGCGGCGCTGCGTTGCGTGCGCGCCGTGAAGGCGCTCCGCGCGAGCGAGGGCCCGGGGTTGCAAGCGATCGCGCTCTACACCGACGTGGATCGCGACGCGCCCTTCGTGCGCCACGCCGACGCGGCCGTCCGCCTCGCCGCCGTTGCCGGCGCCGAGGCGCGCGCCTATCTCGACCACGACCTGGTCCTCGCGGCGTTGCGGCTGGCCGGCGCCGACGCCGTGTGGCCGGGGTGGGGCTTCGTCGCCGAGGACCCCGTGTTCGTCGAGCGCCTGGAGCATGCCGGCCTCGTGTTCCTCGGCCCGCCGGCGGCGGCGATGTACGCGCTCGGCGACAAGATCGCCTCGAAGCAGCTCGCCGAGCGGATCGGGGTGGCGGTGACGCCGTGGAGCGGCGACGTCGTGCCCGACGAGGCCGCCGCGCTCGGCGCCGCGCAGCGGATCGGGTTCCCGCTCGTCGTGAAGGCATCGGCGGGAGGCGGCGGGCGCGGCATCCGCCTCGTCGAGGACGCGGCGGCCCTGCCCGCGGCCTTCCGTGCCGCGCAGTCGGAGGCGCGCGCGGCGTTCGGCGACGGCCGCCTCTTCCTCGAGCTCCACGTCGGCGGCGCGCGCCACGTCGAGGTGCAGATCGCCGCCGATCTGCACGGCCACGTCCGCGCGCTCGGCGCGCGCGACTGCTCGGTGCAGCGCCGCCATCAGAAGCTGATCGAGGAGGCGCCGCCGCCCGGCCTCACGCCGGAAGCGGTCGCCGCGCTCGGCGACGCCGCCGTCCGCCTCGCCTCCGCGGTCGGCTATGCCGGCCTCGGGACGGTGGAGTTCCTGGTGCGCGACGGCGACGCGTGGTTCCTCGAGATGAATCCGCGGCTCCAGGTGGAGCACGGCATCACCGAGGCGATCACCGGCCTCGATCTCGTGCAGCTGCAGATCCGCATCGCTCGCGGCGAACGGATCGACGGCCTCGTGGTGCGGGAGCAGGGCGCCGCGGTCGAGGCTCGGGTCTGCGCCGAGGACCCCGACGCCGGGTTCCTGCCGGCTCCGGGACGCATCGCCCGCTTCGACCCCGCCCTCGGCCCCGGCATCCGCATCGACACCGGCGTCGTCGCGGGGAGCGTCGTGCCGGCGGCCTTCGACTCGCTGATCGCCAAGGTGATCGCGACCGGCGCGACGCGCGCCGAGGCGCACAGCCGCCTCGCCGCCGCGCTCGCCGACCTCGACCTGGTGATCGAGGGCGGCGCCACCAATGCCGCGTACCTCGCCGCCCTCCTCCAGTCGGACGAGCTGCGTGCGGGCGCCGTCGACACCGGCTGGATCGAGCGGCGGCGGCGCGCGGAGCTGCGCGCCGACGACGCGAGCGACGCGCTCGTCGGCGCCGCGATCCTCGCCTACCAGCGCCGGCGGCGCGACGCGCGCGCCAACTTCCTCGCCGACCCAACGAGCGTCTCCGCGGCGCGCGTGCCGCCGTCGCTCGGCCAGGAGATCGATCTCGCCTTCGGCGGCGAGGCCTACCGGCTGCACGTCTTCGCGCTCGGCTCGTGGCGCTACCGCGTCCACCTCGACGGGCGCGCCGCCACGGTCACGCTGCGCGAGGGCGAGGCCCACCTTGCCCGGCTCGAGTTCGCCGATCGCACCCGGCGTATCGCCTACGACGCGACGGCCGCCGGCCTGCGCCTCGAGCTCGACGGCCAGCCGTACCGCTTCGGCTGGGAAACGACGGGCCACGTGCGCGCTGCGATGCCGGCCGTGGTCGTCGGCGTGCAGGTCGCACCGGGCGACCAGGTCGCCGCCGGGCAGGTCCTGGGCTTCCTCGAGGCGATGAAGGTCGAGATCGGCTTCGCCACACCGGTCGCGGGCGCGGTGCGGGAGATCCGCGTCGCCACCGGGCAGCTCGTCGCGGCCGGCGACGTGCTGATCGTCGTCGAGCCCGCCGGCGGACACGACGCGCCCGATCCGCACGCACGGCTCGAGCTCGACCGCGAGGGCGACGCGCTCGCCGCCCTCCTGCTGCCCGACGGCGCCACACGCGACCTCTCGGTGCTGAACGCCTGGCCGGCGGCCCGCCAGCAGGCGACGATCGGGGCGCTGCGCGACGAGATCCGCAGCGTGATCGTCGGCTACGACGCCGATCCCGAGCGCGCCGCGCGGCTCGCGGTGCTGCTCGAGTCGAGCGACGAGGCCGAGCAACTCTCGACGGCGGTGCGCGACCAGCTGGCGGCGCTCGTGCACGAGATCGTCGTCTTCGCCGACCTGGAGCAGCTCTTCCTCACGGCGCCGCGCGCGGCGCGCGGCCGCATCGACCCGTCGAACGCCGCGCGGCTGCGCTTCTACGTCCGCCGCATGCGCGCCGACGGCGCCGGCATCGCCGAGGACTTCCTGCGCCTCCTGCGGACGGCGCTCGCGCACTACGGCGTCAGCTCGCTCGCCCACGGCGACGCGCTCGAGCGCGCCCTGCTCCGCCTGTTCGCGACGCAGAACGCGCCCGACGTGCGCCGACGGCTCGTGCAGGCCGTTCTGCGCTGCCTGATCGGCCTCGCCCGCACGGGCGCGCCGCTCGCCGACGGCGAGCTCGGCAGCGCCCTCACCCGCATCGCCGGAATGCGCGCGCTGGTGAGTGACGCGCTCAGCGACACCGCGATCGAGGCACACGCCGTCGTGTTCGAGAGCCCGGCGCTGGCGCGCCGCGCCGCGCGCGCCGCCGAGCGCGTCGCGCTCGACGAGACCGAGTGGTCGCCGCCGCACGACGTGCTGCTCGATCTCGCCGCGACCCCGCGCCCCGTCTTCGGGCGGGTCGCGAGCTGGATGTTCGAGGCGGACGCGCGCCGCGCCGGGATCGCGCTCTCCGCCTACCTGCTCCGGATGCTCGCGCCGGCGGAGCCGTTCGAGCTGGCGGCCGGTCCGCCCGGCGCTCCGCCGCTTCGCATCGTGACGCTCGCCGACGGGCGGACGATCGTCGGCGTCGTGTGCGCGGCGGCCGAGGCACCGGCCACGGCCGTCACGCGCGCGCGCGCCGCCGTGGACGAGCACAGCAACCCCGTGCACGCAATCGAGGTGATCCTGCCGCTCGACGGACCGATCGAGCCCGACGCCGCCGTCGCGCAGGTGGAGGCGCTCTTCGAGGCGGCGCTCTTCGACGCAGCGTCGCTGCCGGCGGCGCACTGCACGCTTTCGTTCGTCCGGCCGAGCGGCGACGACGTGCACCGCACCGTGCGCCCCGACGGCGCCGCCGTGTGCGAGGATACGAGCCTCCTCGGCCTGCACCCGGAGACCGCAGCGCGCATCGGCTTCGCGCGCCTCGCTTCCTTTGCGCTCGAGCGCTTGCCCGGCGACGACGACCTCCATTGCTTCTCGGGACGGAGCCGCGCCGTGCCGGACGACGCGCGCCTGCTCGTGCTCGCCGAGGTGCGGGGGCGCACCGGCGGCGACCCGGCGGAGACCGCCCTCGACGTCGCCGCGTTCGAGCGCGTGTTCCGCCGGACGACGAGCGCCGTCCGCGCCCTGCGCGGCGCGCACGATCCGCGCCGCCGCCTGCACTGGAACCGCATCGTCATCACCGTCGGCCCCGCGCTCGCCCTCGACCGCCGCGCGATCGAGGTGATCGCCCGCCGCCTGGCGCCGGCGACACGCCACCTCGGTCTGGAGAAGGTGCTCGTGCGGCTGCGCCTGCACGATCCCGCGAGCGGCACGACGTCGCCACCTGTCGAGCTGGTGGTGAGCGACCCCACGGGCACCCACCTCGACGTCGCGATGCGCGCGCCGAGCACGGCGGCGCTGGCGCCGGCGAGCGACTACGAGCGCAAGGTCGTCGAGGCGCGGCGGCGGCGGCTCGTCTACCCGTACGAGATCGTGCGCATGCTGACCGGCGGGAACGGCAGCGGCGCGCACGGCACCTTCGAGGAGTACGACCTCGACCCCGTGGCGCGCGAGCCGCAGGCGCTGCGCGTCGCCGGCCGTCCGTACGGGCGGAACGAGGCCGGGATCGTCTTCGGCGTGATGACGACGCCGGCGGCGAAGGTTCCCGAGGGCCTGAGCCGTGTGCTCCTGCTCTCCGACCCGACACGCGACATCGGGGCGCTCGGTGCGCCCGAGTGCGATCGGGTCGTCGCGGCGATCGACCTCGCCGTGCGCCTCCGGTTGCCCGTCGAGTGGATTCCGATCTCGGCCGGCGCCCGCATCGCGCTCGACAGCGGCACCGAGAACCTCGACGCGACCGCGCGCGTCGTCCGCCGCATCATCGGCTTCACGGCCGCTGGCGGCACCATCCACGTCGTCGTGTACGGTGTGAACGTGGGCGCGCAGAGCTACTGGAATGCGCTCGCGACCATGCTCGGCCACACGCACGGCGTACTCGTCATGACGCCGGACGCGTCGATGGTGCTGACCGGGCGCGCCGCCCTCGAGGCGTCGGGAAGCGTCTCGGCCGAGGACGAGGTGGCGCTCGGCGGCTTCGAGCGCACCATGGGGATCAACGGCGAGGCGCAATACTACGCCGACGACCTGCCCGCCGCGCTCGCCGTGCTGGCCGAGCACCAACGCTATGCCTACGTCGTGCCCGGCGAGAGCGGACCGCGCTGGCTCCGCACCGCCGATCCGTTCGGGCGCGACGTGCGCGCCTTTCCCTATCCGCCGGAGCACGCCCACGGCTTCGCCACCCTGGGCGAGGTCTTCGACGACGCGACCAACCCGGGACGCAAGCGGCCGTTCGCGATGCGCGCCGTCATGCAGGCGCTGATCGACCAGGACGGCGGCCACCTCGAGCGCTGGCACGCGTGGGTCGGCGCCGAGACCGCGATCGTGTGGGACGCGCACCTCGGCGGTGTGCCGATCTCGCTCATCGGCATCGAGAGCGAGGCGATCGCGCGCGACGGCTACCGGCCACTCGACGGGCCGGCGGCGTGGACGGGCGGCACGCTCTTCCCGCTCTCCTCGAAGAAGGTCGCCCGCGCGCTGAACGCCGCGTCGGGGAACCGGCCCGTCGTCATCCTCGCGAACCTGGCCGGCTTCGACGGCTCGCCCGAGTCGCTGCGCAAGCTGCAGCTCGAGTACGGCGCCGAAATCGCTCGCGCCGTCGTCGGCTTCGAGGGGCCGCTGCTTTTCCTCGTCGTCTCGCGCTACCACGGCGGCGCCTACGTCGTGTTCTCGCAGTCGCTGAACCCGCGCCTGCACGCGCTCGCGCTCACCGGCTCGTACGCGTCGGTGATCGGCGGCAGCGCCGCGGCCGCCGTCGTCTTCACACGCGAGGTCCGGGCCCGCGCGGCGGAGGAGCCGGCGGTGCGCGAGGCGCTCGCGGCCTGGCGCGCACGCCCGTCGCCGGCGACGCACGACGCCTACGAGCGCGCGCTCGCGGCCGCCAGCGCCAATGCGCGCGCCGCGATCGCGGGCGAGTTCGACGCCGTGCACACGGTCGAGCGCGCTCGCCGCGTCGGCTCGCTGGCCGACATCATCGAGCCGCGCGACATGCGTCCGGCGCTCATCCGCATCCTGCACGTCGAAGCACGCGATCCCGCCGCCGCGGCATGGACGGACCCGGCGATCGATGTCACGCACGACCCCGGCGAGCATCGCTGATGCGCCTTCCCGACGAGCTCGCGCCGGGCGCGCACTTCAAGGAGTGGCGCAGCAACGCCGACTTCTTCCGCGGGGCACGCCGCGGCCAGTGGCACGACGTGCTGAACGCCGACAACCTCGCGCTCCACGAGCGTCTCGCGCTGCAGCGTCTCGGCCCGCCGCTCAAGGACTGGCTCGAGCACGGGCGGCGCGGGCGCGACCCGCGCGAGCTTTGATCCGCAGATCCACGACCTCGGGTGAAGGAGGCCACTGGCGGGTCCGCTTGCTCCGAACGGAGCGAGCCCGCTATCGGAAGCCGTGCCCGCGACACTCGACCATCTGGTGTGGGCCGCCCGCGAGCTGGACGAAGCGGTGGAGCAGCTCTATGAGCGCTCCGGCGTGCGTGCAGAGCCCGGAGGGCAGCATCCCGATCTCGGAACGCACAACGCGCTGGCCCGCCTCGGCGTACGCACGTACCTCGAAGTGCTCGCGCCCGACCCGAGCCTGCGAGCAGGCACGCTTGCCCGGCAACTCGCCGCCCTCCCGGCGCCCGCCTTGCTGATGTGGGCAGCCCGGACGCCGAACGCCGCCGCGACGGCGGCGCGTGCAGAGACTGCAGGCTACAGCTCGACGACGGTCGAGGGCCGACGTACCGGAGTCGACGGCAAGGCGCTACGCTGGACCAGCGTCTTCGTGGCCCGGCACGGCGCTGGCACGCTGATCCCCTTCTTCATCCAGTGGCACGGCGCACGGCATCCGGCGGTCCACGCGGCGGACGGCATGCGTTTGACGTCATTCGCCATCGAGACGTCGCGACCAGAAAGCCTGCGCCTCATCTTGGCCGCGCTCGATGTGAAGGTAGCGGTGCGAAAGAGCGTTCGCGAACGCCTGGTCGCGCGGATCGCCACACCACGCGGACCGCTCGAGCTCGCGGGACTCGAGGGCTGAAGCCCAATTGTCGCGGGCTGCGATCGGCCCACCGCCACGAATGATATCAGCGCCTCTTCGGGAGCCCGCGTCGGTGCGTCCGGCTCGGGGCGCCGGCCCGGTCGTTCGCACCAGGGCCGATCGTCCGCCTCGCGTTCCGTATGCGCTCGAACTGCGATGCAACCGTGACGATCGCCCCGGTCATCCCGGGCGCGCTCGGTCGTGTGCCACCAACGAACCTCGGCGACTCGCGGCTGGCGAGGAGCGTCGGCGTGATGGCATAGTCGCCGCCGAGCGACGTGCGCCAAATCGAGCGGGCGACGGCGGCGTTGCCGATCGTCGCGACGTACGCGATGCTTCCGGCGAGGGCCCCGACCGCGGCGAAGCCGATCTTGGCCGGCATGTAAAGGGCATTCCCTGCGAGCAATGCGACAGGGTTGTATTTCAGCCGCCATCTCGGGTCGAAGACGTTCGGAACGAAGAAGTTTCGCGGGTGCCAAAGAATGAACTCGTTCCCCATGTAGCGGGCGAGGCCGAAATGGGCGAGGCCACCGAACGAACCTGCAACGACGAT
This sequence comes from Binatia bacterium, assembly GCA_036496285.1. Lineage (GTDB taxonomy): Bacteria > Desulfobacterota > Binatia > UTPRO1 > UTPRO1 > DP-19. The sequence goes on from DASXLI010000107.1 coordinate 17,647, forward strand.
GCTGCCTCCGGGGGTCAGGAGTGCCGCCAAGCCTTCGTCCAGCAAACCCGGCGCGACGTCCGTTGTAACTGTACCAGAGCCGGCAAGGAACGAGGTGTCGAGAGTGCCGTTGGAAAGATAGCGCGCCAGCGCAACGTCATCGTGGGCTGTGCCGACGGCGACAATATCGCCGCTCTTCTGAACCACCACCGCGAAGGCACGGTCCCACTGGTCGTTGGTGGTACCGAAGGCGGTCGTCACCTTGCCGCCGACGCCGAACGACGTATCGAGCGTGCCGTCGGTGCCATAGCGCGCGACCGCAAAATCCGTCGTCGCGCCGGTGGTCGCATACCCAGCAGCGACGATCTTGCCGTCCTTCTGCAGCGCCAACGCGAACGCATTGTCCTCGCTCCCGGCGATATCGGTGACGCTCGCGCCGTTGCTGCCGAACGACGTGTCCAGCGTGCCGTCGACGTTGAAACGTGCCAAGACGAAATTCTGATTGTTGGCCGTGTCCGGCGAATCGGCAGCGCCCGCGACGACGAACTTGCCATCCGACTGCTGCACCATCGCATTCGTCGTCACAAACCAATTATTCGGCACTGCCGCTGACGCCACCCCGCCGAGACCAAAGGTCGAATCCAGTGTGCCGCTCGGCAAATAGCGTGCGACCGAAAGCTTGCAGCAGAATAACGAGTCGCCGGAGACGACGAGCTTTCCGTCGCTTTGAATGACGAGAGCGGTCGCCGAATTCAAGCCGGGGTTCGAGGTCACCAGGCCGCCAGTGCCGAAACTCGGGTCGAGCGTACCGTCCGCCGCATAGCGCGCGAGCGCCAGTGCGCTGGAACCGCCGGATACCAGCAACGACGAACCGGCGGCGACGATCTTGCCGTCCGTTTGGATGCCGACCGCATGCACTTCCTCGTCCCGGCCGTACCGAAGCTCGTGTCGATATCGCCGTCCGAGAGATGGCGCGTCAGCCCGAATTGGGTGTTGATAGGCGGCCCGACAAACACCGCCTTGCCCGCCGAAACGAGCTTCCCGTCGGATTGGCGGCCGACCGCGAATGCTTTCGCCTCGGCGTGCGGATTGATCGGAGTTTCGACGATACCGCCGTCGCCGAAGGTCGAATCGAGGCTTCCCGCCGCGGCAGACACGTCGGCTGGTGACAGCGACGTCGCGACCAGCAACGCCGTTGCCGCTATGCACGCACGGACCGCCAAGGCGCATCTCATGGAAACCCCTCCTGTCGCATCAGATTCGAGCGAAGGCCAATAGCGCGAAATCGGCTTCGCAGCCACCGTAAGCCAGCGCCGACTCGCGCACCAAGTACAAGCCCGACGGCGCGGTGGCGGAGTCGTTCACGGTCGCGAAGCTGATCGAGCAGGGCCCGTGCGCGTCCTCGCACGCTCGACGTTTCAGTTCGGTATTCGTCGCTTCGAACGGCTCGCCACATGGCGTGCCGAGCCGAGAAATCGCGGCGAATCATGGCGGCGCACCATCGCCGGCGTGACGATCCAGTCGCCCCCCGTCGTCGCGCGCCATACCGATGCGGTCGTCTGGGCGTCGCCGAGACTAGCGGCGAACACGAGCGCGCTTGTCACGCCGCCGCCGATCGCGAGGCCCATCTTCGCGGGCAGGTAGACGAGCGTCCCGACGGCCGCGGTCGCCGCGGGCGCTGCATAAAGCTTCCAGTAGTCGTGGTAGTTGTTCGGGACGAAAGCCCGGAACGGCTGCGTGAAGTCGAGGAGCCCGCTCACGCGCCCGATCTGGTCGGCCGTGACCTCGGTGAACCAGAGGCTGCCGTCGGGGCCGACCACGATGACGTCGGGCGCGGCCGCGTCCGTCGGCAATGCGAAATCGCCGTTGTTGTTCGGGTCCTTCGGATCCATCCAGCCGATGCGGTTGGCCTGTTGCTCGGTGAACCACATCAGCCCGTCCGGCCCCGCGACGATGTGAACGGGACGGCTGTTGGGATTCGGCAGCGAGAAATGCTCCATGGAGGCGGTGCTGGTGGCGTTGGTAGGGATCCGCCCGATCTGATTCGTGTTGGTTTCGGTGAACCACACCTTCCCATCGGGTCCTGACGCGATGCCCTCGGGATTCACCATCGGCAGCGCGAACTCGGTGAGCGCGTGCGAGGGCAAATCGATGCGCCCGATTCCACTGGTACCGGCGAACCAGATGTTCTTGTCCGGTCCGACCGTGATGTCGCTCGCCACCGGCGAGGTGATGTTGACGGTCGTCGAAACGACCAGCGGCAAGACGGGTGGGAATGCGCTCACGAAGCTTCGCAGGTTAACACACCAGAGGTTGCCGTCGGGTGCGAGCACGAAGCGATCGGGAGCGAAGAGCCCTTGAGGTACGAAGAACTCCTTGAACGTGTTCGGCGTCGCCAGCGACATCGTGCCCATCGACCCCGCGGAACCACCCGTTTGGAACCACACCATGCCGCCGCCGATGCCGAGACGATACGGGCCGGAGAATGTCCAGGTAGGCGATACGAGCGGATCGATCGCGGGCGGATCGGCGGGCGCGAACCGCCCGACGAAATCCGGACTGCGGTGTGAGAAGTACAACAGGCCGTCCGGGCCGACGACCAAGTCGATGATGCTGTAGACGGTGCTCGGACCGTTCGCCGAAGCGGGGAACTCGTCGATGGTAACCGCAGATGCCGAGTCGGCCATCCACACGAGGAGGGCGCCCAGAACGATCGCCCAACCGAGTCGACGCATAGGGCCCCCTTTCGCTTGCTCGCGGACGGCACACTCGGGCATGTCCGGCGCCGCTGTCAAGACAGCCGAAGTTCTCGGCGCCGACCGCAATACGATACGTCATCGACGAGGAGAACTACGATGGCGAAGGATCGCCGCTCCTAGCCGGGGAGGCCGATCACCCGCCGGCAGAACGTGACGATCGCGGCGACGATCGCGGCGTCCGGGGTCGTCTCGCGCGCGACCGGCGAAAGCGGGCCGACGAGGCTCTCGGCGATCACGCCGACGACGGCCGCGGCCGCGAGGTCGGCGTCTTGGTTCGGGATCGTCTTGCTGGCGATGCCCTGGCGGATGAGCGCCGCCATGCCCTCGGAGTAGGCGCGGCGGTAAGTCAGGCGCTCGCGATCGACGGCGGCGTCGAGCGGCTCGTACACGAGCGCCCAGGCGAGACGGCGGTTGCGCAGCGCGCGGTCGGCGTAGGTGCGGACGATCGCGTCGAAGCGCTCGGCGAAGCTCGTCGTGCCGATCTCCGCCGTGCGCATGGCGCTCATCTCGCGATGCGACACGGCGCGGAAGACCTCGACGAAGAGATCGGCTTTCGAGTCGAAGTGGCGGTAGAGCGTGCCCGCGGCGACGCCGGCGCGCTTGGCGATCGCGCCGACCGACGCCGACGTCCAGCCGCCGTCCTGGATCACCGCCGCGGCCGCATGCAGCAGCCGCTCGCGCGTGCCCGCCTCGCGCTTCCCCGCCTTGGCGCTGAACGCGAGCGTCTCCGCGTGCCCGCTCATCGCCCCTCGTCGAGCGCCGCGTGCAGCGTCCGGTGGAAGTGGCCGATCGCCCCCTCGAAGCGGCCGAACTCGAAGAACTCGTTGGCGCCGCTCGCGAGACCGCGCTGGATCGCGACCGACATCGCGCGGTCCTCCGCCGCGCCGGCGTCGACGAGCTCGAGGCCGCGCTTCTGCTCGCCGTGCGCGACCGCGCTCGCCACGCGCTGCTCGCGCGGCTCGAACGGCACGCCCGGCTTGCCGAGCACGTAGTTCACGAAGCGCGTGCGATCGACCGCGAGCGGCTCGATGACCACGATGAAGAGGTTCGCCGGGAACGTCGCCACCATGACGTTCGGGAAGAGGTGGTAGACGTACGTGAGCTTGCCGTCGACCGAGCGCTCGACCGCCGGCACCTCGCGCAGCTTGTTGATGGCGCGGTAAGGGTACGCGATACGCGTGTTGCGCCCGAACGTCTCGACCACGTTCAGGTTGTCGAACTGCACAGGGTAGAACGTCTGCGCGTGCGTCGAGCGGATGTGGTAGCCCTCGAGGAAGCTCTCGACCAGCACCTTCCAATTGATCGCCACCGCCTCGTCGGCGCTCGCGAGGAGGATCCACTCGGGGCCGATGACGGGCGGCAGCGCCAGCACCGACGCGTCGGCGGCGCGCGTCACGTCCTGGGCGACGAAGACGAGGCCGCTCTGCTCGACGCAGCCGACGGGCACGAGGCCGCGCTCAGCCTTGTCGAGGCCGAGAAAGCCGTACTCGTGCGGCACGTGGCGGAGCGCGCCGTCGAGCCCGTAGGTCCAGCCGTGATAGCGGCAGACGAACGCTTTCTCGCAACCGGCGCCGGACGCGATCTGCGTGCCGCGATGGCGGCAGGCATTGCGGAAGGCGCGCACCCGGCCGTCGGCGCCGCGTACGGCGAGGAGCGGCGTGCCGCCGGCGTCGCGCGCGAGGAACGAGCCGCTCTCCGGCAGCGCCGCCGAGGGGCAGAACGGAATGGGGTGGCGGCGCAGCACCCGTTCCATCTCGGCCGCGAAGCGCTCCGCGGAGCGGTAGTTCACGGCAGGCTCGCGCCAGCCGGCCTCGCTGAGATCGGTCGTCTTCTTGTCGATGTGATCGAGGATGCGCTGCACTACGGTCTGGTCGTCGGCCAGGGTCGTCATGATCGTCTCCTATCGCCAGTCGCCCGACGCGTAGCGCTCGAGACCGCCGCGTAGCTGTCCGCTGGCGACCGCCGCCATGCCGTGATGGTACTCGCCGAGGAGCGCCGCATCGAGTCCGAGAGACCATTGCTCGTAGGACGAGAGGCGATCGTGGCGGAGCGCGGCTTGCGGCCGCGACGCGACGTCGCGCGCGAGCGTGACCGCCTCGGCGAGCGCGCGGCCCGGCGGCACGAGGCGGTTCGCGAGCCCCATGCGCAGCGCCTCCTCGCCCGACACGCCGCGGCCGGTGAGGATGAGGTCGAGCGCGTGGCTGTGCCCGAGGAGACGCGCGAGGCGGATCGTACCGCCGTCCATGAGCGGGATACCCCAGCGCCGGCAGAAGACGCCGAAGACGGCGTCGGTCGCGGCGACGCGCAGGTCGCACCATGCCGCGAGCTCGAGCCCGCCCGCGACCGCGTAGCCCTCGACGGCGGCGATGACCGGCTTCTCGAGCAGCATGCGCGTCGGCCCGACCGGTCCGTCGCCCTCAGGATCGACGCGCGTGACCCGCGCCGGGTCCTCGCGCATCGCCTTCAGGTCGGCGCCGGCGCAGAAGCGGCCGTTGGCGCCGGTCAGCACGGCGACCGAGAGCGCCTCGTCGGCGGCGAAGCGGCGGAAGGCGTCCGCCAGGGCCTCGGCCGTCGGACGGTCGATCGCGTTCGCGACTTCGGGGCGGTCGATCGTCACGACGACGATCGCACCGTCGGGCTCGTAGCGGACGCTCATGCGCTGCCTCCTCGCGGCTGCCGCCACTTCGACGGCCTTGCGCCGCAATGTGAATCCGGGTTCACGGATAGTGAATCCGCATTCACGAGTCAACCCTCCGGCGCGATGTCCTCGAGCGCCCTTCCCGACGTCTCGGGAAAAAGCGCCAGCACGAGAACGGCGGCGAGCATCGGCCCGACCGAGATGAGCGCGATCGCGTGCCAGTTCGAGCCGGTGACCCGGTACAGCAGCGAGACGAGCGCGAGCCCGGTGGCGCCGCCGAGCGTGCTCGCGGCCGAGCGCACGCCGGAGGCGGTCGAGCGCGCCGACGTCGGGAACATCTCGGCGCCGCAGGCGGAGATCGTCACGCTCGCGCCCATGCTGGTGAAGAGCAGGAGGATCCAGAGCGGGATCACGAGCAGCCCGCCGGACGAATAGAAGGCCGCCGTGCTGAGGCCGAAGCCGGCGGCGAAGAGCGCCGTCACCGGCCGCCGCCCGAGCCGGTCGCTCATCCGGCCGGCGACGGGGTTGCCGATGATGCCGATCGCGCCGCCTCCGAAGCTGAGCGCGGCGACCCACGCCGGCGGCCAGTGTTGCACGTCGAGCAGATACTTGGGTGCGAAGATCAGCGCCGACGACCAGACGATCCAGAGCAGGAAGGTCGCGCCGGCGACGGCCGCGAGGCGGCCCGGGTAGTCGCGCAGGAGCGCGGCGACCGGGGTCGCGCGCGTCGCCGGGCGCCCCGTCTCCGCGCGCGCGAGCGCGGCAAAGCGCTGCGTCTCGGGCATCGCGCGCCGCCACCACGTGAGACACGTGAGCGGGACGAGCCCGACGAGATAGAGCGAGCGCCAGCCGTACGGCAGGTGGTTCACGAAGCCGAAGAGCAGCGAGGCGAGGCCTGCGCCGCACGCCGTGATCGCGCCGAGCGCGCCGACGCCCCAGCCGCGGTCGGCGGGGTCGAACTCCTCGGCGATCACCACGACGGCAAGCAGGCTCTCCGTCGCCGCGAAGATGCGGGCCAGGAACTGCAGCGCGACGAACGCCGCGCCGCTCGCCGCGAACGCGGTGGCCCCGGTGCAGAGCGTGTAGGCGACGACGGTGACCAGCAGGAGCCGACGCCGCCCGAGACGGTCGGCCAGACCGGCGAGGAGCACGGCCGGCGCCGAGCCGGCGTTCACCAGCCCGCCGAGGAACCCGAGGCTGCTCTCGGCGATGCCGAGCTCGCGCTGGATGAGCGGCAGGTTGAGCGCGAAGAGATAGAGGTCGTACTGCTCGAAGAGCGAGACCAGCGACACGAGGCCGAGCACCTGCCACTGCCGGCGGGTGAGTGCCGGCGCGCGGCCGAGGAACCAGGTCAGCCGGTACCAGGCGGGACGGCGGACGGGCGCGTCCGCGGCCGGTGCGCTCATCGCTCCGTCACGCCATGGAATGTTGACGTTGTCAACTTCGGCCGTGCGACGACAGCACCGACATCAACTGACAGGTCCCGCGCGCTTCACGCCACGATTCTACCGGCCGGCGTGCGGATTCGCAGTATCCAATCGTCCCCGCCGCCTTCAGACTGGCGGACATGCTCAGGCCAGCGCGCACCGCCGTTCTCCTCGTGATCACCGTCGCGATCGGGCTCGTCGCGGCGGGCCCGGCCCGCGCGACCAACAACAGCTACAACTGCGCTCCCAACGGCAGCGTCACGCTCGCGAACGCGAACGCCCCGAACCTCGGCTCGAGCGTCACCGCCGTGCCGTCGCACGGGGTGATCGAGCAATCGGTGAGCGGCAACCCGTTCGTCGTGAAGAACGTCGGCGACCCGATCTCCTGGTCCGGCAATTCGATCGTGAACTACCGCAACACCAGCAACGCGGCGTCGGACTCGTTCAGCATCGGCGGCGTTCCGATCAGCATTACCATCGTCGCCGGGCCGCCACCCACGGCGACCACGACCTCGACGAGCGACGTGACCATCACGTTCAGCGCGAGCAACCAGGCCATCGGGGTCTCGGCACAGGTGTCGCCCATCCCGCCGTCGGGCACGGTGACGTTCTCGATCCCGGGCGCCGGCAGCAACGCCAACGCCGGCGTCAACGCGCAGGGCATGGCCAGCACCAACTTCGTCGTCACCGGCGGCACGCCGTCCGGCAACTACACGATCACCGCGACGTTCAACGGCCCCGCGAACTACGCCAGCAGCTTCGGCACCGCGACGCTGCACATCAACTTCTACACGACGGTCACGGCGCCCTCCAACACCAGCACGACCTACAACCCGTCGGCGCACAACGTGACGCTCCCGACCGCGGTCACCAGCCAGTTCGGCGGCACCGTCAATACCGGCAAGGTGACGTTCACCGTGACCGACAGCGGCGCCAACGTCGTCGGCAACCCGGTGCAGTCGACGACCGTCGCCGCCAACGCGACCAGCGTGAGCTACGGCCTGCCCGCCGCCCTCGCCGCCGGCGACTACTCGATCACCGCCGACTACAGCGGCGGCGGCAACCTCCTCGCGAGCACCGGCTACGCGACGCTCACCGTGAACAAGGCGAGCCAGCCGATCGCCTTCGGTCCGTTCCCCGCCGTGACCTACGGCGTCGCGCCGATCACCTTGAGCGCGACCGGCGGCCCGACCGGCAATCCCGTGACCTTCTCGGTCGTGAGCGGCCCGGGCCAGATCCAGCAGGGGACCATGCTCGCCGTGACCGGCGCCGCGACGATCAACGTCGCGGCCGACCAGACGGGCGACGCCAACTACAACGCGGGCCACGCGAACGCGCTGCAGGCCGTGAACCAGGCGCCGCTCACCGTCACCGCCGATCCGCAGACGCGCGTCTACGGCGCGAGCAACCCGACCTTCACCTTCAGCGCGACGGGCCTGGTCAACAACGACGACGCGGCGTCGGCGATCACGGGCGCGCTCACCTCCGCACCGCCGAGCGCGCCGGTCGGCATGTATCCGATCACGCCCGGCACGTTGAACGCGCCGAACTACACCGTCACCTACAACAGCAACACGCTCACCGTGACGCCGGCGACGCTGACCGTCACGGCGGACTCGCTCTTCAAGGTGCAGGGCGCCGCCAACCCGGTCCTGACGTACTCGCTCAGCGGCTTCGTGAACGGCGACGACCAGGGCGACGTGAGCGGCACCCCGGCGCTCGGCACTACCGCCGTCGACGTGAGTCCGGTTGGCGACTACCCGATCACGATCGCCGTCGGCACGCTCACCGCCGCCAACTACGGGTTCAGCCTCGTCGACGGCACGCTGCACGTGGGCGGGCCGCCGTCGAGCCAGGTCGACGCGATCGACGCCGCGAGCTGCGCGGCGACCGACCTGACCGTCCACTGGTCACGGACCGACGGCGAGTCGGACCCCGTCACCTACTCCGTCTACGTCTCGGAGAACCATGGCGGGTACGTCCCGCTCGTCCTCGACACGACGAGCACCTCGGCGCCGTTCAGCGGCACGCTCGGCAACACCTACGATTTCTACAGCCTCGAGAAGGACCAGGCGGCCAACCAGGAGCAGCCGCCCGCGACGCCGGACATCGAGTACGTGATCGCGCCGTGCGACGCGGACGCCGCGAACGATCTCGCGCTCCTCAAGATCGCCGCGCCGAAAACCGTCACCTTGAGCGCGAAAACGCCGGCGAAGCTCGTGCGCGTGAAGGTCTCCCTCCAGAACCGCGCGCCGCATCCCGAGACCGTGCCCGACCTCGCGACCCTCGGGAAGCTCGTGCATCTGAACGTCGGCTCGAACGGCGTGACGTGCACGGCGCCGGCAGCGATCATGCTCCCCGGGAAGCCGCAGAAGAAGCTGCCGCTGATCCTCAAGTCGAAGGGCAAGCTGCAGGTGCTCTTCGACGTGCCGCTCGACTGCGCCAACGACGCCGCGAAGGGCGCCGGTCACGACGACTACCGGCTCTTCGCCGACGTCTCGCACTCCGCGCTCGGCTCGGGCGACGCCCACCCCGCGGACGATGCCTGCCCGCGCACGGTCACGCCGCCCTCCGAGGTCGACCAGTTCCCGAACGGCAAGATCAAGGACAAGGGCTGCGGCGCGAAGCTCCCGGACAAGACGTTCGGCGGACCGGTCCTGCTCGACGTCTTCGTGAAGCCCTAGGTGCGATCCACCGTGTGTCCGGCGAGCCGCAGACACACTTTGCAGACGCGGTCGTCGGGCGCCGAGGCCGGCACGCTGTAGGCGTTCGCCGGTCCGATGTCCGCGCCGCAGAGCGGTGCCCAGCCGTGCGCGTCCGCCGGAGCAAGGTGGATCGGAGCGGCCGGACTCGGCCGGACCTCATCCTTCGTCCTGCCCCAGGACGTACCGAACGGGAGCGACTGCTGACAGGTCATCCCTCCCGGCGGTGGATTGCCCTGCACGCCCGAGCGGTAAACTCTCAGTAGGAGGGCGTATTGACTGCAAATGCGAATTACACCGCGCTGCACCACCTTGGTGCGGTAATTCGCAACCTATTGCGCAATCGCACCGCAGGCTCGAGACGATGATTCGACGAGCCGGACGTCGCGGCACCTAGATCGCCAGCCACCTCGCGAGCTCCGCCAAGTACTCGTGCGGGCGGTCCTCCGGGGAGAAGTGGTTGGACCCGGCGAGCAGGACGACCTCGCTGGCCGGCAGAAGCGCCCGCCATCGCTCGACGTAACCCGCCTTGCGACCGTTGTCGTCCGCGCCGTAGAGGAGCAGCGTCGGTACGTCGCGTAGCACGGCGGTCTCGCGCTCGACCCGCGCAAACAGCGGGCCTTCGGTCGTGAGACCGTAGAGCAAGGCAGCGAGGTGCCGGCGCGCGTCGCGCGAGCGGAACGGCCCGACGACTGCCGCCCTCTCGGCCGGGGTGAACGGTGGATCGGTCCTGGCGAGCCGAGCCGCCACTCGGGCGATCAGGTTCGCGCGGACGACGAGGAAGCGCATGGGCGCCGAGCCCATGAGGCGCGCCATGCGTCCCATCGTCCCCCGCTCCTCACCGATCGGCCAGCCGAAGCCGTTCGTGATCACGAGGCGCGCGACGCGCGCGCGCTCCGATGCTGCCGCCAGGAGCGCCGACGGCACCGCGGTCGCGTGGGCGACGATCGTCAGGTCGCGCAGATCGAGCTCGCGGATGAACGCCCGATACGCATCGGCGTTGCGGGCGAAGGAGCGGCCCCACTCGACCCGGGCACGCGAGAGCCCGAGCCCCGGAATGTCGAGCGCGACGCAGCGGTAGCGCGTCCGCAGCTCCGCGATGCAGTGCCGGTACATGAACGACCACATCGGCGAGCCGTGGAGGAAGAGCAGCGTCGGACCCGCACCCTCGTCGACATAATGAAGGCGGCAGGCGGCGAGCTCGACGAAGCGGCTTTCGAACGGAAAGAGCAGCGGGTCGACCCACGAGGGAAGTGACCCGGCACGCGCCGCGGGCGGTGCCGCGGCTCCGGCTCTCGATTGCAGAACGGCTTGGCTCGATCGCATCGTGTTGGCCCTCCGATGGGAGGACCGGACGAGCGGGTCCGGCGTGACGGACGCGCGTGGGCGTCACGGATCGACGGCCTCGCCGGTCTCCTTGTCGGAGGCATGCACGTGGCCGATGATGCTCGCGCGATGACGCACCTGGAGACGTTCAATCGGCACCGCGCGCTCCTGTCATCGATCGCCTACCGCATGCTCGGCAGCTGGGCCGACGCGGAGGACGCGGTGCAGGAGACGTTCGTCCGCTGGCAGGGCGCCGCCGGGGAGACCATCGCCTCGTCGCGCGCGTTCCTCGTGACGATCGTGAGCCGGCTCTGCATCAATCAACTGCAGTCGGCCCGCGCGCGCCGTGAGGAGTACGCCGGCCAGTGGCTGCCGGAGCCGATCCTGACCGGACCCGCGGAGGGCCTCGACGCCGCGTTCCGCGTCGACGAGTCGCTGTCGACGGCGTTCCTCGTCTTGCTCGAGCGGCTCTCGCCGGCGGAGCGCGCCGTGTTCCTCCTGCGCGAGGTCTTCGACCACGAGTACGACGAGATCGCCACGATCATCGGCCAGAGCGCGACGACCTGTCGGCAGATCCTGCGCCGGGCACGGACGCACGTCACCGCCGGACGGCCGCGCTTCGCGGCGTCACTACAGGAGCGCCGTGTGCTCGCGCAGGAGTTCCTCGACGCCTCGCGTAGCGGCGATCTCCGGTCGCTCCTCCGCCTGCTCGCGGCGGACGTCGCCTTCTACGCCGACGGCGGCGGCAAGGCGCCCGCGATTCCCAATCCGGTACACGGCGCCGAGCGCGTGGCGCGCCTCGTGATCACGGCGCAGCAGAAGTTCGTGCCGGAGCGGGTCGAGAGCCGTGTGCTGCCGATCAACGGCGTGCCCGGCGTGGTGACGTACGCCGACGGCCGGCCGTTCAGCGCAGTCAGCTTCGACTTCGTCCGCGATCGGATCGCGGCGATCTACCTCGTCACGAATCCTGACAAGCTCGACCACCTCTCCGTCCTCGCGGTACCGCTGGCGTAGAGACCGCCCAATGGCAAACCGCCCGCGGATGTGACAGGCACGCCGTATGCGGCAAGGGCGGGTGCTCGTCGCCGGGCTCGTCGTGACGCTCGGCGTGATCGCGCTCGCGGTCGTCGTGCGCGCGATCGGACGGAGCGAAACGCCCGTGCGGCCCGGGACGATCGACGCGCTCGCGACGAGCCGCGACGCCTGCGTGACGTGCCATCGGAAGACGTCGCCGGGGATCGTCGAGCAGTACGGACACAGCAAAATGGCGTCGGCGAGCGTGCGCTGCCAGGACTGCCATGAGGTGAAGGACGGCTACCCCGGTGCCGTGGCCCACGAGGGGACGTTCGTGCTGGCGCAGCCGACGACGGCGATGTGCGCGCGCTGCCACCAGAACCAGGTGGCGCAGTTCCAGCAGAGCCGTCACGGCCTGCCGGCGTACGTCGCCTACGCAGGCGCGAACGGCCTCACGAAGGGACAGCTCGCCGAATACCGCTCGATTCCGGAGGGGTCGTTCGCCCCGGATCAATCGCGGAACGCGCTCGCGGTGCTGGAGGGCGAGCGCATCACGCACTTCGCCTGCGCGACGTGCCACGCGATCGGCGCACCAGCGGCCGACGGCTCCTCGGGGCAGTGCTGGCGCTGTCACATGCGCCACGAGTTCAGCCTCGAGCAGGCGCGGAAGCCCGAGACCTGCAACGCCTGCCACATCGGCCCCGACCATCCCCAGTGGGAGATCTACGTCGAGAGCCCGCACGGGATCGCGTACCACACCGGCGGTGACCGCTGGCACTGGGACGCGAAACCCGGGACGCTGACGGTGCGCGACTTCCCCGCCCCGACCTGTGCGACCTGCCACCTGAGCGGCTTCGGCAGCCAGGGCACGACCCACGACGTCGGCGACCGGCTCACCTGGTATCTCTTCGCGCCGGTCAGCGAGCGCCGCCCCGCGTGGGAGGACAACCGCACGCGGATGCAGAGCGTCTGCCGTACCTGCCACAATCAGAACTTCGTGCAGGACTTCTACGAGCACGCCGACGCCGCGACCGAGGCTGTCAACGGCTTCGTACGCGAGAGCCAGGGCATCATGGCGGGGCTGAAGGCCGACAAGCTCCTCACGCCGGCGCCGTTCGACGAGCCGATCGAGTTCACTGCCTTCGAGACGTGGCACCACTACGGCCGGACCGCCAAGTTCGGCACCTGGATGCAGGGCCCCGATTACGCCCAGTGGCACGGCGCCTACGAGGTGGTGAAGGGCCTCGCCGAGCTGCGGGCCATGGAGAAGGAGCTGCGCGCGCACCATACCAATGAGTGAGCCGCTCGATCTCCTGTGGCCGCGGGCCGCCGGCGCCCGCTGGCTCCCGCTCGGGCGTGATCAGGTCATGCTGCTCCTCGCCGCGGTGTCGGAGGCGCTCTCCGGGCTCGACGCCGGGCTCGCGCACCACGCCGGGACCACGATGCGCGGCGCCGCATGGGTGCCCGTCGTCTTCGGCCCGCTCGCGGGCGCGGTCCTGCTCGTCGCCGGGCTCGTCGCCTTCCGCCGGCGGACGCTCGCGTCGCTGCTCGCGACCGTCGTCTTCGCCGCGAGCATCGTCGTCGGCGTGAGCGGCGCATGGCTCCACCTCGGCCGCACCGTGCTGCCGGCCGCGCCGCCCGGGCAACGCATCCTGCTCGACTTCTTCTTCGCGGCGCCGCCCGTGCTCGGCCCGCTGGCCTTCGCCTTCATCGGCGTCTTCGGCACGAGCGCCGCGTGGGTGGAGAGCCCCGCCGGCAGCGGGCGGCTGGTCCTGCCGGGCCGCCTCCGGCTTCAGCTCCCGTACCCGAAGACCAACGCCTACTTCTACGTCACCGCGGCCGGGGTCCTGATCGCGCTCGTCTCGTCGGTGCTCGACCACGCCGCGACCGGCTTCGCCGACGCATGGCTCTGGATTCCGACCGCCGGCGGCGTCTTCGCGATGGTCGTCGCGACCGCGCTCGGCATGATCGAGCAGCCGACGCGCGCGGATCTGTGGACGTACGTAGGCGCGATGGTGCTGCTCCTCGCGATCGGCGCCCTGGGCGCTGCGCTGCACCTGCGGCTCGACCTCGGTCCCGGCGGACAGATCGTGCCGGAGCGCCTGCTCGAGGGCGCGCCGCTCATGGCGCCGCTCCTCTTCAGCAACATGGGAATCGTCGGGCTGGTCGCATTGCTGCCCGACCACCCCGCGCCGGCGTCCGCTACGATCCCGCTTGCGGCGCCAGCTGCGCGCCCATCATCTGATGGATGAGCTGGATGGCGCGCAGCGGACGGATCATTACCTTGAAGTCGCAGATGCGATCGTCCGTGTTCCAGCGGATCAGGTCGACGCCGTTGATCTCGGTGTCGCCGACCCGAGTGACGAACTCGAGCACAGCGCTGTCACCCGAGACCACCTCGCGGACGTACCGGAAGCTGTCGTTTCCCAACACCATCACCGCCGCACTGAGGTACAACTTGGTGAGCGTACGCCCGCGCTGCGGTGTGTGCACGACGGGCGAGTGGAACACGACGTCGTCTGCGAGCAGCTCATCGAGCCCGTCGACGTCCCGCGCCTTCACGATCTCGTGCCATCGTTCGATCGCCTTCATGCCCTCACTCCTATTCCGCCCCTGGGGCGGGTCGTCAAACCCTTGACCCTGATCCGCCGCGGCGCGATAGCGCTGGCGTGACCTCCCAGGAGCAGCGGCGCGTCCTCGTGCTCGGCGCCGGACCGGTCGGGCTCGGCGCGGCGCTCGAGCTGGCGCGCTTCGGCGTACCCTCGGTGTTGATCGAGAAGCACGAGACGACCTCGTGGCACCCGAAGACGCGCAACCTCAACACGCGGACGATGGAGATCGCGCGTGGGTGGGGCGCCACGGTCTACAAGCGCCTGCGCAGCATCGACGCGCCCGACGGGTGGAAGAGTCCGATCCGCTTCATGCGCACCGCGACGGGTGAGGAGTTCGGCAGGATCGAGACGCAGGGGTTCCTCGGTCCCGGCCCCGACGTCAGCCCGGCGCATCCGATCATGACGTCGCAGGAGCTGATCGAGCGCATCCTGCTCGACGCGGTCCGTGCCTCGGGCCTCGTCGACGTGCGCTTCGCGACGGAGGCCACGCGCCTCGTGAAGGGCGGCGACGCGGACGCCGACGGCGTCGCGCTCGAGGTACGGTCGCGCGCGACCGGCGCGAAGGAGGTGCTGACCGGCGCCGCGCTCGTCGCCGCCGACGGCGCGTCGAGCCTCGTCCGGAGCGAGCTCGGCCTCGCGCTCGAAGGCCCGCAGAGCATCTCCCACATCGTCAATTGCTACTTCCGCGCCGACATCGAGCGGCACCTCGGCGACCGCAAGGGCGTCCTCTTCTTCGTCTCGAACGAGCGGGCATCGGGCGTGCTGCAACCGCTCGATGCCGCCGGCCGCTGGCTCTGCCAGATCGCCGTCACCCCCGAGGACTGGTCGCTCGACGCGTTCACCAAGGAGCGCGCCCGGGCGTGGATTCGCGCCGCCGCCGGCATCGACGACCTCGAGCCCGAGATCCTGTCGCTCGGCTTGTGGAAGCTGAACTCGACCGTCGTCGAGCGCCTGGTGCAGGGTCGCGTGCTGCTATGCGGCGACGCGGCCCATCAGTTCCCGCCGACCGGCGGCCTCGGCGTCAACACCGGCCTGCAGGGCATGCACAACGCGATGTGGAAGCTCGCCTACTGGGTCCACGATCGCGCCGGCTGGCCGCTGGTCGCGACGTACGACGACGAGCGTCGCGGCGTCGCGCAGCGGATCACGAGCCAGTCGCTGCAGAACTCCATCAACGTCGCCCGCATCAATGCCGCGGCGGCCGGCGGTGGCGAGAGCGGCCTGACGACCGAGGAGGTCATCGCGACGTCGCGCCGCTACGGCAACCACCTCGGCGTCGAGTTCGGCGCGGCATACGTCTCGTCGGCGGTCGTGCCGGACGGGACGGCGCCGCCGGCCGTCGTGGACAGCTACTCGGATTACGTGCAGTCGGCGACACCAGGGTGTCGTGCGCCGCACGTCTGGCTCGGGCGGCCCGATGCGCGGCTGTCGACGCTCGATCTGTTCGGCACCGGCTTCACGTTGCTCGCCGTATCCGGCGGTGGCGAGTGGTGTGCCGCGGCCACACAGGTGGGTCGTCAGCTCGGCCTCCAGGTCGGCGCGTATCTCGTCGGCGGACCGGGATTGAGCGATGACGGCGCGTTCGCCCACTCCTACGGACTGACGACCGGCGGCGCGGTGCTCGTGCGACCCGACGGCTACGTCGCCTGGCGGCGGGCCAGCGGCGCAGTCGAAAGCGGCGCAGTCGAGAGCGCCGCGCTCCGCGACGCGCTCGACGGGATCGTCGCCCGCTGATCGAGGCGCTCCGTCCGAGACTCAAATGCGGGCATTGACGACGGGCCGCCTGCGCCTCATACTTGCATGATAGCGCAATTATGAAAGTTCGTAAGGACAGGATCCTGGCGGCCGACAGATCGGATCGCCACGACGCGCTTCGCCGGTTCAAAGCGGAGGTCTTTCAGGCACTCGGCCATCCGACCCGGATTCACATCGCCGAATGCCTGCAAGACGGCGAGGTGCCGGTCAGCACGTTGGTGGAGCGGATCGGCATCGAGCCGGCGAACCTCTCGCAACATCTCGCGGTTCTGCGCGCGAAGGGGCTTGTCGTGAACAGAAAGGCAGGCACCCAGGTATTCTACGCCCTGCGCGATCCGCTGCTGAGCGAGGTGCTGCGCAACATGCGTCGGTATTTCCAGGCGCACGTCGCGAAGGCGCTCCGTATTCTCAAGGAGCTCTGATCCATGGGTCCGTCCGCGCAGGAGCCGCGCGACGAGCCCGCGTGGCTCCCGAAGCTCGTGCTCTGTCTCCGCACCTACTCCATGGCCACGTTCGCGGCCGACGCGATGGCGGGGGTCACGGTGGGGCTCGTGGCTCTCCCACTCGCGATGGCGTTCGCCATCGCCTCCGGAGTCGCTCCACAGGCAGGCATCTACTGCGCCATCGTCGCGGGTTTCTTGATCTCGGCGCTCGGCGGCTCGCGCACGCAGATCGGTGGGCCGACGGGCGCCTTCGTCGTCGTCGTGGCGGGGATCGTCGCCAGGCACGGCCTCGACGGGCTGTTCATGTGCACGCTCATGGCCGGAGTCGTGCTGGCGTTGCTCGGCATTACCGGTCTCGGCTCGGCGGTGAAATACATCCCCCGGCCCGTGGTGATCGGCTTCACGAACGGCATCGCCGTGCTGATCGCGAGCACCCAGATCAAGGATTTCTTCGGGCTCGGCATCGCGGTCATGCCTGGCGACTTCCTCGGACGCGTCGCAACGATCGGCGCTCATTGGCAATCGTTCTCTCCCGCGGCAACCCTGCTCGCGTGCGCGGCGCTCGCTGCGATGCTCGCGACGCGGCGCTGGGCACCGGCGCTCCCGGGCTCGGTGCTGGCGTTGGTCCTCGGCACGGCGGTCGCCTGGGCACTCGGCCTTTCGGTCGAGACCATCGAGACGCGTTTCGGGGGGATCCCGACCGGATGGCCGGCGATCTCGATGCCGCCCTTCCGCGCGGATCTCATTCTCCCTCTGGCGGCGCCGACATTGACCGTCGCGCTGCTCGGGGCGATCGAATCCCTGCTCTCCGCGGTCGTCGCCGACCGGATGACGGGGGACAAGCACCAGCCCAACGTGGAGCTCTTCGCCCAGGGGATCGCGAACATCGTGTCGCCGCTGGTGGGTGGCCTTCCGGCGACCGGAGCCATCGCGCGGACGGCAACCAACATCCGCTCCGGCGCGCGCACGCCGGTCGCGGGAATGGTGCATGCGCTCACGCTGCTCGGGGTGATCCTCGTTGCGGCGCCGCTGGCCAATCACATCCCGCTGTGTGTCCTCGCGGCGATCCTGATGGTCGTCGCCCTCAACATGGGCGAATGGACGGAGGTCCCCGACATCCTGAAGCTCAGCCGCGGCGACATCACCGTCTGGGTGATCACGGTGACGCTGACCGTGCTCGCGGACCTGACGGTCGCCGTCGAAGCAGGCATGGTCCTCGGCGCGCTGCTGTACATCCGGAAGGTGACGATCACGACGACGGTGTCGCAGGTAACGGCGGAGTACGTCGCGGGGGGAATCGTACACAGCCTGCAATCGAACCCGATTCCCGAGGGCGTCACGGTCTTCCGCATCCACGGCCCCTTTCTCTTCGGTGCCACGGACAAGCTGTCCATCATCGACGAGGACCTGGCGAATCTCCCAGCGGTCGTCGTGCTGCGCCTACGCAACATGACCGCGATCGACGCCACCGGTCTGCACGCTCTCGAGAGCCTCGCGGATCGCTTGCATGCCTCGGGGCGGCATCTCGTCCTGTGCGGCATGCGCGACCAACCGGCGCAGCTCACCATGCAAGCGGAGTTTCACCAGCACATCGGCGACGCGAACATCCAGCCGCATCTCAGGGCAGGCCTCGCCCGCGCGCGCGAGCTCGTGCGCTCGGCGCCGACGTCGTCTGGAGGCATCACCTCTTTGATTCGCGGCGCTCCTGACGGGCGATCTGACCCGTCAACGCCGGCGACGCCCGGAATCTAAGCTCCTACTGTACCTGCACCTCGAACGCTCCGATGTCGCATGGCGCGACGCGCGGGAGGCCACGCTGATCGGCGGCAGGCGGCGGGCAGCCGCCGCCGACGACCGCATCGATCGCCGGGCTTCCGGGCTTGAGCGCGTGCGTCGCCGTGGGCCCGCCGTTGTTCTTGAGCGGCGCGAGCAGGGCCTTGACCGGCTTCACAGGCTTGGGCCCGCCGGTGATGTTGCCGGTCACGACGCCCGTGATCACGCAGCCGTCGATCGCGCCGATGAGGTTCGAGCCGTTCGACGTGATCGGGCCGAAGCAGTCGAACGGCTTGTTGCCCGCGAGCAGGGTGGCCGTGAGCGTCGCGCTGGTGCCGTCCTCGGTCCAGAGGCCGGCACCTTCCTTCGCCTTGTTGTTGGCGATGGTCACGTGGTCGAGCACGAGGACGCCGGCGCTCTCCAGCTGGATCCCGCCGCCTTTCGCGCTGCGGTTGCCGCTGATCGTCGTATTGGTGACGGTCACCGTGCCGACGCTCGGATCGAGGCCGCCGCCCTCGTTCTTGCTCTTGTTGCCCGACACCGTGCTGTCCGTGATCGACACCGTGACGCCGTTGTCGGAGTCCATCGCGCCGCCGGTGTCGCCCGCGCTGTTCTTCGACATCGTCACGCGGAGGAGCGTCGCGGTGCCCGCGGGGAAGACCTCGAGCGCGCCGCCGTCGTTCTCGACGGCTTTGTTCTTGGTGAGGACGACTTCGGTGAGCGTGCAGGTGCCGTCCTCGCACGCGACACCGCCGCCGCTGTTGACGGCCTTGTTGCCGGTGATGACGCTGTTCTCGATCGTCAGCGTGCCGACGCTGAAGACGGCGCCGCCGTCGACGGCCGCGCTCCCGCCCTTCAGGGTGACGTGACGGAGCGTCAAGTCTCCGCCCGGGAGGACCTCGAAGGCGCGATCCTTGCCGCCCTTCGCGTCGATCACGGTGCCGCCGGCCGGATCGCCTTCGATCGTGACGGCGTCGCTGATGTCGAGGTCGCCCGCGGCCGCGGTGGCGTCGTCGCCTCGCAGCTTGAGCTTGTACTTGCCGGGATGCAGCGTGATCGTGTCCGCGCCCGGCGTCGCGTTCGCCAGGAGCACGGCCTGGCGGAGCGAGCAGCCGCTCGGGTCGCAGAGGCCGGGCGGATCGTCGAAGCGGGTGACGTCGATCGGCGTATCGGCCGCGCCAGTGCCGGGGAGCGCCACGGCGGCGGCAGCGAGAAGGATAATCAGGCGCGCGATCATGTGAGCCTCCTTGTCGTGCGTCTTAGAGTCCGCAGACCGTGGTCCTGTCAATGCGCAGCGCGCCCCGCCCCTTCCGGTCCGGAGGACTTTTTTCGTCGGGCTCTTGCTCGAAGCGATGTGAATGGGCCACCGTACTCGCATCGGGAGGGTGCGCGATGAGGCTCAGGGAACGGCGGCTCCCACTACTCGGCGTCGCGCTGACCCTGACGACGGCGTTCGCCGGCTGCGGCGACGGCGGCGACTCCGGACGAGGTGGGTCTCCGACCGCGCTGGCGGTCGGCTGTCGCGGCAAGTGCGACTCGTGGGCCGCCGCATGGTCGAGCGACGGCGGGCACACCTGGTCGTCGCCGTCGGATCTGCCGGGTGCCGCGTGGGGCGTGGCGCTCGTCGGCCGGCGCGAGGCATGGGCCGTCGGCGACGAGTCGATCGTCCACACGTCCGACGGCGGGAAGGCGTGGGAAGATCAAGCCGCGCACATCGACGCGCCGGGCGCCGGCATTGCCCTGCTCGAGGTGGCCTTCGCGACGACGGACCGCGGCGTCGCCGTCGGCGCCGAGCCGGTCGATCCCGCGACCGTTCCGACGGCGCTGCCGACGCCGCACGCGACGCCGCCTCCGCAGACCGACTTCGACTTCCCGACGCCGACATTCACACCGCCGCCCTCACCGCCCGGCTCCGGCCCACCGCTGGTGCTCATCACGACGAACGGCGGCGCGCGCTGGTCGCGCGCGACGATCCTGCCCGGCGACGACCCCGCGCCGTTCGAGAACGCGCGCCTCACGTCCGTGTGCCTCACGCCGGAGGGCTTCGGACTCGCAACGGGCAGCTCGACGCGTTTCCCCCCACGGCGGGGGTTCATCCTGCGGACGCGTGACGGCGGCAGCACGTGGGAGAACCTGGTGGACCGGACGCCGCACGGCGGCGGCGGAGCGGCCGTCGCATGCGCGGGCGCCTCGGACGGCTGGGTCACGGGCACGAGCTTGAACGCGATGGAACCCTGCTTCTTCTGCACCGCGCCGTTCGTCATTCACACCGCCGACGCCGGTACGACATGGGAGGACCAGAGCGGCAACGTCGATCGCTCGGTTTCCACGATGGGCGGCTTCCTCGCCATCAGCGTCCTCGACGGCTCCATCGGCTTCGCCGGAGGCGAGCGCGGCATCGGCGGCCAGGGCTTCCCGGGCGCGGGATTCCGCCGGACCGCCGACGGGGGCCGGCACTGGACGGACGACGTCACGCTCGACGTCGCGGACGACTGTCAGATCCTGCACCTCGCCTTCGCCGACGCGTCGCACGGCGTCGCCATGTGCCAGACGCGCGGGATCGCCGACACGCTCGTCACCGACGACGGCGGCGGGACATGGGCGCGGGTGCCGATCTCCGGACTCGACGTGTCGGACGTCGCGATCACGCGCACGGGCGGCGAGGGCGCGCGCTGACCGGCGGCCGGCTACTTCGCCGTCAGCGGTAGTCTTCGTCGAGCGATCGGAGGAACGCGGCGAGCGGTGCGACGTCGGTCGGCAGGAGCGCGATGCCGGTGAGCTCGTGCGCGGCGTTGCGCAACGAGCCCGCGCGCGCGGCCGTCGAGGAGTCCTGGTAGAAGGTGATGACGCTTTCCAGGTTGTCCATGCGCCCCGTGTGCAGGTACGGATCGGAATGCCCGAGGTCGCGCAGACCGGGCGTCTTGAAGAGCCCCAGGGCCGCGTCGAGCAGCCGGTCTGGCGACGATCCGCCGCACGCCTTCAACGACCGGCAGATCATCTGCGCGATCGCTTGCTGCTGGTCGGGATCGGTGAAGGCCGGATTCTGGTAGATGTTCCACAGGCCGAGGTCGGTGACGCCCGGCTGTGCGGCGGACGCCACCGCGCGGAAAGGCGATTGCGCGTGCGGGTGCGCCGCGCTCGGCGGCAGGAACTGATCGGGGTCGGCGTTCCGCGCCTGCAGCCCCGGAACGCTGAGCGCGACGAAGGCTCCTGGCCCGTGCGCCGCATCGTACTCCTCCTGGGTGGCTCCCGTGTTGTGGAAGGAGAAGTCGGTGAAGTTCGGCGCGGCGTGACAGCTGACGCAGTTGCCGATCCCGCCGGTCAGCAGGTGCTTGGCGGAGGCGCGGTGTCGCGACTCGGTGAGAAAGATGCGCAGTCCGGCCAGCTCGTCCGGCCCGAATTGGAATGGATGGTTGTGGAGGTAAAGCGCACCGTCCGCCTCGGTCACGAAGATCGGGTTGGTCAGGCGTGCGAGCTGGTGGCGCAGACGGCGGCTGTAGCGCACGTCCGTCTCGGCGCGTCGCGGTCGTTGCGGCAACCCGTTCTTCGCGAGGAAGAGGTCGAACGCCGCGCCGTTGTAGTTGCCGTCGGCACCCTGCTGGAAGACGAGCGACTGCATGTACTGGGTCACGAAGCGGGCGACCGCGTCCACCACCTCCTCGTCGGAGGCTTGATCGACGTCGATCTGGAACTCGGCCGGAACGGGTAGATCGAGCGGTTGGATGGCCCCCGCGCCGCTGAAGATGTCGCGATAGGCGCCGTTCCCGAACCTGTCCGCAGTCGAGGCCGACCCGTCGTCGTTGCGAACGACATTCGCGATGTGGGCGATCGCCGTTGCCCGCTCATCGGGCATCCAGCCGTAGTTGCGGCCGGTGAGCGTCGCCTTGACGAGGGCCTCGGGAGTCGTGAACTCGCCGTCGTAGTGGAGGAAGAAGCCGACGCGCCGCGGTCGCGGGATGAGCGCGTTTACGAGCGGCGGCGAGTTGCGCGGCGTCGTCGTGGCACCGTCCTCGCGCGCAGGGATCGGAGAGTGCCGTGCAAAGTCGGCGTAGCTACGCTGCCCGGCTGTATGGACAACCTCGTCGATCAAGTGACACGTGCGGCAGTTCATCGACTGTCCCGCGAACGGTCCCTTTACCGGACCATGGGTGGTCTCGGCATCGTCCATCACGGGATCGCCGACGGCGAGCGGCGTATTCACCTGCCCGTTCGAGTGCGCGTAGAAGTACTGCGCGAAGCGGGTCTCCACCGACAGCCGGTCGCCGGTCAGCACCTCGGGCGGAGAGCCCGGAGGATCCCCCCACACGGTGCGCGCGCCGAGCGCGCCACTCGTGGCGACGAGGCACAGCAATCCAACTGCGATTCTGATCCTCGTGCGGCGCCCTGGCGCGGTCGTACGCGGAAGTCGTTCGACCGCCGTTCGCGTCTTCATCGGATCGTGCACGGGGGAACTCATGTCTGACTGGGAGGAGAGGAAGCCGGTATAGCCGATCGGGGAGCTCGAGGACTAGCTGTTCGCAGGGCTGGCGCCGATTTCTCGGCACGGACTGGGCGGCCAAGCCGCACTGCGGCACCGACCGCGACGGGTCGATGCCAGGAGGGTCCTATAGGACCCTCCCGGGTGAGCGATCGCGTCGCATGCAACCCGTTTCCGTCGGGGTGACCGGCGCGGGCCGGTCACACCTCCCACTCGTGTACCGGACGGCCCGTCGCGACGGCGGCGAGGTAACGCTCGAGGAGCGCCGCGAGCGCTGCCGGCCGTGCCCGCCCCGCGCCGAGACGCTCGAGCGCCTGCCGCTGCCAGCGCGCACCCGTCGCGCCCTTCGCAACGCGGGCGGCGATGACGGCGAGCTGTGCGTCCGCCTCGGCCGCGCTCACCCCGTTGTCGACGAGCCCGGTGCGCGCCAGCGGCAGGAGGCTCGCGACGAGCGCGGCCGCGCCATGCGGCTCCGGTGAGGGTATCCGCTCGCTCGGCCACAGCAGCTCCGCCGCGAGCCCGTCGCGCGCCGCGGCGTAGAAGTTCCGCCGGGCGTGGCCGAACGTGAAGCGCGGCAACAGCTCGTCGACGTGCGGCGCGAGCCCGAGCGTCAGCCCGACGAGGAACGCCGCGTTCGCCGCCATGTCGGCGACCGTCGGCCCGCACGGCAGCGCGCGCATCTCGATCCGCAGGTGGCCGCCTCCCGCATCGTCGTAGACCGCGCGGTTCCAGCGCCACACCGTCCCATGGTGCAGGCGAAGCTCGAGAAGCGACGGGACGCCGGCGGACACGGGGAAGTCCTCGGCGCACATCGGAAGGAAGATCGGGTGCAGCGCCACCGACTCCGCGAACAGCTCGTAGGCGCCACGGCGTACCCACCCGTGGCCGAACGAGACCCGCGCCGCGCGCCAGTCGTCGGGCTCGGCGTCGACGCGCTCGTCCACCGACTGGCGGAACACGGCGACGCGCGTCTCCTCCCACAGGCGATGCCCGAGGAAGAGCGGGGAGTTTCCGGCCGCCGCGAGCACGGCGCCCGTCGCGATCTGCGCCGCGTTGTAGGCACGCGCGAACTCCGCCGGCGCGACGCGCAGGTGGATCTGGAACGACGTGTTCGCGCCCTGCAGCGTCACGTCGTCGGCGTCGAGCTCCAGCGGGTCGTCGCCGCCGATGCGGATCGGGAACGGCTCGTGGCGAAGGCCGCGGATCGCCGCCGAGAGCGCACGGAAGCGCGCGGAGTCCGTGAGCGCCGCCGACCCGAGGTCCTCCGGCGTGAGCGTCGGCAGGATGCCGATCGTCGCGACGCGCCCCCCGTAGGTCCCGGCCGCCCGCCGGAGCTCGGCCAACCCGTCCTCGAGCTCGCGCGCGAGCGCCGCGAAGGGCGCCCCGGCCAATGCGCAGGGCCGGGTGTTGAGCTCGAGGTTGAATCGGTCGACCTCCAGGGTGACCCGCGGATCGAGCGTGGACGCGAGCACCGCACGATTGACGCCGAGCGGCCGTCCCGCCCCGTCGACGAGCGACACCTCGAGCTCCGACCCGAGCGTCGCCGGCCCCTCGCCGAAGCCCGGCCGCGCCAGCACCGCGCGCAGCGCCGCGAGCTGATCGCCCAGCCGAGCCGCGAAGCGCGCGTGGTCGGCAGCCTCGAAGCGCTCGCGCGTGATCTCGATGCCCATGGCCGCGGACCTCAGCCCATGTCGCGGATGGGTTGGGATCCGTCCCAGTTGATCGACGACTGACAGACGTGCTCGAAGAACGTTCCCTTGGCGCCGCTCACGTCCGACAGCTCGACCACCGTGCCCGGGTGGCGCTGCGTATCGAGGTAGGCGAAACGGCCCTGCGCGCCGCCGATCTGGCCTTCCTGCCCAACCGCGTAGCCGAGGGCGAGCGCCCGGTCGTAGAGCGCCTGATACTCCGTCGTCCAATAGGCGACGTGCTGCAGCCCCTCGTGGCCGGCCTCGAGGAACTCGAGATACATCGACGGCGCGGCGTTCCGTTGCTGAATGAGCTCGATCTGGAGCGCGCCCGAGTTCGCCAGGGCGATGCTGAGCGCGACCTCCGAGTCCTTGCCACGATGGCGGAAGTAGTCGACCTCGACGCGATCGAAATAGAAGCACGGGCCGACGCCGATCACGTTGCTCCAGTGGTCCATCGCGGCGCGAATGTCGCGCACGACGTAGCCGTTCTGACGGATCGCCCCGAAGATGCGGCTCATCCGATCTCCTGCGCGGGGCCGTTGTACACCTCGAAGAAGCGACTCATCATCTCGCCCGGCACGGCGAGGTTCGCCTCGCGATCGGTGCGGATGCAGACGAGGCGCGGGCCCTGCACGGCGCGGGCGCGCTCCAGCGCGCCCGGCAGGTCGCCGATCTTCTCGACGTACTCGCCGTGGGCGCCCAGCCCGCGCGCCACCATATCCCAGCGCACCACGCCCATGTCCGTGCCGAACGTCGTTCCGTAGAGCGCGCGCTCGTTCGGGATCTCCATCGTCCACGAGCCCTCGGCGCACACGACGACGGTCACCTCCACCTTCTCGCGCGCGGCCGTCTGCAGCTCCATGATGTTGAACCCGGCGGCGCCGTCGCCCGTGACGCACACGACCTCGCGGTCCGGGGCGCCGAGCTTGGCGCCGATGGCCTGCGGGATTCCCGTCCCGAGCATGCCCAGCTCGAGGATCGAGAGGTACGAGCGCGGGCGCGTCGACGGTAGGGTGCCGGACGCCCAGAGCGAGGTGTTGCCGCCGTCGGCGACGTAGATCGCATCGCCGCCGAACGCCGCACCGACCATCGCGATCGCGTGGGCCGGATGGATGCCCGGCCCCGACCACGCGGCAAGCGGCTCCGCCTGCTTCATCTTCCACGCCTCGGTCGCGTCGTGCAGCTGGCGCGCGCGGGTGGCGTCGCGCGGCCCCATGCCGCGCGCGCGCAGCACGCGCACCAGTGCGGGCAGCGCGTCGGCGACGTCGGCGACGATGCCGAGCGCCAGGGGCCGCGTGACACCCATGTTGCGCGGATCGACGTCGATCTGGATCAGGCGTTGGCCCGCGGGGTCCCCCCAGTACTTGTCGAACGGCAGGTCGAGATTGCCGAGACGCGAGCCCGCCACGAGGATGACGTCGGCCTCGCGGCGGGCCGTGTCGCCCGTCGGCGCGTATCCCATCACCGCGTGCGGATGATCGAGCGGCAGGACGGCGCGCGCGGCCATCGTCGGCATCACGGGGCAGGCGAGCAGGTCTACCAGCTCCAGCAGGGCCGCGTTGGCGCCGGCGCGATCCACGCCCGCGCCCGCGACCACGAGCGGCCGCTTGGCCGCCGCGAGCAGATCGGCAGCCGCCGCCAGTTGACGCTCGGAGGCTTGCGGCGGCGGCGGGCGGTAGGCGTCGGGTTTCAGGACCGGCGCGGTCGCGGGGTCTCCCGTCGCATAGAGCACCGGCGCCGGCAGCTCCACCTGCACCGGTCCGGGTCGTCCCGTCCACATCTCGCGGAAGGCGATGCGCACCACCTCCGGGATGCGCTCCCACGAGAGCACCGGGCCGCCCCACTTCACGATCGGCCGGAAGACGTCGAGCTGATCCTGGCCCTGGAACGTCGCCGGCGTCGAGGGGTAGACGATGCCCAACCGGTGCTGCGACGTGAGCGCGAGCACGGGCACGCCCTCGTGGCGCGCCGTCATGATCCCCGGCAACAGGTTCGCCGATCCGGGCCCAGGGTTGCCGATCACGGCCGCGACCTGCCCCGTGGACTTGTAGAGCCCTTCGGCCATGTGGACTCCGGCGGCCTCGTGCCGGATCGGCACCAGCCGGATGCCGTGCGCCCCGAGGCAGGGCAGCAAGGGGTCGATCTCGGGCGACGGCAGCCCGAACACGAAGCGGATGCCTTCGGCGGCGAGACATCGCGCGAGGAGCTCTCCTCCGGTGATGGCTTCCATGGGTCCCTCCCGTGCTCCGCGGTCGCGCGGAGACGTCGCCGCAATAGCACGTCCCCGGCGTTCGAGCCGATGGCCTGGTGGTGGGGCACGCCCGCGACCCCGCCGAAAAGACGATCGTTGGCCTGCCGCCAGACTCGCGGTCGAGGCGCTTCGCCGTCCACGCATGGTGTAGAGCGTTCCGTTCGTGGCGATTGTCGAGATGCGGGTCACCCATACCTTGCGCGACGGCGAGCCATTCCTCTCCGCTTCTCATGGGGCAGATGCAGCGCGGGTCAATCTCCGGCAAAGTCGATTACAAGCCGCCCCGGCAAACGCCCAGCCGACGGCACTGCGCTCATCTTCTGCGCGCGGCCCGTAGTAGGCCGCGACTTTGCATTGACGACGGAGTCCACAGCCAGTAGGTCCTCGGCGGGCCGCCATGATCGACGACGCTTCCGAGGACGAGCTCACGACCCTCCCGCTGTTCGCCGGCATCGACGGCGTTCCGTGGTCTACGCTGCGACACGCAACGACCGCGCAGCATGAACGGGGATCCTACATCTTCCGGCGAGGGGACCCCGGCGACGCGCTCTACGTTGTTGTCGCCGGCCAAGTCGCGACCGAGTTGGGTGGGCGTCTGCTCTGCTTGTGCGGTCCCGGTGACTGGTTTGGCGAGATGGCGCTCCTCGGCTCCGGCGACCGGTGCGCCGACGCGAAGGTCACGGTCGACGCGACCCTGCTGCGGATCGATCGCGAGCAGTGGGCCCTTCTCGGCGCCCACGCACCAAACGTGTTCATGCGAATCTGCGAGCGCCTCGCGTCGCAACTCCGACGGCAGAACGAGCCGCTTGCGGCGATGCGCCGCCGGGTCGTCGCATGCATCGATGCGCAAAGGTGGTTACGGCCCTTGCTCGACAGCGTGCGTCGACAATTCCCCGCACGCGACGTCTTCGTGATCGATACCGTAGGCAAGGACGTAACCGCCGACCCCGACCGTGCCGTCCTGAACGGATCCGATCGTGTCAGGGCGAGCGAGTCCGTTGCTCGGCTCGTGGAACGGGATGCGTTGATCTTGCTGGCAGCGACCCGCGGCGAGACCACGAGCATCGGCGAGCACGTCCTCCTGCGCGACAGCCCGCTCACGTGGAGCATCGAGGGATCGGGTGGCACCAAGGAGCTCAGGGGCAGAACCGAAGACGAGGCAGTAGACAGGATCGCCCGCTGGCTGATGATGGGCTCCGTAGGACTCGCCCTCGGCGCGGGCGGCGCCTATGGCTTCGCGCATTTCGGACTGCTGCATGTGCTCGAGGAGGCGGGCATCCCGATCGACGTCGTAACCGGTACGAGCATGGGCTCCATCGCGGCAGCGACGGTCGCCACGGGTATTCCGAGCCGACGCACCATCGATCACATACACCGAGTGGCGACGCGCTATCGCAGCATCGTCATGCGAGACCTCGATTGGTGGGGACGCACGCTCCTTACCGGTGCAGGCGTCCGTCGCATCCTCGAGGAGCTCGATGAACTGAGGCGCGCGACCTTCGAGACGCTCCTCATACCGTTCGAGGCGGTCGCCATGGACGTCGGTAACGGAACGGAGGTGGCGATATCGTCGGGAAGCGTCCTCGACGCGATCCAAGCCAGCATCGCGATGCCGGGGATATTCCCGACGTGTCGTCGCGGCGAGCGTCATCTGGTGGATGGAGCGATGGTCAACCCGGTGCCGGTCGATCGCGCACGCGCGCTCGGCGCCGACGTAGTCGTCGCCGTCCAACCCATACCGCCTCTCCAGGAGCCCCGAGCCGACCACGCCCGATCGAACATATTCAATCGCATACCACTCGGCCCGCTCCGTGGCGGGATGGATTCGCTCGGAACCTCGATCCGATCGTTTCAGTCGCTCTGGTACAAGCTCGCCAGTGCCGCCGCCCTCACCGGGGACATCGCGGTTGCTCCGGACCTGCGCGCGTTCTGGTTCCTTCAGTTCGGCGCAGCGCCGCAGCTCATCGAGGCGGGGGAACGCCACGCCCGCCAGCTTCTCCCCGAGATTCGCGCCGCCCTCGCGGCGCGTACCGGGCTCGTCGCCTGAGCCACCACGCGGCCAATAAACACGGGCGAAGTGCCCGTGCCAACAGGAGTTTTTGGTTCGCGCCGCGTTGACGCGACCCGACTGTTCGGGATAGGGAGTCTCCAGCCTTCGGAGTTTCCAACGTCCGTTGGTGTTCCGTTGGCCTCTCTTCCACTCTGCAACGCAACCGGCGCCGGAGCGCCTGTACGGCATGACGATCCCGGGTAATCGCGACAGCGAACGACGCTACGCGACGATCTTCTTCGCCGACATCTCGGGATTCACCGCGATGTCGGAGAAGATCGATCCCGAAGAGGTCACGCTCATCATGAACGGCTGCTTCCAACTGATGGAAGAGATCGTCCGCAACCACGGCGGTGAGGTCGACAAGTACATCGGCGATTGCGTGATGGCGCTGTTCGGCGTTCCCAACGCGATCGAGAACGCGCCCGCACAAGCTTTGAACGCGGCGATCGAGATGCGGCGTCGACTCGACGATTTCAACCGCGAAAAACGCCTCGTCGTGGAGCTGCGGACGCACATCGGTGTCAATACGGGGCTGGTGCTGGCCGGCCAGGTGGGTGGAAACGTCAAACGTGACTTCACCGTCATGGGCGACACGGTGAACCTGGCGTCGCGCCTGAAGGACGTTGCGCCGAACGGCTCGATCTACGTCGGCCTCGATACGTATCGCGCGACGCAGCACCAGTTCGAGTACCGCGAGCTTCGTCCCCTCACACTCAAAGGCAAAGAACTGCCCGTAATGGCGTTCGAGCTCACGTCGGCATCGACGCAGGTCCATCGTCCACGCGCGGCAGCGGGCGATCGGATGATCTTCTCGGAGATGGTCGGCCGGGCGCGCGAGCTCGAACAACTTCGTGCCGCCTTCACTCGCGCACGCGGTAGAGAAGGCGGCATAGTCAGCGTCGTCGCCGAGGCCGGCCTGGGGAAGTCCCGCCTGACGGCGGAGGCCATCTCGCAGTGGAGCGCCAACGACCTGACCGTGCTCGAAGGGCGCTCGCTGTCCATGGGGGCAACGCTCAGCTACCACCCGTTCGTCGACCTGCTTCGCTCATGGGCCCGCATCATCGACGGCGACGCGGAGCAGGACAGCCTCCGAAAGCTCGAAGTCGCGCTCCGCACCGAGCTTGGCGACGAGGCCATCGAGCTCTTTCCCTTCATCGCGACGATGATGGGAATGCGCCCGGGCGGCGACCATGCGGAACGCCTGCAGGATATTCGCGGCGAGGCCATGGAGCGCATGATCCTGAAGAGCGTTCGAGAGCTGCTGCTCGGTTTGGCCCGCACGCGCCCCCTCGTGCTGGTCTTCGAGGATCTCCATTGGGCCGATCTCTCTTCCGTGAAGCTCTTGGAAGCGATCCTGAAGATCGCGGTCG
>DASXLI010000108.1:0-8130 GCA_036496285.1 Binatia bacterium
CGCCAGGGCCACCGGCACGCACTGCAAGCTCGAGCGCTACGCCGTGAAGGCGATCACCGGCGGCACCGACGCGCAGGGCGAGGTCTCGTGCCTGGTGCGCGACGAGCAGCACAGCGCGACCGGGCAGGGCGCCCACACCGATATCATCATGGCGAGCGCGCTCGCCTTCCTGAACGCCCTCAACAAGATCGAGTACCGCCGCCGCTACGCCGAGCGCGTACGCGTCGAAGGACCGTGACCGGAGCGGAGATCCCATGCAGACGATGACCGAGAAGATCCTCGCGCGTGCCTCGGGCAAGCGCAGCGTAAGCCCGGGCGACAACGTCTGGGTGAACGTCGACGTGCTGATGACGCACGACGTGTGCGGTCCGGGCACGATCGGCATCTTCAAGCGCGAGTTCGGCGCCGACGCCAAGGTGTGGGATCGGGAGAAGGTGGTGATCATCCCCGACCACTACATCTTCACGAGCGACGACAAGTGCCACCGCAACGTCGACATCCTGCGGCAGTTCGTGAAGGAGCAGGAACTGCCCCACTACTACGACGTCGGCACCGAGCGTTACAAAGGCGTCTGTCACATCGCGCTGCCCGAGGCCGGCCACACCCGTCCCGGCGAGGTGCTCTTCGGCACCGACTCGCACACCTGCACGGCCGGCGCGTTCAACGAGTTCGCGACCGGCATCGGCAACACCGATGCCGCGTTCATCCTCGGCACCGGCAAGCTCCTGGTGAAGGTGCCGCCGACCATGCGGTTCGTGTTCGAGGGGCAGTTCCCGCCCTGGGTGCTGGCGAAGGACGTCATCCTGCACATCATCGGCGACATCGGCGTGGACGGCGCCACCTACAAGGCGATGGAGTTCGCCGGTGAGGCGGTCGAGCGCCTGACGATGGAAGAGCGCATGACCCTCTGCAACATGGTGATCGAGGGCGGCGGCAAGAACGGCATCATCGAGGCGGACGAGACGACCTTCGCCTACCTGCGCGACCGCACGACCGTGCCGTTCAACCCGGTCACGCCCGATGCCGGCGCGTCCTACGTCATGACCAAGGTCTACGACGCGAGCCGCATCGAGCCGACCGTCGCGCAGCCGCACTCGCCCGATCGCCGCGCCACCGCGCGCGACCTGCGCGACGTGCGGCTCACCCGCGCGTACATCGGCTCGTGCACCGGCGGCAAGCTCACGGACTTCGTGAACGCCGCGCAGGTGATGCGCGGCCGTAAGGTTGCCGTCGACACCTTCCTCGTGCCGGCCACCACCGAGATCTCGCAGGCGATCCGCACCGAGCGGCTCGGCGGCCAGACCCTGCTCTCGATCTTCGAGGATGCCGGCTGCACGATCTCGCTCGACGCCTCGTGCGCCGCCTGCCTCGGCGGCCCCAAGGACACCTTCGGCCGCATCAACGGCCACGAGGTCTGCATCTCGACGACCAATCGCAACTTCCCCGGCCGCATGGGGGCCAAAGAGGGGCAGGTGTATCTGGCGTCGCCCTATACGGTCGCGGCGTCGGCGGTCACGGGGCGGATCACCGATCCACGAGAGGTACTCGGCGAGCTGCTCGACGGAGCCGTGTCATGAGCGACGCCGTCATCCGCGGCAAGGTGTACGTCCTCGGCGACAACATCGACACCGACCAGATCATCCCCGCGCAGTACCTGACCCTGGTGCCGACGATCCCCGACGAGTACGAGAAGCTCGGCAGCTACGCGCTCTGCGGCGTGCTCGACGCGCCGCGCTTCGTTGCCGAGGGCACGATGAAGAGCCAGTATCCCATCATCGTCGCCGGGCGGAACTTCGGCTGCGGCTCCTCGCGCGAGCACGCGCCGATCGCGATCGGCGCGGCCGGCGGCAAGGCCGTCGTCGCGGAGTCGTACGCGCGCATCTTCTTCCGCAACTGCGTCGCGACCGGCGAGCTCTACCCGGTCGAGACGCCGGCGCGGCTCGTCGACGAGTTCGTGACCGGCGACGAGGGCGTGCTCGACCTCGACGCCGGCACGCTCACCAATGGGCGGACGGGCAGCCGCTTCGAGCTGCGGCCGCTCGGCGACGCCCGCCCGGTCATCGACGCCGGCGGTCTCTTCGCCTACGCCCGCCAGACCGGCATGATCCCGAACACCACGACCCCAGACGTGCGGGAGCAGGTCCCGCTCAACCGCGTTGTCGAGGACTGACATGCACAAGATCGCCATCATCGGTGGAGACGGTACCGGCCCGGAGGTGACGGCCGAGGCCGTGAAGGTGCTGAACGCGGCGGCCAAGGCCTGCGGCTTCACGTACGAGACGACGCCGTTCGATTTCGGCGGCGACCGCTACCTGCGCACCAACGAGGTGCTGCCCGAGAGCGCGGTCCGCGACCTGCGCGCGTTCGACGCGATCCTGCTCGGCGCGATCGGTCACCCCGACGTGAAGCCCGGCATCCTCGAGAAGGGCATCCTGCTCCACCTGCGGTTCGAGCTCGACCTCTACATCAACCTCCGGCCCGTGAAGCTCTATCCGGGTGTCGAGACGCCGCTGAAGGACAAGGGCCCCGCCGACATCGATTTCGTCGTCGTGCGCGAGAACACCGAGGGCCTCTATGCCGGCGCGGGCGGCTTCCTCAGGAAGGGCACACCCGACGAGGTCGCGGTGCAGGAGTCGGTCAACACGCGCCACGGCGTCGAGCGCTGCCTGCGCTACGCCTTCGAGTACACGCGCGCCCGCAACCGGCGGAAGACGCTCACCCTCGTCGGCAAGACCAACGTCCTCACCTACGCCTTCGACCTCTGGGAGCGTGCCTTCAACGAGGTCGGGACCGCCGACTTCGCGGACATCAAGCGTGACTATGCCCACGTCGACGCCACCTGCATGTGGATGGTGAAGAACCCCGAGTGGTTCGACGTGCTCGTCACCGACAACATGTTCGGCGACATCATCACGGACCTCGGCGCGATGATTCAGGGCGGCATGGGCATCGCCGCCGGCGGCAACATCAACCCGAAGACCGTCTCGATGTTCGAGCCGATCGGCGGCTCGGCCCCGAAGTACACGGGGCAGGGCGTGATCAACCCGATGGCCGCGATCTCGGCCTGCCAGATGATGCTCGAGCACCTCGGCGAGCGCGACGCCGCCGCGCGGGTCGACCGGGCGATCGCGCAGGTGGTCTCGACCAAGCTCAAGTCGATGCAGGCCGGGAAGATGGGCTACTCGACGGCGCAGGTCGGCGACCTCGTGGCGTCGGCGGTGGCGGCGGGCTGAGCCATGGCCGGGCGCGAGTACACGATCGCGGTCGTCGGCGCGACGGGCGCCGTCGGCAGTGAGGTGCTGCGCATCCTGGATGAGCGGCAGTTCCCGGTCGGCGAGCTGCGCCTCTTCGCCTCGCAGCGCAGCGCGGGGTCGTTCATCGAGACGGAGCACGGCGAGACGCGGATCGACCTGCTCGAGCCCGAAGGCTTCGGTGGCGTCGATCTCGCGTTCTTCTGCGCCGGCGGTGCGGTGAGCGCCGAGTACGCGCCGCTCGCGGTCGAGGCGGGCGCGGTCGTCATCGACAAGAGCAGCCACTTCCGCATGGAGCCGACCGTGCCGCTCGTCGTGCCGGAAGTGAACGCCGGCGACCTCGATACCCGCGAGGGCGGCATCATCGCGAGCCCGAACTGCACCACCATCCCGATGGTCGTCGCGCTGAAGCCCATCGCCGACGCCGCCGGCCTGCGGCGCATCGTCGCGTCGAGCTACCAGGCCGTCTCGGGCGCGGGGAAGGCGGGCGTCGACACGCTCTCGCGCGAGACCACGAGTCTCCTCAACCTGCGCAGCATCGACGAGGAGGAGCGGTCGCCCTTCGCGCACCGCATCGCGTTCAACGTCATCCCGCAGGTCGACGCGTTCCTCCCCGACGGTTCCACCAAGGAGGAGCACAAGGTCATCCTCGAGAGCCGCAAGGTCCTCCATCTCGACGACCTGCCGATCGCCGTCACTTGTGTGCGGGTGCCGACGTTCTACGGCCACGCCGTCGCGCTGACGGTCGAGCTCGAGAACCCCCTCGATCCGCGCGAGGCCGAGCGGCTGCTGCGCGAGGCGCCGGGGATCATCCTCTCCGAGCCGGGCGACGCGCATCCGTACCCGACGCCCGCGGACGTCGGCGGAACCGATGCCGTGTTCGTCGGCCGCGTCCGCGAGGATCCCTCGAATCCCGGCGGCCTCCAGCTCTGGGTCGCGGCCGACAACGTGCGCAAGGGCGCGGCGCTGAACGCGGTGCAGATCGCCGAGATCGTCGTCCGCGAGCTGTAGCCGCACGGCGGGTGCATGCAGTACCGGCTGCTGCTCGAGTACGACGGCACGGACTACCACGGCTGGCAGCGCCAGCCGGACGCGCGCACGCTGCAGGAGGTCCTCGAGAGCGCGCTTGCGATGGCGCTCCGCCACCCCGCGCGTCTGTACGCTGCCGGCCGTACCGACGCCGGCGTCCACGCGCTCGGCCAGGTCGCGACGTTCCGCACCGACCTCACGATCGAGCCGCGCGAGCTGCGCAAGACGCTGAATGCGCTCACGCCTCCCGACGTCGCGGTGCGCGAGATCGCCCCGGTGCCGGACGGGTTCGACGCCCGGCGCAGCGCGACGTCGCGCGTCTACGAGTACCGCATCTGGAACCAGCCGTGGCGCTCGCCGTTCTGGCATCGCTACACCTGGCACGTGCCGCGCTCGCTCGATCTGCGCGCGATACGCGCGGCCGCCGTGCTGCTGGTCGGCGAGCACGACTTCTCGGCCTTCCGCGCCGCCGACTGCGACTCCGAGAGCCGCACGCGCCGGATCCTGCACAGCGGCTTCAGCGAGGCCGAGAACATGTGCATC
Source organism: Binatia bacterium (assembly GCA_036496285.1). Lineage (GTDB taxonomy): Bacteria > Desulfobacterota > Binatia > UTPRO1 > UTPRO1 > DP-19. The sequence goes on from DASXLI010000108.1 coordinate 4,824, forward strand.
TACCGCGTCCAGGCCAACGCCTTCCTGAAGCACATGGTGCGGACGATCGTCGGCACGCTCGTCGCCGTCGGCACGGGCGAGCTCCGGGCCGACGACGTGGGCGAGATCCTCCGGTCGCGCGACCGGACGCGTGCTGGTGCCACCGCCCCGCCGCAGGGTCTCGCGCTGGTCGCCGTCTCCTACGACTGAGCGTTGCCCCCCGCGCCCGTTTGCGCGTCCGGGCCCATGGGCGTGGGGTGTGCTGAATTGGCGCAGGATTTCGACCGACCTATCGCTGTACGTATATACTGGTGCTCGGTTTTCGTTGACTTCGTGTGTGTGCGTCTGGCTAGAATCCCGAGCCGGCCGCCGCATGCAGGACCCCACCGTACCGCCGCCGCTCGACCATCCGGCGCGCGCGCCCGAGACGCTCGAGCGCGCACGCCGCGCGTTGATCGTCCGCCGCCTGCCGATCTTCGCGTCGTGCTGGCTCGCCACCATGGTGGTGTGGATGGGGGTGATGTCCTGGGAGGGTCTCGTGACCGTCTTGCAGGCCGCCGTCTTGTTGCTCTTCCAGACGGGCGTGCTCGCGGCGACGCTGCGGCTCGGGCGCCGCGATCCGGGCGCCGCGCTCGTCCGTCCCTGCGTCACGACCGGCCTCGTCCTGCTCGGCCTCTCGACCGCCGTGCTCTTCGCGCGCGTCGGCGGCAACGGCGACATCCTCGCGTTCGTCCTGCTGACGCTCTACCTCTCGTCGGCGCTCTTCTTCAGCTGGGGATGGCGGCCGGCGCTCGGCGTCTGGGTGATCACGGTCGCCGTCTGGGCCGCGGCGATCCCCCGCCTGCACTTCTTCCTGCCGACCCCGGAGCTCGGCGCCGCGATCGCGATCGGCTCCCTCGTGTGCCTGGCGCTCGCGGAGCTGACGGCGCGGACGTTCGGCGTCTCGTTCCGGCGCGGCGAGCGCGAGGCGTCGGCGACACGCGCCCTCGCCGCGTCGCACGACGCGTACCGCGACCTCGCCGAGAACGCGAGCGACCTCATCTACACGCACGACCTGACGGGCCGCCTCACCTACATCAACGAGGCGTTCGCGCGCTTCGCCGGTCGGCCCGCCGACGACCTCATCGGCCACTACTGCCAGGAGCTGATGGCGCGCCATCCCGACGCGCCCGACCTCGGCGCGATCCTCGCGCGCGCGGCGGCCGGCGACGTGCCGCCGCCGGTGCTGCTCCCGGTCCGGCTGCGCGACGGCGTGCGCTGGCTCGAGTGCGCGGTGTCGGCGATCGAGGACCCGAACGGCACCGCCGTCGGCCTGCGCGGCATCGCGCGCGACGTCACCGCGCGCCGCAGCGCCGAGGAGCAGCTGCGGGCGTCGCTCGTCGAGCTGCGCCGCAGCGAGGAGATGCTGCGCCTCCTGGCGCGCCGCCAGGCCAGCATCCGCGAGGAGGAGCGCAAGCGTATCGGCTTCAGCCTGCACGACGACGTCTGCCAGGAGTTGGTCGGCCTCGGCATCGTGCTCGAGTCGCTGCGCCGCCGCGTCGCCGACGTGTCGCCCACGCAGGGCAACGCGCTCGCGCAGATCGGGCGCTACTTGAACGAGGTCGCGGAGCACCTGCGCGGGCTGGCGCACGACCTCCGGCCGTTCCTGCTGCGCGACCTCGGGCTCGAGGGCAGTCTGCGCTCGCTGGCGGACGGCATGTCCTCCGGCTCGACCCGGGTCGTCGTGAGCTTTCCGGCGCCGGTCCCGCGCCTCGACGAGGAGGTCGAGATCGGCGTCTACCGCATCGCGCAGGAGGCGCTCACCAACGCCGCCCGCCATGCGCAGGCGACGACGATCACCGTCGTGATGACCGTCGACGGCGACACCCTGCGCCTCGAGGTGAGCGACGACGGCTGCGGCTTCGTCGCCGACGACGAGCGCCAGTCGCACCTCGGGCTCGTCGCCATGCAGGAGCGGGCCCTCGCGCTCGGCGGCCGCGTCGGGGTGACCTCCGCCCCTGGCCACGGCACGACCGTCGATCTCGCCTGTCCGATCGCCGAGCCGCTGCGCGCGACCGGCGGCTGAGCCGCGCCGGCCGACGCCGCGCCGGCGGCGCGGCTATTCCTCGTCCTCGTCGATCTGCTCGGGCCCGGGATGGTGCGGCGTGCGTGACGACGTGCGCTTCGCCTCCGCCTGGCGCTCCATGCGCTCGCCGATCGCCACCTCGGCGCCCCGGTTGGTCGGCTGATAGAAGCGCGCGCCGACGAGGTCGTCCGGCAGGCAGTCCTGCGCGACGACCGCCTGGTCGTAGTCGTGCGGATACCGGTACCCGTCGCCGTAGCCGAGGCCCTTCATGAGCGGCGTCGGCGCGTTCCGCAACGCGAGCGGCACAGGCAGTGCGCCGTGCGCGCGCACCGCCTCCGCGGCCGCGAGCATGGCGCGGTACGAGGCGTTCGATTTGGGCGCGGTCGCGAGGTAGGTCGTCGCCTGCGCGAGCGGGATGCGGCCTTCCGGCAGCCCGATGAAGTGGAACGCGTCCTTGGCCGCGACCGCCACCTGCAGTGCCTGCGGGTCGGCGTTGCCGACGTCCTCGGCCGCGAAGATCACCATGCGGCGCGCGATGAAGAGGGGATCCTCGCCCGCGTCGAGCATGCGCATGAGCCAGTAGACGGCGGCGTCCGGATCGGACGCGCGCATGCTCTTGATGAACGCGGAAATGACGTTGTAGTGCTCCTCGCCGCCCTTGTCGTAGCGCAGCGCCTTCTGCTGCAGCGCCTCCTCGACCAGGGCGAGCGTGAGCGCGTGCTCGCCGCGCTGGCGCGCGAGGCCCGCCGCGACCTCGAGGGTGCCGAGCGCGACGCGCGCGTCGCCGTCGGCCCGCACCGCGAGGAACTCGCGCGTCTCGGGCGGCATGGTGAGCGTGGCCTTGCCGAGGCCGCGCTCCGCATCGGCGAGCGCCCGGTCGATCACCGCGCCGATCTCCGCGGGCGCGAGCGGCTCCAGCACGACGACCCGGGTGCGCGACAGCAGCGGCGCGATCACCTCGAAGGAGGGGTTCTCGGTGGTGGCCCCGATCAGGACGACGGTGCCGTTCTCGACGTGGGGCAGGAACGCGTCCTGCTGCGCCTTGTTGAAGCGGTGGATCTCGTCGACGAAGAGGATCGTGCCGCGGCCATGGAGGGCACGCCGGTCGCGCGCCTCGTCGATCAACTGGCGGAGCTCCTTGATGCCGGACAGCACCGCCGAGAACCCCACGAACTCCGCCTGCGCGGCGCGCGCCAGCAGATGCGCGAGGGTGGTCTTGCCGGTGCCCGGGGGGCCCCAGAGGATGAGCGAGTGCAGCTCGCC
>DASXLI010000109.1:0-80985 GCA_036496285.1 Binatia bacterium
GGACGGCGAGCTCGCCGACTACGACCTCGCGTATCTCGCCGCGATCGACACGCGTGGCGGGCGGTCGGACGACGCCGCCGCCGCGATCGACCGCCTGGTCGACGGCTATCCGCAGAGCGTCTGGGTGCCGCGCGTCCTCGCGCAGCGCGCCAGCCTCGCCGCCGCTGCGGGCGATCCGCGCGCCGACGACCTGGTGGCGCGCGCCCTGACCGCCGCGGGCGGCGACACGACGAGGCGCGGCGCGGCGCTGCTCGTGCGCGCCGACCTGCGGGCCACGACGGCGCCGTCCGAGGCGCTCGACCTCTACCGCGAGATCCGCCATCTCCACGGACCGAGCGCGGCGGCCGCGCGCGCGGGCAGCGACGCGCTGCTGCGCGCGCATCCCGAGCTGCTCACCGACCCGCGCGTCGCCCTCGAGGAGGGCACGCAGCTCCTGGCGGAGGGCCGCCTCGAGGAGGCCGCGGCGCGCCTCGAGGCTGCCGCCGCCGCTGCCGATCGCGAGGACCGGGCGCGCGCGCTGCGCTCGCTCGCCAAGGTCCGCCTGCGGCAGAATCGTCTGGAGGACGCGATCGACGAGTATCGCCGCGCCGCCGACGCCGAGCCGCCACCCGCCGTCGTGTCGCGCTCCGAGCTCGCCACCCTGCTCTGGAACCGCGACCGGGACGGCGAGGCGGCCGCGCTCTTCGAGCGCATCCTGCGCGACGCGCCCCATCACCCCAAGGCGGACGACGCGCGCTACGCGCTCGCGCGCATCGCGGAGCACGCCGGCCGGGCCCGCGACGCCACGCGCCTGTACCGCGAGGTCGTCGCGACGTCGTCGAGCGCCGCGCTGGTGCGGGACGCGCGCTGGCGGATCGCATGGAGCGCGTACGACGACGGGCGCAACGACGACGCGGTGAGCGGCTTCGCCGACGTCGCCGAGCGGAGCCCGCTCGACCGTGCCGCCGGTCTCTACTGGGAGGGCCGCGTGCGTGCCCGGCGGGACGGCGCCGACGCGGCCGGCGAGCTCTTCCGGCGCGTCCTCGCCGAGCAACCCGACAGCTACTACGCCGGGCTCTGCGAGGCACGGCTCCTCGAGACCGCTCCGCCGCCGGAGTCGCCGGAGCCGCTCGCCGGTGCGCCGCCGGCTTCGCTCGCCGCGCACGCCTTCCATTGGAGCCGCAGCCAGGCGCTGCACGCGATGGCGCTCGACGACGCCGCCGCGCGCGAGCTGGCGGCGCTCGCCGAGGAGCCGCTCGCTGCCGATGCCGAGCGCTGGATGATCGAGGCGTACCGCCAGGTGGACGCGAACGACCGCGCCCTCCGCCTCGCAACCCGGCTGGCCGCCGGCGAGCAGCTCGACGGCCCGACCCTCGCCGCCTACCTCTACCCACGCGCCTATTGGCCGCTGGTGAGCGACGCCGCCGGCGCGGAGCGGCTCGATCCCTACCTCGTGCTCGCCGTCATGCGGCAGGAGAGCCTCTTCGATCCCGACGCGGCCTCGCCGGCGGCGGCGTACGGCTTGCTGCAGCTCATCCTGCCGACGGCCGCGCAGGTCGCGGGCACGGCGGTCACCAGCACCGAGCTCACGAGCCCGGCGCTCAACATCCGGCTCGGCACGCGTTACCTGCGCCACCTGCTCGACCGCACGGGCGGCGACGTCGCCAAGGCGCTCGCCGCCTACAACGGCGGTGAGGACGCGGTCGCCAAGTGGGAGGCACGGGCGCCCGGGAGCGCGGACGACGAGTTCGTCGAGCGCATCAGCTTCCGCGAGACGCGCACGTACGTGAAGGCCGTCCTCGGCAACTACCGCCGCTACCGGCGCCTCTACGGCGCACCCGGGGAGCAGCGGGCCGTGCCGTGACGGGAGAGCGCAGGCACGCATCGCGACGCGGCGCCGCGCTCGCGCCGTTCGTCACCCGCTTCGCTCCGAGCCCGAACGGCTTCCTCCATCTCGGCCATGCCTACTCGGCGCTGCGCGCCTGGGACGCGGCGCAGGCCGCGGGCGGCCGCTTCCTGCTGCGCATCGAGGACATCGATCCGGGGCGCTCGCGCGCCGAGCTCGAGCGCGCGATCTACGAGGACCTCGCATGGCTCGGCATCGCGTGGGAGCGCCCGGTACGCCGGCAGTCGGAGCACCTCGCCGACTACGCCGCGGTGCTCGACCGCCTCGACGCCATGGAGCTCCTGTATCCATGCTTCTGCAGTCGCCAGGAGATCGAGGCGGCGCTCACGGCGCCGCACGGGCCCGAGGGCGTGCTCTATCCCGGCACATGCCGCGCGCTCGATGCCGGCGAGCGGGCGCGGCGGATCGATGCCGGCCATCGCTTCGCGCGCCGCCTCGATCTCGGGCGCGCGCTCGCCCTCGCCGGGTCGCTTGCGTACGTCGAGTCCGGCGCGACCGTGGCGGTCGACGCCGGCGTGATGCGGCGCACGATCGGCGACGTCGTGCTGGCGCGGAAGGACGTCCCGGCGAGCTACCACGTCGCGGTCGTGCACGACGACGCCCTGCAAGGCGTGACGATCGTCATACGCGGCGAGGACCTCGCCTTCGCGACGCCGCTCCATCGCCTGCTGCAGGCGCTCCTCGGTCTCCCCGCGCCGGAGTATCGCCATCATCGCCTGATCACCGACGCGGCCGGCCGCCGTCTCGCCAAGCGCGACGCGGCCGCGACGCTGCGGGCGCTGCGCGCGGTGGGCGTGACCCCGGCCGAGGTACGCGCGCGCCTCGCGTGAGGGGCGCTAGTCCGATCCGCCGGTCACGCGGTTGGCCTGCTCCCAGACGAGGTCGAGCGCGCCGGAGTCACCGAGGAGATCGACCGGACTCCGCTTATCGATGTGACCGATCAGCCCGCGGTACACCCCGTAGCCGACCAGCTCGCGCAGCCGCGGCCCGAAGCGGCGCGCGACGTCGCGTGGGATGCCGAGCTGCTGGTTCTCCTGCTGGCGGATCCAGCCGGCGCAGTAGTTCATCGCGATGCCGAGGCGCACGCCGGCGCTGCGGTTGGCGCCGCCGCCGTGCCACAGGCTGCCGTGCCAGACGAGCACGCTGCCCCGCCGCATCTCCGCCGCAATCGACGCGTGCTCCGAGCCGTAGATCGGGCTGTGGTCGCGGAGATGCGAGCCGGGAATCAGACGCGTCGCGCCGTTTGCTTCCGTGAAGTCGGTGAGCGCCCACATCGTGTTGCACACGGTCGGTACGTGCGGCTTCGGCAGCGGCAGCAGCTGGTCGTCGGCGTGGATCGGCTGCGCCGTCTCGCCGGGATGGATCGCGATCGAGGAGAGCGAGGAGATCAGGCAGCCCGAGTCGAGCACGCCCTCGACCACGGGCAGCACGGCGGGATGCACCGGGATCGCCTCGAAGAGCGCGCCGTACAGCAGGAGATTGTAGATGCGCTTGGTCTGCCGGCCCTCGAAGTCGTTGCTGGCGAACGCGACGCCGAGGTCGCGCTCGAGTCGCTGGACCTCGGCGACGGCGGCCTCGGCCTCGTCGGCCGAGAGCACGTCCTCGACGATCGTGAAACCGTCGCGCTCGATGCGCTCGAGATGGTCGCGTGCCTGCGCTGCGCTCACGCAGCGACTACATGGCACATCCGCCGATCAGAGGCGATCGAGCCCGAGCGCCGCGAGCAGCATGGCGGGCAGGCCGCCGAAGCCGCCGTTCGACATCAGCACGACGACGTCCCCGGGCTGCGCCTCGCGCGCGACGAGCGCGGCGATGTCGTCCACCTGCTCACAGGTCTCGGCCGCGCGGCCGCGCGCCCGCAGCGCCGCGACCATCTCCTCGGTGGAAAGGCGCTCCGCCTCGGCGAGCTGCTCGCGCCGGTGCACGGCGGCGAACGTGACGCGGTCGGCGCCGGCGAACGCCTCGGCGAAGGCGTCCTGGAAGATGCGCCGGCGCGTCGTGTTGGAGCGTGGCTCGAAGAGCGCCCACAGGCGGCGCTGCGGATAGCGCGCCCGCAGCGCCGCGATGGTTCCCGTCACCGCGGTGGGATGATGCGCGAAGTCGTCGACGACGACGATGCCGCGGCCCTCGGCAATTACGTCCTGGCGGCGCTGCACGCCGCGGAACGTCGCGACGGCCGCGAGCGCGCCCTCCTCCGGAACGCCGATCGCGCTCGCCAGCGCGACGACGCCGAGCGCGTTCACCACGTTCATCGCGCCGGGACCCGCGACCGAGGCGGCGAGGCGCCGGCCGTCCGGCCTGACGATGGTGAAGCGCGTGGCACCGTCGTCGCGCACCTCGACGGCGCGCCAGCGCGCGTCGGCATGCAGGCCGAAGGTGACGGCGTCGCGGCCGCTCGCGGCGACGACCGCCAGTGCCTCGGGGAAGTCGGCGCTCACGACCACCGGCGAGCCGGGCGCGGTACGGCGCAGCAGCTCGGTGAACGCCTGCTTCACGTGCGCGAGGTCGCGGTAGATGTCGGCGTGGTCGAACTCGACGGCGGTGAGCAGCAGGGCGTCCGGCGCGTAGTGCAGGAACTTCGGTCCCTTGTCGAAGAACGCGGTGTCGTACTCGTCGCCTTCGGTGACGAACCACGGGCCGCTGCCGACGTGGAAGCTCTCCGGGAAGTTCTTGGCGGCGCCGCCGATCATGAAGCCGGGGTCGCCGCCGGTCTCGTGCAGCACCCAGGCAAGGAGCGCGCTCGAGGTCGTCTTGCCGTGCGTGCCGGTCACCACGGCACGGCGGCGCGCGCCCATGAAGAAGCGCATCAGCGCTTCCGGCATGGAACAGTACGGGATGCCGCGCTCGAGCACCGCCTCGACTTCGGGGTTGCCGCGCGACATCGCGTTGCCGATCACGACCAGGTCCGGACGCGGCTCGAGGTTCTCCGTGCGGAACCCCTCGACGACCGCGATGCCGAGACGAGCCAGCACCGTGCTCATCGGCGGATACATCGCGGCGTCGGAGCCCGTGACCCGGTAGCTCGCCTCCTGGAAGAGCCCGGCGAGCGACGCCATGCCCACCCCGCCGATCGCGGTGAGGTGGACGTGGCGCGGCCGCGCCGGAATCTCAGGCCGAGGCGGTGGCGGCGCGAACGGCGAGGTCATGGATCAGCGGACGGAACTCGCGGATCTTGTCGTTGTCGCGGGTGGGATGCACCCGGTTCGAGAGCACGATGACGTGCAGGGCGCGATCGAGATCGATCCAGAGGGACGTGCCGGTGTAGCCCACGTGGCCGACGGCGTGGCGCGACAGCTCGACGCCCGCGAGCGAGTCGCGCGTCGACGGCGTGTCCCAGCCGAGCGCCCAGGTCGAGGAGCCGACGGTGTCGTCGCGCTTCCAGAACTCGCGCACCACCGGCGCCGGCAGGAAGAGGCTCTGGCCCTCGTAGGACTCGCGCAGCACCGTCGCGATGCGGTCGATGTCGCGCGCCGACGAGAAGAGGCCCGCGTGGCCGGCGACGCCGCCCATGGCATAGGCGTTGTCGTCGTGCACCTCGCCGCACAGCACGCGGCGTCGCCACGGGCAATGCTCGGTCGGCGCGATCATCTCGGCGATGGGCTCGAGCTTGCGGGTACGGAGCAGCGAGAGATCGACGAACGACGTCGAGCGCAGGCCGAGCGGCTTGTAGATGCGTTCGTGGCAGAAGCGGTCGAGCGGCGTGCCGCTGACCTCCTCGAGGACGGCGCCGAGCAGCATGAAGCCGAGATCGCTGTAGATCGTCCGCGCGCCCGCAGCCGCCTCCGGACGCTCGCGCTGGATCGCCTCGTAGACGTAGTCCTTGGCGCCGCGGCTGGCGAGGAAGTTGATGCGACCCTCGCGCTCGATGCGCAGGATCTCCTTCCAGTACGGGCGCCAGGCCGGCAGGCCGGAGGTGTTGGCGAGCAGGTGGCGGAAGGTGACGTGCGTCTTCCCGTACACGCCGAAGTTGTGGAAGAAGCGCGTCACCCGGTCGTCGAGCTGTACCTTGCGCTCCTTCACCATCAGCATCATGGCGATCGAGGTGGCGAGCGGCTTCGTGAGCGACGCAAGATCGAAGATCGTGTCCTCGCGCATCGGCGAGGGCTGCTCGTTCGTCCGGTTGCCGACCGCGCGGTGGAACACGATCTGGCCGCCGACGTTCACGAGCACGACCACGCCCGGGAACACGTCGCGCGCGACGGCCGCCTGCATCTCACGCTCGACGTCGGCGAAGGTTACGATGGCAGCACCTCCACCCTCAGGTGGTCGGCGTCGACCCGCACGGGGATGCCGAGCGCGAGCGGCAGGTTCTCCGACAGGTGGCCCGCCGGGAATCCCGCGACGACCGGATAGGGCGCGCCCGTGAAGAAGTCGCGGAAGACGGCCGCGGCGACGTCGTCGGCGCTGGCGCCATCGCAATCCGCGAACGACCCGAGCACGACCGCGGCAACCCGGTCGAGCTTGCCGGCGAGCTGGAGCTGCGTGAGCATGCGGTCGATGCGGTAGGGCCGCTCGGCCACGTCCTCGAGCAGCAGCACGCCACCGTCGGTCTCGACCGCGAAGGGCGTGCCGAGAAGCGCGATCAGCGACGAGAGGCAGCCGCCGACGAGCCGGCCGCTCGCGCTGCCGGGCGCGAGCGCCTCGTGCACCGGCTCGCTCCACGGGGTCCGCGGATCGGCGAGCAGCGCCCGGAAGCGCGCCGCCGTGCGCTCGCTCGCGCCCTTCGCGAAGTCGCTCGCCACCATCGGCCCGTGCAGCGCCGGCAGGCCGCAGCGCTCGACCAGGAAGCCGAGGAGCGGCGAGATGTCGCTGTAGCCGCACACCAGCTTCGGGTGCGCCGTAAAGAGCGCCGGATCGAGCATCGGCAGGAGGTGCGCCGTGCCGTAGCCGCCGCGCGCGCAGACCACCGCCTGGATCCCGGGCGCGGTGACCATGCGCTCGAGATCGCGAGCGCGCTCCTCGCGGGTGCCGGCGCAGTAACGGCGGCGCGCCAGCACGTGCTCGCCGAGCACGACCTCGTAGCCCCAGCTCCGCAGGAGATCGACGCCGCGCTCGAGCGCGTCGGGCTTCACCACACCGGCCGGCGCGACGATGCCCAGGGTCGCGCCGTCGCCTGCAGCCGGTGGAATGATCATCCGAGCCTCGGCGCGCTCGCGGGGCTCAGCCCTGCGGAAAGAAACGCCGCCGGTCCTCCTGCATCCGCGCCTCGTAGGTGCGCTCGAGCGCGAGCGTCGAGACGTATTCGCGGTCGGTCGTCTTGCGCACGCGCCAGATCTCCTGCGCGGCGCGCACGAGCCCGCTCAGCTGCTCGGGGAAGAGCCCCTGGAAGCCGTCGGACTTGGCGATCAGCGGATTCGGATGCGCCTCGACCAACACGACCGACGCGCCGGCGACGATGCCGGCGAGGGTCAGCGGGAAGACGAGATCGCGCACGCCCGTCCCGTGCGAGGCGTCGACGGCAACCGGCAGACCGGAGAGCTGATAGTGGAAGGCGGCGACGCTGCCGAGATCGAGCGTGTTGCGGGTGTAGCGATTGCAGCTCGTGATGCCGCGCTCGCAGAGAATGACGTTCTCCTTGCCGAGCGACATGACCCGCTCGACCCAGAGGAGATACGCCTCGGTGTCGAGCGAGTTGCCGCGCTTGTGGATGATCGGCAGCGGCGTGTCGCGCAGGCGGTTCAGGAGCGCCTGGTTCTTGCTGTTCGGCTCACCGACCTGCAGACAGGCGACGCCCGCGTCCTCGTAGACCGGCACATCGGCGGCGTCGAGGATCTCGACGACGGTCGGCATCTCGAACGCGCGTCCCGCCTTGACGATCAGCTCGAGGCCGCGGCGCAGCGAGTCCTGATCGGAGGAGCCGAGCCCCTCCCAGCCGCTGTACGGGCTCGAGCGATACTTCACCACGCCGCCGCGGAGGCAGTGCGCCCCGGCCTCCTTCACCATGCGCGCCGCCTCCATGACCTGCGGCTCGCTCTCGACGGAGCACGGCCCGGCGATCACGACCAGCTGCTCGGCGCCGGTCACGACCGGGCCGATGGCGACGGTCTGATGCACCGGGTTCAGCGGATCGCCCTTCTGCGCCGCACGCTTGTAGGCCCGGGAGATCGGGATCATGCGCTCGACCCCGGGCATCTGGGCGATCTCCTCGGTCGGGAGGCGGAAGATGTCGCCGTACACGCCGATCAGCGTCACCTGCTCGCCGATCATCTTCCCGGTCTTGTAGCCGAGGGCGTGGAGTCTCGCGTCGACCGCCTGGACTTCGGCGTCGGTCGCGATGGACGACATCTTGACGATCATAGCGAAGGGCGAAGGGCCTCGCGGAAGGCCTGCCGAATCGACGGGATATCGCGTATGGGGCCGGCTTGCAAAGCCGCGGGGCCGCGTCTACCTGTACCTCCGTGAAACTGCGCGAGCCCGAGATGCGGCGCATCGCCTCCTCGATCGTCACCCGCCTCGAGAAGGCCGGGGTGATGCGTCTCACCGGCCACCGGGAGGCGCTCGAGCAGCGCATCGTCACCGCCTTCAAGGCGAACATCCGGGCCGAGGAGGACATCGAGGTCGCCGCACAGCGCTTCGCGGAGTCGCACAGCCGCGAGCTCGTCGGCATGGACCGCTACAAGATCCTGCAGATGGTGAAGGAGCGCATCGCCAAGGAGCGGGGGTTCACCCTGTGAGCCGGGTCTCCGAGGGGCGGATCAACGCGCTGGCGCAGTTAGTCTTGACCGAGGTCAAGCGCGGCGACGCCGGCGACCTGCAATCGGACCACCTGCTGCTGCGCGAGATAAAGGCCGCGCTCAACGATTTTCTGCAGATCGACGAGGTCCTCGACGTCAAGGTCCGGCGCAAGATCGAGAGCCTGTCCCGCCGTGTTGCCGAAGGCAGCGCCGAGTGGGACGTCCTCTACCGGCAATATTTCGAGGAAGAGAAGCGCAAGCTCGGTCGTTGAGTCGCCCGCCCCGTTGACAAACTCCGGATCGTGTCTAAGTTGACCTGCGGGTTCATCCCCACGCATTCGGTCCCTCGCGCTCGAGGGTTAACCGATCAATAACGCTAGGGTTTCTCATCACGAGGGAAAGGAGAATGCGATGAAGATTCGGCCACTTCAAGACCGCGTCATCGTGAAGCGGATCGAGGAAGAGGAGAAGACGAAGGGCGGCATCATCATTCCGGACACCGCCAAGGAAAAGCCCCAGGAGGGCAAGGTCGTCGCGGTCGGCAAAGGCAAGGTCAACGACGACGGCAAGCTCACGCCCCTCGACGTCAAGGTCGGCGACAAGATCCTGTTCGGCAAGTACTCGGGCAGCGAGATCAAGATGAACGGCGAAGAGCATCTCATCATGCGCGAGGACGACATCCTCGGCATCCTCGAATAAAGCACGTAGGCAAGGAGGAACAGCATGCCAGCGAAGCACGTACGGTTTGGTCAGGATGCGCGCGATCGCATCCTGCGCGGGGTCAATGTACTCGCGGACGCGGTGACGGTCACCCTCGGGCCCAAGGGCCGCAACGTCGTCCTCGAGAAGTCGTTCGGGGCACCCAACATCACGAAGGATGGCGTCACGGTCGCCAAGGAGATCGAGCTCGAAGACAAGTTCGAGAACATGGGCGCGCAGATGGTGAAGGAAGTCGCCAGCAAGACGTCGGACGTCGCCGGTGACGGCACGACGACCGCCACGGTCCTGGCGCGCGCCATCTTCGCCGAGGGCATCAAGATGGTGGCCGCGGGCCACGATCCCATGAGCCTGAAGCGCGGCATCGACCGCGCGGTGAGCGCGATCGTCGACGAGCTGAAGAGCGTGTCGAAGCCCACCAAGGATCAGAAGGAGATCGCCCAGGTCGGCACCATCTCCGCCAACAACGACTCCACCGTCGGCGAGATCATCGCGGAGGCGATGAACAAGGTCGGCAAGGAGGGCGTCATCACGGTCGAGGAGGCGAAGGGCCTCGAGACCACGCTCGAGGTCGTCGAGGGCATGCAGTTCGACCGCGGCTACCTCTCCCCGTACTTCGTCACCGACCCCGAGCGCATGGAGGTGGTGATCGAGGACGCGTACCTCCTCATCCACGAGAAGAAGATCAGCGCCATGAAGGACCTGCTTCCGGTCCTCGAGCAGATCGCCAAGACCGGACGTCCGTTCATCCTCGTCGCCGAGGACGTCGAGGGCGAGGCGCTCGCAACGCTCGTCGTCAACAAGATCCGCGGCACGCTCCAGTGCGTGGCGGTGAAGGCACCAGGCTTCGGTGACCGCCGCAAGGCGATGCTGGAAGACGTCGCCATCCTCACCGGCGGCAAGGTCATCGCCGAGGAGCTCGGCATCAAGCTCGAGAGCATCACCCTCAACGACCTCGGGCGCGCCAAGCGCATCGTCGTCGACAAGGACAATACGACGATCGTCGACGGCGCCGGCAAGCGCAACGACATCGAGGGGCGCATCAAGCAGATCCGCGCCCAGATCGAGGAGACCACCTCCGACTACGACCGCGAGAAGCTCCAGGAGCGTCTCGCCAAGCTGATCGGCGGCGTCGCGGTGATCAAGGTCGGCGCGGCGACCGAGGTGGAGATGAAGGAAAAGAAGGCACGCGTCGAGGACGCGCTCCACGCGACGCGCGCGGCGGTCGAGGAAGGCATCGTCCCGGGCGGTGGCGTCGCGCTCATCCGGGCCTCGTCGGCGCTCGAGAACGTGAAGGGCACGACGGACGAGGAGAAGGTCGGCATCAACATCATCCGGCGCGCCGTCGAGGAGCCCTGCCGCTGGATCGCCAACAACGCCGGCTGGGAAGGCTCGATCGTCCTCGACAAGGTCAAGAACGGCAAGGGTGCGCACGGCTTCAACGCGCACACCGAGGAGTTCGAGGACCTGATGAAGGCCGGCATCATCGACCCGACGAAGGTCGTGCGCACGGCCCTGCTGAACGCGTCGTCGGTGGCGGGGCTCCTGCTCACCACCGAGGCGACGGTCGCCGAGAGGCCGGAGGAGAAGCAGGCCGCCGGGGCTGCGCCGGGCATGGGAGGCATGGGCGGTATGGGAGGCATGGGCGGCATGATGTAGCCGCCGGGCCGGATCGCTCCGGCTCGTACGCATCGAGCCCCCCGGCCGGTCACGGTCGGGGGGCTTTTGTTTGCCGTGCGCCCCGGGAGCGTCTCAGCGTCGCCCGTCCGGCAGCGGCGCCAACGCCATGACCGCGAGGGCGGCGGCGAGGAATCCCGCGTCGCGCACGATGGTGAGGACGGTCACCGGCGCCCGCACGCTGCCGAAGCAGCCACAGTCGATGTTGATGTCCCGTGCCAGCGCCTGCACGGCGGCCACGGTGAACGCGACGAGCATCCCGCTCGCGAGCAGGGCCGCGGCGCGGGCGCTCCGGTTGCGCAGCAGGCCGACCCCGCACAGCACCTCGACCCCCGGGATCGCGGCGGCGAACGGGCCGACCAGGGCGGCCGGCAGCATGCGATAGTTGGCGATATCGACCGCGAAAGTCCGTACGTCCGCGAGCTTCGCGACCCCGGCGTACAGAAACAGCGCCGCCAGCCCGGCGCGGAGCACCCACCCGACGAACGTTCGCATGACGGCCGGGGCGGATCCTCAGTCGCAGACGGCGCACGGCCCGGAGGCCGCGAGGCCCCCGCCGTCGCGCCAGGAGGCAAAGCCGCCGCGCAGCACGCGCACGTCGCGGTAGCCCGCGGCGCTGAGCGAGTGGGCCACCTGATCGGCGTCCGCGTCCTTTTCCCCGTAGAGGATCACGGTGGAGTACTTGGCGACGTTGCCGAGCCAGTCGGGCGCGTCCGCGCTGCACGGCAGATGCACCGCATCGACCACGTGTCCCTCGGCGTACTCGGCCGCCGGCCGCACGTCGCCGAATACGGCCTCGTTGGCGGCGAGGAGCGTCTCGGCCTCGGTCACGCCGATCTCGACCGGCCCCGCCGCCACGCTGCACTCCGTCGCCCCGTGGGTTTCCGGCTCGAACGGCCGGAGAATCGCGACGCCATCGGCCCGGATCGCGTTCACGAGGAGCCCGCCCAGGGCGCCGACGACGGCGAGGGTGGCGCTGTGACGAATCAGGCCCATGGGCGTGGCATTCTCGCTTCCCGCTGCCTCGCCCGCAACCACGCCGCCCGGACCGCAGCCAGGCCGAAGCGCGTCAGGACGATACGATCCCTTCGGATCGCGCCGAATTGTCTTGCATTTCGGCGGCCCCCTGGCGTTGACTTCCCGGGGGTGGGTCCTATAGCTTTTATCGTTTCCTTCGACGCGTCAGGACGTCCCGCACAGGGTTCAGTTTCCGCATGTTCGATACGTTAGGCGACAAGCTCGAGCTGGTCTTCAAGAAGCTCCGCGGCCAAGGCCGGATCACGGAGCGCCACATGACCGAGGCGATCCGCGAGATCCGCCTCGCCCTGCTCGAGGCCGACGTCGCGCTCCCCGTCGTCCAGGCGTTCTGCGAGCGCGTGCGCGAGCAGGCGGTCGGGCAAGAGGTGCTGCGCAGCCTCACGCCGGAGCAGCACCTCATCAAGTTCGTCCACGAGGAGCTGGCCCGCACCATGGGTGGCGAGACGGCCGCCCTCGATCTCGGCTCGAATCCGCCGATCACGATCATGCTGGTCGGGCTCCAGGGCTCCGGCAAGACGACGACCGCTGCCAAGCTTGCGCGCCATCTGAAGGCCGACCGCGGGCGGCGTCCGTACCTCGTCCCCGCCGACGTCTACCGCCCGGCCGCGATCGATCAGCTGACGACGCTTGCAGGTCAGGTCGGCTGCGCGGTGCACCCGTCGACGCCCGACCAGGACCCCGTCGACATCGCGAAGGCGGCCGTCGCGGCCGCACGCGCCCAGGCGCTCGACACCATCATCTTCGACACCGCGGGGCGCCTGCACATCGACGACGCGCTCATGAGCGAGCTCGAGCGCATCAAGGCGGCGGTCGGGCCGAAGTACGTCCTCCTCGTCGCCGACGCGATGACCGGCCAGGACGCGGTGAACGTCGCGCGGGGCTTCCACGAGCGTCTTGCGATCGACGGCGTCGTGCTGACCAAGCTCGAGGGCGACGCCCGTGGCGGCGCGGCGCTCTCCATCCGCGAGATGAGCGGGGCGCCGATCTATTTCGTCGGCGTCGGCGAGAAGCTCGAGGCGCTCGAGCCCTTCCACCCCGACCGGATGGCGTCGCGCATCCTCGGCAAGGGCGACATCCTCTCGCTCATCGAGAAGGTCGAGGCGGCCTACGACGAGCGCCAGGCCGAGGCGCTCGAGCGCAAGCTCAAGAAGAACGAGTTCACGCTCGAGGATTTCCGCGATCAGCTCCAGATGGTGAAGCGCCTCGGCTCGATGGGCGAGCTGCTCGGGATGATTCCGGGCATGAAGAAGCTCACCTCGAAGCTCGACCCGGGCGCGGCCGACGGCGAGCTCAAGAAGATCGAGGCCATCATCAACTCGATGACCAAGCAGGAGCGCCGCAACGACACTCTCATCAACGGCAGCCGGCGACAGCGCATCGCGCTCGGCAGCGGCACCACCGTTTCCGACGTCAACAAGTTCCTCAAGCAATACGCGCAAACCAAGAAGATGATGAAGAAGCTCACCAAGCTCGGACGGCCGGGTGGTGGCAATCCCTTTTCCCAGATGATGCCCGGTTGACGGGCACGAGAGGAGCACTATGAGCGTTACCATCCGGCTCGCCCGGCACGGCACCAAGAAGCACGCGTTCTATCGCATCGTGGTCGCTGACAAGCGCGCACCGCGCGGCGGACGTTTCATCGATCAAGTCGGCACGTTCGATCCGCTTCCAAATCCTCCTCGGGTTGACTTCAAAAAAGAAAAACTCCATGAGTGGATTCGCCGGGGAGCCCTTCCGTCGCTGACCGTCTCTCAGCTCATGAAGAGAGCGGGCGTGGCGCCGGGTTCATCCGAAAGCCATCCCGGGCGGGAGGCGTCATGAAAGAGCTGGTGCAGTATCTGGCCCGCTACCTCGTCAACAATCCGGATGCGGTCGAGGTCAAGGAAACGCAGGGCGATACGGCATCAGTTCTGGAGTTGAAGGTCGCGCGCGAGGACCTTGGCCGGATCATCGGCAAACAGGGTCGCACCGCCAAGTCCATCCGCACCATCTTGAATGCCGCGGCCTCGCGGACGAACCGCAAGGTGGTTTTGGAGATCATCGAGGACAAATAGGCGAGCGATGTCGTCGCGCCTTCGTAGCCATGAGCACAGCAGCAGGGAGAACGTCGCCGGGGCGATTGGTGTCGCTCGGCGAGATCGTCGGCACCCACGGTGTCGGCGGGCTGCTGCGCTTCCATCCATACAGTGACGCCGCCGCGGCGCTGACCCCGCCGCGCACCGTCTACCTGCAACCCCGTCCCGCGGCCGACGCCGCGGCCTGGGAGGCACGGCGTCTGGCGGCAGCCAAGCCGCACGGCAAGCTGTTCCTCCTGCGGTTCGACGGCCTCGAGACGATCGAGGCGGCGTCACCGCTGATCGGCACCGTGCTCGCCGTCGCCGAGCACGACCTTCCGGCGGCCGCGCCGAACGAGTTCTATGCCTACCAGCTCGAGGGGCTCGAGGTCGTGACCGACAAGGGCGACCGCCTCGGCGTCGTGCATCACCTCATCCCGACGGGCAGCAACGAGGTTCTGGTCGTGCGCGACGGCGAGCGCGAGCACCTGATCCCGGTCATCGCCGACGTCGTCCGCCGCGTCGATCTCGGCGCCCGGCAGATCGTGATCGAGCCGATCGAAGGATTGCTCGACTGAGACCATGCGCGTCCACCTGCTCACGATCTTCCCCGAGTTCTTCGCGACCCCGCTCGCGGTCGGCGTGCCGAAGCGGGCGCGCGACGCCGGGGCGCTGCGGGTCTCGCTCGTAGATCTGCGCGAGTACACGAGCGACCGCCATCGCTCCACCGACGACTACCCCTACGGCGGCGGGCCCGGCATGGTGATGAAGGCGGAGCCGATCCTCGAGGCGCTCGACGCGATCCGTGCCGGCGCGCCCGGTGCGCGCCGCGTACTGCTGTCGCCTCGCGGATCCGCGTTCACCCACGCGCGCGCCACCGCGCTCGCGGCCGAGCAGGACCTGGTGCTCGTCTGTGGCCGCTACGAGGGCGTCGACGAGCGCGTCCGGCACTTCGTCGACGAGGAGCTGTCGATCGGCGACTACGTCTTGTCGGGCGGCGAGGCCGCGGCACTCGTGGTGCTCGACGCCGTCGTCCGTCACCTGCCCGGCGTGCTCGGCAACGCCGAGTCGACGGACAGCGAGTCGTTCGCGCATGGGCTCCTGGAGTATCCCCACTACACCCGCCCCGATGTGGTGCGCGGACACGGCGTCCCCCCGGTGCTGCTCTCGGGCGACCACGCCGCGGTCGCCCGCTGGCGCGAGGCCGAGGCGCACGAGCTCACCCGGCGCGTGCGCCCGGACCTGCTGGAGCGCTGACCGTGGCCCGCGTCTACGTCGCGCTCCTGCACTTCCCCGTCTACGACAAGAACGGGGCGGTCGTGACCTCGGCGGTCACCCACATGGACATCCACGACATCGCCCGCTCCGGCCGGACGTTCGGCGTCCGCCGCTTCTACGTGGTGACGCCGGTCGTGGCGGCGCGCGAGCTCTCCGAGCGCATCCTGGCGCACTGGGGCACCGGCCACGGCGCCGTCTACAACCGCACCCGCAAGGACGCGCTTGCGATCGTGCGCTTGACGGACGACCTCGACCGCACGATCACCGACGTCGAGCTCGACGCGGGGGCTCCCCCCCTCCTGCTCGTGACCTCCGCCCGCACCCGCCATCCCACCATCAGTTACGCGGCGTTACGCCGCCTGGCACGGGAGGGCGGCCGCCCCCTGCTCGTCCTCCTGGGCACGGGCTGGGGGCTCACCGAGGAGGTCGTCGGCCGTGCCGACCACCTGCTCCCCGCCATCACTGGCGTCGACGACTACAATCATCTATCCGTTCGCACCGCCGCGTCGATCATCCTCGACCGGATGTGTGGCGCACGGGATCAGGCAGAGGAGGCCTTGTCATGAACCTCATCGACAGCATCGAGAGCCAACAGCTCAAGCCGCAGCAGGTGGAGTTCCGCTCCGGCGACACGCTGCGTGTGCACGTCCGCATCATCGAGGGCGAGAAGGAGCGCATCCAGGTGTTCGAGGGCGTGTGCATCCGGCGGAGCGGCGGCAGCAGCCGCGAGACCTTCACGGTGCGGAAGACCTCCTACGGCGTTGGCGTCGAGCGGACCTTTCCCCTGCACTCCCCACGCATCGACAAGATCGACGTGACGGCGCGCGGCCGCGTGCGACGGGCCAAGCTCTACTACCTGCGCGAGCTCTCCGGTAAGGCGGCCCGCATCCAGGAGGAGACCGCAGGCGGACGTTGATCGCGGCGGCCCACCCTCGGTTGGGCCGCCCGTGAGGAGCTATGGCGCGCCCGGACGTCGCGAGGCCAGGGCGCGCCACCACCTCCCGAGACGCGACGCCGGTGCCGCGCTGACAGGAAGACGCTGTCCGTCGCGCGTGCGCGAATAGGTCCGTTCCGGGAGCCGCGGCGGCGGCGGAGCAGTGTGCCAGATCCGGATGCGCACCCCGAATTCCTCGGCAACCCCCTTCATGTACCTGAGCGCGAAATCGAGGCTCACGCGATTGCGGCGCAGATCGGCTTGCACCGTGTCGTCGACGACGAACTGGAACTCCTCGAGCTGCCAGGACGCGCCGAGGATCGGACGCCAATGGTCGGGAAACATGTAGCACGGGTGGAGATAGTGTAGCTCGTTGAAGAACGTCCGGTGGGTGTAGATGAACGCCTCGTTCGTCCACGCGTACGGCGTCCAGATCTCCAGGCTCGCGCCGTCGGTCGCGACCCGACTGATCTCGTTGAAGAGGAGCGCGTGCTCCGCAAGGTGCTCGAAGCAGTGCGCGGAGAAGATGGTGTCGACGCTGCGATCCGCAAACGGCAGCGGCTGACGCTCGACGTCCACCACGTGATCGACGCCGTCGGCCGCTTGCTTATCGACGCCCACGAAACCGGCGCGCTTTGCATAGCCGCAACCGATGTCGATCTTGAGCAGGGCCATGATCGCGCCGCGAGGCGTATCATGCGGCACGGAGACTTCAACCCGCGCGACCCGGAGCTACGCCTCGTCGCCGACCGCGTACACCTCGCCCGAGTCCTCCTGGAACGACGCCTCCTCCGCGTCACGGGCCGCGCTCACGTCGAGCACGTACGCGCGGATGCGCTGCGCCGGGACGTCGAGCAGCTCGCAGACGTTCGCGAACGAGTACGGCCAATGGCGATCGCCCGAGAGCAGCCAGCCCCGCGCGTTCCGATAGAGCCGCCGGCAGTGCCCGTCGCTGGCCGATTGATAGCGCTCCATGTCCTCGAGTGCCTGCTCGAGCACCGCGAGCGCGAGCTTGAACTCCGCGGAACGCTCGTTCGTGGCGCCCCACAGCTCGTGGAACTGCACGGGCGACACGCAGCCTTCCTGCGCACGGCCGTCCGACGGCAGCTCCGGCCCGATACCGATCTTCGTCGTGATGGTCTCGTCCTCCCACGACGAAACCTAGACACGATCGCGGCGATGTAATCGCGCAGCGTGTCGCGGCGGTCTCGCACGATGGCGAGGCCGCACACCGCTCGACGAGAAGGCTAGTGCGAGTGGCGCAGCTCGCGCGCGACGTCCTCGGCCATGCGCGCGTCGCCCTCGAAGAAGGAGCCCTCGACGATGACCAGGACCTTCGTCTCGATGGTGCCGATGACGCGACCGCCGGGCCGGATTTCGACGCGCTCCGCGCCGAGGATCTGCCCGCGCACCTCACCCGCGACGACGAGCGTCGTCGGCCAGATCGTGCCGTGCAGCGATCCGCCCTCCGAGATGACGAGGAGGTCGCTCGCGCGCACCTCGCCGCGCAGCTTGCCGTCGATGCGCGTCGGGGTCATGAAGGCGAGCTTGCCGCTCACCTGTGTGCCGGGATCGAGGAAGGAGCGGATCTCGCGCCAGCCGACCATGGCTGCCTCGGGCACCCGCGCCGGAATCGGCTTCGGCGTGTTCGGCCGCTGCGCCGCCAAATCCCGTCGTCGCCGCCAACGTTCCCGCACGATTCCTCTCTAGATCATCCAGGGCTCGCGGGAAAGACGTGACATGCGACCGCGTGCTCGTGGGCCCCCGTCTCGAGCCGCGGCACCTCGACCCGGCAACGCGCTTCCGCATAGGGGCAGCGCGGGTGGAAGGCGCAGCCAGCAGGCGGATTGATCGGGCTCGGCACGTCGCCGCCGAGCCGCACGCGCTCCTTGCGCGCACCGGGACGAGGGTCGGGCACGGCGGAGAGCAGCGCCCGTGTATAGGGATGCCGCGGATTTGCGTACAGCTCCTCGCGTGGCGCCTGCTCCACGATCTTGCCGAGGTACATGACCGCCACCCGGTGGCTCACGTGCTCGACGACGCGCAGGTCGTGCGAGATGAAGAGGTATGCGAGCTCCATCTCCTCCTGCAGCTCGCGCAGCAGATTCAGCACCTGGGCCTGGATCGAGATGTCGAGCGCCGAGACGGGCTCGTCCGCGACGATGAAGCGCGGCCCGACGGCCAGCGCCCGTGCGATGCCGATGCGCTGGCGCTGCCCGCCGCTGAACTCGTGCGGGTAGCGGTCGAAGTGCTCGGGACTGAGCCCGACCCGGGTCAGCAGCTCGTCGACCCGGCGCCGCTTCTCCGGGCCGCGCGCGAGGTCGTGGATCTCGATGCCCTCCGCGACGATCGCACCGACGCGCATGCGCGGGTTCAGCGACGCGTAGGGATCCTGGAAGACGATCTGCATCTCACGGCGCGTGCGGCGCAGCTCCGCGCTCGACAGCGCCAGCACGTCGCGGCCGTCGAACGTCACCGTTCCGGCCGTCGGCTCGATGAGGCGCAGGACGCAGCGGCCGAGCGTCGATTTGCCGCAGCCCGACTCGCCGACGACCCCGAGGGTCTCGCCGCGGCGGATCGCCAGATCGACGCCGTCGACGGCCCGGATGATCGCGCGCGCGCGGCCGAAGAATCCGCCGCCGAGCGTGAACTCCTTGCGCAGCCCGCGGACCTCGACGAGCGGCGCCTCGCTCATACGCGGATGCACGCCGCCAGATGCGCGGGCGCCTTCTCCTCGAGCGGCGGGTCGACCGCCCCGCACTGGTCGATCGCGCGCGGGCAGCGATCGCGGAAACGGCAGCCGCTCGGCAGCCGCAGGAGGCTCGGCACGGTGCCCGGCAGCGCCTTCAGATAGCGGTCCGGGCCGCCGAGGCGGCCGACCGCGTCCATCAGCGCGACCGTGTAGGGATGGCACGGACGCTCGAAGACGTCGCGCATCGTGCCGTGCTCGACGATCCGGCCGGCATACATCACCGCGACGTCGTCCGCCTGCTCCGCGACGATGCCGAGATCGTGGGTGATCAGCAACATCGCCATGCCGAGGCGCTCGCGCAGGCTCCGCAGCAGGTCGAGGATCTGCGCCTGGATGGTGACGTCCAGGGCGGTCGTCGGCTCGTCGGCGATGAGCAGGCTGGGCTCGCAGGCGAGCGCCATCGCGATCATCGCGCGCTGCCGCATGCCGCCCGAGAGCTCGTGCGGGTAGCTGTCGGCGCGGCGCTCCGGGTCGGCGATCTCGACCAGGCGGAGCGACTCGACGACCCGCGCGCGGGTCGCAGCACGGCCGAGGCCCTGGTGCAGGCGGATCGCCTCCGCGATCTGGTTGCCGATCGTGAAGACCGGGTTCAGCGAGGTCATGGGCTCCTGGAAGATCATGGCGATCTCCTTGCCCCGCACGTGCCGCATCTCGCGCTCGGAGAGGCTCAGCAGCTCGCGTCCCTGGTACCGGATCGACCCGCTCACGATCCGCCCCGGGGCCGTCACCAGGCGCAGGATGGAGAGCGCGGTGACGCTCTTGCCGCAGCCGGACTCGCCGACGAGCCCGAGCGTCCGTCCCGGCCGGATCGCGAAGCTCACGCCGTCGACGGCGCGCGCGACGCCCTCGGGGGTCTCGAAGTGGGTGTGGAGGTCCCGGACGTCGAGCAGCGCAGCCGCCGGATCGGGCCGGCGTCGCTCGGCGACGCTCATCCGCGCACCCCGCTCGTGTGCGGATCGAGCGCGTCGCGCAGGTAGTCACCGAGGAAGTTGAACGCCATGATCGTCACGAAGATAAAGACCCCAGGCACCAAGATCCAGGGGAACTGGGCGATGCTCTGGACGTTCTGCGCGTCCGCGAGGAGGTTGCCCCAGCTCGCGTTCGGCTCCTGGATGCCGAGGCCGAGCAGCGACAGCGCGCTCTCGCCGAGGATGAAGCCGGGGATGCTCAAGGTCGCCGCGACGATCGTGTAGCCGAAGGTCGCCGGGATCACGTGGCGCACGATGACACGCGTGCGGCTGGCGCCGAGCGCGCGCGCCGACTGGACGTACTCGCGCTCGCGGATGGACGCCACCATGCCGCGGATGATGCGCGCGAACCCGGCCCAGCGGATGAAGCTCATGATGACGACGATCATGAAGAACGTCTGCGCCGAGCTGAGCGAGGGCGGGATGATCGCGGCCAGCGCGAGCAGGAAGTAGAACGACGGCAGCGACATCAGCACCTCGGTGGCGCGCATGATCACCTCGTCGATCCAGCCGCCGAAGTAGCCGGCGATGGCGCCCACCACGATACCGATCGCGAAGCTGATCGCGACCCCGACCACGCCGACCGTCAGGCTGATGCGCCCGCCGTAGACGACGCGCGAGAAGAGGTCGCGCCCCAGGCCGTCGGTGCCGAGGAAGAAGACCCGGTCGTCGGGGCGCGCCGTCGTCAGCAGCACGCCGCGCGTGAGCCATGCGAGCGGCACCTCGGCATCCGTCGCCCGATAGCGCCGGCCCGCGCCGGGCACGGGCTCGAGCGCGTGCGTGTAGAGCATGCCGTCGGCGAGCCAGCGTGACGGCGCATGCATCCGGATCGGCGACGGCGGACAGTTCGGGAACTCGCGGTGCTGGGTCGCGTAGTCGTACGGCGCGATCCACGGCGCCAGGAGCGCGCTCGCGTACAGCAGAACCAGCACGACCAGGCTGCCGATCGCCGTCCAGCTCGCCTCACGTCCTCGCATGCGCGCTACCGTGCCGCCTCGAGCGTCGTGAAGTCGATGCGCGGATCGACCAGGGTGAGCGCGATGTCGGCCAGCAGGTTGCCGACCAGCAGCAGCACCGCGCTCATCAGCACGGACCCCATTACCAGATAGAGATCGAGCGAGCGCACCGCGTCGAGCATCAGCGTGCCGAGCCCCTGCAGGTTCATCACCGCCTCGACCAGCGCCGCGCCGCCGAGCAGCGTGCCGAGCTCGTAGCCCGCGAGGGTGACGAAGGGGTTCAGCGCGTTGCGCAGGATGTGCTTGCCCACCACGCGCCATTCGGGGAGCCCCTTGGCGCGCGCGGTCCGCACGTACTCGGCGTGCTGGATCTCGAGAACGTTGCTGCGCATGAGGCGCATCAGGCTCGCCATGCCGCCGGTGCCGAGCACGATGACCGGCAGGACGAGATGTTGCAGGCGGTCGCCGACACGTTCGAGCGGCGACAGCATCGGGTAGTCGAACGACGTCGTGCCACCGACCGGAAACCACCCCGTCTCGAGCGCCAGGTACATCAGCAGGAAGGCGAGGAAGAAGCTCGGCACCGACATGCCGAGGAAGGACAGGAACGAGAGGCTGCGGTCGGTGACGGAGCCGCGGCGGAGCGCGACGATCGTGCCGACGGGAATCGCCAGCGCCCACGTGAACGCCATGCTCGCGACCGCCAGGATCACCGTGTTGGCGGCGCGCGCGGCAATGAGATCGAGCACCCCGACGCGGTAGGCGATGGAGATGCCGAGGTCGAGATGGACCACGCGCCACACCCAGCGCAGATAGCGCACCACGAGCGGCTGCCCGTAGCCGAACTCGATCTCCATCTGGCTGATCACGTCGGGCGAGATCGAGGGGTTCAACCGCAACGTCGAGAAGAAGTCGCCGGGCGCGAGGGCCACGACGACGAACGAAAGGAAGGTGATGCCGACGAGCAGCGGGACCATCTGCAGCAGCCGGCGGAGGACGAAGCGCGCCATGACGCTCAGGGACGGATGGCGATGCGCTCCGGACGGTACGGTCCCCAGACCGTGAGATCGAAGCCGTCGAGGTAGGACTTGTAGGCGACGAACTGTTCCTGGCGCACGAGCTGGATGAGCGGCAGCTGCTGCTGCAGAATCTCCTGGACGCGCCAGTAGTGGAGCTTGCGCTTCTCGACGTCGAGCTCGCGCGCCCCGAGGTCGAGCTCGTGGTCGATCTCGGCCTCCCACGCCGTCGCCGGATGCTCCTGGTTCGGCTGCCAGAGGTGCAGGTTGCCAGAGGAGCGCAGCAGGTTGGACGCGTTGTGCGGCTCGACACCGCCGGTGAAGCCCATGACCATCGCGTCCCAGTCGTAGTTGGTCGAGAGCTTCTCGACGAGGGTCGTGAACTCGAGCGGCCGGTAGTTCACCTTGATGCCGAGCTTGGTCCAATCCTCGACCAGGATCGAGCAGAGGCGCTCGCGCACCTGGTTGCCGGCGTTGGTGGAGAGGTCGAACTGCAGGGGGTTGCCGTGCGCGTCCTCGCGGACGCCGTCGCCGTCGCGATCGACGTAGCCGCCGTCGGTCAGGAGCGCGCGCGCGTGCTCGAGATCGTAGTCATACGGCTTCAGGTCCGGGTCGTAGAAGATCTTGTTCTCGGGGGAGATGGCCGAGGTCGCCCGCTCGCCGTGCCCGAAGTAGGTGTTCGCGACCATGCTCTTCGCGTCGACCGCATGCGCGATCGCCTGCAGGAAGTGCGGATCGGTGAACCAGTCGAGCTTCGGGTCGCGCGTGCCGTCCCGCAGGTAGTGCGCCGGGTTGCGGTTGAAGCTGACGAACAGCATGCCGGTGTCGAGGCCGATGCGCTGCAGGGTCACCCCGAGCTTCTCGGCGCGGCCGCGGATGTCGTCGATCTCCTCGGGCCGCGGCGAGTAGTAGTGCAGCTGGTTGTCGAGGAACTTGAGGTACATCGTGTTCTGATCGGGCACGATCAGGATCGCTTCCTCGGCGATACGCGGCAGGCGGCCGCCGCTCTCGTCCTTCATCCACCAGCCGTCCCAGCGCTTGTACTGGAGGAGCTGCGCCTGGACGTAGCGCACCATGCGGTACGGCCCGGTGCCGACGATCTTCTCGGGCGGCGTGTCGATGCCCCACATCTGGTTGAAGGTGCCGTCGGCGAGCGGCTTCCCGAGGATGTGCTTCGGCAGGATGCCGAAGCCGATGCTGTTGAGGAGGGGCGCGAACGGCTCCGCCAGGCGCAACCGCACCGTCTGCGCATCGACGGCCTCGGCCTCGATGCGCTTCCCGCCGACGGTGAGCACGTGCTTCAGGCTGTTCGGCACCTTCGGGTCGTAGATCGCGTCGAAGGTGAAGACGACGTCGTCCGCCGTGAACGGCTCGCCGTCGTGCCAGCGCACGCCGGGCCGCAGGTGGAAGGTCCAGGTCGTGCCCGCGTCGTCGTGCTCCCAGCTCGTCGCCAGCATGCCCTCCGGAAGGACCGTGTGCGGATCGAGCCGGACGAGCCCCTCGAAGATCTCGCTGACCGCGGTGGAGGAGGCGTTGTCGACCGAGAGCAGCGGGTTGAAGGTCTTCGGATCGCTGATCGTCGCCGTGACCAGGCGGTCGCCCTGCCGCAGGCGATCGCCACCGGCGCCGCTCCGGCAGCCGCCGGCGGCCGCCACCACGACGAGCCCGACGACGGCGAGCGCGCGGCGCACGACGCGGCTCATGACGCTCCTTGCGTGTAGCGCTCGAGCGGCATCTCCTCCACCCCCTCCCGTACCGGAAACGCGAACGCGTCGTCGCGCACGACGGCGTTCGGCGTCGGCGGCTCCCAGCGCACGTGGACGCGCCGGCCCGCCGGCTCGAGACGCATGTCGACGTCGAGCGGCAGCGTGACGCTGCCGATCGTGCGATAATCGGCAAACGCGATCCGCAGCATCTGGTTCGTCCCGTCGAGCGTGGTCTCGCACGCGACCGGGTTCGGCCCGTCGCCCGCGTACCAGAGCTCCTGCCGCCCGCCGGCGATCGGCACGTGCACGCGCACGAGGCCGGCGCTCTCATCGTACGCGATCGCCGCGGCACCGGTCGCCTGGCGCTCGGGCGGCAGACCCGCGAGCGCGGCATCGATGTCGGCGACGCCGAGCGGCACTCCCACCCAGGCGCCGATGCTCGAGGCCGTCGCCGGGCCGCGGTACGTGCGGTGGTCGCGCCGCACCCACACCGCCAGCTCGCGCGCGTTGGCGGTCACGACGGCGAGAGCCCCGATCGGCGAGAGGATCTCGAGGCGGAAGCGGTCGGGCGGCGCCACCACGACCGCGTGACGGGAGCCGAGCTTCTCCTCGGCGCTCTCGTACGAGATGTGGGCGAAGCCCCGGAGGGTCGTGACGGCGCGGCGCCGCGCCGCAACCTGGGCAAGCAGGACGTCCGGCTTCGGGAGGATGCCCGTCCATTGCGGACGCGGCCGCGCCGGGCGGCAGCCGGCGGCGGCCACGAGCGCGACAAGCGCCACCAGCACTGTCCGGGTGAGCGCGATCGCCGGGCGGCGATCACGAGCCCGTGTCACTCGTCCGCGTTCCCGCTCCGAGCAGCTCGAGCTTGCCCTTCAGGCGGTCGATCTGCTCCGGCTCCTTGGCCTTGTGCAGCGCCTCCGTGTAGACGCGAATCGCCTCGCGCGGGCGCCCGACCTTCTCGTAGGCGTCGCCGAGGTGCTCGGTCACGGTGGGGTCCTCGCCCGCGAGCTCGATGGCGTGCTCCAACGTATCGACGGCGCGCTGGTAGTCGCCGCGCTGGTAGTACACCCAGGCCAGCGAGTCGATGTAGAAGCCGTCGTTCGGCTCGATGGCGAGCGCGCGGCGGATGAGGTTCTCGGCCTCGTCGAGACGGTTGCCCTGCTCGGCGTAGGTATAGCCGAGGTAGTTGAGCGCCGCCGCATTCTGCGGGTTGATCGCGATCGCCCGCTGCATCAGCTCGATCGCCTTCGGCTTGTTCTTGGCCTCGTCGTAGAGGGCGCCGAGGCTGAAGAGCTGCTTGTCGTCGTTCTGGTCGATCGCGACCGCCTCTTCGAGCGCCGCGATCGCCTTCGGGTAGTTCTTCTGCTCGCGGTAGACGGAGCCCATGTAGCTCAGCAGATCCGCGTTCCGGCCCTTCACCGAGAGCGCGTGCTCGAGCTCGGCGATCGCCTGCGCGTTCTTGCCCTGCTTCTGGTAGATCGCGGCGATCTGCACGCGGCTGTCGACGTAGTACTCCGCCTCCGGCTTGATCTTCTCGAAGATGTCGATGGCCTTCGAGTACTCCTTGGTCTCGGCGTAGACCGAGCCGAGGTAGTAGCGCACCCGGTCGTTGTCGGGCTCCGCCGCCAGCACGAGGTTCAGCTCGGTCGCGGCGCGGTCGTACTCACCCTTCTCGAAGTAGATGAGCGCGATCTTGATGCGCGTCTCCTCGGGATCGGTCTCGATCGTCTCGAGGGCGTGGAACTGGAGCAGCGCCTCGTCGAGCTTCTTCTGGCCGATGTACAGGCCGCCGAGGCGCTTGCGGACGAGCGCGCTGTTCGGGTTGGCGGCGAGGATCTGCTGGTAGAGCTCGATCGCGCGCCCGTACTGCTTCTGCAGCTCGTAGAGCGTTGCGAGATCCATGAGGATCAGCTCGGACTGCGGATTGCGCTTGAGCGCCTCGCGGTAGTAGCGCTCCGCCCTGTCGAAGTGTCCCGCGGTCGCGTTCACGCGGCCGAGGTAGTAGTAGCCGAGCACCGACTGCGGGTTCAGGCGGATCAGCTTCTCGAGCGTCGCCACCGCCTCGTCGTACTTGCCCTGCTTGCCGTAGAGCGCGCCGAGATAGAGGTAGGCCTCCTGATTCTCGGGCTCGAGACGCAGGACGTGCAGATACTGATCGGCGGCCTCGTCGGGACGGTTCAGCGCGGAGAGGATGCCCGCGAGCAGCAGGCGGCCCTCGGTGTTGTCGGGCCGCATGTCGACGACGCTCTGGCAGTGCTGCAGCGCCTCTTCCAACGCGCCCTTGCGTACGAGCAGCATGGCGAGCCGGAGCTGCAGGAGCGGACTCGATGGATCGTTGTCGACGGCGTCACGGAAGGCGCGCAGTGCGACCTCGTAGTTGCCGTCGTTCAGCGCGACCTCGCCGGTGAGGAAGCTTCCCATGGCGCGCACCTTCGGCGGCTGCGCCTCGGGCTGTCCCGGCGAGACGCCGGCGCGCGGATCCCAGGCGAGATGCGCTGGTGGCGGCGGAAGCTGACGATGCGGAAGTCCGCAGCCGGCGGCGAGAAGCAGCCCCGCGATCACCAAGCCGAGGCGGACGGTGGGATACATGGTGGTAAGTAGCGAAGGTAGCACGCGCTTTCGGCGACGGTCAACGCACTACGTCGAAGCCGATGCCGCAGCGCACGCGCTACGTCACTTGCAGGTCAACTGCCGTTCAGGCCCTCGAGACGCTCGATGACCTGATCCATCAGCCAGCCAGGTGTCGAGGCGCCTGCGGTCACGCCGATGTTGTCGAAGCCCTTCACCCACTGCGGGTCGAGCTCGGTCGCGTCCTCGATGTGGTAGGCGGTCGCGCCCTCCTCGCGGCACACCTCGGCGAGGTGGCGGGTGTTCGAGCTGTTCTTGCCGCCGACGACGATCACGACCTGGACGTCGCGCGCCAGCTCGCGTGCGGCCTCCTGGCGCTCGATCGTGGGATTGCAGATGGTGTTAAAGATCTTCACCTCTTTGCAGCGCGGCGCGAGCTCGGCGAGGAGCGCCGCGAGGAGCTCCGTCTCCTGCGTCGTCTGCACGACGACGCCGATGCGCTTCGGCAGGTGGACGTTCTTCACGTCCTCGGGGTGCTCGATGACGGTGGCCTTGCCGCCGGCGTGCCCGATCGTGCCGATGACCTCGGGGTGGCGGGGGTTGCCGAAGATCACCAGGTGGTAGCCCTCCTGGACGAGCTGCTTCGCCTTGTTCTGCACGAGGGTGACCAGCGGGCACGTGGCGTCGACGACGTTCAGGCCCTTCGCGGCCGCCTGCTGGTAGGTCTCCGGCGGGACGCCGTGCGTGCGGATGATGACGGTGCCCGAGTCCATCTCGTCGAGGCCGTTCACCGACTGCACGCCCTTCTCCTCGAGCGACTGGACGACGTGCGGATTGTGGATGATCGGCCCGAGCGTGCGGACCGTCTCGCCGGGATGCGCCGACGCCGTATCGGTGACGATGTCGAGCGCGCGCTCGACGCCCCAGCAGTACCCCGCGTGCACGGCCTTCCGTATCTTCATCCCCTGCCCTCGTCTCTCTGCGCGGCGTGCTCGTGCTGCGCCTGGCAAGCGCCGATCCAGCGTGTGCCATCGGCGTAGTGCTCCTTCTTCCAGATCGGCACCTGCGCCTTCAGCGTGTCGATGCCGTAGCGGCAGGCGGCGAAGGCCTCCTCGCGGTGCGGCGCGGCGACCGCGATCGCGACGCTCGCCTCCTCGACCGGGACGACCCCGATGCGGTGCACCATCGCGACCCCGAGCACCGGCCACCGCCGGCGGATTTCGGCGCCGATCGCCGCCATCTCGCTCGCCGCCATGTCGTCGTAGGCCTCGTACTCGAGACGCTCGACCCGCCGCCCGTCGTTCTCGTCGCGCGTGGTGCCGACGAAGAGGGCGAGCCCGCCCGCCCCCGGATGGGCGACGTCCGCCATCACGGCGGCGAGATCGATCGGATCGGACGTGATCACGTACACGGCGTCGGCTTCTCCGTCCCGGCGGATGGCGAGCCACCGCTCACCGGGGGGATCAATGCAAGCTCGTCATTGTCGTGGAGGGGGTCCGCATTGTCAACGTAGACGCGATTCAGCGCCACGCGCAGCGACGCGTCCGCAAGCACCGGATACTGCTCGCGAAGACGCCCCAGCGCCTCACCGACGGAGGCGCCTTCCGGCAGCTCGAGCCGGCGCTCCGCGCCGCAGCGCTCGCGCAGGTAGGCGAAGAAGAGCACGCGGATCGTCACGCGCGGCTCGAGAGCAGCGCCGCCACGTGGCCGAGCATGGGGAGGACGAGGCGCTCGACCGCCAGGCGGCAGCCGGCGGACGAGCCCGGGAGGAGCGCCACGAACGTGGTGCCGATCACCCCGGCCGTGGCCCGGCTGAGGAGGGCGGCGGGGCCGATCTCGGCGAAGCTCAGTGCCCGGAAGGTCTCGCCGAAGCCCGGGAGCTGGCGGGTCCAGAGCTCGGCGACGCTCTCCACGGTGACGTCCCGAGCCGTGATCCCGGTGCCGCCGCTCACGATCAGGGCCCGGATGGCGGGGTCCTCGGCCACCCGCACGACGGCCGTCCGGATGGCGACCGGCTCGTCGCGGACGATCGCGTAGGAGGCGATCGGGTGGCCGGCAGCCTCGAGCAGGCCGCGGATCAGCCGTCCGCTCGTGTCGTCCTCGGGGGGGCGGGTGTCGCTGACCGTGAGGATGCCGCAGGGGACGTCAGCGGCCGGTAGGGCGCCCTGATGTGCATGGCGCGGTGCCATCGTCTCCCGGGAGTACCGGAGGCCCCAGGCAGGGGCAACGTCAGGTGTTCAGAGCTGGGATGAGCCCCTCTGGGGGTGACGCTTCCGGGTGCCGTGTCCGAAAGCGCCACCCCTCAGAGAGAAGGAGGATAAGCCATGAGGTACGCAGTGTTCTGGAAAAGGCATCGAGGAATGCCCGAACACACCTCCCCACGACGCACTCTTTATCTCGCGCCCACCAGGCTATGTAAACAGGACCATTTCCCTACACGCAGTAGATAATTTCCCTAGAGTGATCGCCCTACTCCTATAGTACATATATAGCTAAGTAGCTGATTTCACTCTGTTGCAGGGGTCAAACCCTCGCGCAGGGCGTACTTCACCAGCTCGGCCGTGCGACGGCAGTGAAGCTTCTGCATGAGCCGCTCGCGGTGCTGCCCCACGGTCTTGGGGCTGATCTTCAGGGCGGAGGCGATCTCCTTGTAGCTGTTGCCCTCGGCGATGAGCTGCAGGACCTCGCGCTCGCGCGGGGTCAGCACGGTCAGCTTCTCGGCCTTCGCCACCCGGTTGGTCTCGAGATAGCCCTCGACGATCATCCGCGAGACCGGTCCGCTGAAGTAGGTGCTGCCGTTCCGCACGTTCTCGAGCGCCGCGATCAATTCGCTGCCGGCTGCGCTTTTGAGGAGATACCCGGCGGCGCCCGACTCGAGCGCCTGGCGCACGTACGACTCGAGGAGGTGCATCGACAGCACGATGACCTGCGTCCGTGTGAAGCGCTGGCGGATCTGCCGCGTCGCCTCGATGCCGTTCAGCCCCTTCATGGCGATGTCCATGACGACGACGTCGGGATGGAGCTGCTCGACGAGCGTCACCGCGGTCCGCCCGTCCTCCGCCTCACCGACGACGGTGAACGCCCCGTGCTTCTCGAGCAGGGTACGCAGCCCCTGTCGGAACAGCGTGTGGTCGTCAACCAGCAGCACGCGCATCGGCGGTCTCCAACGGACAGGTTACAGTGAGTTGGCTGCCCTTGCCGACGCGCGAGCGCAATTCCAGCCGGCCGTGCAGATGATCCATGCGCTCGCGCATGCTGGCGAGGCCGAGCCCGGCGCGCCGCTCCGATGCGACGCGCGCGGCGTCGAAGCCGCAGCCGTCGTCGTGCACGTCGAGACGCACCGTGGCGCCCGAGAGCCCGAGACGGACCTGCACCCGATTCGCGCGCGCGTGCTTCACGACGTTGGTGAGCGCTTCCTGCGCGATGCGGTAGATGGCCAGCGCGAGATCGGGATCGAGGGGCACCGGCGGCCCGCTCACCCGGTAGTCCACGGCGAGGCGGCCGCCCGTGAAGTAGGTCTCGATCATCCACTTCAAGCTTTCCGCGAGGCCGAGGTGCTCGAGCATCGGCGGGCGGAGCCCGTAGGCGAGCTCACGGATCTTCTCGATGATACCCGTGAGGAGCGTCTCGGTCTCCGCGACCTTCGCGCCGAGCACGGCCTCGGCGCCGCGCTCCTTCAGCAATTGTAGATTGATGAGGATCGCGGAGAGCGTCGGGCCCATCTCGTCGTGCAGCTCGTGGGCGATGCGCTTCCGCTCGCCCTCGAGCACGGAGTACTGCTGGGAGTAGAGCTGGCGGAGCAGCTGGCGCTGATCGCGCAGCTCCTCGAACATGCGCGCGTTGCGGATGGCGATGCTCGCCTGGTAGCCGAGCTGCATCAGCGTCCGGCGGTCGTGATCGGAGAACACGCGCGGCCGCTTGCTCGAGACGTTGAGCGTCCCGATCACGCCGCCGTCGCCGCGCAGCGGCACGATCATCAGGCCGCGGACATCGTCGGTCTCCCGCAGGCGCCGCAGCAGCGGGCGGCGGTCGGTCGCCGCGTCGCGGCAGCGGACGGACTTTCCGGTGCGCACGGCGATCTCCGCCAGGCTGCCGGCGATCGGGAAGCGCAGGCCGCGGATGTCCTTCGCGTAGTCGAGGCGGCTGGTACTGGCGATCTCGAACTCGCTCCCGTCGCGGCTCGTCAGCATCACGAGCGCACCGCGCGCGCGGGTGAGACGCTGTGCCGCCGCGGTCACCATGTCGAGCACCGCGTGGAGATCGAGGTTGGCGCTGAGCGCGTCCGCGATGCGGCGCAGGAAGCGCGTCTCGGACCGGCTCTTCCGCCGCGTCTCGCGCATCTCCAGGGTGCGCAGCGCCGCGCCGAGCTGGCGCCCGACGGTTTCGAGGAAGCCGATCTGCGCCGCGGGCGGGCGGGTGAGGTGGCGGAAGCCGACACCCATGACGCCGATGACCTGCCGTCCCGCGCGGATCGGCACGAACGTCCCGGCACCGAAACGGCGCAGGAGCGTGCCCGGCCAAGGGCGCAAGGTTGCCTCGGGATGCCCCGCGCGCACCATGCGCCGGTGGCGGCGCACGACCTCGTTGCCGACGAGCGACTCGACCGGCACGCGCCGGAGCCTCGTGCGCATGTGCTTCGACAAGCCGACCGCGGCCTTCAGATCGAGCCAGCGCCCGGTCGGATCGAGGAGGCGGATCGTCAGCGCCGCGGCATCGAGCGCCGTGGCGAGCTCGGTCGCGAGGCGGCCGAGTGCCCGCGCGCCGAGCCGCGACTCGCCGACGATGCGCAGGAGGGCCGACGATGCGCCGAGCGTCTCCCGCGCGTCCAAGGCTCGTCGGCGTCCGGCAACCGGTGTCGCACGCTTGCGTCCGCCGGCCGGCGGGACCGCACCCGCACGCAAGGGGCGAGCACGACGCACGACCGCGTCGCGCCCGACGTTGGTTACGGCTGGCACCGTCGCGACGCTACTGCCGTTGCTTTCGAGGTGTCAAGTTTCGCCCGCGTGGCGGGACGCCATGGCGGGCGCCTCATGACGCGGCGAGCGACTGCACGGCGTCCGTGCCGAACGCCGGGCCACCGGCCGCGGGCTGCACCAGGCGGGCGAGGAGCTCCGTGCTGTCGACCAGGCGAGGACCCGGACGGTTGAAGTAGGCATTGCCGTCGACGACGCTGGCGCGCCCGGCACGCACCGCGGGCAGCGCGCGCCACTCCGGGCGCGCGAGGAGCGTGGGGAGCTCGCGCCGGGTCTGCGCGATCGTGAAGCCGCACGGCATGAGCACGACGACCTCGGGAGCCGCGGCGACGAGCGCAGGCCACGAGGTCGTCGTGCTGTGCGCACCCGCCGCCGCGAACGGATACGCGCCGCCGGCGATCTCGATCATCTCCGGGATCCAGTTTGCCGCCGTCATGGGCGGATCGAGCCACTCGACGCAGGCGACGACCGGCCGCGGCAGCCCCGCGGTCCGCGCGCGCACCGCCGCGAGCCGCTCCCGCGTCTCGTCGATGAGCACCCGCGCGCGGCTGTCGCGGCCGAGCGCGGCGCCGACCCGGGCGAAGTCCGCCCACACGTCGTCGAGCATGCGCGGCGTGAGCGACACGATGAGCGGCGCGCGGTCGAGTGCCCGGCGGGCCGCCTCCTCCACCTCGGCGAACGAGACGGCGCAGACCTCGCATTGCTGCTGCGTGACGATCACGTCCGGCGCGAGCGCGCGCAGCCGCTCGACGTCGACCTCATAGACGCTCAGCCCCTGCGTGACGAGCGCGCGCACGTCGCGGTCGATCGCGGCGCTCGTCGCGTCGACCCGGATCTTCGGACGGGTCAACGTGGGCAGGCCGCGCACCTCGGGCGGATGATCGCACTCGTGCGACACCCCGACGAGCTGGGCCCCGGCGCCGAGCGCGCAGACGATCTCCGTCGCGCTCGGCAGGAGCGAGACGATGCGCGGCCCGGAGTCCGTCGGCATGATCAGACGCGAAGGCTCACCGGCGGCGGACGCTCGATCTTGGTCCCGCAGGTGGCCGAGCAGCGCGTGCAGACGTACTCGAACTTGTCGCCCTCGGGGAGCACGAGAAGGAGCCGCTTGCGCACCGGCACGGCCTCGGCGCAGCGCGGGCAGCGCAGGAGCGTCGCCTCGAGGTCGCGGAACTGGCGGCGCGGGTCGTCGCCCGACGGATGGCGCATGCCTCCCCTCTAGCACATGCGCGGCGGCGGCGCGTCGCAGGGGCGGTTCGTTGCCGGCGACACCGGGCATCGTTATGATCCCCGGCCGTGCCGGGCGCGATCTACCTCGAGACCTTCGGCTGCCAGATGAACGTCGCCGACGGCGAGCTCATCGTCGGCCATCTCGCCACGCACGGTTACGCGCGCACCCACGACCCCGCCGCGGCCGACGTGATCCTGCTCAACACCTGCGCCATCCGCGAGCACGCCGAGGAGCGCGTGGTCGGCCGGCTGACCGACCTGGCGCGCCACAAGCTCGCGCGCCGCGACCTCGTGCTCGGCATGTGCGGCTGCATGGCGCAGCACCATCGCGCCGCGCTCACGGCCCGCGTGCCGATGCTCGACCTCGTGATCGGACCGGACGCGTATCGCCGGCTGCCGGCGCTCCTCGACGCGGCACGCACCGCGCGCGCCACCCCGGCGGGGACGGCCGGCATCGCGCTTTCCGCGCGTAGCGCCGGCAACCCGCTCGTCGACGTGCGCCTCGACGCCGACGAGACCTACGCCGACCTGCCGTCGGCCCGCGCGCCCGGCGACGTCCGCGCCTGGATCACGGTCATGCGCGGCTGCGACAAGTTCTGCACCTTCTGCGTCGTGCCCTACGTACGCGGGCGCGAGCGCAGCGTCCCGGCCGATGCGGTGCTGGCCCAGGTGCGCGAGGCCGCCGCACAGGGTGCGCGCGAGGTGGTGTTCCTCGGCCAGACCGTCAACGCCTATCGCGACGGCGGCTGCGACCTCGGCGCGCTGCTGCGCCGCGCGGCGGAGATCCCCGGCATCGCGCGACTGCGCTTCACCTCGCCGCATCCGTCCGACATGACGCCGGCCCTGATCGAGACGATGGCCGAGGTGCCGGCGGTCGCGCCGCAGCTCCACCTGCCCGTCCAATCCGGGTCGGACACGGTGCTCGCCAACATGGCGCGCGGCTACACCGTCGCCGGGTACCGCGAGCTGGTCGCGCGTCTGCGCGAGCGCATCCCCGAGATCGCGCTCTCGACCGATGTGATCGTCGGCTTCCCTGACGAGTCGCCCGACGACTTCGGGGCGACGTGCCGGCTGATGGAGGAGATCGGCTACGACAACGCCTATCTCTTCAAGTACTCCGAGCGCAGCCTGACCAAGGCCGCCCGCCTGCGCGACTCGGTGCCCGACGACGAGAAGAGCCGCCGCCTCGCGCACGTCATCGCCTTGCAGGAGGAGATCGCGGCCGAGCGCAACCGGCGCTGGATCGGCCGCTCGGTCGAGGTGCTGGTCGAGCGCCCGGCACGGCGCTCACCCGGCCACGTCGCCGGCAAGACGCCGCAGTTCACGACCGCCGTCGTCGCCACCGACGTCGCCCCGGGCACGCTCGTGTGGGCGACGGTCACCGACACGACCGCCCACACGCTGGTCGCCACCGTCTGAGCGCGCCGGCGCGCGCCTAACCGCCCCCGGGCGCCCTTGCGCGCCCTTCCGACGGATGTGCGGGGGCGAACGCGCGATTGGTTGCCCACGTTGCCGCGCGGCGTAGCGTGAGGGTAGCGGCGCCGCGCGTCGCAAACCCGACAGGAGGTGCATATCCATGAAGAGACTCTCGACCCGTTTCGCCCTCGTCGTCTTGCTGGGCGGGTTCGTTGCCTGCGTCCCGGACGCGGGCGCGCGCATGCTGCAGCCCGTGGCAAAGACCGCCAAGCAGCCGGCCGCGTCCGCCCAGCAGGTGGAGACCCGCATCAAGACCCTGCACTCCCAGCTGCGCATCACGCCGGCGCAGGAGCCGGCCTTCCAGAGCGTCGCGCAGGTCATGCGGGAGAACGAGAGCACGCTGAAACCGCTGCGCGAGCAGAAGGCCGATGCGGTCGAGTCGGCTACCGCGGTCGATCAGCTGAACTCGTACGCGGCGCTGGTCGACGCGCACGCCGCGGGCGTGCACAAGTTCGTGCCCGCGTTCCAGACGCTGTACGACAGCCTCTCGCCGGATCAGAAGAAGGCCGCCGACAAGGCCTTCCGCGAGCGGGCGCGTGAGGCGTCGAAGCGGGGGAAGCTATGAGACACCGCAGGTTCGCCACTGCGCTCGCCGGCCTGGCGCTGTGCGCGCTCATGGTCGGACCGGCGCGCGCCGATGACCACGACCACTGGCGCCACGGCCATCGGCGGTACGAGCATCACGGGACCGTGCACGCGTACCGGCCTTACTACTATCGCTCGTATCGCTACGAGCCGGGCGGTTACTACTACACGCCGCCGCCCCTCTACGTGGAGCCGCCGCCACCGTCCTTCGGGCTGAACCTCGTCTTCCCGTTCCACTTCCACTGATCCAGGAACCCGCCTACCAGGCGGGCAAACCCCTCGGGATCCTCGAGGAAGATGGCGTGGCCGCGCTCGGGAACGATCTCCAGACGCGGATTCGCGACGCGACGGCTGACGATCACCGAGCCGCCCACGCCGAGGAAGTCCTTCTCGCCCACGATGATGAGGGTCGGCGCGACGATGCGGTGCACCTCGGGGGTGAGCGGCTCGGGGTGCAACGACGCCATGGCACGTGCGACACGGGCGTAGCCCGGCCCGTCGGGCTCGAGCGCGGACGGGTCGCGCGTCCCCATGCGCCGCAGTATCGCGGCGCCGCCCTCGCGCTCGCCGGTCTCGGCGAGGGCTTCGTAGTAGGCGACCGCCCGCGCGTTGCATTCGCTCGCGGTGCCGACGAGGAGCAGGCTGCACACCGCCTCGGGGTGCTCGATCGCGAAGCGCATCGCAACCACCCCGCCCGCGGAGTGGCCGAGCACGTGCACCGGCCGGCCGTCACTCACCGCCGCGACCACGGCGGCGAGATCTTCGCCGAGCGCCGCGACGGTGCACGGC
This sequence comes from Binatia bacterium, assembly GCA_036496285.1. Classification (GTDB taxonomy): domain Bacteria; phylum Desulfobacterota; class Binatia; order UTPRO1; family UTPRO1; genus DP-19. The sequence goes on from DASXLI010000109.1 coordinate 35,277, forward strand.
GCGTCAGGCGAGTCGGAGCGGCCATGCGCCCGCATGTCCCAGGTGACGACGCGATAGCGCGGTGCGAGCGCCGCGACGAGCGCGCTCCATGTCGCGCCCGACGAGCCGAGACCATGCGTCAGCACCACGGTCTCCGTTCCGGCCCCGGCGACGTCGCAGTGCAGTGCGAAGCTCCCTTGCGCGGAGCCGCTTCGCTGGACGCGCATCGCCCTCGCCCCGGGCGGGGTCACGCGGCCCGGACGCGCAGCTCGCGCTCGAGGAAGTCGCGCGCGGCCTCGTCCCACGCATACGCCTTCGTGTCGCGCAGCGTCTGGTCGTAGACCGAGAGGACGGCGTAGGCGACGCCGGGATAGGCCGGCTCGGCCTCGCCCCCCTCGCCCCAGAGCGCCCGTACCTTGTCGGTCGGCGAGAAGTACGCGCCGTGGCTCGGGTGGGAGTGGTAGAAGAGGACGATGCGCCAGCCGGCGCGATCGCCGGCGCGGTTCACCTCGAGCAGCTCCCGCGGCTCCATCTGGTAGGCGGTGCGCGCGTCGCGTGGGTGGGCAACCGGGTCCGCCGCGTGCAGGCGGTTCTGGATGTTGGTCATCCGCCGCACGACCTGTCCCTCCGGGCCGGCGAGCAGCGCCCCGCAACACTCCTCCGGGAACGCTTCCTCGGCGTGCTCGCGCATCGCCGCCATCGCTTTCGCGTCGACCTCGATCATTTCAACAATGGCTCCGTATCATGAGCGGCCGCGCCCGGATTGCAACCCACCGAGCCGCTCGCGCCAGCGGATGAGCCGGGTGAGCGTCGCGTTCACCGGTGTCGCGACGCCGGCCGCACGCCCGAACGCCCAGAGGCAGCCGTTGATGGCGTCGATCTCCGTCGGCCGTCCGCGCTCGAGGTCCTGCAGCATCGACGAGCGATGGTGCGCCGTCGACGGCACGAGCTGGCCGTAGAACGCCTCGCGGTACGCAGCGGCGTGGGCGATGCGCGGCACGACGTCGCGCGCGCGTGCGACCGCGTAGCCCTCCTCGATGACGTCGTCCATGATGGCGCGCGCATCGGGATCCTCGGCGAGCGCGCCGTACGGCAGGCCGAGCAGCGCGCCGAGCGGGTTCAGCGCCGCGTTGTAGAAGACCTTCGCCCAGAGATACGGCTGGACGTCGCGCACCAGCTCGACCGGGATTCCGCTGGCCGCGACATCGTCGACGAAGCGCCGTGCGTGCGCCTCGGCCGCCGCGTCACCTGGAACGGCCGCCGCCACCGCGACCGGCTCGGCGCACACGGTGACCCGCGCCGTTCCCGGTCGCGGCACCTCGGCCCCGAAGATGACGCGTGCGCCGACCGCGCGCGCCGGCCCGACCGCGTCGCGCACCTGCTCGACGTTGCCGAGGCCGTTCTGCAGCGAGACGAGCGCCCCCGCCGGCGCGAGAAGCGGGGCCACCGCGGCGAGCGTCGCAGCGGTATCGAACGACTTGACCGTCAGCAGCACCCGGTCGAAGGGCGGCGCGAGATCCGCCGGCCGCATCGCCACGGCCAGGCGGGGGACGCGGCGGGCGCCGAAGAGGCCTTCGATCGCGAGACCGGACGCGGCGATGGCGTCCATGTGCGCGGCCCGGCCGAGCAGGGTCACGTCGTGGCCGGCGGCCGCGAGGAACCCGCCGAACACGCTTCCGAGCGCCCCCGCCCCGGCGACGAGGATACGGTCCGTCATAGATTGCACTCTGGATTGCACTCTGGGCTGCGCGCCTGGTCAGCGCTCAAGGGCTCTGCTACTATCCCACAGCCCTGCTTTTCGCATCTCAACCCCATACTTTTCCCTCGAGGACGGCCCCAGCATGAGCGAGCCCAAACGAGTCCCCGACAGCGACGTTCCGACCACCAACAAAGAGCTGCGCGCCTGGGTCGACGAGGCTGCCCGCCTCACCAAGCCCGACCGCATCTACTGGTGTGACGGCTCGGCCGAGGAGAAGGACCGTCTCGTCGCCGAGGCGGTCGAGCGCGGCATCCTCATTCCGCTGAATCCGGAGAAGCGTCCGGGGTGCTATCTCCACCGCTCGAGCCCGACCGACGTCGCACGCACCGAGCACCTCACCTTCGTGTGCACGCGCGAGAAGGAGGCGGCGGGGCCGAACAACAACTGGATGAGCCCGAAGGAGGGCTACGCCAAGCTCGGCGCGCTCTTCGACGGCTCCATGAAGGGCCGCACGATGTACGTCGTGCCCTACCTCATGGGACCGGTGGGCTCGCCGTTCTCGAAGGTCGGCATCGAGATCACCGATAGCGTCTACGTCGTGATCAACATGCGGATCATGACGCGCATGGGCAAGGTCGCGCTCGACACGCTCGGCGACTCGCCCGACTTCAACCGCGGCCTGCACTCGACGCTCGATCTCGATCCCGAGAAGCGCTTCATCTGCCACTTCCCCGAGGACAACACGATCTGGTCGATCGGCAGCGGCTACGGCGGCAACGCGCTCCTCGGCAAGAAGTGCTTCGCGCTCCGCATCGCCTCGTTCCTCGGCAAGCAGGAAGGCTGGCTTGCCGAGCACATGCTGATCCTCGGCGCCGAGGATCCGCAGGGCCACAAGCACTTCGTGGTCGCCGCGTTCCCGAGCGCGTGCGGCAAGACGAACTTCGCCATGATGGTGCCGCCCGAGCGCTTCAAGGGGTGGAAGATCACGACCATCGGCGACGACATCGCGTGGCTGCGCGTCGGCGAGGACGGCCGGCTGTGGGCGGTGAATCCCGAGGCCGGCTACTTCGGCGTCGCGCCCGGCACGAATTTCAGGACCAACCCGAATGCGATGCGGTCGATCGCGCGCGACTCGATCTTCACCAACGTCGCCATGACCAAGGACGGCGACGTGTGGTGGGAGGGCATCGACGGCGAGGTCCCCGAGGAGCTGACGGACTGGAAGGGCCGGCCGTGGAAGAAGGGCTCGGGCGAGCCGGCGGCGCATCCGAACTCGCGCTTCACCGCGCCGATGTCGAACAACCCGATCCTATCGCCGCACGCCAACGACGCGTCCGGCGTGCCGATCTCGGCCATCATCTTCGGCGGCCGCCGCGCCAGCACCGTCCCCGTCGTCCTCCAGGCGTTCAACTGGAGCCAAGGCGTCTACCTCGGTGCGACGATGGGCTCCGAGACGACCGCCGCCGCGACCGGCAAGGTCGGCGTCGTGCGCCGCGATCCGATGGCCATGCTGCCCTTCTGCGGCTACGACATGGGCGAGTACTTTGCGCACTGGCTGCGCATGCAGGAACGCCTGAAGAACCCGCCGCCGATGTTCCTCGTCAACTGGTTCCGCAAGGACCAGAACGGCAAGTTCCTGTGGCCGGGTTTCGGCGAGAACATGCGCGTCCTCCAGTGGGTGCTCGCCCGGGCCGCCGGCGAGGTCGGCGCACGCGAGACGATGGTCGGCAGCGTGCCGCGCGAGGGCGACCTCGACGTCACGGGGCTCGACATGTCGAAGGAGCAGGTGGCCGCGGCGATGGCCATCGATCGCGACGAGTGGCGGACCGAGGTGGAGTCGCAAGGCGAGCTCTTCGACAAGCTCGATGCGACGATGCCGGCCACCGTGCGGCTAGAGCGCCAGCTCCTACAATCGAAGCTTTAGGCGCCGCCGGCCGCGTCAGCGACATTTCACGGCGCCTCGCCCGGGGCGCGGCCGGCGTTGACATTTCTTGTCCACGACCGTTACGCCGCGGGCGGCCGGAACCGTGGTCCTGTGGGGCCCGTACGCCCACTGGCCCCCGGAATTGCCTGGATTTCCTGGAGAATCCACGGGCGACGCGATTGCTGGCACCGGCCTTGCTCTGGCAGAGCCCCATGGCAGCACGACATCAAGCCGGCTTCACCCTGATCGAGCTTCTGGTCGTGACCTCGATCATCGGCATCCTCGCGAGCATCGCCATCCCCCAGTTCGCCGCGTACCGGGCCCGCGGATACGACGCCCAGGTGGAGTCGGCCGTACGCCACGTCGCCACGGGGGAAGAGGCGTACTACGCCGGCCACTCGACCTATACCGGCAGCGTCAACAATCTGGACGGCATGGTCCTCGGCGACGTCACCGTCACGGTGTCGGCCGGCAACAGCGGTGACCTGGCGTCGTCCTTCAAGGTCCACGGCAGCCATCCGCAGGCGTCGCACGACTACGACTGGGTCAGCGACCCGGCGCCCGGCGATCCGAACTTCTCCTCTCCGTAGCCCCCCGCCCGCACCAACCGCCGCTCGCCGGACCCACCCCCGGTGAGCGGCACCTTCCCTTCATACCGCTCCGCCGCCCCGTGCATCGGCGGCCGTTCCGCATGTAGAGTCGGGCCATGAGCGCCGACGCCATCGTCTCGACCGAGCGGATGACGAAGCTCTTCCTCGAGCTCGTTCGCATCGACAGCCACTCGCGCAAGGAGCGCGACGTCGCGCACCGCCTCGAGCGCGAGCTCCAGGCGCTCGGCGCCGAGATCTGGTTCGACGACGCCGGCGAGCGCGTCGGCGGCAACGTCGGCAACCTCCTCGCGCGCGTGAAGGGCACCGTCGACGCCGAGCCGCTCCTCCTCTCGGCGCACATGGATACGGTCGTGCCCGGCGAGGGCGTGAAGCCGATCGTCGAGGGCGACGTCATCCGCAGCGACGGCACGACCGTCCTCGGCGGCGACGACAAGTCGGGGCTCACGATCGTCTGCGAGGTGCTGCGCGTGCTCGCCGAGCGCACGATCCCGCACGGCGACGTCGAGGTCGCGTTCACGATCTGCGAGGAGGTCGGCCTCCTCGGCGCGAAGCATCTCGACGTCTCGCGGTTGCGGGCGCGCTCGGGCCTGGTGCTCGACAGCGACGCGCCCGGCTACCTCTTCACGCGCGCGCCCGCGGCGAACCACCTCGAGTTCGTGGTGCATGGCCTCGAGGCGCACGCCGGCATGGCGCCCGAGGAAGGCATCAGCGCGATCCAGGTGGCGGCCGAGGGCGTGGCCGCGATGCGCCTCGGGCGCATCGACGACGAGACGACCGCCAACATCGGCACCATCCACGGCGGCGCGGCGACCAACATCATTCCGAACACGGTGAAGCTGCACGGCGAGGCGCGCAGCCACGACACCGCGAAGCTCGACGCGCAGTGCGCCCACATGCAGCGTTGCCTGGAGGAGGCGGCCGCGCGCCACCAGGTGACGCGCGAGGGCGAGATCGTACGCGCGTCGGTCGAGTCGAAGGTGTTCCGCAGCTACGACGCGATGGCGGTGACCGACGACTCGCCGATCGTGCAGCTCGTGCTGCGCGCGGCCAAGGCCATCGGCGCCCCGGTGACGAGCGCGGCGATGGGCGGCGGCTGCGACGCCAACGTGTTGAACCGGCGCGGCTTCGAGGTCGCCAACCTCGGCACCGGCATGCAGCGCATCCACACCGTGCACGAGTGGCTACGCGTGAGCGACATGGCGCGCACGGCCGCGGTGATCACCGAGATGATCCGGCTGCGCGGCAGCGGCGCGGTCTGAGCCGGCCCGCGCGCCGGAGCATGCGCCGGCTCAGCCGCGGCGAAAACGCGGCAGGCGCGCGCCGCTCGCGAGGAAGACGCCGCCGCCGAGCAGGCTGCTCGTGACGATCACGAGGAACCAGAGCACGCCGTAGGCCACCGCGCTCGCCTGCGCGATGCCGATGCGCTGCAGGAACCAGAGGTACCCGCCTTCGCGCAGCCCGATGCCGGACAGCGTGATCGGGATCGAGCTGAGCGCGCTCACCAGTGGGTGGAACACGCAGATGTAGCTGAACGGCACCTCGAGCCGCAGCGCGTGCGCCACCACGAGCTGCGTCGCGATCTGCACGAAGTGGAACGCGAGCGACACGAGCGACGCGCCAACCAGCATGCGGTGATCGCGCCAGAAGGGTCCGAGGTCGCGCAAGATGAACGTCCGGACCCGGTGACCGGCGGGCAGGACGAGCCGCGCCAGCATGGGCGCGATCCACCACGCGAGGAAGATGCCGCTGCCGAACGCGACCGTCGCGACGAAGAGCGGCCGCGGCAGATCGTACTCGGGGAAGAGCAGGAACGAGACGGCACCGATCGCCACCAGCACGACGAGGCCGTTCAAGCGGTCGAAGAGCACGGAGTTGAACGCGCGCGCCCGCCCGCCGCCGTGCTCCGCCAGATAGAGGCTGCGCACGACGTCGCCGCCGAGCGTGCTCGGTCCGAAGAACATGAAGAACATCCCGATGAAGTAGTACCGGACGTACGACGCGAAGCTCTCGACCAGGCCGACCGAGACGCCGATGAGGCGCCAGCGGTACGCGCTCATCACCTGCCCGACGACGTAGAGGGCGACGGCGGCAGCCACGTAGCCCGGCCGTGCCGACGCGATCACGTGTGCGCTGTCGCGCAGGTTGACGGTGCGCGCGATGAGCGCCACGGCGAGTCCGCTCACTCCGAGCTGCAGCAGCTTCTGCCATGCGCCGCTGCTCGAAGCCGCATCCTCGCGTCCTCCCATCGTCCGCCGACACTCGTGCGGCGAGGAAGAAATTGCAAGCGGAAACGCAGTCCGCAGAGCGGATCGGCGTCGGGAATGCGCCGCTCCGCCGTCTCCGCGCCGCCGCACTCTCCCTAAGGGCGCGTTCGCGCGAGCGAGGCCGACGGCACGCGCCATGCAGTGGCCTAGCGCGCGCTCCGCCGCAACACCCGCTGGACGCCGACCAGCGCCTCACCAGACGCAACGCACCCGCTGACCCGCAGGCCGCGCGCAATTCGCCCGTTCCGGAGGAACCATGGCTCGCGGATCACGATCACGCTCGCTGATGCTCGTCGCGCTGCTGGTGGCGACGCTCGCCGCCACGCACGCGCACGCGTCGACGGCATACTTTGGCCTGCCCGACGGCAGCGGTCCCGCCTACGCGCGCAGCGGATCGTCGGGCGCGTGGCTGCGCCGGCCGACCGCCGATCTGCCCGACGTCGGCGGCTCGTCGTATCCGGCGCTCGCCGATCTCGACGGTGACGGCGATCGCGATGCGCTGATTGGCGAGAGCACCGGCCACGTCCTCGCGTACCAGAACATGGGCACCGACGCTGCGCCGATCTGGGTGCGGCAGCCGGCGTGGGATCCGCCGATCACCTTCGACCATTACGCCGCGCCCGCGCTGGCGAAGGGCGTCGATCTCATGGTCGGCAGCTCCGACGGCAGCGTACGCGTGTTCGAGAACGTCGGCGGCGCATCGGCGCCGTCGTGGCGCGAGCATCCAGAGGCGGCCATCAAGGGGTTCGGCGGCAATCCCCGCCCGGCGCTCGCCGACGTCGACGGTGACGGCCGGGTGGACCTGCTCGTGGGCGTGAACGGCGCCGTGCAGGCATTCCTCGGCACCGGCACGCGCGCCTTCACGCGCCAGCCCGCGTGGGACGCGCCGACCACCGGCCAACGCGTCACGCCCGCGCTCTTCGACGTCGACGGCGATCGCAAGCTCGACCTGGTCGTGATCGACGGCAACGCGGTGAGCTGGCTCTACCGCAACGCCGGCACCGGATGGACGGCGGTGACCGGACCGCCGCTCCCCGATCCCGGCGCCGGCCCCGCGAACGCGGTCGTGCTCTCCTCGACGATCGGCAGCGCCGACACCAAGCCGACCGCGGCCGCCGGAGGCGCGACCCCCGTCGCGGGCGGCCCAACCCCCTCCGCAGGCGCGCCGGCGGCGACGCCGACCGTCGTGCCGACCCCGGGCAACCAGCCGCCGCTCGCGGCGCTCGGCGCGTCGCCGCGCGCCGGGGCGCCGCCGCTCACGGTGTCGTTCGACGCGAGCGCGTCACGCGATCCCGAGGGTGCGGCGCTCGCCTACACCTGGGACTTCGGCGACGGCACGACACCCGTCGGCCAGCCGCCCGCCGATCCGGGCGCCGCGATCAGCGACGCCGACACCGACTTCAACGCCGCCCGCAACACGCGCGACGACGGCGACTTCGTGAGCGCCGTCGCGCAGTATCTTGCCGTCGTCGACGCGTTGATCCCGCTCACCAACGTCACGATCGACGGGCCGATCAAGCAGCAGGGGACGAAACAGATCTCCCGGGTCGCACGCTGGTACCTGCAGAAGATCGGCCACGACCTGGGCGGCGTCTACCTGTACCACAGCGTCGGCCTGTCCACGTGTGAGCGCTACGCGACGTCGCTGCAGTACTCGCGCGAGTCGGCGGCGCAGGCGAAGGCCGGCGGCTTCCCGAAGCTGCCGTCCCGGAACGGCACGGACGAGAACATCACGAGCGCGACGACCGATCTCCAGGCGGCGGGCTGCGCCGTCCCCGGGCCGGCGCCGATGTTTCCCCTGCCTGTGCCGTTACCGGGCGCGCGGCTCGCGCACGTCTACGGCGCTGCCGGCACGTACGTCGCGAAGGTGCGCGTGAGCGACGGTCTCCTGCAGGCGAGCGCCACCGTGAGCATCGTCGTGGGCAACGGAGCGACGCCCGCGCCGCCGGTTCCGACCGTCGCCCCCTCGCCGATACCGCCCGGAAGCGGCGACGCCGACAGCGACCCGCTCGAGGGCTTCGGCGCCACCACGCCGGGCGGCGCCGGCGGCCGCGTCGTCCACGTCACCGCGGCGACCGACGCCGCCGTACGCGCGGCCTTCAAGTCGGCGAGCAGCGGCGGCGCGATCGTGACGTTCGACGTGACGGGTCCGATCGTGATCACGAGTCCCTTGCCGCCCCTCAGCGGCGCGTTCATCACCGTCGACGGTCGGGGCGCGACCCTGATCGGCAGCGGCATCCCGCAAGCCGCGCCGGTGCTCGAGGTCCTCGGCCACGACGTGATCGTGAAGAACCTGCGCATCCGGAACGGCGGCGACAACTTCCGCGCCCAGGGCACCGGCGCCTACAACGTCGTCTTCAGCCACGTCTCCTCGACCGGCTCCGCCGACGACGGCATCTCGATCGGCTACGGCGCCCACGACGTCACCGTGCAGTGGAGCTTCCTCGCCGGCGACACCCGCTCGCTCTTCTTGAAGTACAATTCGACGACACGCCTCTCCATCCACCACACCTGGGTGATGAAGCAGTGGATTCGCGGCCCGCTCGTGTCGAGCAGCATCATGGCCGACATCCGCAACATCATCGTCGAGGATTGGGCGATGTGGGGCGTGCGCTTCGAGGCCGACTCGAGCGGCAATCTCGTCAACTCGCTCTTCTCGCTCGGCAGCTACGCCCGCTCGATCGGCGGCAAGCCGGCGAGCGCGCTCCGCCTCATCCAGACCGGGCCGGTCTTCACCGCCGGCAACGTCTACGACGGCCTGGCGCAGCACACGGTGGACGGCACGGCGCCGGCGCCCCTTGACGCGCCGCCGGTCACGACGCTCTCCGTGGAGGACATGGAACCGCTCGTCCGCGCCCGCGCGGGCACGCTGCCGCGCGACGCGGTCGATCAGACGTACATCCAGACGTCGACCGGCTGGCATACGGGCAAGGAGAGCCCGCTGCGGCTCACCGGGCCATGAGGCCGGGCGCGCTCAGTCCGGCTAGTCCTTGATCGGCAGCCACTTGCCGTCCGCGAAGACGGTGTAGGTCGGGTACGAGCCGATCACGCTCAGGTGGCTGACGAGCCCCGCGCCGCCGTCGAGCAGCACGTGGAGCATGGCGCCCGGCGGCTCCTCCGTGACGGTGAGCCGCGTCTGCGGCGGCAGGTCGAGGCCGAGCTGGTGGGCGGTGGACGGACACACGCTCGCGACGGTGCCCGCGAAGCGCCGGAGCATGGGCCGGTGCAGATGGCCGCTCGCGACACGCTCCACCTGCGGATGACGCCGCACGATCGCAGCGAGCGCGCCGATCCCCTCGAGACCCATCGTCTCGTCCATGACGGTCAAGCCGCTCACGAACGGCGGATGATGCATGAGGATCATCGTCGGCACGGACGGCGCGGCGGAGAGCTGTGCGTCGAGCCACGCGAGGCGCTGCGCGCAGAGCCGCCCCGCCGCCGACTGCGGCACGAGCGTGTCGAGCGCGACCAGGCGGATCGGCAGATCCTCCACGACGTACTGCAGGAAGTCGCCCGCGCGCGGCAGGTAGCCGTCGCGCGCGAACACCGCGCGCAGTGCGGCGCGGTCGTCGTGGTTGCCTGGGATCACGTAGAGGGGCATCGCGAGGCCGGCGAGGATCTCGCGCGCGCGCTCGTACTCCTCGCGGAGCCCGTGGTCGACGATGTCGCCCGTGTGCAGGACGACGTCGGGGCGCGGGTCGAGGCCGTTCAGATGCGCGACGGCGCGCGCGAGATGCTCGCTCGTGTGGAACGCTCGGTCGATCAGACGCCCCGGCAGGCTGACGTGGCTGTCCGAGATCTGGGCGATGAGCACCTCCAAACGATAGCACCATACCGTACCGCCGAACGAGCCGTTTCCGTAGACCCTCCGGTAGAGGTGTGAGACAATTCCGGCCTTGAGCGAGTACCCGCTGAAGGCCTTCGAGACGTTCCAGGTCGGCGACAGCGCGGAGGTCACGAGGACGCTGGACGACGCGGCGGTCGCCGCCTTCGCCGAGGTGAGCGGCGACCGGCATCCGGCCCACCTCGACGACGCCTACGCGGCTACCACCCGCTACGGCCGCCGGGTGGCACACGGGATGCTCACCGCGAGCCTCATCTCCGCCGCGCTCGCGCGGCTCCTCGGGCGTCCTGGCGCGATCTCGGTCGAGCAGACGCTGCGCTTCCTGCGTCCCGTCCACGTCGGCGACACGATCACCGCGCGCGCCGAGGTCGTCGAGATCGGCGCGGCGCAGCGCCGGATGCGCTGTCGTACGACGTGTCGCAACCAGCGAGGCGAGCTGGTGATCAGCGGCGAAGCGATCGAGCAGAAGGACGTGTAGCGCGTCCCCGATTGCCTTCTCGGGCGCCTGCGCCAGAATGTCTCCTCGCGGGACAGTCTCAACAGGGTCAAACAGGAGGAGTCGACATGAGTAGAGAAGTCCGTGTGCGTCCGTGGCAGCTCGCGTTGCTGAGCATCGCGGGCGGCGCCGTGGGCGCCTTGATCTTCGCTGTCGTGATGCCGGCCCGTCTCGAGTCGCAGATGGATCTCGGCATTCCCTCCTTCGCCCCCCTGGCGCAGCAGGTGATGCCGGCGGTGGTCAACATCAACACCACGAAGACGGTGTCGGCCGGGCCGCACCGGCCGAATCCGCACGGCCAGGATCCTTTCGAGCAGTTCTTCGGCGAGGATTTCTGGGAGCGGTTCGGCGGACGGCGCGGGCCGCAGAAGCAGCGCAGCCTCGGCTCCGGCTTCGTGATCGACAACTCCGGCTACATCGTCACCAACCGCCACGTCGTGAACGGCGCCGACGACATCGACGTCCAGTTCTCCAACGGCAAGTCCTACAAGGCCAAGCTCATCGGCGAAGACGTGAAGACCGACGTCGCGCTGCTCAAGATCAAGCCCGAGGGCAAGCTGCCGACGGTTCCGCTCGGGGACTCGTCGAAGCTGCAGATCGGCGACTGGGTGATCGCGGTCGGCAACCCGTTCGGCCTCGAGCACACCGTCACCGCCGGCATCGTCTCCGCGCGCGACCGAGTGATCGGCGCCGGCCCGTACGACGATTTCATCCAGACCGACGCGTCGATCAATCCCGGCAACTCCGGCGGGCCGCTCTTCGATCAGCACGGCAAGGTGATCGGCATCGCGACGGCGATCTTCAGTCAGAGCGGCGGCAACATCGGCATCGGCTTCGCCACGCCGATCAACCTCGCGCGCAGTGTCGTCGAGCAGCTGCGCACGAGCGGCAAGGTCGTCCGCGGGTGGCTCGGCGTCAGCATCCAGCCGCTCGGCCAGGAGCTGCGCCAGGCGCTGAACCTCGGCGATCTCGAGGGCGCGCTGGTCGCCGACGTGCAGCGCAACAGCCCCGCCGAGAAGGGCGGCTTGAAGCGCGGCGACGTCGTCGTGGCGCTGAACGGCAAGCCCGTCGCCGAGCCGGGAGCGCTGAGCCGCGAGATCGCGATGATGAAGCCCGGCACGGACGTCGAGCTCCGCGTCATCCGCGACAGCAAGGAGCGCACGCTCACGGTACGGATCGGGCAGCTCCCGGAGGACAAGCGGCAGGGCACCGACGAGGACGAGGACGAGGAGATGGGCGAGGCGCCGGGCGAGCCCGAGCACGGTGGCGGCGGTGGCGAGACGGCGCTGCACGACATGGGGCTCGCGCTCGAGACCTTGAACGACGCCGGCCGCCGGCAGCTCCACCTGGCGCACGAGGTGGTGGGCGCGGTCGTCACCGGCGTCGCAAGCGGCAGCCCGGCCGACGACGCCGGCCTCCGCCCGGGCGACGTGATCCTGCAGGTCGATCGCCGCGACGTCTCCACCGCCGCGGCCGCCTCGAAGGCCATCCTCGGCGCCGAGCCGCCGATCCTGCTCCTCGTGAAACGGGGAGAGGCGACGGTCTTCATCACCCTGAGCCCGGCCCGCGGATAGCCGATAGTCCGCTCGCGGATCCGCCTCCGTGCCGCTCAGCGGCGCGGGGGCGGCGCGGGCGCGGGCGCTAGCGCGCCGGCATCAGGGATTCGGTGACCGACTTGAGCGCCGCGCTCGTGCTCGCCGCCTGGCGATACGCGCGATAGTACGGCGCGAGGTTTCCCGCCACCACCGCACCGTGGCCCGGCGCCAGCATCGTCGGACCAGCGGCCTCGATGCGGTCGAGCGCGCGCTGCAGCGGCACCTCGGGCGGCGTCCCGTAGAAGGTCCGGTAGAGCTGCACCGAGAGCGCGGAGCGGTCGTCGCGTGTCACGGCCTCGCCCTGGCCGGGCTGCAGGAACAGATCGCCCGTGAACGCGATGTTGGTGCGCTCCTCGACGACGATGATGCCGTCCCATGCGTGCACGTACGGCGCCTCGAGAACGCGCAGGGTCCAGTTGCCGGCCGATACCACCTCGCCGTCGCCCAGCCCGCGCACCGGACGGAGCGCGACGTCTGCGAGCGAGGCCATGGTGGCGCGCATGGACGCGAGCGTCACGGCCCGCGGCGCGTGCTCGAGATACTCGTTCAGCGCCCCGCACTCGTCGGACTCGAAATGCAGCACGACGATCCCGCGCAGCGTGGTCGGATCGAGCACGGTGCCGATCGCGCTCCACGTGTCGTCGAACGAGGCGCGCATGCCGGTCGAGACGAGCACGGGCTCGTCGCCGTCGAGCAGGTACTGATTGATCGAGCTACGCCAGGGCTCGTGGTAGGCGCTGATGCGGTAGACGCCCGAGACGATTTCGGCGACGGATGCGCGCTGGGTTGGACTCTTCATGTGCCCGAAACGCTAGCATCGCGGGCCCGCAGCGGGAATCAGCGATTTTTGTCCTGCCCGCCGGCCTCGATGTACTGCTCGCCGCGATGCACGGCCTCGATCGCGGCGACGAGGTCGCTCGGGCGCGCGTCCTTCACGACGTAGCCGCTCGCGCCCGCTTCGAGCGCCCCCTTCACGTAGGCCTGGTCGCGGTGCATGGTGAGCGCGAGGACGCGCGTCGCCGGCATCTCCGTCCGGATCACGCGCGTCGCCTCGATGCCGCTCATCTTCGGCAGCGACAGATCCATGAGGACGATGTCGGGCTGCAGATTGCAGACGCGCGCCACGGCCTCTTCGCCGCTCGCCGCCTCGCCGACGATGATCACGCCGATCATCGAGCTCAGGATGCGCTTCAGGCCCTCGCGCACCAGCGGGTGGTCGTCGACGAGGAACAGGCGGATGGCCGTGCTCATACGCGCTCGAGCTTCCATTGCGGTTGGCTTCTACCGAACCACGAGGGGGTCGTGGCACCCCACCTTCTAGTGCAGCCGCACGCTTCGCGCCAGCGCCCAATTCGGCAAGGCCGCATGTGATGTGCTAACACGCCGTCGACCGGAATGACTCGGGCTCCCGAACGCACCGTCTCCGCCCTGCTCACGACGGCGGCAATCGAGGCCGCGCGGCGCGTTCTCGTCGAGGACGAGCATCTCTCGCTCACGGGCGCCGAGCTCGCCGCGCGGGTGGCGGGCGCCGCCGCACGCCTCGCGGAGGCGGGCATCGGCGCGGGCGACCGGGTCGCGCTCTGGCTCGCCAACTCGGTCGGCTTCGTCGAGGCATTCCTCGGTGTCCTCGCCTGCGGTGCTGACGCGTTCGTGCTCGCGCCGGTCGCGCCGCCCGCAGAGGTGCAACGCGCGCTCCACGCGACGACGACGCGCGCGCTCGTCGGCACGGGCAACGTCGCCGCGGTCGCGCCGCCCGGCGTCGCGGCGCTCGCCAGCGGCGTCGACGGGCTCGCGATCGGCCGCGCGCTCCCCGCGGGCGCCGGCCCGCGGGCGCCGCAGCCGACCGACCCTGCCTTCGTCGCCTACTCCTCGGGCACGACGGGGCACGCCCACCTCGTCGTTCGCACCCAGGAGAACCTCTGGTGGGAGGCCGAGAACATCGCCGCGACGAGCGGGCTCGGGCCGGGCGACGCGATCCTCGGCGTCGTCCCGCTGTCGCACTCGTACGGCCTCGGCAACGCGCTGCTCACGAGCCTCCGCACCGGCGCGCGCCTGGTCTTGCGGCCGCGCTTCCTCCGCCGACAGACGCTCGACGTGCTCGCGAGCGGGACGATCACGATGTTCCCGACCGTGCCGTTCATGGCGCGCATGCTGGCGACGACCGACCCGCGGCGCCGCTGGGATCTCTCGTCGCTACGCCTCTGCTTCAGCGCCGGCGCGCCGCTCACGCGCGACGTCTACGACACCTTCCTCGCCCGCTTCGCGATCCCGATCCGCCAGCTCTACGGTCTCACCGAGGCGGGCGATGTCGCCCTCAACATGGCGCCGGCCGCGGAGGTCGACCCGGTGAGCGTCGGCCGTCCCCTCGCCAACGTGGCGGTGACGATCGAGGACGCACGCGGCGTCGAGCTCGCGCCCGGGGACGTCGGCGAGATCGTCGTGCGCAGCGCCTCGGCCACGGGTGGCGCCACGCAGTCGCTCCACACCCATGATCAGGGACGCTGGACGGAGCGCGGCGACCTCGTCATCACGGGCCGCACGAGCCTCTTCATCAACAGCGCCGGCAACAAGGTGAACCCGACGGAGGTGGAGGCGGCGCTGCGCATCCATCCCGCCGTCGCCGACGTGGCGGTGTTCGGCGTCGCCGCACCGCACGGCGACCAGCACGTGCACGCGGTCGTGGTGCCACGTGCGCCGTGCACCGCCGACGCGCTGCGCGTCCACTGCGGCACGCTACTCGCGAGCTACAAGGTGCCGCGCGTCGTGACCTTCCGGGACAGCCTGCCGCGCTCGCCGCTCGGCAAGGTGCTGATCGGCCGCCTCCTCGCCGAAGCCTGAGCGGCGCCGCGCCGCGGTTTGACACCACGGGCGGCGCATTGTTTATCGGGGCGACGTGGGCGCGCCAGCAGCGGATCGCACCGCCCGCCCGATCTTCGCAGCCGACGCGCTGGCGGGACGGCGGGCGCTCGTCACCGGTGGCACCCGCGGCATCGGGCGCGCGATCGCGCTCGCGCTGGCCCGCGCGGGCGCCGTGGTCACGGTAACGTGGGCGGCGCGCGAGAACGACGCCGAGGAGGCCGCGCGGGCCCTGGCGGCGTGCGGCGAGGGACACGGGGTACGACGCTGTGACGTGCGCGACCGGCAGGCGGTCGCGAAGCTGTTCGGAGACCTGAAGGAGGCTGGAGGAATCGACGTGCTGATCAACAACGCCGCCATCACCCGCGACGCGCACCTCATGCTGCTCGCCGACGACGCGTGGGACGACGTCGTGAGCACCAACCTCACCGGCCCTTTCGTCTGCACGCGCGCCGCGCTGCGCGGCATGATCGCCAAGCGCTGGGGGCGGATCGTGAACGTCATCTCGCCCGCGGCGCTCGCGGGCAAGGCCGGCGCCGCCAACTACGCCGCGTCGAAGGGCGGCCTCCTGAGCCTGACGCGCTCGCTGGCGCGCGAGGTCGCGCGCTTCGGCATCACGGTGAACGCCGTCTGCCCGGGAATCGTCGAGACCCCCATGCTCGAGGGCCTGCCCGAGCACGTCCGCGCGGCGATGATCGCGCAGATCCCGCTCGAACGCACCGGGCGCCCCGACGAGATCGCCGACGCCGTGCTGTTTCTCAGCTCCGGCGCCTCGTCCTATATTACGGGGGCGATGCTCGCCGTCGACGGCGGGCTGGTGATGGCATGACCGACACCCAGGACCTGAAGCAGCGGCTGAAGGAGCTCTTGATCACCGGGCTCCGGCTGCAGGATGTCGCGCCCGCGGGCATCGCGGACGACCAGCCGATCTTCGTCGAGGGCCTCGGCCTCGACTCGATCGACGCCCTCGAGCTCGTCGTGCTGATCGAGGAGCACTTCGGCATCGCCATCCCCGACGAGGAGGTCGGGAAGAAGGCCTTCGCGTCGATCAACGCGCTCGCCGAGTTCATCGCGGCCGAGCAGAGCCGTGCCTAGCGGTCCGCAGGTCGTCGTCACCGGTCTCGGCACGGTGAATGCGCTCGCCGGGTCGGTTCACGAGTTCGCGACCGCGCTGCGCGCCGGCACCTGCGCCATCGGGCCGGTGACCGTCTTCGACACGACCGGCTACCGGAGCCGCATCGCGGCCGAGGTGCCGCACGAGCTGGCCGAGGCACCGTCGGGCCCGGGCGCCGCGCTCCGCCGCCGTCTGTCGCGCTCCGACGTCTTCGCGCTCCGCGCCGCCGCCGAGGCGCTCGCCGACGCGGGCCTTCCCGGCGACGTCGCGCCCGAGCGCATCGGTCTGGCGCTCGGTGGCACGACCGGTGGCATGCTGCGCGGCGAGGCGTCGCTGCGCGCGCGCATCCAGGGTACGCGCGACCGCTACCCCTCCGCCGCCGTCGTCGGCGCGCCGATCTCGGCGAGCGCCGACGTGCTCGCCGACGCCTTCGACGTCGCCGGCCCGCGCCTCTCGCTCAGCACTGCCTGCTCGTCGAGCGCCAACGCGCTCGGCGCGGCGCTCGACTGGATCGCGCTCGGCCGCGCCGACGTCGTCGTGGCCGGCGGCACCGAGTCGCTCTGCCGCATGACCTTCGCGGGTTTCAACGCGCTGCACGCGCTGTCCCTCGAGCCGTGCCGCCCGTTCGACCGCGGGCGGAGCGGCCTCTCGCTCGGCGAGGGCGCGGCGATCCTCGTCGTCGAATCGGCGGAGCACGCGGCGCGCCGCGGCGCGCGCGCGCACGCGGAGCTGCTCGCGTACGGCAACAGCGCCGACGCCCATCATCTCACCGCGCCGCATCCCGAGGGCACCGGTGCGATCCTCGCGATGCGGCGGGCGCTGGAGCGCGCCGGCCTCGAGCCCGACGCCATCGACTACATCAACGCCCACGGCACCGGCACGCCGCTGAACGACGCGGTCGAGGCGGCCGCGATCGCCGCCGTCTTCGGGGATGCCGCGCCGCACCTCGCGGTCAGCTCGACGAAGGGCGCCGTCGGCCACACGCTCGGCGCCGCGGGCGCGATCGAGGCGCTGGCGACGATCCTCGCGCTACGCGACGGCTTCCTGCCGCCCACCGTCAACCTCGACGATCCCGATCCCGCGTGCCTCCTCGATCTCGTGCCGCGCACGAGCCGTCCGGCCGCGCTGCGCTACGCGCTCTCCAATTCGTACGGCTTCGGCGGCAACAACACCTCGGTGGTGCTCGGACATGCGTGAGCTGCCGCGCGTCGTCGTGACCGGTCTCGGCGTGGTGAGCCCGCTCGGGACACTGCCGCGCTTCTGGGAGGAGCTCCGCGCCGGCGCGAACGGCTTCGTGCCGATCGACTGGTTCGACGTCGGCGCGGCGCCGCCTGCCACCGTCGCGCGCGTCCGCGATTGGCAGCCGAAGGATCACATCAAGCCGGCAGCGCTGCGACGCATGGACCGCTTCTCGCAGATGGTGGTCGGCGCGTGCCGCATGGCGCTCGCCGACGCCCGCCTCGAGCTCACCCCGGCGCGCGCCGAGGAGACCGGCGTCGTCGTCGGCGCGGCCTACGGCAACCTGTCGGAGACCGAGGCGTTCCTGCGCGGCCTGATCGTCAAGGGCCCCGCGCTCGCCAACCCGATGCTCTTCCCGAACCTCGTGCTGAACGCAGCGGCGGGCTACGTCGCGATCGAGCTCGGCCTGCGCGGCCCGAACTTCACCGTGTGCCGCAACGAGACGTCCGGCGAGGCCGCCGTGGCGCTCGCCTACGACACCATCGTCTGCGGCCACGCCGACGTGGTGGTCGCCGGCGGCGGCGACGAGGTGTCGCCGGTGCTCTTCCACGTGAACAAGGACCTGGGCACGCTCTCGCCGGGGCGGCGCGGCGCCGCGGGACACGAATGGTCGAGCCCGTTCGATCGCGATCGGAACGGCATGATCCTCGGCGAGGGCGCCGCGATGCTGGTGCTCGAGCGCGAGGAGCACGCGCGTGCGCGCGGCGCGGCTCCGTACGCGGAGCTGGCCGGCTACGCGACCTGCACGGTGCCGTCCAAGCCGCACCTCTGGCCGCGCCCGTCGGCGGCGGCGCCGCGCGTGATGGCCGCGCAGCTGCGCGCGCTGCGCGGCGCCGACGAGATCGACGCAATCGTCTCGTGCGCCAACTCGACCCGTGACCTCGATGCGTTCGAGGCCGCGCATCTCGCCGGCCTGCTCGGCGAGAGCGCCGGGCGCGCGCTCGTCACGTCGGTGAAGGGCGCCGTCGGTGAGTTCGGCGGGTCCGGCGCGCTCGGCACCGCGGTCGCGGCGCTGGCGCTGCGTGACGGGCTGCTGCCGCCGCTCGCAGCGCTGCAACGTCCCGATCCGGCCTGCACCTTGCGCCTGGCGAGCGCGGAGGTCGCCACGCTGCCGATGCGTGCGGCACTCGTCTCCGGCAGCGCGCGCGGCGGCGCGTGCACCGCGCTCCTCCTGCGCCAGCCGTGAGGACGCGCCGACATCTGACGCTCACCGCCGTGGCGGTGTCGTGGATCCTCGCCGCGGCGGCGACCGCGCTCGCCGACGCGCCGGCCCAGTCGCTCGCGGCACGGGCGCGGCGCTTCCCGGCCTTCAGCAGCGCCCGCGCGGCGTTCGAGCAGGAGCGCCAGGTGTCGCTCGTCGACGAGATCCTACGCGCGAGCGGCACGATCGCGCTCCGCGCCCCCGACCACATGCGCCTCGAGCTCACGGCACCGGAGACCCTCACCATCGCCGTCGACGGCGACGCGCTCACGGTGCTCGATGCCAGGGGCACGCCCATCGCCGTGCCGCCCGAGTTCTCCGGCTTCGCGCGCTTCGGCCACGTGCTCACGGATCTCATGCTCGGGCAGAAGGCGCCCGATCTCTTTCGCGAGGAGTGGCACGGCCCCGACGCGGTCACGCTCCGCACGGACGCGCCGGAGGCGCCGTTCAGCGACATCACCCTGCATTTTCCCGCCGGGGGCCGGCTGCCGACCGAGATCGTCATGCGCGAGCGCGGCGGCGACACCACCACCATCCGGATGCACGCGCTGCCTGATGCGAAGGAGGCGCCGTGACCGTACGACGTCCCGAAGCCGGTGACCTCGCGGCTGACTTTCTGCCGCACGCGGCGCCCTTCCTCCTGCTCGACCGCATCCTCGCGATCGACGAGCAGGGCGGCCGCTTTAGCAAGGGCGTGACGGTCGACGACCCGCTGGTCTCGCCGTCGGGCGTGCTCTCGCCGATCCTCGTGGTCGAGGCGATGGCGCAGGGCGCGGGCCTCGTGCTCATGCGGCGCGAGCCGGCGCTGCGCGCGCGCGGCGCGGTGCTCGCGGCGATCGACCGTTGCGAGGTGAAGGCGCCGGCGCGCGCGGGCGACGTGCTGCTCGTCGAGATCGTCGTCACCCGCCGCTACGCGGAGATGGCGCGCATCCATGGGCGCGCCACGGTCGGTGGGCTCGCGTGCGTGGACGCTACGCTCACCCTGGCGTTCGCCCCCGAGCGGATCGCCGGCGCGTGACGCGGCTCGCACCCGCGCTGCTCTGCGTCGCCGCCGTCCTCGTCGCCGGCTGCACGGCCGGGGTGAGGCGCGGCGTCCGGCCCGGCGTCGCGCCCGCGACGCCGGACATCGTCGCGGCGCTCGCGCGGCGCGAGGCCGGCGTCCCGGGGCTCAGGCTCTCCATGTCGGTGAAGATCACCGGCAGCGGGCGTGACCCGATCCTGCCGTCACCCGCGTACCTCGCGGTCGACGAGAGCGGCGGCATCCGGCTGCAGGTGCTCTCCGCGTTCGGCATGACCGTGCTCGACCTTGCCATCCGCGGCGATCGCTACACCGTGACGATGCCGCTCTCGCACGAGACCCGCGACGGCACGATCGATCTGCGGGCGCTTTCCGATCCCGCCATGCCCGTCGGCGACCGCATGATCGTCGCCCTCGCGCTGATGTTCCGTCCGAAAGCGCGGGCGGAGAGCTGCCGCGGCAGCGGTCCAGCGACCGTGACGTGCGACGTCGGCGACGGTCTGAGCGCTCGCATCACGGTCGACGCGCGCCTCCGGCCGACCGGCGAGTCCTATCTCGGCGCGGAAGCGCGGCCGCTCCTCAACGCCACCTTCGCCGACTACCGGGGCGACGACGCCGCGGCGCAACCCGGCGCGCTGCTCATCGAGGATGCGGCGAGCGGCGCGCGCATGGCGATCGAGGTGAAGCGCGTGAAGCGGGTCACGGCCTCCCTGGCAAGCGGATGAGCGCGGCGGACGGCGGCGCCGGGACGAGCCGGCCGAATCTCGCCGGACGGCTCGCGGCGTTCGCGATCCGCCGCCGGCGGACCGTCCTCGCCGCGTCGCTCGCCCTCACGCTCGCGAGCCTCTTCTCGCTGAAGGCCGTCCGCCTCGACGTCGAGCTGCTCTCCACCCTGCCGACCGGAACAGCAGCCTTCGACGACTTCAAGCGCTTCCTCGAGACGTTCGGCGCGCTCCAGACCCTGCCGATCCTCGTGTCGGGCACCAGCGGAGCGGAGCTCGGACGCGCCATCGACGCGCTCGCCGCCGCCTATCGCACGATGCCCCAGGTGGGGGGCGTCATCGCCGGCATCCGCGACGGCGCCGACATGCCGCTCCTCGATCCGCAGCACGTGCCGGCAATCGTGCCGCCCGACCGCTTCGACGCGCTGCGGGCACGGCTCGAGCCCGAGGCGATCGCAACCGCGCTCGCGCAGGTGAAGAAGATCCTCGCGATGCCGACGGGGCACGAGATGACCGAGCGCATCCGCCGCGATCCGCTCGGCCTCGCCATCGTCGCCGGCGAGACGATCCGCGCCCGCTACGCCGATCCGCTCGCCGCCGCGACCGATCCGCACATCCTGGCGCCCGACGGCTCGGCCGGGCTGATCCTGCTCGACCCGAAGGGCTCGCCGTTCGACACCGTCTTCACCGACGGCCTCTTCGAGGCGCTCGGCCGCATCGAGCGGGACCTGCACGCCGATCCGGCGTACGCGGGCGTGCGCGTCCAGTACGGCGGCGGCTACGCGCACGCGCACGAGGACGCGCGCCTCATCAAGGCCGACGTCTACCGCTACACGCTGCTGGCTTTCGTCGCGGTGATCGCGATCTTCCAGATCGGCTACCGCAACCTCGGCATCCTGCCGTTGATCGGCTACCAGCTCGCGGCCGGTTCGCTCTTCGCATTCGGCGCGTCGGTCGTGATCTTCCGCCAGCTGAACGCCCTCTCCTTCTGCTTCGCGGCCATCTTCTACGGCCTCGCGATCGACGCGGTGATCTACTTCTACTCGCGCCTGCTCGAGGAGCGGCGGACGGCGCCGCTCGACGAGGCGCTCGTCCGCACCTGCGCCGGCATCGGCGGGGCGAACCTGGTCGCCTCGCTCACGACGGCCGCGGCCTTCGCCGTGATCGGCCTCTCGGCGCTCGGCGCGGTGGCGCAGATCGGCGTGCTGACCGCCGTCGGGATGATCGTGAACGTCGCGCACACCTTCCTCGTCCTGCCGGCCCTGGTGGCGACGTTCCCCGGGCGGCTCGCAACGCGCACACCGCGGTCGCTCGACACCCCGCGGCTCGGGGCGATCGCGGGTGCCTCGCTCCGCCATCCCCTGCCCGGCCTGGCCGTCTCGATCGCCGTGATCGCGGGCTGGCTCGCCTTCCGCCCGCCGCTGCCCGTCGACGCCAACGTGCTGCACCTGCGCGCCAACGACTCCGCGGCCTCGGCCGCCGAGGACGCCATCCAGGCGAAGTTCGGCGGCCTCGCACCGGAGGCGCAGGTGCTGGTCGAGGGCCACGATCTCGAGGATGCGCTCGAGCGCGAGGAACGGGTCGTCGCCTGGCTCGAAGCGCACCGCGCCGGCGCAACGGGAGATGCCGGCGGCGCGCCCCGCATCGACGGATACCAGGCGCTCACGACGTTCCTGCCGTCGCGCGCCGCCGAGCGCGCCCGCCGCGCCGCCTTTGCCGCCCTGCCGCTCGCGCGGGCGCGCGAGGCGCTGCACGCGGAGCTCGTGCGCCAGGGCTTCCGCGTCGACGCGTTCGCCGACGCGGAGCGCGCCCTGGCGCAGCCCGACGCCGCGCTGCCGCGCGATCTCGACGCGGCGTGGATCCGGCCGCTCGTCGCGCGCCACCTGCGCCAGCCCCCACACGGCGTCGAGCTGGCGATCATGGTGAGCCCGGCACCCGGCGTCGCGCTCGCGGACCTCCGCGACCGGATGCGGGCCGACCTCGGCGCCGACGTCGTCGTGACCGGACGGTCGCTCATGGAGGCGGCGCTCGACGCACTGATCTCTCGCGAGCTCGTCGGCTTCACGATCGCCAGCCTCATGCTCAACCTCGTCATCGTCCTCCTGCAGGTACGCTCAATCCCGCTCGCGCTCGCGGTGATGATGCCGACCGGGGTCATCGTGCTCGGCATGATCGAGGCGATGTACGTGCTCGGCATCGCGTTCACCCCGATCAACCTGATCGTGCTGCCGCTCACGCTCGGCATCGGCGTCGACTATTGCGTGTACATCGTCGCGCGCTGGCGGGAGGGCCACGACATCGCCACGGCGACGCGCCTCGTCGGCCGCGCCGCGGCGCTCACGACCATGACGACGATGGCGGGCTTCGGCTTCCTCGCGGTGTCGCGCTACCGCGGGCTCGCGGGGCTCGGCTGGCTGGCCATGATCGCGATTGGCCTCGCCTTCGCCGCCGCCATCTGCGTGCTGCCGGCATGGCTCGCGGTCATGCCGCGCCGGCTGCGCGGTCAGCCCGGCCGGTAGGCCCAGCCGCCGTCGACCTTGATGACGGCGCCGCTCGTGTAGGACGAGGCGTCGGAGGCGAGGTAGAGCGCCGCGCCGACGATCTCCTCGGGCTCGCCGCAGCGCCCCATGGGAACGCCGGACTCGATCAGCGTGTGGAACTCCGCCGGCCAGGCCTTGCTGATGTCGGTGCGAAAGACGCCCGGCATGATGACGTTGACGCGGACGCGCCCGCCGTAGGCGTGCGACATGCCCGCCGCCATCGCATGCAGGCCTGCCTTCGCCATCGCGTACGGCAGCTCGACGGTGGTCGGCTGCACGGCACCCACGCTGCTCACGTTGATGATGCTGCCGCCGTCGGCCGCCGCCATGCGCGCCGCCGCCAGCGCGGCGAGCCGGAACGGGCCTTTCAGGTTGACGTCGAGCACCTTGTCGAAGAGCTCCTCGCCGAGCCCCTCGAGCGAGGGGTAGAGCGGCGACATGCCCGCGTTGTTCACCAGCACGTCGAGACGGCCGAGCTCCGCGTAGACGCGCTCGATCAGACGCTCGCAGTCCTGCCATTTGCCGGCGTGGAACTGTATGCCGAGCGCGCGGCGCGCGAAGCGCGTCCGCAGCTCCTCTGCGACGGCCTCGCACGCCTCGCCCTTGCGGCTCGCGATCACCACGTCGGCGCCGTGCTCGGCGAACGCCCGCGCCATCGCGAGACCGAGTCCGCGACTGCCACCGGTGACGATCGCGACCTTGCCGCTCAAGTCGAAACGCGAGCTCATCGGGCGAGCGTAGCGTCGGCGTGACCTCTTTGCTAGAGCGACGTGATGCTGCCCGGAGCGCCGTCCGAGCCCCGCGGCACGACGCTGCGTTTCGAGCGGCGGTCGCCGCGCTCTCCGGATCGGCCCGCCCGTGACGTGCGGCCGCCGCGGCGCGGCCGCCGCGCGCTGCGCTGGCTGCGCCGGCTCGCGATCGCGGCCGCCGTGGCGGCGGCGGCGACAGTACTCTTCGACCGGCTCACGCGCATCGCGCCGCCGCCGCTCCCCACGCCCGCCGCGGAGGATCTCACCTTCGACGCGCAGGGGGTCGCGCACGTCGGCGGGTCGACGCTCGAGCGCCGGAACGCGCTCTGGGTCCTGCACGTGCGCGGCGACGCCGAGCGGCTCGGCTACCGGCACGCGCGGCTCAGCGCGCCGATCATGGCGGCGGGCGACTTCCGCATGCTCGACCTCTTCACGACATTCGTGCCGTCGAGCGCGCTCCGCGGCGTGCTCACCGCGATCGTGCGTGCCCGGTACCGCGACGTCGACCGCGGCTTCCCGCCCGAGCGGCGGGCGGAGATCTTCGGCGAGGCGGTCGGCTACGGCGACCAGGGCCCTTCCTTCCTCACGCCCTACCATCGGCTGATCTTCCTGCACGCGCTCTACGACATCGCGCTCGCGTTCGAGCGCTCGCCGCTCCTTGGGTGCACCGCGTTCGCCGCCGGTGGCAGCGCGACGCGCGCCGGCTCGACCCCCGGCCACACCATCGTCGGCCGCAACTTCGACCTCGACGTCGATCCGTGGTTCGACGCCGACAAGGCGGTGCAGATCTACGAGCCCGTGGGCCGCATCCCGTTCGTCTCGATCGCGTGGCCCGGCATGACGGGCGTCGTGACCGGCATGAACGCCGCGGGCATCTGGGTGAGCGTCAACGGGGCGCGCGCCGGAGCTCCCGACGCCGCCGGGGTGCCAGTCGTCTTCACGACCCGTGCGATCCTCGAGGAAGCGCGCACGCTCGACGAGGCGATCGCGATCGCGACCCACGACGTGCCGATGACGTCCCACATGCTGCTGCTCGCCGACGGCACGAGCGGCGAGTCGGCGGTCGTCGAGCGCGCGCCCGGGCACACCGCCGGCGTGCGGCGCGGGCCCGTCACCGTGCTCTCCAATCACTATGCCACCCCGGGGTTCGCGAGCGACCCGAAGGATACCTACGTCCGCGACCACACCTCGACGCTCGCGCGTGAGGCCCGCATGCGCGAGCTCGTCGCACGCGCGGACGGGCGGATCGACCCGGCGTTCGCCGTCGCGTGGCTGCGCGACCGCGGCGGCGCCGGTGACGCCCCCCTGCCGCTCGGCAACCGGAACGCGGTCGACGCGCTGATCGCGACCCACTCGGTCGTCGCGGATCTCACGGCGGGCGTCCTCTGGGTCTCCGAGGGGCCGCACACGCTCGGCGCCTATCGCCGCATCGATTTGCGCGCGCGCCTCGCCGGCGAACCGCCCCATGACGAGGCGCAGGGCGACATCGCCGCCGACCCGCTGCTGACCGACGGCGGCTACGACCGCCTTCTCCTCGGCGCGCGCCTGCGCCACGCCGCGGAGCGCGAGGCCAAGCGCGGCTACGCCGCGGACGCCGCCGAGGGGTTCGAGCGTGCGCTCGCGCTCCGCGCCGACGATCACCTCGCCTGGCGCGGCCTCGCGGACGCGCGCGGCCGGCTCGGCGACGTCGCCGGCGAGCGCGCCGCCTGGTCGCACGTCGCCGCGCTCGCCCCGGAGAGCCCCACGCTGGCCCGCGAGGCGCGCGACGCGCTCGCGCGCTGACCCCGGGCCTCGGCGCCGGGCACGTTTCGCGTGCAGCCTCGATCCTCGCCTGCTATAGTTATTCTATGATCGCGCTGACGGTCGACGTCGCGATCCTCGGCGGCGGGCTCGCGGGCTCGCTGCTCGCGCGCCATGTGCGCCGCGCGCTGCCGCAGCTGCGCGTGGCGCTCTTCGAGAAGACCGTCGAGAGCGTCTACAAGGTCGGCGAGTCGACCGTCGAGATCGCGAGCAACTACCTGATCCGGCGCCTCGGCCTCTCCGCATACCTCTACGACCGCCACCTGCCGAAGAACGGCCTGCGCTTCTTCTTCGACACGCCGGCAAAGGACGCCGCGTTGCACGAAATGACCGAGGTCGGCTCGGTCTCCATGCCGTTCCATCCGAGCTTCCAGATCAACCGCGCACGCCTGGAGGCCGACCTCTGGGAGCGCAACGCGCGTGACGGCGTGCAGGTATACACCGGCGTGCACGCGCACGACCTCGAGCTCGGCACGGGCGGCGCCCGCCACCGCTTCGCGTTCGCCGGCGACGGCGCGAGCGGACGCTGCGAGTCGCGCTGGCTCGTCGACGCAACCGGACGGACGAGCCTCGTCGCGCGCGCCAAGGGCCTGCGCGTCCCCGAGCCGGATCACGCCATCGCCGCCGTGTGGGGCCGCTTCGCCAACGTCCGCGATCTCGACGACATCGGACCCGCGAGCTTCCGCACCCGCGTCCGCAACAGCAGCCGCATGCTCTCGACCGTCCACTTCAACTACCCGGGCTACTGGATCTGGTTCATACCGCTGAAGGACGGCATCACGAGCGTCGGCGTCGTCGGCGATCGCACCGCCGTCGACACCTCATGCCGGACGAAGACGGGCTTCCTCGAGTTCCTGTCGCGCCACCGCGCCGTCGCCGATCTGCTGGTTCCCGCCGAGATGATCGACGTCGGCAGCTTCGCGCAGCTCGCCTACGCGACCACGCGCTTCTTCAGCCCGGATCGCTGGGGGCTCTCCGGCGAGGCCGCCGCGTTCGCCGATCCGTTCTACAGCCCGGGCAGCGACTACATTGCCCTCGAGAACGACTTCCTCGTCGACCTGATCGGGCGCGACGCGGCCGGCGAGGACGCCGCGCGGCTCGCGGAGCGGACCGAGCTCTACGACGAGTTCATGCGCTTCCGCCACGACGCGACCATGCTGCTCTACCGCGGTCTCTACTCGACGCTCGGCAGCTACGAGCTCTACCGCCTCAAGTGGGAGCTCGACATCGCCTGCTATTACAACCTGTGGGTTGCCCCCTACATGCTCGACCAGCACCTCGACGAGGCGTTCCTCCGTACGCAGTTGCGCGAGAAACACGTCATCCTGCAGGCGTTGCGCAACTTCGCCGAGCTCTTCCGCAAGCTCGAGCACCGGCTGCGCCAGCGCGGCGATCTCCACCGCATGAACCTCGGCGGCTTCTCGGAGCCGCTGCAGTCGATCGACTACACGACCGAGATCGGCACGCCGCGCACCCGCGAGGCCGTCCTCGCCCGCACCACCGACGCCTTTAACCGCGTCCGCGCGCGTGCCCTCGATCTGCTCGAAGGCGTGGCTGAGCCGGCGCCACGCCCGCCCCTGCCGCTCAGCGCCTTCGTCACCTCGCGCCCGCTGGCCTGACCCGTCTTGCGCTACGTTTTCCGTAGCGCTACGCTCGGTCGGGAAAGGAGATCCTCATGCCCCAGCCTTCGCGCCCGGCGCCACGCATCCATCCCGTCGAGCGGCCCTACGAGGAGTCGATCGCAGCCATGCTGGCCGACATGATGCCCGCCGGCAGCCCGCTCGAGCCGTTGCGCCTCTTCCGCCTCTTCGCCCGGCACCCGCCGATGGCGCGCGCCATGCACGCGCTCGGCGGCTTCGTCCTCGGCGGCAAGGAGCGCGCGCTCCGCTCACGCGACCGCGAGATCGTCATCGAGCGCGTGTGCGCGCGCTGCGGCTGCGAGTACGAGTGGGGCGTGCACGCCGCGGCGTTCGGCCCGCGCGTCGGCCTGGAGCCGGCACAGCTCGCGGCCTCGGCGGTCGGCGACGCCGAGGATCCCGCCTGGCAGGAGTCCGACCGGCTGCTCGTGCGCATGGTCGACGAGCTGCACGACCACGGCACGGTGTCCGACCAGCTCTGGAAGGAGCTGGCCTCGCACTGGAACGTGCCGCAGCTCCTCGAGCTCCTGCTCGTCGCCGGCTGGTACCATGCGATCAGCTACCTCGCGAATGCCGCAGCGGTGGCCGGCGAGGAGTGGGCCGCGCGTTTCCCGGCCGCGCCAGACTGAGCGGGTCTCCGGCCGCTCGCCCTACTCGCGCCAGCGCCGCAGCTTGCCGGTCGGCGTGCGCGGCAGCTCGGCGACGACGGCGAACTCGCGCGGCACCTTGAAGCTCGGCAGGGCGGCGCGGCAATGCGCCGCCAGGCTCTCGGCCGTCGGCGGCCGCTCCGGGTCGCGCGCGACGACCTCGGCGACGGGGACCTCGCCGACGTGCTCGTGCGGGCGCGGCGAGACGCGCGCGGCGCGGACGGCGGGGTGCGCCTCGAGGACCGCCTCGACCTCCTCGCAGAAGAACTTGAGCCCCGCCATGCTGACGCGGTTCGCGCGGCGGCCGGCGAGCCACACGTCGCCGTCGTCGTCGATCCACGCGTGATCGCCGGTGCGGAATCCGTGCTCGGCGACGACCGTCGCCGCCGGCGTCCACGGGTCGAGGTAGGCGTCGAACATGCCGGGACCGCGGATGCAGAGCTCGCCGGCCGCGTCGCGGCTGCCGCCCGGCGACAGGAGCGCGCCCTGCTCGTCCCGCAGCGTGACCGTGAAACCCGGCAGCGGACGGCCGACCGACTCCGGCTTCGCCGCGGCGCTCGCGAGGTTCATGATCGGCAGGCCGACCTCGATCACGCCGAGCGCCTGCACGAGCGGCCGCCCGAAGCGCCGGACGAACCGCTCCGCCACCGATGCGCGCACACGATCGGCGGTCGCGACCGCGAGACGGAGATGCGGCAGCGTCGCGCCGCCGTCGTCCTTCGCGAGCACGGCGTAGTGATACGGCGAGGCGTAGATCACCGAGGCGCGCTCGCGCTCCGCCAGCGCCAGGGTCGTCCGCGCCAGCACGCCGGCCGGCAAGAGGATCGTCGCGCCGTAGCGCAGGTAGAGCAGGATCGACACGACGAAGTGATGCGCCATCGGCAGGAGCCAGAGCACGCGGTCGTCGGGACCGATCGAGAGCCCGGCATTGGCGTGCGCCAGACGCGCCAGGATCGCGTCGTGGCCGATCACCACGCCCTTGTGGCGCGCGGTCGTCCCGGAGGTGAAGCGCAGGTAGGCTGGACGGACCGCGCGAAACGCCGCCTCGACGTCGGGGGCGAGACGCGTCTGCCCTCGCCGCTCGCAGCGCAGGCCGTCCGCCGCGGCGACGGCCACGTGGTGGAGGAACGCGTCGTGCGCGATCTGCTCGAGCGCAGCCGGCGCGTCGTCGGCGATCGGCACCATGCATGCGCCCGCCGCCATGATCGCGAGACCCGTCTCGATGAAGTCGCGCCCGGGACGGGCAACGAGGCCGCAGCGCTCGCCCGCACCGATACCGTGCGCCACCAGGGCGCGGGCCCGCGCGTCGACGCCGTCGAGCAGGGTCGCGTAGTCGATCGCCAGCGGCGTCGGCCCGTCGACGAGCAGCGCGGGATGGCGCGGACGCGCGCGCGCCTGCGCGCGGATCGCGTCGAGGACGGTCACCCGTCCGCCAGCGCCGCAAGGCGGACACGCACGGCCGGCGCCGCGACCGCGTCGAGCGCGTCGTCGGCGTCGGCGGCGAGCGCCGCGGCGGCGCCGGCCGCCTCGCCGGTCGCCATCGCCGTGCCGATCACGCGGAGCGCGCCGAGTGCCTCGTGGGTCGCGGAGATGCAGCGGCCCGCCATGGCGAGCCGCGGATGCGAGCGGCTCACGAGGGCGCCGAGCGGAATCGAGCTCGGTCCGGCGGGATGCTCGAAGACCGCCCGGCGGTGGTCGTTCCAGAGCTCGATCGGCCACGTCGAGCGTGCGACCTCGTCGTCGCGCACCAGGCCGCCGAGCACGTCGTCGCGCGTCACCACCGCGTACCCGTCCACCCTGCGCGTCTCGCGGATGCCGAGGCGACGCGGCCAGGCGAGCAGACGCGCCTCGCGGAAGGCCGGGCGCGTCTCGCGCAGATACGCGAGGAGCGCCGTCGCCGCCTCCCGCGACGCGGCCTCTAGCGCGGCGACGACCATTTCGTCGAGCGGGTCCCAGCGCGGCGGCCGCGCCACGTTCAAGGTGACGTACACCTCGTCCAGCCGCGGCCCCGGGCGCAGCAGCACCGACTCGCATGCGGGCGGGAGCGCGTGTGCGCGGACGGCGCCCGCCGTCGCGACGCTGAGCTGCAGGCGGGCGAACCCCGCCGCCGTGCCCGGCGCAACGCCGGCGAGCCGGAAGATGTACGACGGGCACTGCAGCTCGTCGGCGGGCGCATACGAGGCGTCGGCGCCGCCGAGCGCCGCGATCGCCGCATCGCCGCTCGCGTCGATCACGATCCGGCTCTCGACCGCGACGACCCCGCCACGGCGCGCGATCTCGAGCACGCTCGCGCCGCGGCGCTCACGGGCGAGGCACGCGCCCCGCACCTCGGCGTCGAGCCAGACCGCGAGCGAGGCCTGCGCGGCGCAGGTCGCCGCCGCGTGGCGCTCGAGCGCATCTGGATGGATCGGCAGTACGAACACCCTGCCGGCGCGCTCCGGATCGCCTGCGCCGCCCGTCGCGCGGAGGCTCTCGGCGAAGCGCCGGGGGAAGCCGGGGTGCGCGTGGACCGGCGCGGCGTCCGCCGCGCCGTCCGGCGCCAGGTACAGGCCGCAGAACGTGTGCACGAGGGCGTGCGCCGCGTTGCCGCCGAGGGCCGGGCCGCGCTCCACGAGCAGCACCCGCGCTCCGCATCGTGCCGCCGTCACCGCGGCGGCGACGCCCGCCGTCCCACCGCCGGCGACGACGACGTCGAAGCGCTCACCCGTCACGCCGACGACCGCAGGCGGACGGCGTCGCCGTCGAGCGCTTCGCCCGCACCACGCAGGTCGTCGAGCAGGCGCTCCTGGAGCACGCGGCGCTCGTCGGCGCTCAGTGCGTCGCGCTGGTAGATGTGCGCGACGTTCAGACGGCCGCTCCGCACGCTCATGATGACGCTGCTGCCGGGCGACGGCATGACCGAGGGGACGTGGAAGCCGTTCACGATCTCGGCGCCGCAGAAAGTCGTGAGATCCGGGAGGAACTCGCCCGTGAAGGCGAAATAGAAGGACGCGATCTCACCGCCGAGGCTGCGACGCGCGATCCACGTGTGGAGGCGCGCCGGCGCCCAGCGCATGAGGTCCATCGCCGCGGTGCTCGCCTCGAGGTAGCCGTCGCGGATACCCGTGCGCCGCTGCCGCGCGAGCTCGGCGACGAGGCCCATGAGATCGCCGACGTGCCGGCGCGCGACGTGGAACCAGAGCAGCGCGACGTTGGTCTGGAACACGGCGCCCTGCGCGCCGCGCGGCCGGAGATTCACCGGCAGCGGGACAAGGTAGTGGCCGGGGTCGTCGCCACGCGCCGCGAAGACCGCGTCGTGCGCCCGCATGGTCGCCGCCAGATAGAAGAGCGCCGGGGTGAGCGCGCCCGCGACGGACGCGGCACGCTCGATGATGCCCGCGGTCGCATCGTGCGGCAGCGTCTGCACGTCGTAGTCGAGCGCCTGCGCGTGGCGACGGCGCGGTCCTCCGAGCGAGCGCGGCGGCGCCGCGCCGAACGAGGTGACGTGCGCCTGCCAGCGCCGCGCCAGCCGGCCGCGCTCGGCGATCGAGGGCCGCGCCGGCGCTGGCGCGGCGCCGCCGCCGAGCGCGGGCGACGCCGCACCGCGGTAGCAGGCGTCGAGCCGGCGCACGAAGAGCTCGCTGCCGGCGCCGTCGAGCAGCAGGTGCGCCCACGTGAGCACGAGGTCCGCCGCGCCGCCCGCGTAACGCACGACGTCGCAGCGCAGCAGCTCGCCGCGCTCCAGCGCGAGCCGGGCGTTCAGCCGCGCGCGCAGCACGGGCGGCAGCTCGGCGGACCGCTCGCCGTCGTCCTCGTGCAGCGTGACGCACGGCAGCGGTGCGCCCGCGGCGCGTCCCAGCCGGAAGGCGGGCGGGCCGACGCCGAAAGGGCGGCCTATCGGCGCCCGGAGGATCGGCGTCGCGCGCGCGACGTCTTCGAGCAGCGCGCGGAACGCGGCGTCGTCGAACCCCGGCCCGAGACGCAGCACCAGCTGCGACACGTGGCCGGCGCCGTGGAAACGGTGCGCCTCGCGATCGAAGGCGCGCATGAAGCAATCGGGACCGGTGAGCGGACGCTCACGTGCTCGCGAGCTGCTCATACACGCACGCGGCCAGGGTGACGGCGCTGCGGAGGTTCTCCGGCGTGAGCCGGCTCTCGTCGATCCAGATGCCGGTCCGGTCCTCGATCGCCAGCATGAGCTGGGTCACGGCGAGCGAGTCGATGCCGGCCGCGATCAGGTCCGACTGCTCCGTGAAGTCGGGCCCGAGCTGGAGCAGGCGGCGCAGGGTCTCGACGACGCACGCGACCAGCTCGTCCTGGGTCCACCCCTGGGCTTTCATCACGTTGGATTGGAGTTCGGGCATCCCCTCGCGCGTGAACCGGCGCGGCTCCTCGGCGAGACCGAAGACGAGGCCGTCGTGGCGCGCGAACGCACCGCCGAACGCCAGTTTTTTGGCAGCTCGACTCCGTGATGTCAAACCAGGAACCACCGCGCACACGGTTTGCCAGCGCGCGTCCATCGTCTATCGTGCAGCCGATGGCGGCACGGAGCGAGACGGTCGCGATCATCGGCGGCGGCCCGGCGGGCGGCCTGCTTGCGGCGCGCCTGGCGCGCGCCGGCCGGCGGGTCGTGATCTTCACCAAGCGCAAGCGGCCGCCCCTCGTGATCGGTGAGTCGCTGGTGCCGGCCATCGTGCCCTTCTTGCGCGAGCTCGGCATCGAGGACGAGGTGCGCGGCTACAGCACCTACAAGCCCGGTGCGACCTGGGTGCTGAACGAGGAGCGCACCATCAGCTTCTGCTTCCAGAACGTCCGCAAGGCGAGCACGCGCTACTCCTACAACGCCCCGCGCGACCGCTTCGACGAGTCGATCCTGCAGGCGGCGGTGCGCAGCGGCGCGGCGCTGTGTGACACGACGGCCGTACTCGAGCGCGCGGGCGGCGACCGGGTGCGCCTGAGCGACGCGACCCTCGCCGCCACCGGCGGCGCGCTCACGCGCCAGCCCGATCTGATCGTCGACGCGACCGGCCGCGCCCGCCTCCTCTCCAACCTGCTCGCCATTCCGGCGCTCGCCGGCGGGCGGCGCGATACGGCGCTCTTCGCGCACCTCGAGGGCGTGCCGGTCGTCGTACCGGGGAACGTGCACATCGATCGCCTCGCGCGCGGCTGGTCGTGGCGCATCCCGCTGCCGGGACGCGTCTCGGTCGGGCTCGTCGTCGACGGCGACCACATCCGCACCTTCGGCGACACGGTCGAGCAGCAGTTCGACGGCTGCCTCGCCGCCGACCCGGTCATCCGCCGGTGGAACGCCGACATGCGCCGGATCAGCCCCGTCATGAAGTACACCAACTACCAGCTCGCCTCGACGCGTGGCGTGGGCGACGGCTGGGCGCTCGTCGGCGACGCGTTCGGCTTCATCGACCCGATCTTCTCGAGCGGGCTCCTCATCTCGATGGATGCGGCGACCGTGCTCGCCGACGCCGTGCTCGACGGCTCGGCGCGCGCCCTGCAGCGCTACGAGCGCCGCGTGCTGAAGCACCTCGCCGCGTGGCGGCGCGCCGTCGGCTATTTCTACGACGGCCGGCTCTTCACGCTGATCGAGGTCGGCGAGGAGGCGAAGCAGCACTGGATCGGCCGGCTCCTCGACCCGCACTTCAACACCCACTTCCCGCGGGTCTTCACCGGCGAGCGCACGACCAAGCGCTACAGCCTGGGCCTCCTGAGCTTCATGTGCGAGCACAGCCTCGGCACGAAGGATCCGTCTCTCCTGCGCGTGCATTGAGGACCCCGGTCCGGGCTGGCGCGCCCGGCTCCCGGAATGGAAGAATGGGAGCACATGGCGAGCAGCCGATCTGCCAGCGACGGCACCCGTCACGCCCTCACGATCGACGTGGAAGAGTGGTTCCACGACGACTGGCGGCCGACGCGCGGCCTCGACTGGGACCACCTGCCGAGCACGGTCGTCGCCGAGGTCGAGCGCGTGTTCGAGTTGCTCGACGCGGCCGGCGCGCGGGGAACGTTCTTCGTGCTCGGCGACGTCGCGCGCCGCCATCCGGGCCTCGTGCGCCGCATCGCCGAGCTCGGCCACGAGGTCGCGAGCCACGGCTACGCGCACGTGAAGGTGGCGGCGCAGACCCGCGCCGAGTTCGGCGCCGACGTGCGGCGCTCGCGCACCATCCTCGAGGACGCGATCGGCGCGGCGGTGGCGGGCTATCGCGCACCGTACTTCATCAGCAGCCCGCGCGAGCTCTGGGCGACGGAGGTGCTGGCCGAGCTCGGCTTCCGCTACGACGCCGGCTACGTGCCGGTGCGCTGGATGCCGTACATCGGCTGCGAGATCCCGCGCGCACCCTACCGCCATCCGTCCGGGCTCTGGGAGTTCCCGCTGCCGTTCGCGGAGGCGTTCGGCGGCTGGAACCTGCCCTACGCGGGCGGCGGGCCGATGTTCCGCTTCCTGCCCTACCGCACGATGCAGCGCTTCCTGCTGCAGCATGAGGCCGAGTGCGGCCCGGCCGTCGTCTACCTGCACCCCTGGGAGCTGACGCCGGCGTCGCGCGCGCTGCCCGACACGCCGCGCCACGTGCGCCTGTGGAAGCGCCTCGGGCGGACGCGGACCTTGCCGAGCCTGCGCCGGCTGCTCGCCGATTTCCATTTCGCCCCCATCAGGGAGGTCCATGCCGACAAGCTCGCCGCCTGAGCCCGAGACGACGCAGACGCCGCAGGACGCACCGCTCAGCGCGCTCGCGACCGGCGGTCACCTCTCGGGGCGCGCGATCCGCCTCGCGCTGCTCGCGCTCGCCGGCCTCGGCGCCGTCTACCTCGTGTGGACCAACCTCGGCGAGGGACGGGCCGCGCTCGGTCATCTCTCGCTGGCGCGCCTGCCGGTGTACTTCGCGCTCTCGCTCACGGTGATGACGCTGCGCTGCCTGCGCTGGCGGCTCGTGCTGCGGCGCATGGGCCAGGAGCTCGGCATGTGGCGGCTCATCCGGCTCTGGTGGGCGGGGCGCGCCGCGGGCTCCCTCATTCCCTCGGGCACCTTCGCGAGCGAGCCCGTGCGCGCCGAGCTGCTGCGCCTCCAGGGCATCCCGTTCGCCACCGCCGCGGGCGTCGTGGCGCTCGACCGTGCCTTCGAGCTCTGCGGCAACATGATCGCGGGCCCGGCGTCGGTCGGCGTCGCGCTGATGCTCGGCGTCGGCTCGGAGCTCGCCGTCGTCATCACCTGTGCGATGGCCGCCTTCGGGCTCGGCACCTTCGCGTTCGTCTACGCGCGCGCGGCGCGCGGCCGCCCGGCGATCACGGCCCTCTTTC
Organism: Binatia bacterium; assembly: GCA_036496285.1. Lineage (GTDB taxonomy): Bacteria > Desulfobacterota > Binatia > UTPRO1 > UTPRO1 > DP-19. The sequence goes on from DASXLI010000109.1 coordinate 70,499, forward strand.
CGATCCGGCGTCTCGCGCGCTTCGAGATCCTGGCGAAGCCGATCGCGCACGCGCGGCGCGCCGACGCCGCCATGCACGATCTCATCGGCGCGCACCCCCGCCTGGTACCGACCGGCATCGGCATCTCCTGCCTCATCGAGTGCGTGCAGCTCGTCGAGCTGGCGGCGCTCTTCGCGCTCTTCGGCATCTTCCTGCCGGTGTCGATGCTGCTGCTCAGCTCGATCGGCATCGGCATCGCGCGCGTGGTGCCGGTGTCGGCGGCGCTCGGCGCGCTCGAGGCGACGCAGGTCGGCATCTTCACCCTGGGCGGCAAGACGCTCGCCCTCGGGCTCGCCGTCGGCCTCGTGCTGCGCGTCTGCGAGACGTTCTGGATCCTCGTCGGCCTGGCCTGTCTCGTGGAGGCGACGCGCGCCCGCCCGACGGCCGTCGTCCACGCGCCGACGGCCGCGTCCGCGGAAGCCGCCGGCGAGGACATCGCGGCGGCCGTGAAGGCGTTCGGCTCCGAGGCCCCGGGCGACGCGCGTTGGCCCTGATCGCCGCGACCCTGATCGTCTTCACCCTCGGGTGGATCGTCGTCTTCACGGTGCGGACCGAGCACGTCGCGACCAAGCTCGCCGCGTCGTCGCCCGGCGAGCGGCGCTGGATTCCGCTCACCATGCTCGTGATCAGCGCCCACGTGACCCTCGCGCAGCTGCTGCTGACGCTCGTGTTCCTCGGCGTCGCGGCGCGCGGAACCGTCGGCGGCCCGGGCTCGCTCGTCGGCGGCACCGCCGTCTTCCTCGCGGGCGTCCTCTGGTGGCTCTGGGCGCGGCGGGCGCTCGGCCCCATGGCGCAGTTCCTCGACACGGTCGGACCGCCGCCACGCCTGCTCGTCGACGGGCCGTTCGCGGTCGTGCGCCACCCGCTCGCGCTCGGCACCATGCTCTGTGCGCTCGGCTCGGCGGTGGCGGTGGCGTCGCCGCTCACCTGGACGACGTTGGCGGCGTCGGTCGTCTGCCTCGGCAAGCGCTGTCTCCAGGACGAAGAGCAGCTTCGCGACGTCTTCGGCGCGCGCTACGCAGCCTACGCCGAGCACACGCACCGTCTCCTGCCGTTCGTGTGGTGAGGCGGGACCGCGCTTCAGGCGTTGCGTAGCTGCATCACGCCGTGGTCAGCCGCGCGACATCGGCGTCGGCACGTTCGCCATCGCGAGGGCCGCGCCCCCGGCCGCGACCTTCAGCTCGATCAGGATCTCGCGGAACGGCTCGCCACTCCCGTTGATCGCGGTCTCGGTGGACCCGGGCGGTACGAAGAAGACGCTGCCGGGTTGCACGGGGATTTCGATGCGGCCGGTCCCTGCGATGTCGGCGTCGATGCGCGAGCCCTCGAGCACGCACAGCACGTAGGGATGATCGTGCCGATGGCGGTCCGAGCGCTCGCCCGGTGCGAGCTGCATCTCCCACACGCGCACGAGCTCGTTCTCGAACAACAGCTTGGTCGCGACGTCACCGAGGGGACGATCGTCTTGCGTCATGGGGCCTCCTGGGCCTGGGCAGTCGTCACCCGCCTCTATCATGTCCGTCGCGCTCTTGCCGTAGACTGCCGCCACCGCTAGTCGATCGGCATGCCTTCGACGCGAACCAACATCTCGAGCGGCGCACCATGGGAGCCCCTCGTCGGCTACTCGCGCGCGGTACGGGTCGGCAACAGCGTGTGGGTTGCGGGAACGACGGCAACCGACGCGAGCGGCATGGTCGTCGGCGCCGGTGACGCCTACAAGCAGACGGTGCAGACCCTCGCGAACGTCGCCAAGGCGCTCGCCTCGGCCGGCGCTCGCATGGAGGACGTGGTGCGGACGCGCATCTACGTCATCGACATCGGCGACTGGGAGAAGATCGGCCGCGCGCACGGCGAGGTCTTCGCCACGATCCGGCCGGCGACGGCGATGGTGCAGGTGAGCCGCCTGATCGATCCGGAGATGCTGGTCGAGATCGAGGCGGACGCGGTGATCGAGCCGCGGTGAGCGCGTGATCGTCGAGCAATACCGGCTGCTCGCGCGCTACAACACCTGGATGAACGAGCGCCTCTACGCGCTCGCGGCGACGCTGTCGGACACCGAGCGGCGCGCCGACCGCGGCGCGTTCTTCCGCTCGATCCACGGTACGTTCAACCACCTCCTGCTGGTCGAGCGCGTCTGGCTGCACCGCCTGACCGGCGACGCCGCGCTCTCCACGTCATGCGACGCGAGCGGCCACCCGATCCGCGTCCGCACGCTCGATCAGGAGCTGTACGCCGATTTCGAGGTGCTGCGCCACGAGCAGGCGACGACGGACGCGCACGTCGAGCGCTGGACCGACGGCCTCGATCCCACTGTGATCGCTGGACCGATCCGCTACCGCTCGACCGACGGCACCGAACGCGAGCACCCGTACTGGCAGGCGGTCACGCACCTCTTCAACCACCAGACCCACCACCGCGGCCAGCTGACGACGCTCTTCTCCCAGATCGGCCACGATCCCGGCGTGACGGACCTCATCCGCCTCGCGTGGGAGTGGACGCCGTGAGGTCGGCGAGGAAGTAGCGCAACGCCTGGTTCAGCACGTCGGCGCGCTCCCATTGGAGGAAGTGCCCGGCGCGCGGCACCACTACCGGTCCGATGCGCTCGGTGAATACGATCTCGGCGCGCTCGGGGAAGTCGGGCCAGATGACGTGGTCGTCGGGGCCGTAAAGCACGAGCGTCGGCACCGGGTTCGTTTCGAAGAAGCGCGGCGGCTCGGACAGCGGGCGCGCGCCGACGGCCGACTCGTAGTTACCGAAGCCGGCGCGCAGCTTCGCCGCGTCGGCGAACGGCTCGGTCATGAAGTCGACGTCGTCGGGGGCGAACGCGCCGGGCGTCGCCCAGAAGCGCGGGCCGTAGAACTGCGCGACGTAGCGGCGGCGCTTGTCCGGCGTGTCGAGCTCGGCGGCAAGCGCGTCGGCGTCGCGCCCCTGTCGTACGTAGTAGTCAGCGGCCATGCGCACGCGCGCCTGCGGCTTCGTCGGCAGGCCGGCGGCCGTGAATGCCTCGGGCAGGAGCGGCAGGATGGAGTTGAAGATGCACTGCCGCACGACGAAGCCGGGGAAGCGCAGGCCGAGATCCTGGATGACGCCGCCGCCGAGATCGCCGCCCGCCGCCGCGCAGCGACGGTGCCCGAGCACGTCGTGGACGAGCGCGTGCAGATCGCCAGCGTGTGCCGCGAGATCATAGAAGCCGTCCGGCGCGAGATCCGAGGCGCCGAAACCGCGCAGATCGGGGACGATCACCTCGAACCCGGCGGCGGCGAGCGCCGCGACGTTGCGCCACCAGATACGCATCGTCTCCGGCCATCCGTGCACGAGGAGCAGCGGGAAGCCGCCGATGCCCTCGCGCAGATAGGCGAGCTCGAGCCCCTCGCGCACCTGCGCGCGGTGCACGTGGAACGTCGGCCGGGTCACGAGCGCCGCCTCAGGACGTCTCGCCCGCGGCGCGCTTGCGGACGATGGTCAGGCCGTCGGAGATCGGCAGCATCACCGCCTCGACGCGGCGGTCGTCCACGAGCGCGTCGTTCAGCGCGCGCAGCGCGAGCGTGCTCTCGTCGGTCGTGTCCGGCGACAGGACGGAGCCGCCCCAGAGCACGTTGTCGAACAGGATGAGGCCATTCGGCCGCAGGCGCGACAGGATCTCCTCGTAGTAGTCGCGATAGCCGGTCTTGTCGGCGTCGATGAAGGCGAAGTCGAACTGCTCACCGGCTGGCAGCGCGCGCAGGGTGTCGAGGGCCGGCCCGAGCTGCACCTCGATGTTGCGGCCGACGCCGGCGCGCTCCCAGTAGTGCCGCCCGATGTTCGTCCACTCCTCGTTCAGGTCGCAGCACAGCAGGTGCCCGTCGTCGCCGAGGCCGCGCGCGATGCAGAGCGCGCTGTAGCCGGTGAAGGTGCCGATCTCGATCGCGGAGCGCGCTCCGATCGCACGCACGAGGAGCGTCATCAGCGCGCCCTGCTCGGGCGCCACCTGCATGCGGCCGATCGGGCCAAGGGCCTCCGTCTCCCTGACGAGCTCCATGAGGACGGGGTCCCGGTCGCTGCGGTGCGCGACGACGTACGCATAGAGCGCCGGGTCGAGCTTCGTGAACTTGTCGGACATGCGCGGGCCCTCCCGGGCGCAGGATGACCGCGGCGACGGCCCAGTTCAAGCCGGGCGGCCGCCGCGAGCATTCCCTCGGCTTCCCGCGGCTGCTACAGGGCCCCGGATGATTCTCGAGGTGAAACTCGCGCTGACCGCCGCCGGCACGTTCTTCCTGACCGCGCTCGTCACCGGCGTGTGGAAGTACCGGCACATGCTGAACGACCCGTCGCATCTCGCGCCTCCCTACGTGGACGTCGCCCACCGCGCAGCGCTCCTCTATACGTTTGCTGCCCTCTTTCTCGCGCGCATGGTCGAGGACAGCGCCTTCCCGCGCGCGGTGAACGTCGCCGCGATCGGTGGGCCGCTCCTCTTCTTCGCGATCGCGATCGCGACGTACGTCGCCCTCGGCCTCGAAAACCGTACCGACAACCAGTTCCGCGAGCGCAACTTCGGCACCACCTGGGGCATGGTCGGGCTGATCGTCGCCGAGATCGGCGGGTTCGGGACCCTCTTTGCCGGCTTCCTGCTGCGCGCCTGGGCCGGCTGGTAGCGACGCGCCGCTCCGAAGTCCGAGTGGACCGCGTACGGGACGGCTGGTACAAAACATGTATATGTCTCCCGATCAGCCTGCCCGCGCCGTCGACGGGCCCGCAGCCTCCCTCGCTCATCGGTGAGCCTTCGGCCGGCGCTGCGCGCGCTCCGTTTCGACGGGCTGTGGTGGCGGAAATTCGCCTACCTCGGGAGCGTCTACGGTCCGGAGTGGTGGAAGCGCTACTCGCCGCCCTGGATCGCGGCGCTCATCTTTCTCTTCGTGAAGCGCAACCGGCACGGCGCGGTCGCCAACCAACGGCGGGTGCTCGGCAGCCAGGGCTGGCTGCGCGACCGCTGGAACGGGCTCAAGGTGTTCATCTCCTTCGCGCACTGCATGAATGAGGCGCTCGAGTGCCTGAGCCCGCGGCCGATGCCGATCACGATCGATCGTCCCGAGAACGACCCGATCGAGGCTGCGGTGCGCGAGGGGCGCGGCACGGTGCTCGTCACATGCCATTTCGGCAACTGGGACGTCGCGGCGCGGACGCTGGCGCGCTACGGCCGCCCGTTCAACCTCGTGATGGCGCGCGAGGCCAACGAGACGACCGCCGAATACGTGCGCGATGCGCGCGAGCGTGCCGGCATGCGCGTGCTGCTCTCCGACAGCTCCGTGTACGGGCCGTTCAACATGCTGCGCGCGCTACGCCGGAACGAGATCGTCGCGCTGCAGCTCGACCGTCCGATCGGCGGGGACGGCGCGCGCCCGGTCGAGTTCTTCGGCGCGCCGGCGCTCTTCCAGAGCGGCGCGATCCGTCTCGCGCGCCTCGCGGGGACGCCGATCCTGCCGGTGTTCGTCGCGCGCCGCGGCCCGCGCCACTACCGCATTGTGGTAGGTCCGGAGCGCTTCGTCGCGCGCGCGGCGACGCAGGACGACATGGACCGGGTGCTCGCCGGCATCATCGCCGAGTTCGAGGATCTGGTGCGCGAGTACCCCGACCAGTGGTTCCAGTTCGCGCCCTACTGGCCGGAGGACGGCGCGCTCGTCGGCCGCATCGCGAGCCCGGCGCGGGCCGGCCGCGCCGCCCCGCCGCCGGTCGCACGGGCACGCTGAGGTCGACATGCGCATGCTGCACACCATGATCCGGGTCGGCAACCTCGACCGCTCGCTCGCCTTCTACTGCGACGTTCTCGGAATGCGCCTCCTGCGCAGGAAGGATTACGAGTCGGGCCGCTTCACGCTCGCCTTCGTCGGCTACGGCGACGAGGACCACCACACGGTGATCGAGCTGACGCACAACTGGGACACGGAGCGTTACGACCTCGGCAGCGGCTTCGGCCACGTCGCGCTCGGCGTCGACGACATCTATGCGACGTGCGAGACGCTGCGCGGCAAGGGCGCCAAGATCGTGCGCGAGCCCGGCCCGATGAAGCACGGCGGGTCGGAGATCGCGTTCATCGAGGATCCCGACGGCTACAAGATCGAGCTGATTCAGCTGCGCGGCCGCCGCGACTGATCGACGGCGAAGCGCGCGAACTCGGCAACCGCGTCGAGCAGACCCGGCGCGCCGAACACGTCGTTGTGGTGCGCGCCGGCCGCGCGGAAGAAGCGCTTCGGCTCGGGTGCGGCCGCGTAGAGCTCCTCGCCGAGCGCGAATGGCACGAGCTCGTCGACGTCGCCGTGCGCGACCAGCACCGGCACCTGCAGCAACCGGACGCGGGAGAGCGAGTCGAAGCGGCGCCCCGCGAGCGCCGCGAGCGCGCCATAGTGCGCGCGCGCGACGTCGTGGAGGCTGGTGAACGTCGAGACGACCGCGACGCCGGCGCACGGCCGCTCGCAGGCAAGGTGGATCGACACCGCACCACCGAGCGACTCGCCAAAGCAGAGCATCGTCGCGGGATCGACGCCGCGGGCGCGAACGTCGTCGTACGCGGCGCGCGCGTCGCGGTAGCAGCCGGCCTCCGACGGCCGTCCCTCGCTCCGCCCGTAGCCGCGGTAGTCGTATGCGAGCACGCTGAGGCCGCGGTCGCGCAGCGCCAGGAGCACCTCCACGCGGCCGGCGATGTTACCTCCGTTGCCATGCGACCACAGGAGCGTCGCGACCTCCGGCGCGGCCCGGGCATACCAGGCGTGCAGTCGCACGCCGTCCTCCGCCGTGATCCAGCGCTCCTCGACGCCGTCGGGCGCCGGCGGCACGAACGCCTCGGGAAAGAAGATGAGCTGCTCGAGCAGCACGCCAGATCGCTATACCAGCAGCAGCCGCGCACCAAGCGGTTGCAACCGAACAGCGCCGTTGGCATCTGAGGAGAAGGAGCCGCCTATGGACGACGCTTCCCGCAGGAGCGAGAGCCCTCGCATGGCCGCCGCGCACGAGTACGAGCGCGCCTTGTTCGCCGTTGACATGGAGGCCGTCGGGCGCTGCCTCACCGACGACGTCGTCTACTGGATCGCGGGCGCGCCGCCGATCGGCGGCGAGTGGCACGGGCGCGCTGCCGTGCTGCGCGCGTTCACCGAGCGTGAGTTCGGCCTCGGCCCGGGCCTTCAGAGCGAGGACGTGTGGCGCGTCTGGTACGAGGCCGACGAGCGCGTGATCGTCGAGATCCGCGAGCGCAGCTGGCTGCCGGGCAGCTCCGCCGACGTGATGGACCAGCGCACCTGCGCCATCCTGCGCTTCCGCGGCGACCGCATCTGCGAGATGCGCGACTACACGGACAGCCACGTCTACGAGGAGTTCCGCCGCCGCCACCCTGAGCTGCCGAAGTTCCGGCGGGACTGAGCGCCGCGACTCTTCGGCTCAGCCGAGGAGGCCGGTGAACCAGCCGCGGCTCACGAAATCGGCCATCGTGAGCACGATCATGATCGCGAGCCAGAAGAAGGCGATCGCGACCATGAGCGGCGTGAGGCGCGCGGTGTAGCGGAGGTGCATGAAGTAGAGGAGCACGAGCGATGCCTTCACCACGGCGATCGTGAGGGCGACGAAGACGTTCATCCGGCCGAGGTCGACGAACGCGACCGCGGTCGTGACGCCGGTCAGCACGAGCAGGGTCGCGAAGATCCCGAAGTAGACCGACAACGGCACGACGTGGTCGTGCGCGGTGGACGCGGCGGCGTGATCGTCGCGCGTCACGTGTGGCGCTCCACGAGGTAGAGCAGCGGGAAGAGGAAGATCCACACGATGTCGACGAAGTGCCAGTAGAGGCCGGTCAGCTCGACGGGCGTGTAGTAGTCTGGACCGAAGCGGCCGCGCAGCGCCATGACGCCCAGCACGGCGAGGACGCATACGCCGATCACCATGTGGAGCGCGTGCAGCCCCGTCATGCAGAAGTACAGGCAGAAGAACAGCTGGCTCTGCTGGGGGTCGGCGCCTTCGTAGTGGAAGTAGGGGCCGGGCACGTGGTGCTCGTGGAACTTCTGCGCGTACTCGATCGCCTTGATGCCGAGGAAGACGGTGCCGAGCGCGATCGTCGCGAAGAGGAAGAGCGCTACGAGACGGCCGTTGCGGCTCACCTGCGCCGTGTGCACCGCAAGCGCCATCGTGAGGCTCGAGCCGATCAGCACCGCGGTGTTGATCGTGCCGAGCTGGATGTCGAGGGTGGAGCTCGCATGCCCGAAGGCCTCCGGGTAGAGCGACCGGTAGACCGTGTAGATGGTGAAGAGCCCGCCGAAGAACAGGATCTCGGTGAGCAGGAAGACCCACATGCCGAGGCCGGACGCCTCGTGCTGCTGGATCGCATCGTCGAACTGGTGGGCCGTCGCGGGCGGCAGACTGCCGCGCCGCGCGGTCGCCGTCGCGCGCTCAGACAAGGACGGCCTCCTTCTCGGAGTAGTGGTACGCCGGCCCCTCGACGATCGGCGTCACTGCGAAGTTCTCGGTGGGCGGCGGCGACGGCGTCTGCCACTCCAGTCCCGTCGCACCCCAGGGATTCGCGCTCGCGCGCTGGCCGTAGCGCAGTGACCAGAGGAGGTAGCAGAACGGCATCAGGTAACCGATGCCGAGAATGGACGCGCCCGCCGTCGACATCACGTTCAGCACCTGGAACTCGTCGGGATACGCATTGTAGCGCCGCGGCATCCCGAGGTAGCCCAGGATGAACTGCGGGAAGAACGTCAGGTTGAAGCCGAGGAACACGACGAGGGCCGCGATGCGCGCGAGCGACTCGGGGTACATGCGGCCGGTGATCTTCGGCCACCAGAAATGGATGCCGCCGAGATAGCCCATGAGGGCGCCGCCGACCATGATGTAGTGGAAGTGCGCGACCACGAAGTAGGTGTCGTGCACGTGGACGTCGAGGCCGAGCGACGCCAGGAACAGGCCGGTCAGCCCGCCGATCGTGAAGAGGCCGATGAAGCCGAGCGCGTAGATCATCGGCGCCTTGAAGGAGATCGCCCCTTTGTAGAGCGTCGCCGTCCAATTGAAGACCTTCACGGCCGACGGGATCGCGACCGCGAAGCTGAGGAACGAGAAGATCAGGCTGGCGTAGGGCGACATGCCGGCGACGAACATGTGGTGGCCCCACACGAGGAAGCCGAGGAACGCGATCGCCAGGCTCGAAATGGCGATGAACTCGTACCCGAACGGCGCCTTGCGCGAGAAGCAGGTGATGAGCTCGCTCACGACACCCATGCTCGGCAGGATCATGATGTAGACGGCCGGGTGCGAGTAGAACCAGAAGAGGTGCTGGAAGAGCACCGGGTCGCCGCCGAGGGCGGGATCGAAGATGCCGATGTGGAGCCCGCGCTCGACGCCGACCAGCGCCAGGGTGATCGCGATCACCGGCGTGCCGAGGATGAAGATGATGCTGGTGGCGTAGAGCGCCCAGATGAAGAGCGGCAGCCGCATCCAGGTGAGCCCCGGCGCGCGCATGCGGTGGATGGTCACGATGAAGTTCAGGCCGGTCAGGATCGACGAGAAGCCGTTGATGAAGACCCCGACGGCGACGGGAATGACCTTGGTGTGCGAGCCGACGGTGCTGTACGGCGTGTAGAACGTCCACCCGGTATCGACCCCGCCGGTGAAGACGGCCCACAGGGTGAAGAGGGAGCCGACGATGAAGATGTACCAGCTCGCCAGGTTGAGCTTGGGGAACGCCAGGTCGCGGGCACCGATCATCATCGGCACCAGGAAGTTTCCGAGCGTCGCCGGGATCGACGGGATCAGGAAGAAGAACACCATGATGATCCCGTGCATGGTGAAGAGCTTGTTGTAGGTGTCGGGCCCGACGAGGTCGCCGGCGGGCGTGAGCAGCTCCAGGCGGATGAGCAGCGCGAAGAGCCCGCCGAGCGCGAACATCACGGTGATCGTGCCCAGGTAGAGCAGCCCGATCCGCTTGTGGTCGACGGTGAGCAGCCACGAGCGGATGCCGTAGTTGACGTTCAGGTAGTTGGTGCCGCCGTCCGGACGGGCCGGCTCGTCGATGCGTTCCGCGGTTTCCATGGTCACGATTCCCGGTGCGCGTCGCCCGCTCCCGGCGATGCGCGCAGCGTCTTGATGTACGTGATGAGCTGCAGGAGGTCTTCCTCGCTCACCTGGCCCTTGAACGTCGGCATTACGGGCGGAAAGCCGGCGACGAGCTTCGCCTGCGGATTGAGGATCGACTCGCGCAGGTAGGCGTCGTCGACGTCGACGGTCGCGCCGCTCTGCAGGCGTACCTTGGTGCCGACGATGCCGCCGAGCGCGGGGCCGAGCGTGCCCGACTCGCCGCGGTGGCAGGTGGCGCAGCCGAGGCTGGTGAAGAGGGCCGCGCCGGCGTCGGCGACCGAGCCGCTTCCCTGCGCCGCGCCCGCCGCACCGCCCGTGCCCCCGGAGAGCCAGGCCTGATAGGCGGCGGGATCCATGAC
>DASXLI010000110.1:0-32516 GCA_036496285.1 Binatia bacterium
GCGGCTTCCGGCCTACGACGGCGTCTCGTGGGCGCGCACGATGCCGGCGGTGATCGCGTAGCGGGCGAGCTGGACCCGGTCGCGGATGCCGAGCTTCTGGAACACGCTCGTGAGGTGCGTCTTGACGGTCACCTCGCTGATCAGGAGCCGGCGCGCGATCTCGACGTTGCGCAGGCCGAGGGCGGCGTGGCGGGCAATCTCGTACTCGCGCCGGGTGAGGCCCTTGTACTTGGGCTCGCCGTCCCGCCGCGCAAGCGCCTCCTTGAGCGCCGGCGGCAGCCAGATCTCGCCGGCCGCGACGGCGCAGATCGCCTCCACCAGCGCCTCCATCGCGAAGTGCTTCAGCACCACACCGCGCGCCCCGAGCCGCATGGCCATCAGCATGTCGTCGAGCTGCTCGCTGGCAGTGACGACGATGATGCGCGTCCGGCGCCGCAGCTTGGCGATCTCGAGAAGCGAGCTCCGCTCCATCTGCAGGTCCAGCAGCACGACGTCGCACGCCGTCTGCGCCGCGAGCTCCGCGAGCGCGCCCACGCGATCGGTCTCCCCCACGATCGTCAGATCATCGTGAAGCTGCAACACGGATCGCATTCCCGCCCGGAAGAGCGCGTGGTCGTCCGCGATGATCAGCCGGATCGGATCGCGTGGCGTCCTCATGCCGTCGGAATCTCGATCAGGAGATGCGCGCCGCCTTCACCATCGCTCACCTGCACGTCGCCGCCGAGCTCCGCAACGCGCGACGCGATCGACCACGGGGTCGACGCCCCCTGCGGGAAGCCCGCACCGTCGTCCCGAATCCGGATGCGGAGCCCTCCGTGGCCGTCCCGCGCGCTCACCGCCGCCGTCATCGCACCGGCGTGCCGGCGGACGTTGCGTACGCCCTCCAGCATGATGAGCAGCACGTGCTCGGCCATCGCGGCGTCGCAGCGAAACGATGCCTCGACATCTAGAGACGGAGCGGGTCCGGCCCGCGACGGATCGATCGGACTTTCGAGCTCGGCGAGCGAGCGGACGTAGGCGCGCACCTCCTCATACTCGCGCTGGATGCCGTGCTGCAGATCGCCGAGCTCCGCGAGCGCCCGCTCCGGCCGCTCGCGCCGGAGTAGCTCCCGACACGCGTCGAGACGGAGGCTGACGCCGGCCAGGGCCTGCACGTAGCCGTCGTGGAGCGAGCGCGCGATGCCCTGGCGCTCGGCGGCGGTCTCGAGGTCGCGCACCTGCGCCTCGGCGTCCAGGCGTTGCTGCGCCAGATAGCCGATCAGATAGCCGGTGACCGCCAGATAGAATGATCGCATCGCATACACGCTCTCGGCCGAGTGCGGTGCCAGGCCGACGATGCCGAGATAGAGGCCGCAACTGGCCAGGGTCGTCGCAAGCGCGGCCCGGAAGCCGGACCGACACGCGACCGCGATGACCGCGAACGCGAAGAACACACGGGCCGGACTCGTCGCTCCCTCGGTGACCACGGCGACCGCCCCGCCAAACGCCACGTCGAGCCAGCTGGTCAGCCGCAGCACCCGCTCGCGCCTGGCGTTCTCCACGCCGACGGCGCGGAGAACGGCGATGCCGTATGCCAGGTGCATCGCCAGCACCACGAACGCATACGCGTCGCTGCCGAGCGCGCCGTCGACCGGGACGACTCCCAGCTGCGGCGTCGTCGGATCGAGGTACACGGATCCGATTGCGATCAACGAGAGCGCGACGCGAGTCCGTGCGATCTCCCGCTCGAGATTGGCGAATACGCGACTCGTCATGGCTCGTCCTCTTCGCGCGGAGCATAGCCCACTCCATCGGAGAAGCGCACGAATGAAAACTTTCGGACGGTGCCAGCTTCACGACCGGGCATAGGCGCACCTGGGGGGGCCGTCGCGACGCAACCCGCGCCGGCGGTGTCGGCGCGCGCTCGCATCGCGGATGCTCATCCACTCGACAATGACAACGCGCGAGCACCCATCATATTTCCTCATACTTTCGTCTCATGTAACTCCGCGACATATTTATGCATTTTCGCCCGACCGGGAGCGTGCTCCGCAGATGCGCAATGTCGGCGCTCACATCCCCGCACGCAGTTTCAAGACATTACCGCCCTGCGAAATGGAATGCTTATTGCCCTGTGAGGTCGCCGATCATTTCGTTTCGCATCTCGATCGTGATTCGTCGCCCAGCGCGACCACAACCGAACTCGCGAGGATCCTGATCATGGACAACCGCCACCCCCTCTCCGCGACTCCCGAACTGCGCTCGATCGCCGCGCCGCATCCTCCGCTGCGCCGTCCACGACGCTTCGGCATCGTCGCCGGTTTGACCGCGCTGATGGTCGCCGCGAGCGCACGCGCGAGCCATGCGATCACGTTCGTGAAGAACATCGACACCACGACGTCCACGACGAGCAGCTCGTCGATCCAATTGACCATTCCCGCTGCCGGCGTGGCGGCGGGCAACACCGTGGTCGTCGAGTTCGCGATGGACCCGAACAGCGGGACGGTCAGCTGCTCGGACTCGAAGAACGGCTCGTATGGCAGTACCGACGCTGACGTGCAGAACGGCACGGGCGGCAACAGCAACGGCGTTCGCACCGTCGTCTTCCACAAGACCATCGGCACTGCACTGGTGAGCGGCGACGCCATCACGGTCACCTTTCCGACCTCGACGGTCAAAGCGATCACCGGCCTGGAGTTCTCGGGCATCCTTAGCGCCGTCGTCGACAAGACGCACACGGGAACCGGCAGCTCGGCGTCGCCGAGCTCCGGCGCCACGACGACGACCGCCGTCGCGAGCGAGCTGCTGATCGGCGCCACCGGCGCGCAGGCCCGCACGTCGATCACCTCATACACCGCCGGCGGCAGCTTCACGCACCCCAGCCCGGGCGACGCATCGGCGGACACGGGCTCCTCCGGGAGCAGCATCACGATGTATCCCTCCTACCGGATCGTTGCCGCCACCGGCACGTACACCGCGAGCGGTACGCTCAGCGGGTTCACGAGTCGCGACTGGGCGGTGGGGATCGTCACCCTCCAGGACGCGCCCGCGACCCCGACTCCCACGCCGACCAGGACGGCGACGCCGACCGCAACCGCCACACCCACGGCAACCGTAACGGCAACGCAGACCGCGACGCCCACGGTCACGCCGACCGCCACGGAGACTGCGACCGTCACGGCAACGCCGACCGCGACCGCCACTCCCACGGAGACCGCCACGCCGACGGAAACCGCTACGCCGACGGACACTCCGACACCGACCGTCACCGCGACGGAGACCCCGACACCGACCGAGACTGCCACGCCCACTGCGACCGCGACGCCGACGGCCACGCCGACGGCAAGCTTGCCGCTACGCGGCGACGTGACGACCGGCATCTTCCACGCCAGCACCGACCAGACCCTGGCCGACAGCCAGTTCGGCACCGCCGAGACGGCGATCACCATCACCGCCGACGGCGACGGCAACAGCGACTCCGACTTCTACTCGACGCCGCTCACGACCGACGGCCCGGCCTTGACCGCGCTCGACACCGCCAACGCGTCGGTGTGGATCGGCAACCCGGGCAACGACGACATCACGATGACCTGCCAGGCGATCTTCTCCGACTACGACCCGGCGACGGGCGACGACGAGCCGTTCGTCTTCACGGCGCCGTCGAGCCACCTCGTGGTGCCGGCCGAGGACGCGGCGCGGTGCGATACGCCGACCGGGGCGCTGTCGGACGACTACCAGGTGCCGGCGGGCCACCTGCTGCGCCTGCGGGTCACCGTCCACTTCGTGAACGGCAACACGGCGCAGCTGCAGTACGGGGCGGCCGAGGGCGACCCGGGCGACTCCGTCGGGCATCTGCCGGCGAATCGCGCCGACGCGTGGGCGTTCGGGGATCCGATCGTGTGCGGCGACGGCACGGCGGATGCGGGCGAGGAGTGCGACCAGGGCGCCGACAACGGCGATCCGAGCTCGTGCTGCACGAGCGGCTGTCTCTTCGTCGCGGCGGATACGGTGTGCCGCGGGGCCGTCGACCAGTGCGATGCCGACGAGGTGTGCACGGGCAGCGACGGCGCGTGCCCGGCGGACGTGAAGCAGCCCGACGACACGGCGTGCGACGATACCGACGCGTGCACGCAGACCGATACCTGCCAGGCGGGTATCTGCACCGGCAGCAATCCGGTCGTCTGCACGGCCGCCGATCAGTGCCACGTGGTGGGCGTCTGCGATCCGGAGACCGGCCTCTGCTCGAATCCGAACCAGCCTGCCGGAACGCCCTGTGACGACGGCGACGCATGCACGCAGACCGATACCTGCGAGGCCGGAATCTGCGTCGGCAGCAACGAGGTCGCGTGCACGGCCTCCGACCAGTGCCACGACGCAGGCACGTGCGATCCGGGCACGGGCCTCTGCGACGACCCGCCCAAGGTGGACGGCTCCTCCTGCACCGACAACGACTCCTGCACGCAGACCGATCAGTGCGAGTCCGGCGCGTGCGTCGGCTCGAACCCGGTCGTGTGCACGGCGCTCGATCAGTGCCACGACGCCGGTACCTGCAACTCCGGTACGGGCGTGTGCGACAATCCGAACAAGGCGAACGGCTCGGCCTGCACCGACAGCGACGCCTGCACCCAGACTGACCAGTGCGAGTCCGGCGCGTGCGTCGGCTCGAACCCGGTCGTGTGCACGGCGCTCGACCAGTGCCATGACGCCGGCACCTGCAACTCCGGTACGGGCCTCTGCGACAATCCGAACAAGGCAAACGGCTCGGCCTGCAACGACAATGACGCGTGTACGCAAACCGATCAGTGCGCGGCCGGCGCGTGCGTCGGCACGAACCCGGTCGTGTGCACGGCGCTCGATCAGTGCCACGACGCCGGTACCTGCAACTCGGGCACGGGCGTGTGCGACAATCCAAACAAGGCCAACGGCTCGGCCTGCAACGACAATGACGCGTGCACGCAGACCGATCAGTGCGCGGCCGGCGTCTGCACCGGCTCGAACCCGGTGACGTGCTCTGCGCTCGATCAGTGCCACGACGCCGGCACGTGCGCCCCGGGCACCGGCCTCTGTAGTAACCCGACCAAGAACGACGGTACGGCGTGCAACGACAATGACGTCTGCACGCAGTCCGATACGTGTCAGGCCGGCCTGTGCGTCGGCGCGGACCCGGTGACCTGTACGGCGTCCGATCAGTGCCACGACGCCGGCGTCTGCAACGCGATCACGGGCTGCTCGACCCCGGCGAAGGTCGACGGCGCCACCTGCGACGACGGCGATGCCTGCACGCAGACCGATCAGTGCGAGAGCGGCACCTGCACGGGCAGCAATGCGGTCAGCTGCACGGCATCCGATCAATGCCACGACGCTGGCACGTGCGACTCCGGCACGGGCCTCTGCTCGAATCCGAACAAGGCTGACGACACTTCGTGCGACGATGGCAACGCCTGCACGCTCTCGGACGTCTGCACCGCCGGCGTCTGCGCCGGCAACTCGCCGACCTGCGGCGATGGCATCCTGCAGGAAGGCTGCGGCGAGGGGTGCGACGACGGCAATATCATCGGAGGCGACGGGTGCTCGGCGACCTGTCAGATCGAAGGGCCGTGCCCCGACGTGCCACGCATCGCGTGCCGCCCGACGCTCGCGCCCAAGGGCGGAGCCGTCACGCTGAAGAAAGCGGTTCTCGGCAAGGGCTCGAACGTCCTCGCCTGGAAGTGGAAGGGCGGCCCCACGACGGTGGACAGCGATTTCGGCGCACCGGACGCGACGACCGCGTACCACTTCTGTGTCTACGACCAGACGGCGGGAACCCCGACGCTGGTCATGAGCGCCACGGTCCCGCCCGGAGGCACCTGCGGTACGAAGCCGTGCTGGAAGGTGGTGAAGAGCGGCTTTCTGTACAAGGACAAGGCGGGAAGCGCGGATGGCATCGCCCAGCTCAAGCTCAGGGGCAACGTGGTGCCGGGCAAGGCCCTGCTCCAGGTGAAGGGCAAGGGCATCGACTTGCCCGTCCCGACCCTGCCCTTCGCACAGGACCCGTCGGTCATCATGCAGCTCGCGACCGACGACGGCGTCTGCTGGCAGACGACTTTCACGGCGCCGGCGACGAAGAGCCTTCCGACCCAGTTCGGCGACAAGACGGACTGACCCCTCAGGCCGTCGGCCGCGGACGTCCCGGGCGCAATCGCCGCCCGGGGCGTCCGTGCGCCGTCTCGACGGGCCACGAGATCGCATGCGCACGCGCATGCGTGTCAGCCGCGCGTCGTCGATCCGACGGCGCGAGGCGGTGCAACAATGCCGCTCGTCACCTGCATGTTGACACGTCGGACGCGCAGGGACCCGCCGACCCCGCCGGCGTTCGATCCCGCGGGCCCCGGCATCGCGCCATCCGGGGAACGCATTTTGCTTCGCTTTTCCGGCACCAATGGCTCGCAAACGCGCACGCAGCGCGGATTCCGGCTACACGATCCTGGTCGTCGACGACCAGGAGGAGACGCTGCTCTCGGTCCAGCGCCTGCTCGAGCGCGAGGGCCATCACGTACTGCTCGCGGACGGCGGCCAGCGGGCGCTCGATCTCTTCGCCCAGCACGACGTGCATCTCCTGCTCGTCGACTACTTCATGCCACGCATGACCGGCGAGGAGCTGGTCGCCGAGATCCGCAAAATCGACAGCCAGGTGCAGATCGTCCTGCAGACCGGATACGCCGGCGAGAAGCCGCCGCGGGAGATGCTGCAGAAGCTCGCCATCCAGGGCTATCACGACAAGTCCGAGGGCCCCGACAAGCTGCTGCTCTGGATCGAGGTCGCGATCAAGTCGTACGAGCAGCTGCGGCGCGTACGCGAGGCGGAGCTGCTCAAGTCGCAGCTCCTCGCGAACATCTCGCACGAGTTCCGCACGCCGCTGCACATCATCCTCGGCTACACGCAGATCCTGCGGGAGGAGCACGGCGGCGCGCCGTCCGGGGGAAGCGACACGCTCGACCGCATCCACCAGAACGCCGAGATGCTCCTGCGGCTCGTCGACGACTTCCTGAGCCTCTCCGACCTCGATGCCGGCATCACGTGGGCCAATGCCATCGCGGTCGTGGGCGAGTCACTGGAGCAGGAGTTCGCGCGCTCGGCGACGATCCTCATCCGCGAGAAGCCGATCCGCTTCGAGTGGCGGGTGACGGAGGCGCTGCCGCCGGTCGCCGCCGACGCGGCGAAGCTGCGCGTGATCGTCATGAACCTGCTCTCGAACGCGGTGAAGTTCACCACGGCCGGCGTGATCGCCGTCAGCGCGGAGGTGGAGCCCGACGGCGTCGTGCTCGCGATCCGCGACAGCGGCATGGGTATCGCCGCGGAGGACCACGACCGCATCTTCGAGCCGTTCCGCCAGGTCGACGGCAGCTCGACGCGCACGCAGGCGGGCACGGGCATCGGGCTGCCGATCGCGCGCAAGCTCGCACGCCTCATGGGCGGCAACGTGACCGTCGATTCCACGCTCGGCGAGGGCGCAACCTTCTTCCTCCACCTCCGGCGGGCCGCGACCTCGGCGCCAGCAAGCGCCGCACCGGAGCGGATGCTCCGCGTGGTCGCGCGCTAGGGCGCGACACCCGATGCCGGCGCGGCTCCTCGACGCGGCACTCGTCGTCGCCGGCGCCGCGCTGTACGCGGCCGCGTTTCCGCCCTACGGATGCGACGTCACTGCATGGGTCGCGCTCGTCCCGCTCCTCGCCGTGCTCGACCGCGTCGGCCAGCGCGGCGCGCTCGTCGCCGGCGCCGCCTACGGCTCGCTCTTCTTCGCCGCGCTCGTGCCCTGGGTGGTGAGCGCCGCGGCAGCCTACTTCGGTGCCCGGCTCCTCACCGCGGTCGCGTTCGCGGCCGCGATCTGCGTGCTGTTCGTCGCGGGCTACGGGGGCCTCTTCGCGCTCGCGGCACGGCGCCTGCTGCGCCGCGGGCCCTGGACCGCCTTCGTCGGCATCCCGGCGCTCTGGGTCGCCTACGAGCTCGCGCGCGCGACGCTCCTCACCGGGCTCCCGTGGGAGTTGCTCGGCCACTCGCAGTGGCGCCGCCTCGCACTGATCCAGATCGCCGATGCGGGTGGCGTCTACGCGCTCTCGTTCGTCATCGCCGCGCTGAACGTCGGGCTCTACCTCGCCGTCCGCGCCCTGCGCGAGCGCGGCTCGCGTGAGCTGCTTGGCGCATCGGCCCCGCTCGCCGTCGCCTGCGGACTCGTCGCGCTGGTCGCCGCCTACGGCTCATGGCGCCTGCGCGAGGCGACGGCCGCGCCGCCGCCCGACGGCCGCACGATCGCGCTCGCGCAGGGCAACGTCCCCGAGAGCTGGCGCTGGAGCCGGCAGAACGCCGAGCGCAACCTGCTCACCTACGTCGGCTTGTCGCGCGGCGCCCTGGCGCACGGCGCGCCCGATCTGATCGTGTGGCCCGAGTACGCGCTCACGCTCTATCCGGAACGTGACGCCACGGTCATGCCGGCGCTGCGGGATCTGGCGGCACGGACCACGGGCGGCGTCGTCTTCGGCGCACCACGTGTGCGCGACGACGCGGCGGGCACGCGCTATTTCAACTCCGCGTACCACATCGCACCCTCGGGCAACGTCACGTTCTACGACAAGATCCACCTCGTACCCTTCGCCGAGTACGATCCCCTCCCCTTCGACGAGTCGCTCGCCGCCGACAGCGACAGCGCATTCAGCGCGGGGGGCGCGAGCACGGTGATCGGCACCCCCGTCGGCCGGCTCGGCATGTTGATCTGCTACGAGGTCATCTTTCCGGAGCTGTCGCGCCAGCTCACCCGGGGCGGCGCCGAGATCCTCCTGAACCTCTCGAACGACGGCTGGGTCGACCACGCCGGGCTCGGCGCCGGCGTACAGCATCTCTCGATCTCGGTCTTCCGCGCCGTCGAGAACCGCCGCTACGTCGCGCGCGCCGCCGCCTCCGGCATCTCCGGCTTCATCGATCCGTGGGGCCGGCCGTTCGGCGAGCTCGCCGCCGGCCGGAGCGGCCTCGCCGTCGGGCGGGTCGTGCCACGGCGCGACCTCACGCTCTACACCCGCATGGGCGACGTGTTCGCGTTCGCCTGCGTCGCGGTCGGCCTCGCGCTGCTGCTCGCGAGCCGGCAGGAGCGCGCCTGATGCCGCCCCGCGCCTCATGGCCGAGCGGACGGCGGGCGGCGATCACGGCCTACACGATCGCCATCACGGCAGTCGCCGCCGTCGCGGTCTTCCACAGCGTGCACTGGATCGACCGCACCTTCCCCGGCTTCTTCCTCATGGACAACCGGGTGGTTCCGTCCGTCGGCCTGCCGCACTGGACGGGCCTGCAGGAGAGCTCGATCTACCAGCACGAGGTGCTGCGCCTCGACGGGCGGGCCGCCGCCAGCACGCACGAGGTCTACGCGACGGTCGCGAGCCAGCCACCGGGTACGCGCTTCACCTATGACCTCGCGACCCATCACACGGAGAAGACGCGGACCATCGCGTCGATGCGGTTCACGCTCGCGGACTACGTCTCGCTCTTCGGCGCGTACCTGCTGAACGCCGCCGTCTTCACCGCCGTCGGCATCGTCGTCTGGATCCTCGGTCCCGCCGGCCCGACGACGGTCGGCACCGTCGTCCTCGCGCTCAACACCGGCGCGTTCTGTTTGACGGCGATGGACCTCTACGGGCCGGCGCAGCTCTTCCGCGTGCACGTCGTGACCGAGGCGCTCTTCCCGGCGACGTTCCTCCACTTGATGCTCGTGTTCCCGGTGCTGCGCCTCGGACGCCGCCGCCGGGCGATGCTCGCGGCGATCTATGCCGTCGACCTTGCGCTCGCGGTCGTCTACCAGGCCTACCTGTACGACCCCGAGCGCTACTCGCGCATCCACAACCTCTGCATGGCACTGCTGGGCTTCGGCGGCGGGGCGCTGATCCTCTCGAGCATCCAGGCCTACTGGACGAGCACCTCGCTGCTGGTCCGCAAGCGCCTCGGCATCGTGCTGCTCGGCATCGTCGCCGGCTTCACGATCCCGACCTGGACCGTCACGATGTCCGGCCTCTCCGGCGGCGAGCAATCGATCAACCTCGCCGCGTTCACGGCGTTCCTCTTCCCGGTGAGCCTCGCGTACGCGGTGGTGCAGCTCGACCTCTTCGAGATCGACGCCATGCTCCGCCGCGGCATCAATTACCTGCTGCTGAGCGGCATCGTGATGGTGATCTACGCGCTGGTCGTCCTGGGCCTGGGATTCGTCGTCCAGAGCGCGACGGTCACCCACTCGCCGGTGCTGCCGCTCATCTTCAGCGTGCTCATCATCGCGTTCTTCGCGCCGATGCGCGCGGCCGTCCAGAACGCTGTCGACCGACTCTTCTACCGCACGAAACACAACGCACAGAAGACGCTCGAGCGCGCCAGCGGCGCGCTCGTCGCGACGCTCAACCTCGACGAGATCCACGCGCTCGCGCTCTCGACGATGTGCGAGGCGCTCCTCCTCGAGCACGCGGCGGTGTGGCTGCTCGGGGCGGACGGGCGCTTCGCGCTGGCGCACGAGCGCGGCGCGACGACGGTCGGTGCCGCCGGCCTCGATCCCGATCATCCCCTCATCCAGCGCCTGCGCGCCGGGACGCGCGCCGTAAGCGCCTACGACTTCGACGACGCGATCGCCGCCGACGCAGGGAGCC
Organism: Binatia bacterium; assembly: GCA_036496285.1. GTDB lineage: Bacteria > Desulfobacterota > Binatia > UTPRO1 > UTPRO1 > DP-19. The sequence goes on from DASXLI010000110.1 coordinate 10,632, forward strand.
AGGAGTGCCGGGCGCTCCTGCACATGCTCGACGCCGAGCTCCTGCTGCCGCTCTGGATCCGCGGCGCGCTGAGCGGGTTCATCGCGCTCGGGCGGAAGAAGTCCGGGACGCTCTTCACCCTCGACGATCTGGACTTCCTCCGCACCTTCGCGAACCAGGTCTCGGTCGCGATCGTGAACGCGCTCTCCTATCGCAAGATCGAGGAGCTGAACGTGGACCTCGAGCAGAAGGTCGCGCAGCGCACCCGCGAGCTCGCGACGACCAACCAGGAGCTGGCGAGCTCGCTCAGCGAGCTCGAGCGCGCCTACCACGAGCGGCAATGCAGCCAGGAGAACCTGGTCCGCGCCGAGAAGATGGCGGCGCTCGGCCGCCTGACCGCCGGCATCGCGCACGAGGTCAACACGCCGCTCGGCGCCTCGCTGAACGCGCTCAAGATGATCGAGGAGCTGGTCGGCGAGTACCGGGTCTCGATCGGCGACGCCGACGTGACCGATGACGATCACCGCGAGCTCGCGAGCGAGCTGCACGAATCGGTGGAGAACGTCGGCAAGTGGATGGCCAAGGCGGCAAGCTACATCCGCAGCATCAAGTCGCATACGCGCAACCTCGACGCCGTCCAGGCCCGGCCGTTCGACCTGCCGCAGCTCATCGACGACACGCTCCTCCTCCTGTCGCATCGCCTGCGGCTCTCCTCCTGCTCCGTCTCCACGACGTGCCCGCCCCACCTCATCCTCCAAGGCGACCCGGGGAAGCTCGGACAGGTGGTCACCAACCTGATCACCAACGCCATCGACGCCTACGAGGACCACGGGCGCGAGGACGGCCGCATCGCGATCCGGGTCGAGGAGTCGCCCGCCGAGGTCGCCGTCACGGTGCAGGACTTCGGCAGCGGCATCGCGCCCGAGCATCTCGAGCGCGTCTTCGAAGAGCTCTTCACGACGAAGCCACCCGGCAAGGGCACCGGCCTCGGCCTCTCGATCTCGCGCGACATCGTGAGCGACTGCTTCGGCGGGCGCATCACGGTCGAGTCGGCGGCCGGCGTGGGAAGCCGGTTCACGGTCCATCTGCCGCGTCGCGAGCCCGCGCAGTCGGCCGTCGGCGCCTGACACGCCACGCGACGGCGCACGGCACTCGCCCCCGCGTCGCGCGAACTGCGCGACACGCGGGCGGTAATGGCGCGGCAGCGTGTGCCACGATGGCACAGCGCCCATGCACGATCGTGCAAGTTCGCGTTTCGGCGCAGCGCGGCGCTGGCAACGCTCTTGCTCTGGCCCTCGTCCATCATGAACGCTCGCTCGGAAGGGACTCCCATGAAGACCGTCGTCGCCGTCGCCCTCGTGCTTGCCGCCGTGCTCACGCGCTCCGCCACCGTGGAGGCGGGCTGCGGCTGCAACAAGCCGCCGCCACCGACGGCGGACGTCCGGCCCGCGTTCGCGCCGCCCGGCTACAACGTCACGCTCTTCAGCCCGCAGTTCGTGGCCGGCAAGAAGTACATCGTCCACTTCGGCACGTCCGGCAGCGGCCGCGATGTCACCGGAGTGGCCGTCCAGAAGCGGGACCTCGCCGACGGCACGCAGAAGGTGCAGCTCGTCGTGCAGGCGCCGAGCCTCCCGGCTGGCCCGACGCGCATTCGGGTCGTGGCGAGCAACAACAAGGACACGATCCTCACGAGCCTTCCGGCGACGTCCTTCACCATGCTGCAGGCGCCGCTCGCGCTCGCCGAGGGCGACGGTCAGATCGTCGCGAGCTGCTATCAGGCGGCGGTCGGCGCCGACGGCACCGTGTACTTCCCGGTCGACATCTCGGCGATCTCCGCCCACATGGTCTTCAGCGGCCTCGCCATGACCTACCCGCTCCTCTTCAACGCGCAGGACATCGTCATCTACAACGACCAGGGCTTCCTGATGCAGCTCCTCGGCCCCGATCAGAGCATCTACGCGATCACCGATCCGGCTGGCGCGCCGAACAGCCTGGAGCTGACCTACGATCGCCACGAGTTCCAGACCTACCGCGACCAGCACGCCCACATCGGCGGCCTCGGCCTCGATCCGACCGACCCCGACTGGCACACCGACGGCACCTACCACGTCGACCACGATCACCTGATCCTGGCGATCCGCGGCGTCGTCGAGAACCAGGGTCCGGCAGCTGCGGGCGCCACGCCCCCTTTCACCCTCCAGGTGACCACCGCGCTTGCGGACGGCACGAACGGCGTCGTCACCACCCGCAACATCCAGTGGGGCGACGGCTGCTCGTCGAACGGTGGTCCGGGCACGAGCAACTCCAGCTCGAACAGCGGACACGGATCGACCAACTCCGGTTCCGACGACTGACCCGCCCCACCCCCTGACAGCGGCCGGCGCGCGCACGACGCACGCCGGCCGCCGTCGTTTGTTCGGAACGCGGCCGTTTACGGCGGGGACGGCTCCGGTCTATACCCGGCGTCATGACTGCCCAGGTCGTGTGCATCTCGAAGACGGACGGCGCCCTCGGTGAGGAGGTCGGTCACCTCGCCGCCGACCGCCTCGGGTTCCGCTACGTCGACGAGCAGGTGATCGAGCACGCGGCGCGCCTCGCCCAGGTCGATCCGAAGCTCGTGGCCGCGGTGGAGGAGCGCCAGCCGCTCCTGCGGAAGCTGATCGGCAAGCTCGCCGCCGCGCGCGACCTCGTCGGCCCGGCGGCGCTCGGCGTCGGCGCCCCCGCGTTCGCCGGCCTCGCCCCGCACGACAGCTCGCAGGTGACGCCCGACGACCTCCGCATGCTCATCCAGGCCGCGATCCACGAGATCGCGTGCGACGGTAGCGCCGTGATCGTCGCGCACGCGGCCTCCATGACGCTGGCCAAACGCGACGACGTCGTCCGCGTGCTCGTCACCGCCTCGCCGGAGACGCGCGCGCGTCGCGTGGCCGAGGCGCGTGGGATCGCCGCCGACGCGGCGGCCGCCGCGATCGCGACGGCCGACCGCAATCGCCAGGACTACTTCAAGCGCTTCCACGACCTCGTGCAGGAGTTGCCGACCCACTACGACGTCGTCATCAATACCGACGCGGTCGCGCCCGCGCACGCCGCCGAGCTGATCGTCTGCGCCGCCCGCGCCGGCGCCTGATCCTTCTCACGACGTCGCGTCGACGAGGAAGCGCAGCGTGCGCGCGTTCGCCTCGGCCGCGAGCGCGAGCGGGAAGGCGTTGAACGCGTGCACGCCGCCGGGATAGATCGCGAGCTCGGCGGCATTGCCGGCCGCGATCCAGCGCGCCGCCATGAACAGCGAGTCGTCCAGCAGCGGATCGAGCGTGCCAACCGTGAAGAGCGCCGGCGGCAGGCCGCGCAGGTCCGCGTGCAGCGGCGACACGTCGGGATCGTCGCGCAAGGACGGCGGGACGAACCAATCCGCGAATTGCGCGATGATCGGCGTCGAGAGCACGAGGTTGCGCGCGCCCCAGCGGCGCACGCTCGGCGTCATCGCGAAATCGTACTGACCGTAGGTCAGGTTCGCGGCCCGGAACGGCGTGACCCCGTGGCGGTCGCGCAGGCGTAGCACGGTCACGGCCGAGAGATGCGCTCCGGCCGACTCACCACCGATCGCGAGCACGGTACCGCCGAACTCCCGCTCCACGTTCGCGACCAGCCAGCTCGCCGCCGCCTCGCAGTCGTCCGGGCCAGCCGGATACGGGCACTCGGGCGCGAGACGATAGCCGACGCTGACGGCCGCGAGCCCGGTCGTGTCGGCGACCACCTTCAGCAGCACGTCCTGCTGATCGTGCGAGCCGAACGCCCAGCCGCCGCCGTGGATGTGCAGGTACGCGCCGCGCGGCCGCGCCGGCCGCACGATGCGGAGCGGGATCGGCCCCGCAGACCCGGGGATGGCGCGCTCCTCCGCCTCGGGGAGCCGCATGACCGGTCCGAGCACCGAGCGCCCCGCGGCGCGTGCCTCGCGCACGACCTGCGGCGGCACGTCGAGGATCGACGGCATTGCGGCGAGCGTCGTCTCGAGCTCGGCGTTGAACTTGAGCGTCTCCGGCGCGATGGCCGACGCATCGAAGAGCGTGGGATCGTGAGCGGGCATGGGTGAATGGATCGCGGAGAGGCGTCGGTCCAGGGTCTCTCAGGTCACGGTCACGGTCGCGCTCGCTAAGGCTTGAGGCGGACCTTCACCTTGAACGGCTTCGTCGCGAAAGGCGAGGCCATCGACACACCAGTTCCGCTATCGCAGATGTCCTCCGCTGACGACGTCGTACCTGGGCCGCCGGGCGCGCCCCAGTAGTTGTTCGTGACGTCGAGGGTAACGACCTGGTTGTCGACGCCGCACCCGTTCCCGATGAAGTCGTTCTTGTGGATCGCGCCCGTGAAGGGGTTGGTGTCGAGCACGACCTCGGCGAAACCCGCACCGTAGATCGCGTTCCCTGCGACGCTCCCCATCTCGTGCACCTCGATACCGATGAAGTCGGCAACCACGACGTTACCCACGGCCTGCGGGGCGACCGACGCCGCGAAGATGATGCCGATACGGTTGAGCGTGAGGTCGTTCTTGCGAGCGACGTTACCCGAGGCCTGGAGCGCGATGCCGTACAGCCACCCGCCGACCTGATCGCCCTCGATCACGACGTTGTCGGTTCCCGCCAGCGTTTGAATCCCGGCCATGCCCACTACGCCACCGAGGGGGCTGCCGAGCACCTGGTTGCCCGACACGGTGACGTTGGAGGATTCGATCAAGATCCCGGTGTTGTTCGAGGCGCTCGTATTCGTGACCGTGAACCCCTTTCCGGGGGCACCGAACGCGTGCCCGTCCATGTTGAAGAGCACGACGTTGTAGGTGCCGCTGATGCCTGAGACCGCGCGCGCATCGATGATCGTGACGGCGGCGCCATCGCTCGACACGACGGAGACCGGCTTGTCGATGGCGAGCATGCAGCTGCACCCGGTCGGGATCTCCTCCCCAGGGCCGCTCAGCACACCGTCGCCATTGAGGTCGCCGTACCGCCCAGGGCCGACGATCACCGTATCGCCGTCGGCCGCGTTGACGACGCCTCGCCGGATCGATCGGCAGGGACTCTTCTTCGCTCCGCAAGAAGGTCCGTCCAATCCATCGTTCGCGACGTACACGGACGCCGCCCGGGTGGGAGCCGCGACTCCCAAGAGCAGCGCGGCGAGCAGCAGCACGGTTCCGACGCGACCACGACGCATGGCGTTCACCTCGTGAGGGTGGCGATACCATGGCGCTTCACGCCCGTTCCATCATGCAACCCGAGGCGCCGCGTCCGCCCTGGATCTTGACCGCCACTCGATCTCCAACTATTGAATTTCTTTCGCGCGAAAGTGGCGGAACTGGCAGACGCGCAGGATTCAGGACCGCCACCCCACCCCTTCGCTGCCCTCACTACATCCGACTTTGATGAATATTCGGGCGTTCGCGTACACGAGTTGACGCGATCTCACGCGAGGGCGTGGACACTTCGTGGACACCTCGCACCAACCACGCACCCCATGCAAAACGGTAGCAGATCGCCTAGGTATCGCGCGCGGAGTCCGGCGTTGCCCGACGCGCGTTCCTCGACTGCTTCGCACTCGCGAAACGTAGGCTTTTACCGTGCACGGAGAAAAGATCGGGCTGGTCCGAACTCGTTGCACCCCTCCCTCGGATCGACGCTCGCCGCTGCTGCGAAAAACGCGAGTGGCAACAGAATGGACAGCGCTACGCGACTACGGGACTCTGACCCAGTGCCCTAGTCCGCAATATTGATGGGAAGCGCCGAGTCCGTAGGTTGTCATTTTTGAAGAGTCGCACGCGCAAATGTTACCGTAGGCGGGATTGAGAGGCGCAAAGTCATACCCGATCGCGAAGTTGAAATTTGACCCGCCGCTGCTGCCGTCCAGCGGGTAGTATGCTCCCCCTGAGCCAGTAGCGCAGTCATAGCTTTGATAAACACAGCTAAAGCCAGTGACAGCCTGGCACACCTCCCGTGCTTGGCAATCGAAGTCTCCCGCGAAGCAAGGGACGGCGACATCAGCATGCCCCTCTATCTGAACGGTGATCCCCGGCGTCGCCATGACGGTCGGCGTGGGGGTTACGGTGGGCGTCGGGGTCTGGGTCGCGGTGGTCGTGGCGGTCGGTGTCGGGGTCTCGGTCACGGTGGCCGTAACGGTCGGTGTCGATGTCACGGTCGCCGTGGCCGTGGGTGTCGGTGTCACGGTTGGCGTGGCCGTTGAAGGTGGCGTGGGCGTCGATGTCGCGGCGGCACACTCGGGCGGATACGGATTGACTTGATCGGGTCGTGCGAGCGCGTCCGTGCAATCGACCTTGAACTCCGTCACGCAGTCAACGCAAGCGATCAGAGCGGTGACCGTGTTGATCGTGCCAATCGCTCCGCAATCTGTGCCACCGGGCACTTGGACATTCGGGCACGTCGCCCCGAAACCGATCGAGCCCGGAGACTGCCCATTGCAGAACATGGAGATCTTCGCGACCGCTTTCGATTCGGCCTTGCCGATCGCCGGTCCGGCCTTGCCGTCGCCGGGCACGGGACACGGGAGCGTTCCCTTGAGCTTGTCGATGTTCTGGCGGCACTTGCTCAGCGCCTTGTCCTTAGCGAGGAGGAATTTCGAGGCGTTCTTGCCAATCGCCCCCTGGCACGCGATCAGATCGGGATTGCCGGACGGGCTGGCGAGACTCAGATAGTAGACATCCATCGCCTGCACGATCGCCGCCCGCGCAACGCAATCGAGGCAAGTGGCGATGTCGGTGCCATCCGCAATCGCATTCGTGCACGTACCGCCCTCGATGTTCGGACACGTACCGGGCCAGCCGATTGTGCCGAGCGAAATGCCGGTGCACGCGCCGTTGATCTTCCCCGTCATCTTCGCGAGCGCGGCAGGAATCTTCCCGCTCGTGTCGCAGGCGACGATGGTCCCGCCGGGTGCGTTCTGACCATTGCCGATCTTCACCTGCGTGTCGTTACACTTCTCGACGATCTTGGTGATTGTCTTGACGTACTTCGTGTAGGTCTTGCTGATCGTCTCCCGGCACTTGAAGTCTGTGTCCTGCGCATGCGTAACGGTTCCGAGAACGAGCAAGGCGGCAACGGCGAGGGCGGTCGCGGAGCGGAACATCGGCAGATCCTCCTGGGATAGGGGCCGCGAACACCCGGTGGGTTAATAGTACGCGGCACGATCTGCCAATCGGGTCATGCCGTCAATGGGATTGTTCGGCGGAGCCTGTCACATTGGCAAGATGGGATGGCTTCGACCAAGATTCTCCGTCCCGAAATGGCGCAGGTTCGGCTGATACGGCCCGCGAGACCGCCACCGACTATAGGCTCCGCGCTGGACGCCCACGCGCATCCGGCAAGATGCACGGGACGAATTGGTCCGGCACGCAACTGCCGGCACGGCCCTCCTCGGACAGCTGCTGGCCGTCACGGGCCCCGCGCCGAACGCCCCCGAGTCCCCCACCGTCAAACCATACCTCGACGGTGGGGAAGCGGCTGCCTACCTCCGAGTCAAGAAGTCACGGCTGGACGCGCTGCGTCGCGCGGGCCATCTGCCTGCGGCCAGAATCGGAAAGGCGTACTCGTACCGGCGTGACGACCTTGACCGACTCCGGAGCGAACTTGCGGAGTGCTGGCGTCCCGCATGAGGAGTATGCTTGGATACGATATCAATGCTGAGACGAAAGATGCTCTGCTCCAGGCTACCAGTCAGTACAGGAAGGGACCCCATGGCCGTAAACCAGATGTCCAACGGACGTTGGCGTGCCGACCTCCGCGACCGCCGTCGAACCAGGCACCGTAAGACGTTCGACACGCAGAAGGAAGCCCGCGAGTGGCAGAACGAGACACGCCACGCCATTCGCAAAGGGACCTTCGTCGATTCAAAAACAAACCCCACGGTACAGGAGGCGGGAATCGAATTTCTCGCGGCCCGAGAAGATCGAGAGGCGGCGACGCACGAGTACTACAAGGGGCACCTCGACCACCACGTATTCCCGCCCATCGGCGACCTAAAGATGTGCGAGGTCGATGTGGTGATCATCGAGCGCGAGGTACGAGACCCGTTGGTCGCCGCGAAGAAGTTCGCCACTGCCAACAAGGTGCTGACGACACTGACGAGCTTCTGGAGCTGGGCGGCTAATCGAAAGTACGTGAGCCCGGAGGTCAAGAGTCCGGCCGAGCTGGCTGAGCGCGTTCGCATTCCCCGCGAGCACCGCCGCGAGCGCGGCGCGAAAAACGTCTACACGGTCGAGGAAATCGGGAAACTCATCGCCGAAGCCGACTCGCTCAAGTTCATGGTGGCGTTCTCCTTACTCGCGCTCGGACTGCGCCGCCAAGAAGTGCTCGCCGTCGAGTGGACCGACGTGAACTCCGAGTGGACGGCCCTGCGCATTCAGCGAGCGGTCACGCACGCCAGGGGCCCCGGCGAAACGAAACGAGTCGCGAGAATCAAGGAGACGAAGTCACAGGCCGGGGAACGATGGTTGCCTCTTTCCCCTCCTCTCGCGACGCTCCTGAAGAAATGGCGCCTCCAATGCCCCGCGACTGAACTCGGGCTCGTTCTCCCGAGCAACACTGGCCAAATCCTGCACCCGAGCACCCTCTACGACGGCTTGAAACGGGCGCAGGCAGCCGCTGGCGTGCCGGCCCTGGATGTAAAGGCGTTCCGTCACACCTACGCGACCGCGCTCATCGAAGGCGGTGAAGCAGACCCGCAGGTCGCCCGACTCATGGGACACGCGGACACGACCGTCACACGGAGAGTCTACACCCACGTCTTCGACCGTCTCGAGGGTTCGACGGTCGCCAATGACTTCGCCGCAGCGATTTTCCGCAACGCCGACAAGGCGGCGAAAACTTGAGATGGAACCGACCGTCCAGGCGGAACCGTGGACATCTTCTGGACATCTCGCGGGCACCTTGACCGTCGCGCCAACTCCAACTATTGAATTTCCTTCACGCGAAAGTGGCGGAACTGGCAGACGCGCAGGATTCAGGATCCTGTGGGGTAAAACCCGTGGGGGTTCAAGTCCCCCCTTTCGCATTGGCTCCGTCATGATGGGATGACGCGAGCGGCGTGCCGGCTGCGGCTGGCGGTGGATGGGTGGTGGGTGCGCGCATGATCATGCAATGTCCTCGGTGCTCCACGCGCTGGCGCGTTGGAGACTCCCCGGCAACGGAGAATCCCGTCTTCAAGTGCGGCCGTTGCCATCACGTCTTCCCGCAGTTCCCGGGCGCGCCGCCCGCGGCCGAGCGCAGTGCCGGCAAGGCGCGGGGCGGCACGCCGCCCGAGCCGGACAACCTCGAGTTCATCTTCCCGCAGCGCGACGAGCCGCGTGACGACGCGCCGCCGTTCGAGCTGGTGGACGGCGTCGCGGCGCTTCACGACATCGTCCTGCCCGACGAGCCGCCGGCCGCAGCAGCGCCGGTCACGCCGCCGCGCAAGGCGAAGCCCGCCCCGCTGCCAGAACCGGCACCGCTCGTCCTCGTGAACACGCCGGCCGCGGAGCCGAGCGTTCCTTCCGGGCCGGAGATCGTTCCGATCGACCCGGAGGAGCCCGCCGCGGAGCCGATCTTCGATCTCTCCGAGGACCCGACGGACGAGGACTTGTCACTCGCTGACGCCGACGGGATCGGCGATCTCGGACGGGCGGCGTTCCCCGCTCTCGACGTGGAGGCCATGATGGGTGCTTCGTCTCGTACGTCGGCCTTCCAGCCGGCGACCCGGCTCCTCTTCTCGCTGGTGATGATCTTCGCCGTGCTGGCGCTCCTGGTCCGCGCCAACCCCGCGCGCACCGCGGCCTGGCTCGGGCGCCTTCCCGTGCTCGGCTCCGTCCTCACGGCCGAGCCGCGGCTCGGGACGCGGATCACCCTCGACAACGTGCAGGGCGGCTACCAGCGCCTGCGCACCGGCAGGCGCGTGTTCGTGATCTCCGGCAAGGCGACCAACAACGCCCTCGTGCCGGTCGAGCGCATCGAGGTGGAGGGCTCGCTCTATGCCGCGAGCGGCTCGGTCGAGCACAAGGTGATCAGCACCGGAAACAAGACCACCCTGAAGCTCCGCGACCTGAGCGAGAGCGAGATCGCGCTCTTGCAGAATCTCGACGCCCGGCAGCCCATCGCACCCGGCGCGCGCACCGAGTTCGCGATCGTGTTCTTGGAGCCGCCGCGCGACCTGCGCGAGTTCAGCTCCCGGGTGTTGACCGCTCGCTCGACCGGTCGTGGGCCGGTTCAGCCGGCCCGGGCGCAGGGTCCACCTTCGGTGGGGTGACGTCGATCGCGTCGGGCTCGCTCGTCGCCTTGCGGAAGTTGCGGATGCCCTTGCCCAGATTGTCACCCAGCTCCGGTAGCTTTCCGGCGCCGAAGATGATCAGCACGATCACCAAGATGACGAGCAGCTCTGGTAGACCCATCCCGAACATCGCTTTCTCCCGTGCCGCGTTCGAGCGGCGTTGCCAGGCAACTATAGGGGAAGCTTTCCCGCGTCCGCAATAGGGGTTCCGGTGCCGGCGTCGTCTGCGACTCTCGGAATCGCTACAATCGACTGGATGCGCCCGTCGGGTCGATCGCTGCTGCTCGCGCTGCTCGCCTCGCTGGTGCTGCACGCCTTGGCATTGACGTTGATCCACGTGCCCGAGGGACAGGCGATCGCGCCCGACGAGGCGCCGATCGAGGTCGCGCTCGCGCCGACGGTGCCCGAGATGCCGGCCGCGGCTCCCGCGCCGCCCATGGCGGCCGCTCCGCAGCAGCGTCAGATGGTCGCGCCGCCCGACGAGATCAACGACAAGGCACCAGAGCAGGCCCGCTTCGAGAGCGACCGCGACAACACGGTGCTGCACGAGACCGTGAATCCCGGCGTGCCGCATCCGGCGGCGCAGGCCGCGCCGCCGCCGCCGCAGCGCAAGGCCGAGCCCGCACCGCGCGAGAAGCCGGCGCCGCGTGCCGAGCGCGACAGCCGCGACAACGACGACGCGCGCGAGGCGAAGGCCGCGCCACGCCAGCCCGCGCCGCAGCTGGACGACCTCTTCGCGCCGACGGACGAGCTGGTGCGCACGCAGCGCGACGCCGAGAAGGCGCAGCACGACGCCCGCGAGGACCCGGCGGCCGCGGGACGGCGACGCATGGCGCTCGCCGTCGCGCCCGTCACCCCCGAGTGGAGCCTTCCGGGTCACCGCGGAACGTTCGACTTCCTCCCGGACATCCAACGCGGCGACGTCACCCTGCTCAACACCAAGGCCAACGAGTTCGCGCCGTTCGTGCGCCGCGTCGGCGAGCGCGTGTTCCAGCACCTGGTCATCCGCCAGCGCGCCCTCGAGCTGCAGCAGATCATGAACGCGCACGACCCGGTCGAGATGCGGGTCACGCTCGACGCCCGGGGCAAGCTCAAGTCGGTGCACGTCGAGAGCCACTCCGGCAGTGCCAGCATGGACGACACGCTCACCGAGGCGCTCAACACGGCGGCATTCGACAACAACCCGCCGAAGGCCGCCGCCAACGGCAACGGCGAGTTCGAGTTCGTCTTCGCCGCGCAGCTCCGCGCGTTCGCCCCCGGCCAGGGCAACGTCCCGAGCCGGATCGAGAGCCGCCTCAGCGTCGGGCTGTTGTAGCGGACCGCTAGCGCTCGGGCCGGGTCCAGCGCAGGACGGGGCGGCGGGCGGCGCGGGTTTCGTCCAGGCGGCTCACGAAGGTGGCGTGGGGAGCGCCCTTCACGGTCTCGGGAGCCGACCGCGCCTCGGCGGCGATCGCCTCGAGCGCCGAGATGAACTCGTCGATCGTCTCCTTGCTCTCGGTCTCGGTGGGCTCGATCATGAGCGCGCCGGCGACGACGAGCGGGAAGTAGATCGTCGGCGCGAAGAAGCCGTAGTCGAGGAGGCGCTTCGCGACGTCGAGGGTATGGACGCCGGTCGGCTCGAGGTCACGGTCGCTGAAGACGCACTCGTGCAGCGACGGCGTCTCGTAGGCCAGCGGGTACGTGCCGCGCAGGCGGGCGCGGATGTAGTTGGCGTTCAGCACCGCCTTGGCGGTCGCGTCGGTGAGGCCGTCGCCGCCGAGCGCGCGCATGTAGCAGTACGCGCGCACCAGCATGCCGAAGTTGCCGTGGAACGAGCGCACCCGGCCGATCGCGTGCGGGAAATCCTCGCTCCAGCGCCAGCCGCTCGCATCGCGTACCAGGCGCGGCGTCGGCAGGTAGCGCTCGAGGCGCTCCGACACCGCGACCGGCCCGGCGCCGGGGCCGCCGCCGCCATGCGGGGTCGAGAAGGTCTTGTGCAGGTTGAACTGCAGCACGTCCGCCCCCATGTCGCCCGGCTTGGCGATACCGAGGAGCGCGTTCATGTTGGCGCCGTCGCAGTAGAGCAGCGCCCCGGCCTCGTGCACGGCCTGGCCGATGGCGACGATGTCGCGCTCGAAGACGCCGAGCGTGTTCGGATTCGTGACCATCAGCGCCGCGACGTCTGGGCCGAGCAGGCCACGCACGGTCTCGACGTCGAGCATGCCCGCCCGGTTCGCCGGCACCTCGGCGACGCCGTAGCCGCAGAGCGCCGCGCTCGCCGGATTGGTGCCGTGGGCGCTCGCCGGGATCAACACCGTGCGCCGCGCGTCGCCGCGATCGACGTGGTAGGCGCGGATCATCTTCATGCCGGTGAGCTCGCCGTGGGCGCCGGCGGCCGGCTGCAGCGTCACGCCGGGGAGGCCGCTCACCTCGCGCAGGAAGTCGGCGAGGCGCGCCATCAGCTCCATCGCGCCCTGCGTCCAGCTCGCGGGCAGCATGGGATGGAGCCCGGCGAAGCCGGGGAGCCGCGCCGCGGCCTCGTTCATCAGTGGGTTGTACTTCATCGTGCACGAGCCGAGCGGGTAGAGCGTCGTCGCGGCGCTCAGGTTCCATTGCGAGAGGCGGGTGAAATGCCGTACCACCTCGAGCTCGCTGACCTCGGGGAGGCCTTGGAGATCGTCCTCGCGGCGCAACGCCGGCGGCAGCACCTCACTCGACGGCGGCCCGCCGGCCGCCGCGGGATCGACGAGCGCGCCGGCGCGGCCTGCCGCGCCACGCTCGAAGATGAGCGGCTCGGGCAGGAGACCCGGCCGCAGCACGGCGTACGGACGCTCGCTCATGCCGCGACTCCGAGCGCCGAGGCGAGCCGCGTGTGGCTGGCGGGATCGTGCAGCTCGGTGGCGCACACGAGCAGACACTCCTCGAGCTCGGGGTACCAGTCGCCGAGCGGCATGCCCGCGACCACGTTCTGCGCGAGCGCCGCCTCCCAGCGTCGCCGTGCGTCCGGCAGCTCGAGCACGAATTCGTTGAAGAAGGGCGCCGCGAACCGCAGGCGGCCGACCGGAGCCAGCCGGTGCGCCAGCTCGTGGGCGCCGCGCAGGTTGCGCTCGGCGAGCGCGCGCAGGCCGTGGCGCCCGAGCAGCGAGAGGTAGATCGTGGTCTGCAGCGCGCAGAGCGCGTGGTTGGTGCAGATGTTGGAGGTCGCGCGCTCGCGGCGGATGTGCTGCTCGCGGGTCGCGAGCGTGAGGACGTAGCCGCGCCGTCCGGCAGCATCGACGGTCTCGCCGACGAGGCGCCCCGGGAGGTTGCGGATGAAGCTCTGCCGGCTGGCGAAGACCCCGAGGCCGGGGCCGCCGTAGGCGAGCGGCAGGCCGAGGCTCTGCGCCTCGCCGACCGCGATGTCGACGTCGGCGCCGCCCGGGCTGCGGACGAGCGCCAGCGCGAGCGTCTCGGCCGTGGCGCTCACGAGGAGCGCTCCTGCCGCGTGCACCGCCGCCGCGGCCGTCGCGAGATCCTCGACCGCGCCGAGCACGTTCGGGTAGCCGAGCACGAGACACGACGCGCGCGCGAGGAGCGCATCCGATGGCAGCTCGGTCGTACCGTCGGCGCGGTATGGCACCTCGACCAGCTCGGCCTCGGGCAGACCTTCGAGATAGGTCGCGACGACCTGGCGGTACTGCGGGTGCAGCGCGCGCGACACCGCGACGACGGGACGGCCCGGCCGCAGGCGCTGCGTCATCAGCACGGCCTCGGCCGTCGCCGACGCCCCGTCGTACATGCCGGCGTTCGCGACCTCCATGCCGAGCAGGCCGGCGATCGCCGTCTGGAACTCGAACGTGGCTTGCAAGGTGCCCTGGCTGACCTCGGGCTGATACGGCGTATACGCGGTCGCGTACTCGGCGCGGCCCGCGATCTGCTCGACCGCCGCCGGGATGAAGTGCGGGTAGGCGCCCGCGCCCAGGAAGACAACGCCGTCGGCGCCGCCGTTGGTGCCGGCGAGGCCCGCGAGCTCCGCGCGCGTCGCCGCCTCGTCGAGCCCCGCGGGCAGGCGCAGTGCCGCGCGCTCCCGCAGTGCCGCCGGGATGTGGGCGAACAGCTCGTCGATGCTCGACGCGCCGATCGCGCCGAGCATGGCCTGCACGTCGGCCTCGGTGTGCGGGGTGAAACGCATCCGCGCTACGCCCGCTCCTTGGCGAGGAATGCCTCGTACTGTTCCGCGGTCATGAGCGCATCGACCTCGCTCGGATCGGCGAGCGTGACCTTCACCATCCAGCCCTTGCCGTAGCAGTCCTCGTTGATCACCTCGGGATGCTCGCCGAGCGCGCCGTTCACCTCCTTCACGGTGCCGCCGACCGGCGCGTAGACGTCGCTCACCGCCTTGACCGACTCGACGACGCCGAATGTCTTGGCGCGCTGCAGGGTGTCGCCGACGTTCGGCAACTCGACGAACACGATGTCGCCGAGCTCCTCCTGCGCGAAATCGGTGATGCCGACGGTCGCGACGCCGCCCTCGACGGCAACCCATTCATGCTCCTCGGAATAGCGAAGATTCGCCGGTGTGTTCATGCTCCCCTCCTCTGAGGCCGTTTGCAGAACGGCGTCGGAACGACCTGCGCCGGAACCGCACGCCCGCGGATCTCGACGGCGACGTCGCTGCCCACCCGGGCGAACGCCGCGTCGACGTAGGCGAGCGCGATGGCGCGCCCGAGCGTCGGCGATTGGGTGCCGCTGGTCACGGCGCCGGCGCGCGCGCCCTCGGCGAGCACCGGGTAGCCCTGGCGCGCGATGCCCGGGCCGCGCAGCTCGATCCCGACGAGGCGCCGTGGGCTGCCCGTCGCCCGCTCGCGGCGCAGGGTTTCGCAGCCGATGAAGTCCTCGCCGTCGAGCGCGATGAAGCGCGCGAGCCCCGCGGCGAGCGGCGTCGTCGTGTCGTCGAGCTCGTGCCCGTAGAGCGCGAGCGCGGCCTCGAGGCGGAGCGTGTCGCGCGCACCGAGCCCGATCGGCTCGAGGCCGTCCTTCGCCGCCGCGTCGAGCAGCGCCGACCAGAGCGCGGGCGCGTCACCCGACGCGAGATAGAGCTCGAAGCCGTCCTCGCCGGTGTAGCCGGTGCGCGAGACGAGCGCCGTGCGGTCAGCGACCGTGGCGCTCGCGAAGCGCCAGGGGCGCAGGCCGTCGAGTGCGACGCCGGTGAGCGGCGCCAGCATCGCCGCCGCGCGCGGACCCTGGAGCGCGAGGAGCGCCGTCGCGTCGCTACGGTCGACGATCTCCGCGTCGCCGGCGTGCTCGCGGATCCACGCCAGGTCCTTCGCGATGTTCGAGGCGTTGACGCAGAAGAAGTAGCGCCCGGCGTCGTGGCGATAGAGCGTGACGTCGTCGACGACGCCGCCGTCCGGGTGGCAGAGGATCGTGTACTGCACCTGGCCGTCGGCGAGCTTGCGCACGTCGTTGGTGGTGAGACGCTGGCAGACCGCGCCGGCGCTCGCGCCGCGCACCTCGATCTCTCCCATGTGGCTCACGTCGAAGAGCCCGGCCGCCGTCCGCACGGCACGATGCTCCTCGAGGATGCCGCGGTACGAGACCGGCATCTCCCAGCCGCCGAACTCGACGATCCGGGCGCCGAGCGCGCGGTGCGCGTCGTACAGCGGCGTCCGCCGCAGCGTCGCGCCGCCGGTCACGCGGCGACTCCGCCGGCCGCCGCGGCCGCGGTATTCGCGAGCAGCATCGCGACCGTCATCGGCCCGACGCCGCCCGGCACGGGCGTGATCCACCCGGCGCGCGGCAGCGCCTCCGCGAACGCGACGTCGCCGACGAGCTTGCCCGCCGCCGTGCGATTGATGCCGACGTCGACCACGAGCGCACCCTCGCGGATCCAGTCGCCGCGCACCATCCCGGGCCGGCCGACCGCCGCGACGACGACGTCCGCCTCGCGCACGACCCCCGGCAGGTCGCGCGTGCGCGAGTGGCAGAGCGTGACCGTGGCGTGGCGCTCGAGCAGCAGCATCGCGACGGGCTTGCCGACGAGCGTGCTCCGGCCGATCACGACCGCGCGCGCGCCCTGCAGCGCGACGCCGGTCTCGTCGATGAGGCGCATGACGCCGAGGGGTGTGCACGGCCGCAGCCCCGGCCGGCCGGTCATCAAGCGTCCCTGGCTCGCGACGGTCAGGCCGTCGACGTCTTTGGCGGGGTCGATCGCCTGGATGACCGCGTCCTCGTCGACGTCCGCCGGCAGCGGCAGCTGCACGAGGATGCCGTGGACGTCCGCGCGTGCGTTCAGCTCCGCGACGAGCGCGACGAGCTGCGGCGTCGTCGTGTCGGCCGGCACGCGATGGCCGAACGAGCGCATGCCGAGCGCGGCGCAGCCCTTCTCCTTCGAGCCGACGTAGACGCGCGACGCCGGATCGTCGCCGACGAGCACGGTCGCGAGCCCGGGAACGATGCCGCGCTCGGCGAGCGCCGTCACCCGCCGCCCGACCTCGGCGCGCACACGCTCCGCGACTGCCTTGCCGTCGAGAATCTCGCCCATGCGCTCAGGGAACGGTCACCTATATATGGCATTCCGCCATTGTAAAGTCGCGGCGCGCGCGTAGCATGGGCGCGTGCGCGTCGGCGTTCCGAAGGAGATCAAGACCGACGAGAACCGGGTCGCGCTCACCCCGAGCGGGGTCGCCGCGCTGCGCGCGCACCACCACGAGGTGCTCGTCGAGCACGGCGCCGGGCGCGGCAGCAGCATCGACGACGCGGCCTATGCCGGCGCCGGCGCCCGTCTCGTCGACGCGGACGAGGCGTGGGCCGCCGAGCTCGTCGTCAAGGTGAAGGAGCCGATCGCCGCCGAGTATCCGCGGCTGCGTCCCGGCCTCGTGCTCTTCACGTATCTCCACCTCGCCGCCAACGAGCAGCTCACCCGGCTGCTCGTCGAGCGGCGCGTGCACGCGCTCGCCTACGAGACGATCCAGCTCGACGACGGCGCGCTGCCGCTGCTCTCGCCGATGAGCGAGGTCGCGGGCAAGCTCGCGGTGCAGGCGGGCGCGTGGTGCCTCCAGGCGACGCACGGCGGGCGCGGCATCCTGCTCTCGGGCGTCGCCGGCGTCCGTCCGGCGACGATCGTCATCCTCGGCGCCGGCATCGCCGGCACCAGCGCCTGCCAGGTCGCGGTCGGCATCGGCGCGCACGTGAGCATCCTCGACGTGCAGCCGGCGAAGCTGCGCTACGTGCACGACATCCTCGGCGGCCACGTCACCACCGTCATGTCGAACCGCGCCAACATCGAGGAGGAGGTGCGCGCCGCCGATCTCGTGATCGGCACCGTGCTGATTCCCGGCGCCAAGGCGCCGAAGCTCCTCTCGCGCACCCTGGTCGCGAGCATGCGGCCGGGCTCGGCGCTGGTCGACGTCTCGATCGACCAGGGCGGCTGCTCCGAGACCTCGCGCCCGACCTCGCACCGCGATCCGATCTACGTCGACGAGGGCGTCGTCCACTACTGCGTCACCAACATGCCTGGCGCCGTCCCGCACACGGCGACCTACGCGCTCACCAACGCCACGCTCACGTACGTGCTGATGCTGGCCGACCGTGGCATCGAGGCCGCGGTGCGCGCCGACGCCGCGCTCCGCCGCGGCGTCAATGTGAGCGACGGCGCGATCGTCCACCCGGCGGTCGCGGCCGCGTTCCAGCCCTAGCGGCCGCCCCGCCCCGCCGGTCGCGGCGGCGCTCAGTGCACCGGCGGCGGGGCGTCGGCGGCGGCGCCGCCCATCACGGTGTCGTGCAGGCGGCCGGCCACCTCGCCGGCGCCGAGCCGCGCCAGCTCGCGCGCGCGCACCCACTTGGCGCCCGTGTGCAGGAAGCCGCCGAGGTTCCAGAGATTGTCGGAGAGCGCCTGCTGCTGCTCGGAGTAGGCGCCCTGCCACACGACGTCGCCGCTCGGCATGGCGATCAGCTCGGCCGCGAAGTCGACACGCGCGGGCTGCTCGGCGGCGAGCTCGCTGCCGATGCGCTCGTCGAAGGCCGTCACCTGCCCGCGTACCACGCCGTCCACGCCGAGCAACGTGCCCACGGCGCGCGCCTCGTCGTGCGTCGGTGCGCGCACCTCGCCATAGAGGCGCTTGAAGGCCTCGCCGACGACCAGCGGGTCGGTGATCTGCCAGCCGGTCAAGCCCTGCATCGCCTCGGTCATCGCGCGCGTGACGGTGTCGCCCGGCGGCTCGAGCAGCGGCTCCTGGCCCGGCACCGGCGGGTGCTTCTCCAGCGCCGCCTCGGTGAACGGCAGGACGGCGATCCGCCGGATCGAGCCCGGCGCGACCGGGGCCAAACGGTGCACGGTGACGTTGGTCGGCGCCGGATTGCACGCGGCCAGCGCGGCGAACGATGCGAACACGGCGAACGTGGCGAACCTTGCGAATCTTGCAAACGTGGTGAGCACGAGCCCGCGCATCACATCCCTCCTCTACCGGTCGAGCTTTATACCGAGCTCGCGCAACTGCCGCGCCTCGACCGGACTCGGCGCCTCGGTCATCACGTCGAACGCTTTCTGCGTCTTCGGGAACGCGATCACCTCGCGGATCGACTCCTCGCCCGCAAAGAGCATCGTCAGGCGGTCGAAGCCGAACGCGAAGCCGCCGTGCGGCGGCGCGCCCGAGGCGAGCGCCTCGAGCAGGAAGCCGAACTTGGCCTGCGCCTCCTCCGGGCCGATCCCGAGCGTCGCGAACACCCGCTCCTGTACCTTCGACTGGTGGATACGGACGCTGCCGCCGCCGATCTCGGTGCCGTTCAGCACGAGATCGTAGGCCTGCGCCCGCACCGCGAGCGGCTCGCTCTCGAGGCGGGCGAGGTCGGCCTCGTGCGGCGCCGTGAACGGGTGGTGCACGGCGTTGTGCCGCCGCGCCTCGTCGTCGTACTCGAGGAGCGGGAAGTCAACGACCCAGAGGAGACTCCGCGTCCCGGGATCGATCAGGCCGAGCTGCGCACCCAGGCGCAGACGCAGGTTCGCGAGCGCGTCGTGCACCACGCGTGCGCGGTCGGCGACGAAGAGGATCACGTTGCCGGGAACGAGGCCCGCCGTCGCGGTGAGCGCGGCACGCTCGTCGTCGGAGAGGAACTTGACGATCGGCGACTGCCATTCCTCGGCGCCGATGCGGATCCAGGCGAGGCCCTTGGCGCCGTAGGTGGCGACGAAGCCCGTCAGGTCGTCGAGATCCTTGCGCGACATCCCTGTGCCGTCGGGCACGACGAGCGCCTTCACCATGCCGCCCTTCGCGAGCGCATCGCGGAACACCTTGAAGCCGGAGCCGGCGAAGACATGCGAGCAATCGACGAGCTCGAGGCCGAAGCGCGTGTCGGGGCGGTCGGTGCCGAAGCGCGCCATCGCCTCGTCATAGGGCAATACCGGCAGCGGATGCGGCGGCACCGGCAGCCCGGCCTCGGCGAACAACGCCAGGGTCAGTCCCTCGACGACGTGCATGATCGCGTCGCGGGGCATGAACGCCATCTCGATGTCGATCTGCGTGAACTCGGGCTGGCGGTCGGCGCGCGAGTCCTCGTCGCGGAAGCAGCGTGCGATCTGATAGTAGCGGTCGACGCCGGCGACCATGAGGAGCTGCTTGAAGAGCTGCGGCGACTGCGGCAGCGCGTAGAAGCTTCCCGGGTGCACCCGGCTCGGGACGAGGTAGTCGCGCGCGCCCTCGGGCGTGCTGCGCGTGAGCACCGGCGTCTCGACCTCGAGGAAGCCGGCCTCGTCCAGGTAGGCTCGGGCGCGTACGGCGAGCCGGTGGCGCAGCCAGAGGTTCTGGAACATGCGCGGCCGGCGGAGGTCGAGATAGCGATGGCGCAGGCGGACGCTCTCCGCCGCCTCGATCGCGTCCTCGATCGGGAACGGGCTCGGCCGCGCGTCGTTCAGCAGGCGGAGCTCGCGTGCGACGATCTCGACCGCGCCCGTCGGCAGATTCGGGTTGACGGTCTCCGGCGAGCGCGGCACGACGCGGCCGCGCACCGCGACCACGTACTCGAGGCGGACGCCGGCGCCGCGCGCATGCGCCTCGGCGCAGCGCTCGGGATCGAGCACGACCTGAACGAGGCCGCTGCGGTCGCGCACGTCGAGGAAGATGACGCCGCCGTGATCGCGCCGGCCGTGCACCCAGCCCATGACGGTGACCTCGCGCTCGACGTCGGTCGGACGGAGGGTTCCCGCCCAATCACTGCGCGTCCAATCGCCGAGGGACTCCACGCTTTCAGACACCCGTCGCTCCTTTCGCCGCGTCGGCCGCGAGCGACGCGAGGAGCGCCCGCGCCGCGTCGCCGTCGGCGTCGAGCGCGAGCACACAGCGGTGGTCGCGCTGCTGGCGCATGTCGCGCACGGTGGCGCGGCGCTCGCGCAGCTCGTCGTCGCCGACGAGCAGCGCGAAGCGCGCCCCGAGCTTGTCGGCGCGCCGCATCGCGCTCTTGACGCTCCGCCCGGGGGCCTCGAGCTCGCAGCGCATGCCGGTCGCGCGCAGGCTGTGCGCCAGATGGAAGGCCGGTGCGGCCGCCGCATCGCTGAGCGGGATCACGCACGTCTCCGCCCGCGTCTCCGGTGCCGCCGTGTCGGCAGCGAGCAGGAGACGCTCCACGCCGACGGCGAAGCCGATGCCGGCGAGCGGCGGTCCGCCGAGCGCCTCGACCAGGCCGTCATAGCGCCCGCCGCCGCCGACCGCGTTCTGCGCGCCCAGGTTCGACGCCACGGCCTCGAACGCCGTGCGCACGTAGTAGTCGAGCCCGCGCACGAGCCGCGGGTTCAGGTCGAAGGCCACACCGGCGACGCGCAGGAGCGCCTGCACCTCGTCGAAGTGCATCCGGCAGGCGGCGCAGAGGTGATCGGTCATGAGCGGCGCGCCCGCCATCGCACGCCGGCAGCCTTCCTCCTTGCAGTCGAGGAGGCGAAGCGGATTGCGGGCGAGGCGCTGCCGGCAGTTCTCGCACAGCTCCTCGCGGTGCGCCTCGCCATAGGCGGTGAGCGCCGCGCGATACGCGGGGCGGCACTCGGCGTCGCCGAGGGAGTTGAGCACGATGCGCGACGACGGGACGCCGGCCGCCGCCAGGCAGTCGGCGAACAGGGTGACGGTCTCCGCGTCGGCGGTCGGGTCGTCGCGGCCGATCAGCTCGGCGCCGACCTGGTGGAACTGTCGCGAGCGGCCCTTCTGCGGGCGCTCGCGACGGAACATCGGCCCCATGTAGTAGAGCTTGGCGACGCGCTCGCGCTGCGCCAGCCCGGCGTCGATCGCCGCGCGCACCACCGAGGCCGTGCCCTCGGGCCGCAAGGTCAGCGACGTCCCGTCGCGGTCGTCGAAGGTGTACATCTCCTTCTCGACGATGTCCGTCGTCTCACCGAGCGAGCGCGCGAAGAGCTCCGTGCGCTCCGCGACCGGCACGCGGATCTCGTCGTAGTTGTACGATCGCAGGACGTCGCGCAGACGGTGCTCGAGGGCCGTGAACCGCTCGCTCTCCGGTGGGACGATGTCGTGGAATCCTTTGACGCCCCCGAGGGTCTTCATGCAGCGACTTTCGGAATCGAACAGAGCTACCAAAGGGGTGTCGGCATTTCAAATCGCGTCTCGTGCACGCTCGCATCGAGCGCCAGCACGCGCGGCGGCCGGGCACCGCTCG
>DASXLI010000111.1:0-37464 GCA_036496285.1 Binatia bacterium
GCTGCTTCACCTCCTCGAGCACTCGCGCGACGTAGTCGCCGATCACGGCCAGGCAGAAGAGTTGAATGGCGCCGATCGCAAGCACCAGCGTCAGGAGCGTCATGAAGCCGCTCGGGGCCCGCGGGATCAAGAAGTAGAGGCCGACGTAGGCGATGAGAAGAAGCGCGGCAACGCCCGCCATCCCCAGGGCGAGGTAGAAGATGATCTCCAGCGGAACGAACGAGAAGGAGAAGATGCCCTTGCGCGCCCATGCAAAGTTCTTGCGGAGGCTATTGGTCGTGACGCCGAACATGCGCTCCGGGCGGACATAGGCAACGCCGGTCTGCCTGAAGCCGACCCAGGCGCGCAAGCCGCGTAGGAAGCGGTCGCGCTCTTCCATCGCGTTGATCGCGTCGACGACCTTGCGATCCATCAGCGAGAAGTCTCCCGCGTCGTGTGGCACGTCGACGTAGCTGAGGGCGTGAAACACCCGGTAGAAGAGCTTGTAGGCGAGCTGTAGAAATCGCGACGCCTCGCGCTTCATGCGCACGCCGTAGACCACCTCGTAGCCCTCGCGCCATTTCTCGAAGAGCGCCGGAATCAGCTCCGGGGGATCTTGAAGATCGCCGTCCATGAGCACGACGATGTCACCGCTGCAGAGCTTCATCCCACTGGTGAACGCCGCCTGCGAGCCGAAGTTCCTGGTGTGGTTGATGGTCACCACGCGCGGGTCACGGCGGGCGAGCTCGTGCAGAATCTCCTCCGACCCGTCGGGGCTGGCGTCGTTGACGAAGATGATCTCGGGAATCACCGGAAGATCGGCGAACGTCCGCGTCAATCGTTCGTACATGTGGGGAATCGCGGGCCCGTCCATGTAGCACGCGATGATCACGGAGAGCTTCGGAGGCTGCAGCTCTGGCGCGCTCATGGCGCGGCCGCGAGCAGCGCCGCGAGCCGATCCGCGATCGCCTCGGGGGTGAGGCCGCACATGCGGCGCTGATAGGCCTGGTCACCGCAGGTCGACGAGAAAAGGTCCGGCGCCGCGAAGCGCCACAGGCGCCCGGCGGCGCCGCTCGCGGCCAGCTGCTCCGCCACGGCGCTGCCGAAGCCGCCGACGATCGAGTGCTCCTCGACGGTCGCCAGGAAGCGCGTCGTGCGTGCCGCGACATCGATCCGATCAACGTCCAGCGGCTTGACGGTCGGCATGCTCACCACCTCGCAGGCGATGCCACGGCGCGCAAGGAGGTCGGCCGCGGCGAGGGTGGTCGCCAGCATGTTGCCGGTGGACAGCAGGGTGACGTCGCCGCCCTCGCGGATCACGAGACTCTCGCCGACACGAAACGCGACCGGACCTTCGTGCACGGACGGCTCACCTGCCCGGCCGAGCCGCAGGTATGCCGGTCCGCCGTGCGCGAGCAGGGCGTGCACCGCCGCGACCGTTTCCGCCGGGTCTCCGGGACAGATGACCGTCATGTGCGGCAGCACCCGCATGACGGCAATGTCCTCAAGCGCGTGGTGCGTCGGCCCGTTGGGGCCGTAGCTGTATCCGCCTCCGACGCCGACGACGACGACGCTGGCGCGGTGATAGCAGATGTCGTCGCGGATCTGCTCGTAGCAGCGGAGCGTGACGAAGGGCGCGATCGAGTAGATGAAGGGACGTTTCCCCGCCAGCGCGAGCCCGGCGGCGACCCCGGCCATGGTCGCCTCGGCGACGCCGACGTTCACGAATCGTCCGGGATAGCACGCGGCGAATTCGTCGAAGAGCTTGAACCCGAGATCGCCGGTCAGGAGCACGACGCGGGGATCGGTGGCTGCGGCATCGGTGAGCGCCCGTACGAACGCGTTGCGCATGCCCCTAGCCGCCGATCTCTTCGAGGGCGCGCGCCAGCTCGTCGGTACTCGGCGATCGGTAGTGCCATTCCGTGTCATCCTCCATGAAGGACACGCCCTTGCCCTTCACGGTATGCGCGACGATCATGCTCGGACGGCGCGGCTCGAACGGCAGTTCGTCGAGCGCGTGCACGAGTTCCGCCACGTCGTGCCCGTCGATCTCCCGAACTGCCCAACCGAACGCACGCCACTTATCGGCGAGAGGGCTGAGCGCGGTGATCTCGTCGCAGCGGCCCATCGCCTGCAGACCATTGTAGTCGATGAGCGCCACCAGGTTATCGAGACGTCGGCCGGCCGCGAACATCGCCGCTTCCCAGACACTCCCTTCGTTGCACTCACCGTCGCTGAGCAGGACGAAGACGCGTCCGTCGCGACCATCGAGCCCACGCGCCAGCGCCAGCCCCGCCGCGATCGGCAGACCATGGCCGAGGGAGCCGGTGGCGACCTCGATTCCCGGTGCGCCACCGGGCATCGGGTGCTCCGGCAATGTGCCCCCGTCGCGGGCATACGTCGCGAGCAGCGCCGGCGGAAAGTAGCCGCGTTCCGCGAGCGTGGCATAGTACGCCATGCAGCCGTGCCCCTTGCTCATCACGAACATATCGTCGGCAGGGCCGCCCTTCGACGGATCGATACGCATGGCGTGGAAGTAGAGGGCGATCAGAATGTCCACGCACGACAGCGCCGAGCCGACGTGCGGTGTCCCGCCGGTATGCGCCATGCGAACGACGGCGGCACGCACCGCGCGCGCGCGCGCGAGGAGCTCGCCGATCGGCATGGAGGAGCGCCCGGCGGAGGACATCGTCAGCGCTTGACCGCGATGAGGCCGAGATTCCCGGCGCTGAGCGTGAGCGGAAGCTGCGCGAGGCGGGTGCGCGCCAATCCTGCGAGAAGCAACCGCTTCAGCGCCGCGGGGAGGGGCGCCAGCTTCGCCCAGTAGCTGAGCGGATAGGTGTTCCGGACGGCGAAGATCTCCTCAACGGCGAGTCCGCCCTGTTCGAAGAGCCGACGCATGGTGCGGCGGTCGAAGAGGGCCGTATGCTCCACGTCGACGATCGGGCTCAGCTCGCCGAGGAGCCGCGCCGAGAGCGCGCCGGCATCGTGGTTTATGAACAGCGCCACGCCACCCGGTGTGAGATGCTCACGGCAGGCCTCGACCAACGCCACAGGATCCGGAGCATGATCGAGGACCTGGAAGCCGCAGACAACGTCGAAATGACGTGCCGGATAGCTCGTAACCTCGTAGAGGCCGAGCTGGATCTTTTCGCGCCAGCGCTCCGGCGCTTGGCGGACGGCGGCGACACTCGGCTCGACACCGCGTGCGTCGGTGAAGCCGGCACGGATCGCCTCGTCGAGAAAGAAGCCGTTCCCGCATCCGATCTCGAGCAAGCGGCCGCGCTGCGACACCAGCGGCAACGCGCGGAGCAGATACTGCGCGTAGGTCGCGGATGTGAACGGCGCCTCTGCCGCATAGGTGAACTCGCTCTTGGCGTACAAGGCGGCGAGCACGTCACCGGTCAGGATCGGATCGGACCGCAGGAGTCCGCATTGCCCGCACCGGACCATCCGGTAGTGCAGTCGGTCGGGGAGCCGGCGCGCCGAGAAGACCGCGGCGGACACCGCCTCGATCTCGAAGTTCCTCGCATAGACCTCGTGATCGAAGCCGTTCGTGCGGCAGAGCGGGCACAACGTCGGCCGCATCGTCACATCCGCGGCGACGGACTCCCGTGCGTGCGACGTCATCACTCCGGCCGCCGCTCGCGCATCCATCGCACCGTCTTGCCCAGACCCTCACGCAACGAGGTCGCCGGGTACCAGCCGAGGAGCCGCCGGCTCTTCGTGCAATCCGCCACCCACGTCTTCGCGTCCCAGTCTCGAGCCGGCATCGCCCCCCACTCGCAGCGGATGGTCGCGCCGGTCTCGTGCATGACGATGTCCACGACCTCGCGCAGCGTGCGCTGGACCCCGGTGCCGACGTTGATGATCTCGCCCGAGAGCGCGCCGAGCTCGTCGATGCGCAGATACGCCTCGACGACGTCCTCGACGTACACGAAATCGCGGGCGGTATCCGGATCGACCAGGGCCAAATCGACCCCCTCGAGGCATTGACGGATGACCGTGGGGACGAGACGCGACGGCTCCTCGAACGGTCCGTATACGCTGAAGAGACGTAACGTATTGATCGGTCGCGCCCCCAGCTTCGCCGCGTACTGGCAGAGCAACGATTGCGCACACTTGGCGACCGAGTAGTAGCTGTTGGGCTCGAGCAGATCGGTCTCGCGCATGGCGTAGTCCTTGAACCCGTATTCGGACGAGCTGCCGGTGTTCACGAACAGCTCGTACTCGGTCCGCTCCGAAGCCTTGAGCAGATTCCAGGTCCCGAGAATGTTGGTCTGGATGATGCCGTCGGCATTCCGTTGGAACGGATAGGCGCCATGCGTGGCGAGATGGTAGATGACCTCGGGCTTGGCCGCGGCGACGAGCACGCCGACGGCATCCTCATCGACGAGGTCGGTGTGGTGTACGCGCAGTTCGGCTTGCACGTCCGCGAGACGCCAGCTCGGCGACGAGCGCTTGAGCACGACGTGGACCTCGTGCCCGAGCTCGAGGAGACGTCGTGCGAGCACGGCGCCGATTGCCCCGGCAGCGCCGGTGACCAGGATTCGTCTGCGACTCATAGTGAGGGGACGGGTCGGCGCGAGGCGACGGGGGCCGGCATCGCGCAATCCGTCAGCTCATGGAAGTAGCCCAGGACGGGCAATCTGATCAATCGACGTTTTGAACGGGGCCTAACTCCGCGGAGCCTGTTCGCTGACGTCCATGCTCATCGACGATAGCACCGCGCAAAGAGCCCGGGGCTGCTCGAGTACTGGAAGTACACCGAGGCCTTCGTCGAACGCGCATTGGCCAGTCCCCCTGAACTTCGTCGGAGACCTGGTCCGCGTCAGTCGGCAGGATGAGAACGAATTGTCCGTTCGCGAGATCGTCAACGTGGTCCACGGACTGCTGATCGCGGGGCACGAGACCACCACAGCATGTCCGCCAACGCCGTGGTGACGCTGCGGCCCGAGCGAGCTGTAGGCAGGCAGAATGGTGGGGAACGCCGTTCCGGGTCAGCGGCGGTCAGAACGCCGCGGGGGCGCGGCCGTCTGAGGCAGCCCCTGGGACTCTTCTCGCAGCTGCCGTGACCGGAGTCGAATGCGTTCAGCGGTGGAATGGATCGGCCGGATCCCGGCGATCAAATCCCGCAACTCCATGGCGGCCTTGTCCTCGGCTCGCAGGCGTTTCGATCCCATGAGGCAGTTGTAGCGACGGTCGCGGGGCTGGCCTACCCCTCAATTCGCTCCCACCGCGGCGTCCGTTTCAACAGGCGAACGTCCTACTCCCACTCGATCGTGGCGGGAGGCTTCGAGGAGATGTCGTAGACCACGCGGTTCACGCCGGTGATCTCGTTGATGATGCGGTTCGAGAGCTTGGCGAGGAAGTCGTACGGCAGGCGCGCCCAGTCGGCGGTCATGCCGTCCACGCTCTCCACGGCGCGGACGGCGACGACATTCTCATACGTCCGCTCGTCGCCCATCACGCCCACGGTCTTCACCGGCAGCAGGACTGCGAAGGACTGCCAGAGCGTGCGATAGAGGCCGGCGGCCTTCGTCTCCTCGACGACGATGCTGTCGACCGCGCGCAGCAGATCGAGGCGGTCGCGCGTCACCGTGCCGAGGATGCGGATCGCGAGACCCGGGCCGGGGAACGGCTGGCGGCCCAGGATCTCGTCGGGGACCTCGAGGAGTCGGCCGAGCTCGCGCACCTCGTCCTTGAAGAGCTCACGTAGCGGCTCGACCAGCTTGAGCGCCATGCGCTCGGGCAGGCCGCCCACGTTGTGGTGGCTCTTGATCGTCGCCGACGGGCCCTTGAACGACACCGACTCGATGACGTCCGGGTAGAGTGTGCCCTGGGCGAGGAACGCGACCCCGGGGATGGAGTGCGCCTCGGCCTCGAAGACCTCGATGAAGGTGCGGCCGATGGCGCGCCGCTTGG
This sequence comes from Binatia bacterium, assembly GCA_036496285.1. Taxonomy (GTDB): domain Bacteria; phylum Desulfobacterota; class Binatia; order UTPRO1; family UTPRO1; genus DP-19. The sequence goes on from DASXLI010000111.1 coordinate 5,905, forward strand.
CCTCCGGATCCTCGACGCCGTCGAGCGCTGCGAGGAAGCGCTCCGTCGCGTCGACGACGCGCAGGCGCTTGCCAAAGCGCGCCCGGAACGCCTGCGCGACGCGCACGGCCTCGTTGGTGCGCAGCACGCCGTTGTCGACGAAGACGCAGGTGAGCCGGTCACCGACCGCGCGATCGACGATCGCCGCCGCCACCGCGGAGTCGACGCCGCCCGAGAGCGCGCAGATCACGCGCGCCTCCTTCACCTGGGCGCGGATGCGCTCGACCTCCTGGTCGATGAAGTTCTCCATCGTCCAGGTCGGCTCGGCATGGCAGATGCGGAAGAGGAAGTTGCGGTAGATGGCCGTGCCCTGGTCGGTGTGTGCCACCTCCGGGTGGAACTGAATGCCGTAGCGATGGTGTGCCGGGTCGCGGAACGCGGCGACCGGCGAGTTGCCGCTCGACGCCAGGACCTCGAAGCCGGCCGGTACGCTCTCGATGCGGTCGCCGTGGCTCATCCACACGGCGAGGCCCTCGGGGGCGATGTCGAGCCCGGCGAAGAGGTCCGAGGCGTCACACACCTGCACGCGCGCGTGGCCGAACTCGCGGTGCGACGAGCGCGCCACCGTGCCGCCCGCCTGCACGGTGAGGACGCCCATGCCGTAGCAGACGCCGAGCACCGGCACGCCAAGGTTGAGGATCGCCGGGTCGGGAAGCGGCGCGCCCTGTGCATAGACGCTCGCCGGCCCCCCCGAGAGGATGATGCCCTCGGGCCGCAGCGCCCGGGCACGCTCCGCGGAGAGATTGTACGGATGGATCTCGCAGTAGACGTGCTGCTCGCGGATGCGGCGGGCGATCAGCTGCGTGTACTGGCTACCGAAGTCGAGGACGAGAATCATCGCGCACCACCCACTTCCCCGCGCCCGCGCGGCGCCCTATTCGAGTCGATAGTTCGGCGCCTCTTTGGTGACGACGACGTCGTGGACGTGGCTCTCGCGCATGCCGGCCGCGCTGATCCGCAGGAAGCGCGTCTGCGTCTGGAGGTCACCGAGGTTGCGGCAGCCGCAGTAGCCCATGCCGGCCTTCAGCCCGCCGACCAGCTGATGGATGTTGAACGACAGGCTGCCCTTGTAGGCGACGCGGCCCTCGATGCCCTCGGGCACGAGCTTCACGTCGGGCTCGTCGCCCTGGAAGTAGCGATCGCGGCTGCCTTCCTTCATCGCCTCGATCGAGCCCATGCCGCGATACAGCTTGTAGGTGCGGCCCTGGTAGAGGATCGTCTCGCCTGGGCTCTCCTCGGTGCCGGCGAAGAGGCTGCCGATCATGATGGAGTGCGCACCGGCGGCGATCGCCTTGGTGATGTCGCCCGACCAGCGGACGCCGCCGTCGGCGATGATCGGCACGTCCGAGCCGGCGACGCCCTTCACCGCGCCGAGCACGGCGGTGAGCTGCGGCATGCCCACGCCGGAGATGATGCGCGTCGTGCAGATCGAGCCGACGCCCATGCCGACCTTGATGCCGTCGGCGCCCGCCTTCACCAGCGCCCGCGCGCCATCCTCGGTGCCGACGTTGCCGGCGACGATCTCGAGGTCGCGATGGTTGGCCTTGATGTCGCGGACGGCGTCGAGGACGTTCTGCGAGTGGCCGTGCGCCGTGTCGACGGCGACGACGTCGACGCCTGCCCGCAGCAGCGCCTCGACCCGCTCCTCGCGGTCGGGTCCGACGCCGACCGCGGCGCCGCAGCGCAGCCGGCCGAGATCGTCCTTGCATGCGAGCGGGTACTCGATCGTCTTCTGGATGTCCTTGACCGTAATCAGGCCGCGCAGGCGGTACTCGTCGTCGACGACGAGGAGCTTCTCGATGCGGTTGGCGTGCAGGATCTCCTTGGCTTGCTCGAGGCTCACGCCGGGCTTGGCGGTGACCAGGTTGTCCTTGGTCATGACGTCGCCGACCTTGCGATCGAGACGGCGCTCGAAGCGCAGATCGCGGTGCGTGAGGATGCCGACGAGGCGGCCGTTCTGCGTCACCGGCAGGCCCGAGATGTGGTAGCGCTGCATGACGGCGAGCGCGTCTTCGATGCGCTGCTCGGGGTTCACCGTCACCGGGTCGGAGATCATGCCGCTCTCCGACTTCTTGACCTTCTCCACCTCGAGGGCCTGCGCCGCGATCGGCATGTTGCGGTGGACGAAGCCGATGCCACCCTCCTGCGCGATGGCGATCGCCATGCGCGACTCGGTGACCGTATCCATCGCGGCGGAGACGAGCGGGACGTTCAGCCGGATGCGCCGCGACAAGCGGGTGGAGATGTCGGCGTCGCGCGGCACGATGGAGCTGGCCGCGGGGACGAGGAGCACGTCGTCGAAGGTCAGGCCTTCCGCCAGATCACGCACGTCCATGGGATCCTCCAACCCGCGTGGCGCGGGGCACCCCAGAAACGCGAAAGCCCCGTCGCGCGCGGCAAACGGGGCTTGGATGAGACCGTCGAGAGTTGAAATGACCGTCCATGGTTTTGAGTAGCAGAAGCTCGAAAGAAGGACAAGCGCGTGCTAGCGACGCGCGCATGATCGCGCCTTTTCGCGGGGTCGCGCCGCGCCTCGATCCGTCGGTCTTCGTCGCCGACAGCGCCGTCGTGATCGGCGACGTCGAGATCGGCGCCGAGGCGAGCCTGTGGTTCCACGCCGTCGTCCGCGGCGACGTCTTTCCGATCCGCATCGGCCGCGGCACGAACGTGCAGGATCACGCGACCCTGCACGTGCTGACCGGTCGCGCCGCCACGACCGTCGGCGAGGACGTCACGATCGGCCACGGCGCAATCGTCCACGGCTGCACGATCGGCGACCGCGTGCTCGTCGGCATGGGCGCGATCGTGCTGGACGGCGTCGTGGTCGGCGACGAGTGCCTGATCGGCGCCGGCGCCGTCGTGACGCCGGGCACGCGGGTTCAGCCGGGCCAGCTCGTGCTCGGCAGCCCGGCGCGCGTCGCCCGCGCGCTCACCGACGAGGAGCGCGCCGGCCTCCTCACCTCGGCGACGAACTACGCGCGCGTCGCCGCCGAGTACCGCGCCGCCGGCGTGCGCTGACCTCGCTGCCCGCCGCGCGCTTCGGCACCCCTGCCTGCGAAGATTTCACTTGACGAAATCCGCGACGCTCTGCATGAACGTCGCAGCTTCGTCCGGGTCCTGGATTCTTCTCGTGGAGTGGAGAGGGGGTTGTGTATGCGCGCGCACCTGTCGCGTCCCGCCGTTGTCGTGTCGCTGCTGCTCGTCCCGCTGTTGCCGCTGATCGCCGCGCGCGCCTCGTCCGCCGCCGTCATCTGCGTGCCCAACACCGGCATCGACGGCTCATGCACCGCGTCCGCGTCGTCGATCCAGGGCGCGGTCGACGCCGCGAGCTCCGGCGACACCGTTCTCGTCGGTCCGGGCACCTATGCCGAGACGGTCACCGCCGGCCACGGCAGCGTCGTTTCCGGCTCACCCGGCCTCGACATCGACAAGTCTATCGTCCTCAAGTCCACGGCCGGCGCCGCGACGACCAGCATCAGCGTGAATGGTGGCCACTGCCTGCCCACGAGCTGCCCCGGCGGCCCGATCTCGCTCCTCACGCTCTCGAGCTCAGGCGTCACCATCGACGGCTTCACCATCCTCGAAACCGACGCCACGACCAACCTGATCACGGCCGACGGCGCCGCCGACAGCAAGAACCAGGTCATCACCAACAACATCATCACCAACCCGACATTCGACGACGGCAACGCCGGCGGCGGCTGGGGCATCCTGCTCGGCTTCTCCGACGCCGACGGCAACAGCATCAGCGGCAACGAGATCAGCTTGAACCCCGACCCGAGCAAGAACCAGTTCACCTTCGGCGTCTACTTCCAGGGCGGCGGCTCGGACAACAACACTGTCAGCAACAACAAGATTCACGACACGGGCATCGGCCTGATCATCGACACCGGCGACAGCGGCGATCAGGTGACCGGCAACACGTTCACCCACAATGCCAAGGCGGGCGTCATCGACTTCGGCGCCAGCGGCACACAGATCGCGCAGAACGTCTTCACCAACAACGGCCGGAGCGGGGTCGAGATCCGGAACGGCACGAGCGGCGCCTCGATCACCTCGAACTGCTTCCTCGCCAACGGCACCAACCCGCCCACCTTCGACCCCTGCGTCAGCGATTGCGTCGTGACGCCCTTCGGCGGGCTGCGCATCGACGACGACGGCACCCCGGGTGCGACCACCGGAACCGCGGCGCACCAGAACAACTTCTCCGGCAATGTGCCCGACGGCATCGACGACCTGACGAGCGCCTCCACCAGCACCGACGGCGCGGCCGAGAACAACTGGTGGGGCTGCGCCACCGGCCCCAACACCTCGGGCTGCGACGCCGCCACGGCGAACGTCGACGCGACGCCGTTCCTCACCGCGCCGTCGCCGAGCGCGCCCTGCCAATTCGGGCCCCCACCGCTCGACCACTTCCAGTGCTACGAGGGCCACGCGCCCACCCACATCGTGACGGGCATCTCCCTGGTCGACGCGTTCGGGCCGAGCACGGTGATGCTGATCAAGCCGCACCGCTTCTGCGCGCCCGCCGACAAGAACAACGAGGATCCGACCGCGCCGTCGCACGCCGTCCATCTCGACGGCTTCCGCATGCACCAGACCCAGCCGCGCAGCGTCCGCATCCCCGACGTCACCGTGGTGAACCAGTTCGGCTCGGTCACGGTCGATCTCTCGCGGCCCGACTACTTCTTCCTGCCCTCATCGAAGAGCCTGACGGGTCCGCCGCCGCCGCTCGCCGGCCCGCCCACGGTCGATCACTTCAAGTGCTACCAGACGCGCGGCAAGCAGCGGGTCGTCGGGGTGAGCGTGCAGGACCAGTTCAGCCCGCTGACGGTCGATCTGAAGCGTCCGCGCCGTCTCTGCCTCGCCGCCAACAAGAACGGCGAGGGCTTCGTCGATCCGACCGCAGCGCTCCTCTGCTACCAGGTGCGGCTCGAGCTGAGCGCCCCGTTCATGCCGCCGGGCACGATCTTCCTCCACAACCAGCTCGGCGACGACTCGTTCCCGCTCTTCCGGCCGACGGAGCTGTGCATCCCGTCGCACCTGCAGGTGGCGTCGCCCACCCCGACGGCCTCGGTGTCACCCACGCCGTCGCCGACGGCCTCGGTGACACCGTCGCCCACGGCGACCGGCACCACCACGCCGCCCGTCGCCACTCCGAGCGCGACGCCGACGGTCACCGCGACCGCCACGCTCACGGCGTCGCCCAGCCCGACGCGCACGGCGTCGCCGAGCGTCACGGCAACCGCGACCGTCACCGCCACGTCCACACTGAGCGCCACGCCGACCGTCACCGCGACCGCCACGCTCACGGCAACCGCGACGCCAACGCACACTGCGACACCGACGCTCACGGCAACGCCCACACTCACGGCGACGCCGACGCACACCGCGACACCGACGCTCACGGCGACACCGACGCTGACCGCCACGCCAACCCTTACGGCCACGCCGACCGTGACGGCGACGCCCACGCTCACTGCCACCGAGACGCCGACCACGACGCCGACGCCGACCGACACGGCGACGGCGACCCCCGGCAACGGTCAGACGCCGACCCCGACGCCCACCTTCACACCGAGCTGCGCCTTCAACCCCGACCCCGACGTCCAGGCCTGCGACGGAAACTGCGGGCCGGGCTCCGAGTGCGATCAGCTGAGCGCCGACCCGAACGACTGTGGCTGCGTGCAGCTGCCGCCCTGCGGCCTCGACGGCGGCCTGTGCGGCGGCTCGTGCGACGACCCGACGAACATCTGCCTCTTCGTCCCGACCGATCCGCAGAACCCTGGCACTGGCGCCTGCGCCTGCGTACCGCCGGCCCAGGAGTGCGCCGGCGACGGCACGACGTGCGGCGGCTTCTGTCCGAACCAGGGCGGCGTCTGCCAGCCGACGCAGCCGCCGGACGGCACCTGTAGCTGCACCGGCATCCAGTAGGGGCGTGACGCTGCTGCGTCAGCGCAGACGCTGGCGCAGCAGTACGACGCACTCGGCGGCGTAGAGGAAGATCGTCGCCGAGAAGTAGATCCACACCATCACCGCGACGAGCGCGCCGAGCGAGCCGTACACGACGTAGAACTGCGCGAGGTTCGCGAGGTACCAGAGGAAGAAGCGGCGCGCGACCTCCCAGAGGAACGTGCCGACGCAGGCGCCGAGGAACGCCTCGCGCAGGCCGACGTGCGCGTGCGGGAAGACGCGCAGCGAGAGCGTGAACGTGGCGAGCACGAGCAGCACCGAGAAGAGGTATTGGAGCCGCAGGCCGCGCGCGAGGCGGATCAGCTCACGCTGCTGCGGGTCGGCGTGCAGCGCGTGGAAGATCACGCCGACGTAGAACGAGAACAGCAGCACGAGCCCCATCGCGACCACGATGCTCATCGAGAGGAGGCGCGAGCGCACGAAGCTTCGCCGCTTGTCGACCGCGAACATGCGGTCGAGCGCGAACTCGACGGCGTGGAACACGAGCCCCGACGCGACCGTCAAGCTGCCGAGGCCGAGCCAGGAGATGCGGCCGCGGTTCGCCACCACCCACTCGAGGTTGTGGGTGAAGTCGTCGCTCAGGTGCGGGATGAACTCCCGGACCGACGACACCACCGCCTGGAAGGTCTCCTGCGACGAGCCGACCACGTAGCCGATGATCGCGATCACGAAGAACAGCACCGGGATCAGCGACAGCAGCGCGTAGAACGAGATCGCGGCAGCGAGCGTCGGGCCGTCGTCGGCGTAGAACTTCCGCCCCGCGTCGCGCAGGACGTCCCAGACACGTGTCGGCACGTCGCGGACGGCGAGGCGCGCCCGCGCGCCTTCTGGCAGCGGTGCCGACTCGGCGCGGCTCCGGCGGACGGTCACCGCCGCCCCCGGAACTGCACCCGCACCGGCGTGCCGCTCAGCCGGAAGGCCTCGGCGAAGCGCTTCTGCAGATACCGGTGGTAGCTCGGATGGATCGCCGTCGGCGCGCTCGTGAAGACGGTGATCGTCGGCGGCCGGCGCGCGGTTTGCGTCGCGTAGAAGAGGCGCGGCCGGCGCCCGCCGACCGCGGGCGGCTCCTTGGCGCCGATCGCTGCGGCGAGCACCTCGTTGAGGCGCGCCGTCTGCATCTCGACGTCGTGCGCCGCGGCCACACGGCGCACGGCCGGCAGGAGCGCCCCGACCCCTTCCCCCGTTCGCGCCGACACCGTGAGCACCGGCACGTCGAGCAGGCTCGGATAGCGCTCGCGCAGGCTCTCGACGAACGCCTTCGCCGCCCCCGTCCGGAGATCCCATTTGTTCGCGACGACCACGACCGCCCGTCCCTCGTCCCAGGCGCGCGTCGCGATGCGCATGTCCTGGTCCGTCGCGCCCTCGGCCGCATCGAGCACCACGACCACGACGTCCGCCCGGCCGAGCGCCTCGATCGCCTTGGCGTTGGCAAACTTCTCGAGCCGCTCGTGCACGCGCGCGCGCCGCCGCATGCCGGCGGTATCGATGAGCAGATAGCGCGCGCCGTCCGCTTCGAGGAGGGTGTCGACGGCGTCACGCGTCGTGCCGGCGATCTCGTGCACGAGCGTGCGCGCGTAACCGAGGAGCCGGTTCACCAGGGACGACTTGCCGACGTTCGGCCGCCCGACGATGCCCACCCGGATGGCGCGCGCCTCGTCCGCCTGCGGGGCGACCTGCGGCACGCGCCGCTGGATCTCCTCGACGAGGGTGGAGATGCCGTGTCCGTGCTCGGCGGAGACCTGCACGAGGTCGTCGGCGCCGAGACGGAAGAACTCGCCGGCGCCGGCCTCGCGCCGCGCCGAGTCGAGCTTGTTCACCACGAAGAGCACCGGCGCACCGCGCCGCCGCAGCTCGCGCGCCGCCGCCTCGTCGGCTGCCGAGAGGCCGGCGGCCCCGTCGAGCACGTAGAGCACGAGCGCCGCGTCGGCGATCGCGGCGAAGCTCCGGTCACGCACCGCGAGGTCGAGGCCTGCCGCACCCTCCGCCTCGAAGCCGCCCGTGTCGACGAGCAGCACGGCGCCATCGCCGAGGACGGCCACGCTCTCATTGGCGTCGCGGGTCACGCCGGGCGTCGGATCGACCAGTGCCTTCCGCCGCCGCAGCAGACGGTTGAAGAGCGTCGACTTGCCGGCGTTCGGCCGGCCGACGAGTACGACCCGCGGCAGGCCGGCGCCCGAGAGCGGGCGCGGCTCGACCGGCGCCCCTTTCGGTGCGGGGCGGGCTCCCGGCCGTCGCGTGGCCGGGCGCCGGGCCGGCCGCCGCCTAGAGCCCGAGCTCACGGAGGACACGCGGGTCCTTGCTCCATTCGCGCACGACCTTCACGTACAGCTCGAGGAAGACGCGGCAGCTGAAGACGGCCTCGAGCTCGAGCCGCGCCGCTTGCCCGATGTCGCGGATCCGCCGCCCGCGCTCGCCGATGACGATGCCCTTCTGCGTCGCGCGCTCGACGAGCACCGTCGCCTGGATGACGAGCAGATCGCGCGTTGGCTCCTCGCGAAAGGCGTCGATCACGACGGCGGTCGTATACGGCAGCTCGTCGCGCGTCTGCTCGATGATCTTCTCACGGATGATCTCGGAGGCGAGGAAGCGCTCGCTCTGCTCGCTCACCTGATCGGCCGGATACAGGATCGGACCCTCCGGAAGGCACGCGACGACCAGCTCGACCAGGCGCTCGACGTTGTCGCCGGTGAGGGCGCTTACCGGCACGACCTCGGCGTCGGGCAGGAGCCGGGCGACCTCGGCGCAGGTCGCGAGCAGGGCGCCCTGGCTGGCGCTGTCGGTCTTGTTGACCGCGACGACGCGCGCGCGCCGGCCCACCTCGGTCACGACCTCGCGGTCGCCGGGCACGAGCCCGCTTGCCCCGTCCACCACCAGCACGGCAACGTCGGCGTCGCCGAGCGACTGGCGCGCCGTCGCGACCATCCGGCTGTTCAGCGGGGTGCTGCCCGCGTGGATGCCGGGCGTGTCGACGAGCACGATCTGCGCTCCGGGGCGCGTGGCGATGCCGACGATGCGGTTGCGCGTCGTCTGCGGCTTCGCCGAAACCGCCGCCAGCTTAGTGCCGACGAGGCAGTTCAGGAGCGTCGACTTGCCGACGTTCGGCCGGCCGACGAGCGTGACGAAGCCGGCGCGATGCGGCGCCGCCGCGCTCACGCCGCCGTCATCACCTTCCCGCTTCGGAGCCTTAGGACACATCGAGCCGCATGGTAGCTGTCGAGCGCAACGCTTGCGAGCCGCCATGTGGCGGACGGGCGGGCGGCGCGTTCGCTCGGGCGTCGGCTACTGCACCCCTCAGCGCCGCAGCGCCGAGCGCAGCTCGCGCGCCAGCTGGTCGACGGTGCTGCTCGTGCCGCCGGCGAGCTTCTGCCGCCACTCGCCCTCGGTCTCGAACCGGCTGTCGCCGATGGCCTCGCCCCACGGCGCAATCACCTCCCGGATGGCGTTGGCGTCGGCCGCGTCGCGGCGGTTCGCCTTGATGGCGGCGAGCACGTCGGGGACGACGCGCAGGAAGGCGCGCAGCGCCATGCCGGTCTTGATGCTGTACTTGCGGCCGTGCCACGCCCGGTCGAACACGCGCTCGATCTGCTTGAAGTAGTTGAGGAAGAAGCGCTTGGCGTTGTCGAGGAAGCGGTCGGCGTCGCGGCCCCCGAGCGCCTGCACCGAGGTGAAGATGTTGCGCAGCTCCTCCGCCAGCGGCGCCTGCGCGACCTTGCCGCGGCCGACGCCGAAGAGCTTGATCTCGCCGTGCAGCGGCGAGGTCATGTCCTCCGAGAGGGCGCGGATGATGTCGTGGCCCGCCGCCAGCACCTTGTCGGGGTAGAGCCGCCGCCCCGCGAGGCTGATCAGGTGCGAGGGATTGAGCTTCGTGTGCTTGGCGTTGATGGTGACGAAGAGCTCGACGGCCTGGTCCGCCGCGAGCGAGTCGAAGATCACGGCCGGCACCTGCACGTCGGCCACCGAGCGGCTCTCGCCCAACTGGTGCAGGGCCAGCAGACGGTGCTGGCCGTCGAGCGCGCGCAGGACGCCCTGCTCCGTCGGCACCTGGAGCATCCCGAGCGTCTTGTTCGCGCCGGCCGCGTGGAACTCGAGCCGGCGCTCGGACACGAGGAGCACCGCGCCCGGGATCGCCGGCAGATTCGCCGCGTCGGCGCACTGGATGTAGTACTCGATCAGCTCGACGATCTTCTTGCGGATCACCGGCCGCTGATACGCCTCCGCACTGCGGGCGATCCGCTTCTCGAGCAGCTCCCAGTTGATCGCCGACTTGCGCTTCTTCCCCGTGCCGCCGCTCATCGGCACGACGCCGGCGTCGTAGGAGAGCACCTCGAACCGCACCAGCTTCTCGACGTCGGTGCCGGTCAAGACGGCCTGGTAGAAGTCGACGCCGAACTGCCGCACCCGCATCGCTGGTACCGCGATCATCGTTCGCCTCCCGTTCCCGAGGAGCCCTTCTTCGCGCGTGGGGCCGCCTCGCCGCCTGCCGCCCGCTTGGGCTGCAGGGTTGCTTCCGTCTGCAGCGCTTGCAGCGCCGCCGACGCCGCCGCTTGCTCGGCGCTCTTCTTGGTCTTTCCTTCGCCGCGGCCGAGCGTACGGTCGCCGACCGAAATCTGGCTGACGAAGTGCTTGGCGTGATCCGGACCGGTTTCGCGTACGAGCGTGTACGTCGGCGTCGTCTTGAAGGTCCGCTGCGTGATCTCCTGGAGCCGCGTCTTCCAGTCGTCGGACGCTGCGCCGGCGCGCGCTTTCAGGTCGGCGGCGAACTGCTTCGCCAGCACCCGGCGCGCGGCGACGAAGCCGCGGTCGAGGTAGATCGCGCCGATCAGCGCCTCGTACGCCGCCGCCAGGATCGACTCCTTCTCGCGCCCGCCGCTCTTCTCCTCGCCCTTGCCGAGCCGGATCTCCTGCCCGAGCCCGAGCGCACGCGCCTTCTCCCCGAGGATGCGCGCGTTCACGAGCGACGCGCGCAGCTTCGAGAGATCGCCCTCCTGGTAGCGGGGGAAGTGCTGCATGAGGAGATCACTCACGGCGAGATCGAGCACGGCGTCGCCGAGGAACTCGAGCTTCTCGTTGTTGCTCGGCGCCTTGTCACCCGCCTTGCCGCTGGTCGCGCCGCGCGAACGGTGGGTGAGCGCCGTCTCGAGCAGCTCCGGCTTGCGGAACTGGTACACCAGCCGCTCCTGGATCACCTGGCTCACCGACCGACCTCCGCCGCAGTCCCGTCGCTCGCCTGCCCCCGCGGCTCGAGGGTCGTCGCGATCCAGCCGCCGCCGACGACCTCGTCGCCGCGATAGAACACCGCGGCCTGGCCCGGCGTCACGGCACGCACCGGTGCGGCGAACCGCGCCTCGACCCGGCCCTCCCCGACCACCCGCAGCGCCGCCGCGACCGGCGGGTGGTGGTGCCGGACACGCACCTCGGCCTCGCCGACCGGCTCGCGCATCCAGCGCACGCGCTCGGCGACCAGGCCCGCGGCGAGGAGATGCTCGCGCGGGCCGACCTGCACCGTGGCGGTGGCCGCCTCGATGCCGGTCACGTAGCGCGGCGCGCCGCCGCCGAGGCCGAGTCCGCGGCGCTGCCCGATCGTGAAGCGGTGCACGCCCCCGTGGCGCCCGACGACCGTGCCGTCCTCGTCGACGATCGCACCCGGCGCCGCCGCCTGTGGGCTCCGGCCCTCGACGAACCGCGCGTAGTCGCGGTCGGGTACGAAGCAGATCTCCTGGCTCTCCGCTTTGTCGGCGACGGGGAGGCCGAGCCGCCGCGCGACCGCCCGCACCTCGTCCTTGGCGAGGTCGCCGAGCGGAAAGAGCGTCCGCGCGAGCTGCGCCACCGAGAGGCCGAAGAGGAAGTACGACTGGTCCTTGCCCTGGTCGCGTGCCCGGAGGAGGCGCGGCGCGCCATCGTCACCGTGGACGATGCGGGCGTAGTGCCCGGTTGCGACGAAGTCGGCGCCGAGCGCGCCGGCGCGCCGCCAGAGCTCGTCGAACTTGAGATCCTGGTTGCAGAGCACGCACGGGTTCGGGGTGCGGCCCGCGAGATACTCGCGCACGAAGACGTCCTGCACCCGCGCGCGGAACGGCTCCGCCAGGTTCCACACGTAGTACGGGATCGCCAGGACGTCGGCGACCCGGCGCGCGTCGCGGAAGTCCTCGAGCGAGCAGCATCCCTGCCCTGCGCGGGTGGTGGCGGCAGGGCTCTCCGTGAGCAGCATCGAGACGCCGACGACGTCGTAGCCCGCGTCGCGCAGCAGGGCCGCCGCGACCGAGCTGTCGACGCCGCCGCTCATCGCGACTACGACGCGTCCGCCGCCCACACGCCCTCGCGCCGCGCCGCCGCGGCCCCCGCCAGGATCGCGGGAAGAATGTCCAGAATGCGCGCGACGTCGGCCGTCGTGCTCGCCCATCCGAAGCTGAAACGCACGGCGCTTCCGGCCTCCGCCGCGCTCCAGCCCATCGCGCGCAGCACGTGCGACGGCGTGCTCGCGCCCGCGGCGCACGCCGAGCCCGCGGAAACCGCGACGCCGGCGAGATCGAACGCGCTCACCAGCGCCTCGGCGACGCAACCGGGAAAGCCGACATCGAGGAGGTGCGGCGCGCGCGCCGCCGCGTCGCCGGCGATGCCCGCCCCCGGCATCAGCGCAAGGATGCCGCTCCGCAGACGCGACGTCAGGCTCGCGAGGCGCGTGCTCTCGGCCGCGAGGCCGACGCGCGCCGCCGCGAGCGCAGTGGCGAAGGCGGCGAGCGCGGCGACGCTTTCCGTGCCGGCGCGTCGCCCCTGCTCCTGCGGGCCGCCGTGGTGCAGCGGCGCGAGAGGCGTCCCCGGCCGCACCCAGAGCGCGCCAGTGCCGGCCGGAGCGCCGAGCTTGTGCCCGGAGAGCGTCACGAGGTCGGCGTCGAGCGCGCGCACGTCGAGCGGCATCGTCGTTGCCTGAGCGGCGTCGAGATGGACGAGCGCGCCCGAGCGCCGCGCCGCGGCCGTGAGCGCCGCGCAGGGCTGGAGCACGCCGGTCTCGGCGTTCGCGACGGCGACCGACAGGAGCCCGGGCCGAAGCCCCGCGATCGCCTCGGGATCGCTGCAGCCGTCGCCGCCGACCGGCAGGATGCAGGGCTCGTGGCCCTGCCCCACCAGCGCCTCCGCCGTCCGCAGCACCGAGGAGTGCTCGGTCGCGGGAACGGCGATCCGCAGCGGGCGGCCGGCCGCTGCGGCGACGCCCGCGAGCGCCAGGTTATTCGCCTCCGTCGCGCCACTCGTGAACACGATCTCGAGCGGCCGCCCGCCGATCGCGGCAGCGACCTCCTCGCGCGCCGACTCGAGCAACGCGCGTGCCCGTGCCCCCTCGCGGTGCACGCTCGACGCGTTGCCGGCGTCGCTCGCCAGCGCCTCGGTCAGCGCGCGCAGCGCAGCCGGCCGGAGCGGCGCCCCGGCGGCATAGTCGGCGTAGACGCGCGGCATGCGGCCCTCGCTCATGCCCGCCTCACCCCTCGCTCAGGAACGCCTTCACGCGCCGCAGATCCTCGTCGTCCTCGAGCCGGCGCTCCTCGGTCGTGCCCTGGCGCGCCGCGACCTCGTCGAGCTTCCGCTCCATCTTCTCCACGTGCTCGACGAGAAGCTGGATCGCCCGCGCGACCGGATCGGGGAGGTCGCCGTGATCGAGGTCGATCAGCTCGAGGCCGCCGGCGCGCGGCAGCGAGTCGGTGCGCACCACGCGTCCGGGAATGCCGACGACGGTGGAGTTCGGCGGCACCGCGTGGATCACCACGGACCCGGCGCCGATGCGGCTCCCGTGCCCGACCGTGACCGGGCCGAGCACCGTCGCGCCCGTCGTGATCACGACGAAGTCCTCGATCGTCGGATGGCGCTTCCCCTTCTTCAGGCTCGTCCCGCCGAGGGTCACCCCCTGGTAGAGCGTCACGTCCTCGCCGATCTCAGCCGTCTCGCCGATCACCACGCCCATGCCGTGGTCGATGAAGCAGCGCCGGCCGATGGTCGCGCCCGGGTGGATGTCGACGCCGGTCAGGAAACGGGCGCCGTAGCTCAGGAGCCGCGCCGCGAGCTTCCAGTCACGCAACCAGAGCCAGTGCGCCGCGCGATAGAGGATCAACGCGTGCACGCCCGGGTACGTCAGCACGACCTCCAGACGCGACCGTGCGGCCGGGTCCCGCTCGAAGACGACCTCGACGTCTTCCTTGAGCTGCTCCCAGACCTCGCCGAGCATCAGCCCTCACGGCCCGCCGCCCGCGCCGGCAGCGGCCTCGATCGGCTGCCGTCCGCCGTGGACGGTCGGGCATCCTTGTAGAGCTTGTAGTCGAGCGCGTCGACGAGCGCCTGCCAGCTCGCCTCGACGAGGTTCGACGACACGCCGACCGTGCCCCAGCGATCGTTGGCGTCACCCGACTCGATCAGGACGCGCACCACCGCGCCGGTCCCGCCGTCGGAGCCGAGCACCCGCACCTTGAAGTCGAGGAGCGCCACCTCGTCGATCACGGGAAAGAACTTGATGAGCGCTTTCCGCAGCGCGCGGTCGAGCGCCTGCACCGGGCCGTTGCCGGTCGCCGCGGTGTGCTCGATCTGGCCGTCCGGGCCGGCCAGCATGATCGTCGCCTCGGAGACCGACGGCTCGCCCTCGACGCGCTTCTCGTCGATCACGCGGAAGCCGATCAGGCGGAAGCGCCGCACGTAGCCGTGCAGCGCCCGCTGCATCAGCAGCTCGAAGCTCGCCTCGGCGCCCTCGAACTGGTAGCCGCGGCTCTCGAGCGCCTTCAGCTCGTCGAGCAGCGCCCGCACCTCGGGATCCTTGCCGTCGACGTCGATGCCGAACTCGCGCGCCTTGTAGACCAGGTTGCTGCGGCCGGAGAGATCGGAGAGCAGGACGCGCTGCCGGTTGCCGACGAGCTCCGGGTCGATGTGCTCGTATATCGCGCGCTCGCGCTGGACGGCGGCCACGTGCAGTCCGCCCTTGTGGGCGAACGCCGACTGGCCGACGTATGGCTGGCTCTTCGCCGGCTCGCGGTTGGCGAGCTCGTCGATGAAATGCGCGATGGCCTGCAGCTCGGTGAGCGCCTTCGGCTCGACGCAGCGCCGCCCGAGCTTGAGCTGGAGATTCGCGACGATCGAGATGAGGTTCGCGTTGCCGCAGCGCTCGCCGATACCGTTGATCGTGCCCTGCACCTGGACGGCGCCGGCATCGATCGCGGCGAGCGAGTTCGCGACCGCCAGCTCGGCGTCGTTGTGGCAGTGGATGCCGACGGGCACCGCGATCGCGCCGCGCGCCGCCGTGACCGACGTCACGACCTGCCCCGGCAGGCTGCCGCCGCGCGTATCGCACAGGCAGACCAGCGTCGCACCCGCCTCCGCCGCGGCCGTGATGCAGGCGAGCGCGTACTCGGGCGCGCCCCGGTGGCCGTCGAAGAAGTGCTCGGCGTCGAAGATCACCTCGTCGACGCGGGCGCGCAGGTACGCGACCGTGTCGCGGATGATGTCGAGGTTCTCCTCGAGCGGGATGCGGAGATCGCGCGTCACGGGCAGGTCCCAGGTACGCCCGACGATGGTCACGACCGGAGTCTGTGCGGCGAGCAGCATCGCGAGGTTTTTGTCGGCGTCGCAGGTGACGCCAGGACGCCGCGTCGAGCCGAAGGCCGCGACCTTGGTGTGGCGCAGGCTCAGGCCGCGGACGGCCTCGAAGAACGCCGCGTCGCGCGGGTTCGACCCGGGCCAGCCGCCCTCGAGGTAGTCGACGCCGAAGCCGTCCAGGCGCTCGGCGATGCGCAGCTTGTCCTCGAGCGTGAACGCAATGTCCTCGCCCTGGCAACCGTCGCGCAACGTCGTGTCGTAGAGCTGGACGGCACTGCCGAAAGCGTCGCTCACACGCCCTCCACGCGGGCCGTCCGCTTGTCGCCGATGAAGGCGTCGTGCAGCACCCGCACCGCGAGCTCCACGTACTTGGCGTCCACCACGACCGACACCTTGATCTCCGAGGTCGAGATCATCTGGATGTTGATGCCGACGTCGGCGAGGGCCCGGAACATCGCCGCCGCGACGCCAGCGTGGCTCCGCATGCCGAGCCCGACGATCGACACCTTGGCGACGTCCGTATCGGTGCGGACGCCCTCCGCGCCCAGGTCGCGCGCGTGCGCCTCGGTGAGCGCGAGCGCCTGGCGGAAGTCGCCCTTCGGCACCGTGAACGTGAGGTCGGTCGTGCCGTCGGCGCTGGCGTTCTGGATGATCATGTCGACGCCGATGTTGGCGTCGGCGATCGGCCCGAAGACCCGGGCCGCGAGTCCCGGCTGATCGGGGACGCGCAGCAGCGTGATCTTCGCCTCGTCGCGGTCGTAGGTGACCCCCGAGACCAGGACGTCTTCCATGCTCGCTTCCTCCTCGACGACCCAGGTGCCTTGCGCCTCGCTGAACGTCGAGCGCACGTGCACGGGCACGTTGTAGCGCTTGGCGAACTCGACGGAACGGATCTGCAGGACCTTCGCCCCGAGGCTCGCCAGCTCCAGCATCTCCTCGTAGGAGATACGGTCGAGCTTCCGCGCGTCCGGGCAGAGGCGGGGATCGCTGGTGAAGACCCCCTCGACGTCGGTGTAGATCTCGCAGCCGTCGGCCCGCAGCGCCGCCGCCAGCGCCACCGCGCTCGTGTCCGAGCCGCCGCGACCGAGGGTCGTGATGTTGTCGTCGCCGTCGACGCCCTGGAAGCCCGCGACCACGACGACGTTGCCGGCCGCGAGCGCGGCGTTGATGCGCTCGGCGTCGATGCTCTTGATGCGCGCCTTGCCGAAAGCGCTGTCGGTGGCGATCCGGACCTGGTGGCCGAGGAAGGATACCGCGGCGCAGCCGGCGGCCTTGAGCGCGATCGCCAGGAGCGCGACGGTCACCTGCTCGCCGGTCGAGATGAGGACGTCCTTCTCGCGGCTGTCGGCGTCGGGGTGCATCTGGGTCGCCAGGCCGACGAGCCGGTTGGTCTCGCCGGCCATGGCCGATACCACCACCACGAGGTCGTCCCCCGCTGCCCGGCAGCGGGCCACCCGGGCCGCGACGTTGCGGATCCGGTCGACGTCGCCGACGGAGGTTCCCCCGTATTTCTGGACAATTAGACTCATCGTACGCAGCCGGAGAGCGCCCTACAGCGCCTTGAGGAGGCGCTCGGCGCGCTCGCCTCGCCCCTCGAAGATGAGCCGGCGCCCCGGCTCGGCATAGTCTATCCGAACCCGCAGGGACGCATCCAGCGCGCCGGGCGGGAGGCGCTCGAACCACTCGATCGCGGTCACGGCACCCGGCGCGGCGTACTCCCGGAGGGCCCCCACGTCGGCCTCCCCCGGCTCGAGCCGGTACAGGTCCACGTGGACCAGCGGCAGGGCCCCCACGTGCTCGTCGACCATGGTGAAGGTCGGGCTCGCCACGTCGTCCGGGGCGATGCCCAGGCCCGCCGCGAGGCCGCGGACGAAGGCGGTCTTGCCGGCGCCGAGATCGCCGGTGAGCGCGATCACGTCCCCCGCGCGGGCCGCCGCCCCCAGGCGACGCGCGATGGACTCGGTCTCCTCGACCGACGCGCTCCCGACCTCGTGCCGCGCCATCGCTCGTTCACATACCGATCACCCGCCGGGGTCAAGAGCGCCGTGGCGGCTGGCGACCGACGGAGCGATCGGCGATAAGGCCTCCATGCCCGGACCCATGGCAGGCATCCGCGTCGTCGAGCTCGGATTCTGGGTGGCGGGGCCGTCGGCGGCCGGCATCCTCGCCGACTGGGGCGCCGACGTCATCAAGGTCGAGCCGCCCGACGGTGACCCGATGCGCGCGCTCTTCCTGCGCGGCCTCGGGGTCGACATGCCGGTCAATCCGCCGTTCGAGCTCGACAACCGCGGCAAGCGCAGCATCGCGGTGAACTACGCCGAGCCGCGTGGCCGCGAGATCGTCCTCCAGCTCGTCGACCGTGCCGACGTCTTCGTCACCAACATCCGGCCCGGCGCGCTCGAGCGGGCCGGGCTCGACTACGCGAGCCTCGCGGCGCGCAATCCCCGGCTCGTCTACGCGAGCGTCACCGGCTACGGCTTGACCGGCCCGGAACGCGACCGCGCCGCCTTCGACGTCGGCGCATTCTGGTCGCGGAGCGGCATCGCAGCGGCGCTCACGCCGGACGGCACCGACCCGCCGTACCAGCGCGGCGCCATGGGCGACCACACGGCCGGGATCACCGCCGTCGCGGGGATCAACGGCGCCCTCCTCGCCCGCGAGCGCACCGGACGTGGACAGCTGATCTCGACGTCGCTGCTGCGGGTCGGCGTCTTCACCCTCGGGTGGGACACGCAGATCAAGCTGCGCCTGGGCGCCTCCGCGTCGCCGATGACGCGCACGCGGACGCCCAATCCGTTGATCAGCTGCTATCGCGGCGGGGACGGCCGGTGGTTCTGGCTGCTCGGCCTGCAAGGCGACCGTCTGTGGCCCGACCTGATCCGCGCCATCGCCCGTCCCGATCTCCTCGACGATCCGCGCTTCCGCGACTTGAGCGGACGCCGCGAGCATTGCCCCGATCTCGTCCGCGAGCTCGACGCCATGTTCGCCACGAAGACGGCCGCCGAGTGGGGCGAGATCTTCGATCGCGAGGGGGTCTGGTGGGCGCCCGTGCTGACGGTGGACGAGGTCGTCGACGATCCACAGGCAAGCGCGTGCGGCGCCTTCGTCGACGTGCCGCTCCCCGAGGGCGGTAGCGCCCGCATGGTCTCGACCCCCGTCGACTTCTCCGACACCGGCTGGGCACCGCAGGCCGGCGTGCCCGAGCTCGGCCAGCACACCGAGGAGATCCTGCTCGAGCTCGGCCACGACTGGGAGGCGATCGCCCGCCTCAAGGAAGAGAAGGCGATCCCCTAGGCAAGGCCGTGCGCTGCGTGCGGCGAGTGGTGGCCTTCGCTCCATGAATGGAGCCGGAACGCCAGGACCGTCAGGACCACTCCCGAGACGAGCGCGTAGGCTCCGACCCAGAGGACGAGCACCAGCGCACCCGAGATCGGGTAGAGCATGAGCAGCACGCCGAGCCCCACCGACAAGAGGCCGCTCACCGCGAGCAACCATTCGTTCGCAATCACCTTCCGGAGGCGGACCGCCGCCGCGACCTCCACGACGCCCGTCACGAGAGCCCATGCCGCAATCAGGTACACCAATGCGAACGCGGTGATCGCGGGCCAGAGCAGCGCAACCACGCCCGCCCCTATTCCGACGACTCCGTAGACCAGCATCGCGCCGGAGCGTTCACTGCCGCGCGGACGCATGGCCGCGAGCAGCGAGAGCAAGCCATCGGCAAGGGCGTACGCGCCGTAGAGCAGTACCAGGACAGCCAGCGAGATGCCCGGGGCCAGGAGCGTCAGGATCCCGAACACGATTCCGGCCAATCCGCGTAGCAGAACGAGCGACCAATTGTGTGCGAGGGTGTCGACGTCCAGAGTCATCGCCATGACAAATTCCTTTCTCGCGATCTCGAGCCGATACGGCGCGATCACCTGACTGCAGCGTGCCACCGTAGTCGATGCACGTCATCGGGCCCCCGTGCGGAACCGCAGGGCCATGAGCCGGATGGCTCTTCCACGCGGCTAAGGGTTCCTTGACACGGCAATTGCGATTCTAATAGTTCACATCGCAATGAATTCATTCGCGCGATCCGTGCCCATGATGCTGTACCGGACGCTCGACGCCGTCATGCCCGAGTTCCGCGCCATCTTCGCGGCGTTCGACCTGACCGAGCCGCAATGGCGCGTGCTGCGCGTGCTGTGGGCGCACGATGGCGCCTCGGTCGTGGAGCTCGCCCGCGCCACGCTGGTGGCGGCGCCGAGCCTGGTCGGGGTGCTCGACCGGCTGCACGAGGCGGGCCTGATCGAGCGCA
Organism: Binatia bacterium; assembly: GCA_036496285.1. Lineage (GTDB taxonomy): Bacteria > Desulfobacterota > Binatia > UTPRO1 > UTPRO1 > DP-19. The sequence goes on from DASXLI010000111.1 coordinate 25,784, forward strand.
GGCCCGCGCAACGAGACCGCCGGCGCGTACGCGTCTTCCTGCGGCCGCGCGGCCGGGCCCTCGAGAAGCGCGTCCGCCCGATGGTCGAGGCGGCGTACGGTCGCCTGCAGCGCATGCTGACCGTCGCGGAATGGCGCGCCCTCTACGACGCGCTCGACCGCTTGATCGAGGTCCGTACGGCGGAGAGCGTGCACCAGGCGTCGCTCGGCGTGCGGCAAGCCGTGGCCGCCCGCCGGACCGCCCTGCTCCGCCGCCTCGGCGACGCGACGCCGACGCCGCGAACGGCGCCGAACGCGGCGCGGAGGAAGCGGTCGTGAGCGCGCCCGCGGAAGGAGCGCCGCGGGTTCCCCGCGCCGCGACGCTCGATCATCTGCGCGGCTCCATCACGCCGCTCCCGACCCCGTTCACCGCCGACGGCGCGGCGGTCGACGCGGCAGCGCTCCGGGCTCTCGTCGAGTTCCAGATCGCGGGCGGATCGCACGGCGTGGGCTGCACCGGCACGACCGGCGAGCCGACCTCGCTGACGCTCGCCGAGCGCCAGGCCGTGATCCGCGCCGTGGTCGAGGCGGCGGCCGGCCGCGTGCCCGTGCTCGCCGGCACCGGCTCGAACAACACGGCCGAGTCGATCGCGCTCACCCGCTATGCCGCCGACGTCGGCGCCGACGCCGTGCTCGTCGTCGCGCCGTACCACGTCCGGCCGACCCAGGACGGCCTGTTCGAGCACTTCCGCGCCGTCGCGTCCGCCGTCGAGCTCCCCGTCATGCTCTACAACATCCCGGGGCGCGCCGGCGTGAACGTGCTGTCCGAGACGCAGCGCCGCGTGCGCGCGGCCTGTCCCAACGTCTTCGGCGTGAAGGAGGCGAACGCGGACTTCGCGCAGGTCTCCCACGATCTCGCCGTCTGCGGCCGCGACTGGCGCGTTTTCTCGGGCATCGAGGCGCTCTGCTTCCCGATGCTGGCGCTCGGCGGCGCCGGGCACGTGAGCGCGACCGGCAACGTCGCGCCGCGCGAGCTGGCCGCGCTCTACGACCTCGCCGCCGCCGGCCGCTGGGACGAGGCGCGCGACCTCCACTTCCGCCTCCTCGCGTTGAACGAGGTGCTCTTCATCGAGACCAACCCGGGTCCGGTGAAATTCCTGCTCGGCGCGATGGGGCTCTGCCAGCCGACGCTCCGGCTGCCGCTCGCGCCGCCCGCGCCGGCCTCCGCCGCACGCATCCGTGCGGTCGCGCGCGAGTACGGGCTCGTGCCATGAGGCGCGCCCGCGTCCTCCACGACGGCCGCGAGCTCGATGTCGTCGTCGAGGACGGCCGTCTGCGGGCAGGGGACGGCACCGTACTCGACCTCGCCGCGGTGCGCTGGCTGCCGCCACGCACGCCGCTCGTCCTCGGCCTCGCGCTCAACTACGCCGACCACGCCGCCGAGCTCGATTTCAAGAAGCGGCCCGACCACCCGATCCTCTTCATCAAGAACCCGACCTCGCTCGTCGGCCACCTCGCGCCGGTCGTGCGCCCCGCCGGGGTCGAGTACATGCACTACGAGGGCGAGCTCGGCGCGGTGATCGGCAGGCCCGCGCGCAAGGTCCGGAGGGGCGACGCGCTCGACTACGTGAGTGGCTACACGGTCTGCAACGACGTCACCGTCCGCGACTTCGTCGAGAACTTCTACCGGCCTCCCGTCAAGGCCAAGGGCTTCGACACCTTCGGGCCGATCGGCCCCTGGATCGTCGACGCTGCCGACGTCGCGCATCCCGGCGCGCTCGCCGTCCGCACCTGGGTGAACGGCGAGCTCCGCCAGGACGGCAACACCCGCGACCTGCTCTTCGACGTCCCCGCGCTCATCGAGTACGCGAGCGACTTCATGACCCTCCCCGTCGGGACGATCATCTCGACCGGCACGCCGCGCGGCATCTCGAACGTCGTACCCGGCGACGTCATGGTCGTCGAGGTCGAGGGCGTCGGGCGGCTCGAGAACGCGGTCGTCGCCGAGGGGGGCGCATGAACGTGATCGGACAGCGGATCGGGAACGAGATCGTCACGGGCGCGGCGACCTTCACGGTCGAGAACCCCGCCACCGGCGAGCTGCTGGCCGAGGTCGCCGAGGCAAGCGCCGAGGACGTCGACCGGGCCGTGCGCGCCGCGCGGACCGCCTTCGCCACCTGGGGCCGCATGGCGGCGAGCGGACGGGCCGCCGCCATGCGCCGCCTCGCCGACGTGATCGACGCCCACGTCGAGGAGATCGCGCGCCTCGAGGCGCGCGACACCGGCCTGCCGATCGCGCAGACGCTCAAGGCCACGATCCCGCGCGCCGCCGACAACTTCCGCTTCTTCGCCGAGGTCGCGACCCGCACCGACGGGCATACCTACCCGGTCGAGGACCAGTTCCTGAACTACACGCAGCGCCGGCCGGTCGGCGTCGCCGGGCTCATCACCCCGTGGAACCTGCCGTTCATGCTCGCGACGTGGAAGCTCGCGCCCGCGATCGCGCTCGGCAACACGGCGGTGCTGAAGCCCGCGGAGCTGGCGCCGCTCAGCGCCGACCTGCTCGGGCGCCTCGTGCTCGAGGCCGGCATCCCGCCCGGCGTCGTCAACGTGGTGCACGGACGGGGCGAGGTCGCCGGCGACGCGCTCGTTTGCCATCCCGACGTGAACGTCCTCTCGTTCACCGGCGAGACCACGACCGGCCGCACCATCCTCGGCCGCGGCGGTCCCACGTTGAAGCGCTTCTCCATGGAGCTCGGCGGCAAGTCGCCGGTGCTCGTCTTCGCCGACTGCGACATGGAGCGCGCGCTCGACGCCGCGCTCTTCGGCATCTTCTCGCTGAACGGCGAGCGCTGCACCGCGGGGTCACGTATCCTGGTCGAGCAGTCCTGCTACGCCGACTTCGCCGATCGCTTCGTGGCGCGCGCGCGGCGCCTCGCGGTCGGCGACCCGTTCGACGAGCGCACGCTGCTCGGGCCGCTCATCAGCGCCGAGCACCGCGACAAGGTGGCAGGCTACGTCGATCTCGGCGTCCGCGAGGGCGCGGTCCTCGCCACCGGCGGCGGCCGGCCCGACGGCCTGCCCGTGGCGCTCGCGCGCGGGCATTTCCTCGAGCCGACGGTGCTCGTCGGGGTCGACAACCGCATGCGGGTCGCGCAGGAGGAGGTCTTCGGCCCGGTCGCCTGCCTGCTGCCGTTCCGCGACGAGACCGACGCCGTCCGCCTCGCCAACGACGTGAGCTACGGGCTCGCCGCCTACGTCTGGGCCGGCGATGCCGGCCGCGCCCATCGCGTCGCCGGCGCGCTCGACGCGGGCATGGTCTTCGTCAACAGCCAGAACGTCCGCGACCTCCGGACGCCGTTCGGCGGCATGAAGGCGTCGGGCATCGGCCGCGAGGGCGGCGAGTACAGCCTGGAGGTCTACACGGAGCTGAAGAACGTCTGCGTGTCGTTCGGCCGCCACCCGATTCCGCGCTGGGGGGCGTGATGGGACGGCTCGTCCTCGCCGCCAAGATCACGCACGTCCCGTCGATCTGGCTCTCGGAGCAGCCCGGACCGCAGCACGGCATCCGGCGGAACGCGATCGAGGGATTGGTCGAGCTCGGCCGCCGCGCCCGCGCACGCGGCGTCGAGACCTTCGTCGTGCTGGACGTCCACTGGCAGGTGACGATCGGCTTCCACGTGAACGCCAAGGAGCGCCACCGTGGTGCCTACACCAGCCACGAGCTGCCGCACTTCATCGCCGACCTGCCCTACGACTACGCGGGGGATCCGCGCCTCGCCGACGGTATCGCCGCCGCCGCGGAAGCCGCCGGCCTGCGCTGCCACGCGCATCGCACGCCCGGCCTCGGCCTCGAGTACGCGACCTTGATCCCCATGCACCACATGCATCGCGACGCCGCCGTCCGCGTGCTGCCGGTCGCGGTGAACGTGAACGCCAGCATCGACGAGTCCGCCCGCTTCGGCGCCGCGCTGCGCGGCGCCATCGAGCGCGGCGACCATGCCGTCGCGCTGCTCGCGAGCGGCTCGCTGTCGCACCGCTTCTGGCCGAACGACCGCGCCGAGGCGGGCCTCGACGAGGTCAGCAGCGCGTTCAACCGCGAGGTCGACCTGCGCGTGCTCGAGATGTGGCGCGGCGGCCGCATCGCCGATTTCCTCGCGATGCTGCCGGACTATGCGCGGCACTGCTCGGGCGAGGCGGCGATGGGCGACACGGCGATGCTCTTCGGCGCGCTCGGCTGGGACCGCTATCGCGGACGTGGCGAGCTGCTCGGCGAGTACTTCGGCAGCTCGGGCACGGGGCAATGCAACGTCGAGTTCCCGCTCGACGCGACGACGTGACGATCGAACCACCACGGAGCCACCATGGGAACGCGCGGAGCACGAACCGGAGCCGAGTACCTCGAGGGATTGCGCGACGCGCGCGACGTCTGGCTGCGCGGCGAGCGCGTCCGCGACGTGACGAGGCACCCCGGCCTCGCGCGCGGCGCGGCAACGATGGCCGCCCTGCTCGACCGCCAGCACGACCCGGCTCTACGCGATCGGCTCACCGTCGCGGCCGACGACGGCAGCCGCTACCCGACCTCCTTCCTGCGCCCGACCACGGCCGAGCACCTGCAACAGCGCAGCGCCGCGATGTACGACTGGGCGATCCAGAGCGGCGGCATGCTCGGCCGCACCGGTGACTACCTGAACGCGTCGCTCATGGCGTTCGCGGCGGCCGCCGACTTCTTCACGGCCGTCCGCCCCGAGTTCGGCGACAACGTCCGGCGCTACTACCGCCACGTGCGCGACCGCGACCTCGTCCTCACGCACACGCTCGTCAACCCACAGGTGAACCGGCGGCTCACGGCCGCGGGCGTCCCCAGCCCCGAGGTCGCGCTCCACACGGTCGAGCGCAATGCCCGCGGCATCGTCGTGCGCGGCGCCCGCCTGCTCGCCACCCTCGGACCGCTGAGCGACGAGATCCTCGTCTTCCCGTCGACGATCCTCAAGAACGACCCGGCGTCCGCCCCGTACGCGCTGGCCTTCGCGCTTCCAAGCGCGACGCCGGGAATGCGCTTCGTCTGCCGGGACAGCTACGACGAGGGCAAGACCGGCTTCGACGCCCCGCTCTCGTCGCGCTTCGAGGAGATGGACGCGATCGTGCTGTTCGACGACGTGCTGGTGCCGTGGGAGCGCGTGTTCCTCGTCGACGACATGCCGGCCTGCAACGACGCCTTCGTCGCCACGAGCGCCGTCGTCCACCTCATGCACCAGGTCGCCTGCAAGAACCTCGCGAAGGCGGAGTTCCTGGTCGGCCTCCTGTGCGCGATGACGCGGGCGAGCGAGCGCGACGAGCTGCCGCAGGTGCAAGGCTTGGTCGCGGAGGCGATGTGGACGGCCGAGACGATGCGCGCCCTGCTGCGCACCGCCGAGGCCGAGGCGGCGCCCGACCGCTGGGGCACGATGACGCCGAGCCGGACGCCGCTCGACACCGCGCGCAATCTCTTTCCCCGCCTCTACCCGCGCCTCGTCGAGCTGGTACAGCTCCTCGGCTCGAGCTCGCTCATGGCGACGCCGTGCGAGGCCGACTTCGCGAACGAGCTCGCGGACGGCGTCGGCCGCTACCTGCAGCTCGCGCACGCGGACGCGCACGAACGCGTGGCGCTCTTCCGCCTCGCCCAGGACGTCGCCGCGTCGGGCTTCGGCGCCCGGCAAGTGCTCTACGAGCGCTTCTTCTTCGGTCCGCCGGAGATGCTCGCCGCGAACTACTACCGGATCTACGAGAAGGGCCCGCTCATGGATCGCGTGCAGCGCATGCTGACCCGCGCCCGCGACCCCTGACGGCCGGATCGATCCGACCCGGGCCGGCTCAGGAGTGGAGCGTGCGCGTCCGGATGCCGACGAACGTCCCGCGGTCCTCCTGCTGATAGTAGCCGACGTTCATCGAGTCGACGATCTTCGGCGCCAGGGTGTCGAACTGCTCGAAGACCATGTCGAAGCCGGCCTCGTTCAGCGCCTGCAGGATCCATTGGCGGGTCAGCCAGAACGAGCGGGTGTTGTCCCACGACGACCAGCGGCTCGCCTCCTTGACGACCGCATCGGGCTGCGTCGCGAACTCGCCGTACCACCGACCGGCCGCGCCGTCGTGCTCGGTCATGGCGGAGAGGCCGAACTTGTTGCGCGCCTTCTCGGTCGCGAAGTGCGTCTGGATGACGACGGCACGGGTCGCGACGCGCCCCAGCATGTGGATGAACGTCCGCGGCCGCTCCAGGTGATAGAGGAGGCCGCAGCAGAAGACCGCGTCGAACGGGCCGTGACGCTCGGCGTTCCAGGCGTCGTCCTGCACGAACGACAGATTCGGCAGCGCCACCCGCCCTCGCACGTAGTGGCACGCGGCGATGCTGCTCGCCCGCACCTCCAGACCGACGGCGCGAAAGCCGAGGCGCGCGAACTCGACGCTGTAGCCGCCCTCGAGGCAGCCGAGGTCGAGGATCGAGTAGCCCTGCTTGTCACCCGGAAATGCCAGGTCCAGCACGCGCTTCGCCGAGAGGAAGCGCGGCGCGGTGGCCATGTCGTAGGCCACCTCCGGCTTGGTCAGCTCGCCGTCGTCCAGCCGGATGTTGTGCGCGGTGAACTCGATGGTCTCCACGTCCCCTCCTCCACGCGCATAGGTTTCCGCCCGCGGAGCGAGGTGTCAACGTGCAATCGGCGCTTCCCGAGCGGGCCGGCGCCGCTACGACGCCAGGGCGCCGAGCGCGGCCGACGCGGCGGGCAGCTCCTCGATGACGTCCGACGCGAGGAGGCCGACCATGCCCCGGCGGTCGGCGACCCGGTCGGCGGCGTAGCCGTGCAGGAATACGCCGAGGCGGGCTGCGACCGGCGCGGGGTAGCCCTGCGCCAAGAGGCCGCCGAGGATGCCGGCGAGCACGTCACCGGTGCCGCCACTGCCGAGGCCCGGATTGCCCGAGCAGTTGATCGCGACCCTGCCGTCGGGCTCGGCGATGACGGTGCGCGCGCCCTTCAGCACGACGATCACGTTGCGCTCGGCCGCGAGGCGGCGCGCGGCGCCGACGCGATCCCCCTGGACCTCGGCGGTCGGGATGCCGGCGAGACGGGACATCTCGCCCGGGTGCGGCGTCAGGATGCGCGGGCGGTCGGCGGCGCCCCACGGGCCGGGGGGACCGGAGCGCGCGAGGCAGTTGAGCGCATCCGCGTCGATCACCGCCGGCAGCGCCGCCTCACGTACGATCCACGCGACGAGCGCGCAGCGCGCGTCGGACACGCCGAGGCCCGGGCCGGTGACGAGCGCTTGCTTGCCGCCGAGGAGGTCCGCGTACGCGTGGGGCGACGGGAAGCCGAGGCCGCCCTCGCCGTCGTCAGGCAGCGCGCTCGTCATCTCCTCGAGGAGGCGCGCCGCGACCGCCTGCTGCTCGCTCGCCGGCACGCCCGCCGTGACCAGGCCCGCGCCGGCGCGCGCGGCGGCCCGGCTCGCGAGCACGACCGCCCCCGTCTTGCCGCGCCCGCCGGCGATCACGGCGACGTGGCCGTTGGTCCCCTTGTGCGAGTCGGGATCGCGCGGCACGAGGAGCGCCGCCGCGTCGGCGGCGAGGATCGCCTCGGCGGCCGGCGCGACCTCGGCGATCGCCTCCTCGGGCATGCCGATGTCGACGACCGCGAGCTCGCCCGCGTAGCGCGCCCCCGGGTGGAGCATCGTGCCGATCTTCGGCGCGACGAACGCGACCGTCAGCTCCGCCTCGATGGCGCTGCCGAGCGGCACGCCCCGGTCGGCGTCGAGGCCCGATGGGATGTCGAGCGCGACGGTCGGGACGCCGCTCGCATTGACGAGCGCGATCGCCTCCGCGGCGAGGCCGGTCACCGTGCCGCCGAGGCCGGTGCCGAAGAGGCCGTCGACGACGCAGCCGGCGCGCGCGAGCGCGCGCTGCAGCGGACTGAGGTCGCTCGCCGTGATGACGGTCGTCTTACCGCCGGCGCGCTCCCACGCGAGCAGCTTGCTCCGCGCCGGCGCCCGCACCTCGCTGCGCGCCACGGCCAGGATCACCTCGCAGCGCACCCGCTTCTTCTTGAGCGCCCGCGCGACGACGTAGCCGTCGCCGCCGTTGTTGCCCTTGCCCGCGAGCACGACGACCCCCGTCTTGCGCACGTGCGGGAAGCGCGCGAGGACGGCCGCAGCGGCGCCGACGCCCGCCCGCTCCATCAGCGTTTCCGCCGGCACGCCGAAGCGCTCGATCGCGAGCGCGTCGATCCGCCGCATCTCCGCGGCGCTGGTGACGATCACGGCGTGCAGAGCACCCGCATCTCGCGCACGGCGCGCTCCATGCCGAGGAGCAGTGCGCGCGCCACGATGCTGTGGCCGATGTTGAGGGTGTCGATGCCGGGGATCGCCGCGACCAGCCGGCTGTTGTCGTAGCGCAGGCCGTGGCCGGCGTTGACGATCAGGCCGAGCGCCCGACCGCGCGCCACCGCGGCGCGCAGGTCGTCCAGATCGGCGGTAGCGGCCGCCGCATTGCCGTGCGCGGCGTAGCGGCCGGTGTGCAGCTCGACGGCGTCGGCGCCGATGTGGGCGCTCGCCTCGAGCTGCGCGGTATCGGGATCGATGAACATCGACACCCGGATGCCGCCACCCTTCAAGCGCCGCACGACATCGCCGAGCGCCGCCTCGTTGCCCGCGACGGCGAGGCCGCCCTCGGTGGTGACCTCCTCGCGCCGCTCGGGCACGAGGCACACGTCGAGCGGCTGAATGCGCAGCGCGATCGCCACCATCTCGCCGGTCGCCGCCATCTCGAAGTTCATCGGCACGCGCAGCACCGCGCGCAGCCCCTCGACGTCGGCGTCCTGGATGTGGCGGCGGTCTTCCCGCAGGTGGACGGTGATCGCGTCGGCGCCGCCCGCTTCCGCGGCGCGCGCCGCCTCGATCGGATCCGGATAGGCGACCCGGCGGGCCTGCCGCACGGTGGCGACGTGGTCGATGTTGACGCCGAGCCGGGGCACGCCTCAGCCCGCGCGGTCGGCGTCGCGGCTGGCGCCGAGCGCCGTCTTCAACGCGTCGGCGATGTGCGCCGCGTGCGCCTCGACCTGCGCCAGATCCTCGCCCTCGACCATGACGCGGGCCAGCGCCTCGGTCCCCGAGTAACGGATGTAGACACGCCCGCGCCCGCTGAGCGCGCCCTCGACTGTCGCGACCGCGGCGCGCACCTCGGGGATCTGATCGAGATCGCGCTTCTCGCGCACCGGGACGTTGATCAGCACCTGGGGGAACTTCCGCATGACGCGCGCGAGCGTCGAGAGCGGCAGGCCGCGCGTCCGCATGATCCCGAGCACCACGAGCGCGGTGATCAAGCCGTCGCCGGTCGTCGTGTGGTCGAGGAAGAGCACGTGGCCCGACTGCTCGCCGCCGAGGTTGAAGCCGCCACGCTGCATCTCCTCGAGCACGTAGCGGTCGCCGACCTGCGTCTTCAGCACCTCGATGCCGAGGTCGCGCATGGCGAGCTCGAGACCGAAGTTCGCCATGTGGGTGGTGACGAGCGTCTTGCCGGCGAGCCGGCCCTGTTCGGCCATCTCGCGGGCCGCGATCGCGAGGATCGCGTCGCCGTCGACGACCTGGCCGCACTCGTCGACGAAGATGCAGCGGTCGCCGTCGCCGTCGAGCGCAACGCCGACGTGGGCACGCTGCTCGATCACCGCGGCCTGCAGCGCGGCCGGCGACGTGGCGCCGCAGTCGTGGTTGATGTTCTCGCCGTCCGGAGCGACCCCGATCGCGCTCACGGTGGCACCGAGCTCCTGCAGCACCTCGGGCGCGACCTTGTATGCAGCGCCGTTGGCGCAGTCGACCACGACGCGCAGGCCGTCGAGCGTGCGCTCGCGCGGGAAGGTGTTCTTCACGAAGACGTTGTAGCGGCCGTCGGCGTCGTCGATGCGGAACGCCTTGCCGATCTCGTCGGCCGTCGGCCGCAGGTGGTCGATCTCGGTCTCGAGGACGAGGCGCTCGATCTCGAGCTCGACGTCGTCGGGCAGCTTGAAGCCCTCGCTCGAGAAGAACTTGATGCCGTTGTCCTGGAACGCGTTGTGCGAAGCGGAGATCACGGCGCCGGCATCGGCGCGCAGGCTGCGCGTCAGGAACGCGATGCCCGGGGTTGGCAGCGGGCCGACGAGCAGCACGTCGACGCCCATCGAGCAGATGCCGGACGCCATCGCGGTCTCCAGCATGTAGCCGGAGACCCGGGTGTCCTTGCCGATGATGATCTTGTGGCGGCGCCCGGCGGCGCGACGGAACACGTAGGCGACGGCACGGCCGAGACGGAGCGCCGTCTCCGAGGTCATGGGCTCGATGTTCGCGACGCCGCGGACCCCGTCGGTCCCGAAGAGCTGCCGCGTGCGGCCGGACGTGCCTCCCCCGTTGCCATTGCCGTTACCGCTGGGCGTCATCTGCGCGCTCCGTTCTTCTTGTCGGGGGAACCGTTTTGGGGCTTCTCCACTCTGTCCTTGTCCAGGATCTCCAGGCTGACCGCCGGCGGATCGCGCTTCACCAGCTCGATGCCGCTCGGCAAGATCACCTCGGGCTCGACCATGTGCTCTCCCACCCCCAGCTGCGCCGCATCGACGTAGACGCTGCCCGGATCGAGATCCAGGCCCTGCACCAGCCGCTGCGGCCCCCGCACCGTGAGATTGACACGCGCCGGGCGCAGCTGAAAGGGGCGATCCGCGTTCCGCACCTCGACCGCCACCCGTTTCACGTCGCGCGTGATCCGTACCTGTTCGATCGTGACTTGTGCCAGCACCCGCTCGGGCGTGACCGAGAGCACGCGCTCGCCGCGCACCAGGCCGACCGCCCGTTGCACGTTGCCGTTCAGGCCGGTCAGCTCGAACGGCTCGGTCTCGACGAACTGCATCGCCTCGATCGTGCTTGCGGGACCGCTCACCACGACGTTCGCCGGTGCCACCTTGATGGTCTCGACCTTGAAGCCGTCCGCCGGCTCGCCGACCCGTACGAGACGCACGGGGATCGTTGCCTGGCGGATCTGCTCGAGCCGGATGGGGATGCGTGCGGGCTCGACGTCGAGGATGCGGACGCCGCGCGGCACCCGGATCATCTCGTCCCGGACCTTGAGCCGCATCTCGGTGCCGAGCTCGATCGTCGAGAGGTCGACGATCACCGGCGCCCGCCGGCCGTCGAGCGAGGCGAGCAGCGCGCCGGGGCCGTTCAGACGCACCGAGACCGAGTCGACGCGCTCGCGCTGCACCAGCGCCGCGCTCGGCGGCATGTTGCGGAACTCGACCGGGAACTGCAGCACCTGGGTCTCGCGCTTGCCGGCGTTCACGAAGAACCACATGAGGAACGCGACCAGCAGCGCGAAGAGCTTGCCGAGGGTGTTGCGGCGCAGCGGGGCCGTATAGCGCCGCCAGTCGCGCAGCGCCTCCGACGACAGTCGCCACTCCGCGAGGAAGTTCGCCATCAGGTGAAGAGCTGCTGCAGCGTGCTGCGGAGCACGCCGGCGTCGAGATCGCGGGTGATACGCCCCTCGCGGACGAGCGAGATCTTACCCTCCTCCTCCGAGACGACGATCACGACCGCGTCCGTCTCCTCGGTGAGGCCGATCGCGGCGCGATGGCGGGTCCCGAGGGTCTTCGAGACGTTGGGGTTGGTGGTGAGCGGCAGGAAGCAGCCCGCGGCGACGACCCGGCCGTGCTGCACGACCAGTGC
>DASXLI010000112.1:0-5087 GCA_036496285.1 Binatia bacterium
GGACCGCACACGGCTCCGGCGTCTCGGCTGGCGGCAGCCGGACGATCTCGTCATCGACCGCGACCGCGCAGATCCGCGGCCCGCAATCGGCCGAGGATCCGAGAAGCCTCCACACCGGATACTCCCAATCATCGCGCCGCATCTCGAGACCGATCACGCGGCAGTCGGACGCACGCAGGCGCTGCGTCGCCGCGAGGTACGGTTTCTCGAGCGTCGGCTTGCCGCGGAACATGATGTCGACGGCGTCGGCGGTGAGGATCGACATCGGCGAATATGAGGATCGCGCGAAGACGCGCGCGCCAACCTGCACGGCGGCTGCCACGAGGACGACGGCGCCCGCAGTCACGATCGCGTCCCGCGTCCGCGATGCCGATCCATTGCGTCGGACGGCGAGCGCAGCCCCCACGAGTCCAAGCAGCCCCCACACCCACAGGGGCCACGCCGCGACCGCCGCCAGATCGAGCAGCGGCCGGTGGACGGCGAGCAGGAGCGCCGGCAGGGCGCCCAGCGCAAAGAGGCCGACGAGTATCGTTGCCACCCGCGGCGACACCCGCGCCATGGCGATGCCGGTCGGCACCGCGACGACGGCGAAGAACGGCAGATCGAAACGCGCCGTCCACGGTTGCCACTTGAACGGAATCTGCATGAGAAGCCAACCGGCAATCGCGGCCACACCGATCACCGCCGCCCACGCGGCCATCTTGTCGCGGGGCCGCCGGAAGAGCGCGAGCACGACGAACCCGAGCGCGACCAGCAGATGAACCGGATTCCCGGCCGCGTCCTCGTTCGGGGTCAGCGGCCGGTTCCACGTGTTCGCGACGTCCGTGAAGGTCAGGTCGAAGAGGTGTGTCGTTCGCGGATCGTTCGGATCGAGGCCGAGGGCCTCGTGAAGGCGAACGACCGCGCGGCCGTAACCCGGAATCGGAAGGTGGAGGACCGTGTCGCGGAGAACGTTCGACGCGAGCGACGGCAGGCCGGGCGCAGCGTTCCGCGTTCTCACTGCCTCCCGGCCGGCTCCCCACGGGCCGGTCGCAAACGTCCGCGCGACCCGGATGCTGTGCGGCGTGACGAGCAGCAGCGCGATCCCGATCACCGCGATCACCGCGGCGGAGCCCAGGAAGCCGCGACGAGCCGCCGAGGCCTTCCCCGCGCCCGGGCGTACCCAACGCAGTGCCCACAGCACCCCGAACGGAAACCCGACGAGCGCGAACGTCGGCTTGGTCAGCATGCCGATGCCGAGAGTCGCGCCCGCCCACAGCGCGTTCGTCAGCGAAGGCCGGTCGACCACGATGGCGACGAATACCAAGAACCAGAACGCGGTGAAGAGGTCCGCCTGCGTGGTCGACGCCTGCAACGCCGCCATCGGGATCGTGAGCACGACAAGCGACGCAAAAGCCTGGGCGTCGCGGTTGCCCCCGATGCGAGCGACAATCAGGGAGGCGACGACGCCAGAGCCGACGTACGCGAGCCATTGCACCATGTTGGCCAAGCGGTCCGTCGCCGCGAGGGCCTGGATGACGGCGATCGAGAAGTCGCCGAACGGGGGCACGATGAGCTGCGCCGGGTGAAACGTCCGGTAGTGGCGCACCGACGCGTTCTCCAGCCAATGGGCAACGCGCGGCATGTGGTACGCCATGGAGTCCGAATTGTTCGGCGGCGCCACGAGCGCAGTGACCAGGGCGAGGCATACCGCCACGGCGCAGGCGACGAGCGCTACGCGGAAGGCCGTGGGGGCAGGCGCAGACGCACGCGCCGTCCTCCCCGTCAGTGAAGGTGGGATCCGGGGCTCGTGCTCCGTCGAGAGCGCCGTACACCAAGCGAGGACCAGCGCGAAGCTCCACAGGAGCGCCAAGGGTATGGCGCGGAAGGCGGAGAACGCGCTGAGGCCCTCCACCGACACGAGGGTGAGCAAACCGAGCGCGATCGCCGCTCGAACCATCGCGGTGCGCAGCGGAAAGGATTCATCCGGTCGCAGCCATCGTCGACGGAAGCACAGGACGATGCCCAGGGCCGTCACGACCAGCAGAGTTGCCGCTGCAAGCTCGCGCAATAGGTGTGGATGACCTCGCACAGCCTACCGTGCGGTGTCGAGCGTGTGCTGCAACTTCGAGTACAACGCCTCGGCAATGAAGCGGTTGCCCGCGTCGGTGTAGTGTCCGCCGGCGGCGAAGTACTGGATCTGACCCGGTTGGAAGAAGATCGCATCGAGCTCTTCGGCCGTGAGACGACGACAGTCCTCCGTCAAGTCGATCATCTCGAGCCCGAGCTTCGACGCTTCGGGCTTCATGGATGTCCACCAGTCGCCAAGTGTCGTCGTACCCGGTCGGCCGCGGCAATCATCGTCGATCGGGAGATACACGAGCACGGAGCGGTAGCGATCGGCGTCCGCCATCTCGCGCAGCGCGGCGAATACCCGCAGGGCCACCTCCTGGATCGCCGTCCGTGCCGGGTCCGCGCTCGGAGTATGGTTACTCTGCCGTTCGGGGGCTCGAATGGTCGAAAGGAGCGCGTCCGCCAGCTCGTAGGCCTTCAGATGTCGGACGACGTCTTTGACCTGGGTTGTCGGATAGTAAAATGGTCGCCCCACCGCCGGAACGTTCTCGACGTGCAATATGCCACCTTGGACGCTCAACGTCGGCTTGCCGTAGCCGAGGAAGCGGTTGCTCATCATTCTGTCGAAATCGCCATTGATGAACGCAAACAGATGAATTGCCGGGTGAAGCGTACGGCCGTCACGACGAAACCAGAGAAAGGCCTGATCGATGCCGTAGCCGCCTTGACCCATGTTGATCGCTTCGATCCGCTCGTCGAGCTCGCTGAGCAGATGGCACCACGTGTGTGCGTTGTCGACGCCGTACCCGAACGTGAAGGAATCTCCGCTGCAGACGATCCGAATCTTGCCCGCCGTGGGAGTGGGACCGGCCTCGACGTCGTCGCGGAACCCACGCGAGTCCGTGCGAAGGTACGTCCCCTTGCCGTACATGTCCGGAATGAGGACATTCGGCTCGCTGACCCACCCGAGCTCCGGGTCGTAGCGGGTGTACCGGGTCTCGGCCAAGCGGCCGTGGTTGCTCCAATACTGCCACTACTGCCACGCCGCGAGGATCGTGCTCGACACGCCTTCCATGAGCACGAATCCGACGAGGAGCGACGCGCTCGTGAGCGCAAGGGTAATGAGCAGGCGACGCACGATGGACTCAGAGATCGACCGCGTAGACCTCGATCGGCGCGGCGATGCCCTTCAAGGGGACCACGCCGCGCGCGCGCAGGCGGATGTCGGCGCCCGCCGTCCCGAGCTCCTGACGGGTGCTCTCGGTGATGAGGATCGGCGTGCCGAGGTCGCGCGTCTTCACCTGCAGGCGCGCCGCCTGGTTCACCGCGTCGCCGACGATCGTGTAGGTGATGCGGTCGCCGGCGCCGACGTTGCCGGCGATCATGTCGCCGGTGCAGATGCCGATGCCGGCCTCGAGCGGGATCGCGCGGCTGGGCGCGTTGCGCTCCGCGAGCGCGCGCTGCAGCGCGATCGCCGCCCGCACCGCCTGCAACGCATGGTCGCGCTGGGGATGGAGCGGCGCCCCGAAGACGACGACCACACCGTCGCCCAGGAACTGCGTGATCACGCCACCGCGCTCTTCACACACGCGCTCCACGGCCGCGTAGTACTCGTTCAGCACGTCGACCACGCGGGCCGGCTCGGTGCGCTCGGTAAGCGCGGTGAAGCCGCGCAGGTCGACGAACATGGCGGTCGCGTGCACGACCTCGCCACCGAGGGCGATGCCGCGCTCGAGGGCGGCGCGGGCGACTCCGCGGCTCACGTAGCGGCCGAAGATCTCGCGCAGGCGCTCGGCCTCGCGCAGGTCGCCGACCATGACGTTGAAGTGCTCGTTCAGCTCGCCGAGCTCGTCGGTGCTGCGCACCGGGACGCGCGCCGCGAGGTCGCCGCTCGCCACCTGCGCCATCGCCGTCCGCAGAGCCTGCACCGGACGGTTGATGAAGCGCGCGACCAGGAAGGCCATCGCGACCGAGGTGAGGCCGGTGACGCCGACGATGAAGAGCTGCGTCCGGAGTAGCGTCCGCACGTCGCCGGAGATCTCGGGGCCGAGCCGGCGGACGAGCGTGAAGTCCGCCATCAGCATGAGGAGGAGCGGCATCAGCGTCGTGAGCAGGAAGGTGCCCGCTAGGCGGACGCGGATCGGCACGCGCAGCGCGCCGGCGCGTTGGATGCGCCCGTAGGGGAAGAAGACGGGGATCTCCTGCCGCCAGTAGGCCTCGCTCAGGAGGAACGCGAGCGCCGAGGTGATCGGGCCGCCGACCATCGTGATGCCGACGAACGTCCGCCACGTCTCGGTGAGCGGTACGCCGACCACGAGCAGATATGGGAAGTAGAACACCCCCGCGAGCGTCCATGCCACGGCGCTCAGGAGCGCATTTGCGAGCGGTGCATTCAGCGCCGCCCGCCGGACGTCGGCCGGCACCTGCGCGACGTCGACGCCGAGCCGCAGCTGGCGCCGCCACTCGTTCACGGTGCCGATCACGCGCCGGCCGACGTACCAGCTCGCGGTCATGAGCGTCGCAGTCACGGCGAGGAAGACGAAGAGCGGGCGCAGCATGCTCGGCGTCGGGTTGGCAGCGAGCGGGTCGACGTAGTTGAAGTAGAGGTAGACGACGATCGCGCCGGCGATGTTCGCGGGAATGGGGGTGCTGCCGAGGCGGCGGCGAAAGGCGCTCGTCGGCCCGATCGGCACCGGCAGCGGCAGGCGCACCCATTCACCCGCCCCCGGAAGGGCGTCGTGACGGACATCGTTGCGCTCGATCGGCTCCTCGGCACCCACGAGTCCCAAGGATCGTGCAGCCGCGCCGAGGGTGCAACCTGCGTCCGCGCGTGCTACCCGAGCGCGACGATCCCATGGAAACGGAGCCGCCCCGTCCCCCCGCTGACGCACCGCCCCCGCACCGCCGGCGGCGCCGACGCCGGCGCCGTGCCGACGGCCCGTCCGGCCCGTCCGGCGAGCGCCCGCAGCGTGCGGACGCCGCCGGCGCCCCCGCGCCTGGGTCCAGCTCGGGCCCGCGGCAGGCGCCCCCGCCCG
>DASXLI010000113.1:0-11335 GCA_036496285.1 Binatia bacterium
GTCGGGGGCCGGCGCGGTGAGCCCCGCACTTCCCGCGGTGCTGCGCCAGTTGCGGTGCGGTCCGGCCACAGGCACGGTGGAACGTAATGTTGCGCCGCGTCTACGGTTGTTGGTATAGAGGCATGTTTGCGGCCCGTGACCCCGGCCTTTGGTCCCCTCTGAAGCGAGCACGGTGGCGTCGACGTACCAGGTTGGAGGAGTGCGCATGAGAGAGTCCGTATGAGTGAAGTGACGATGAAGCAGTTGCTGGAAGCCGGAGTGCACTTCGGCCACCAGACGAGCCGTTGGAACCCGAAGATGAAGCCGTACATCTTCGGCGCCCGCAACGGCATCTACATCATCGACCTGCAGCAGACCGTGAAGATGTTCCGCGACGCCTATGCGTTCGTGCGCGAGCTCTCCGGGCAGGGCGGCTCGATCCTCTTCGTCGGCACCAAGAAGCAGGCGCAGGACGCCATCCGCGAGGAGGCCGAGCGCTGCGGCATGTATCACGTCACCAATCGCTGGCTCGGCGGCATGCTCACCAACTTCCAGACGATCAAGCAGTCGATCGACCGCCTGCGCAAGGCCGACGAGACGCTCGAGAGCGAGGCGATGTCGGAGGTGCTCACCAAGAAGGAAATGATCACGATCCGCCGCGAGCGCGACAAGCTCATGGCGTCGCTCGGCGGCATCCGCAACATGAAGAAGCTTCCCGACGCGCTGTTCGTCGTCGATCCGAAGAAGGAAGAGATCGCGGTCAAGGAAGCCAATAAGCTCGGCATTCCGGTCGTCGCGGCGGTCGACACCAACTGCGACCCCGACGTCATCGACTACAAGATCCCCGGCAACGACGACGCCATCCGCGCGATCCGCCTCTTCTGCACTGCGATCGCCGATGCGGTCATCGAGGGCCGCGAGCAGCACGAGGAGCGCCAGCGGGCGGAGGGCGGCGATGAGGAAGAGGGCGATGCCGCCGAGCCCGACGCGGGCATTGCGGCGGAGCCCATGGGAAGCGAGATCGGATGAGCGAGGTCAGCGCCCAGCTCGTCAAGGACCTGCGCGAGAAGACCGGCGCAGGCTTCATGGATTGCAAGACGGCGCTGCGGGAGAGCGCCGGTGATCTCGAGGGGGCGGTCCGCTATCTTCGCGAGCGCGGCCTCGCCGCGGCGGCCAAGAAGGCCGGCCGCGCCACCGCCGAGGGCCAGGTCGGTTCGTACATCCACGCCGGCGGCAAGATCGGCGTCATGATCGAGGTCAACTGCGAGACCGATTTCGTCGCGCGCACCGACGACTTCCAGCAGCTCGTACGCGATCTCGCGATGCAGGTCGCGGCGGCGAGCCCGCTCTACGTCTCGAAGGAGCAGATCCCGGCCGGCGAGATCGAGCGCGAGCGCGAGATCTACGCGGCGCAGGCGGCCCAGTCCGGCAAGCCCGCGCAGGTCATCGCCAAGATGGTCGACGGCAAGGTCGAGAAGTACGCGTCGGAGGTTTGCCTTCTGGAGCAGGAGTACATCAAGGAGCCGGGCAAATCGGTGCGGCAGATCGTGACCGACGCGATCGGCAAGCTCGGCGAGAACATCACCGTCCGCCGATTCGTGCGCTTCCGTCTGGGAGAAGGCGTGGATCAGGGCAAGGGCGATGACGGGAAGCTCGAAGGCTAAGGGCCGCCAGCCCCAAGCCGACGACGTCCCCACCGCCGGCCGGTCCCGGCCGGCGTCCTCGCTGCATTACCAGCGGGTTCTCCTCAAGATCAGCGGCGAGGCCCTGGCCGGTGACGCCGGCTTCGGCATCGACGCCAAGGCGGTCGGAGCCTTTGCGCGCGAGATCAAGGAGGTCCACGCGCTCGGCTGCGAGCTGGCGCTGGTCGTCGGCGGCGGCAACTTCATACGCGGCATCAGCGGCAAATCGTTCGGCGTCGACCGCGCGACCGGCGACTACATGGGCATGCTCGCGACGGTCATCAACAGCCTGGCCCTGCAGAGCGCACTCGAGGGCCTGTCGGTCAGCACGCGCGTCCTCTCCGCGATCGAGATTCGCGAGGTCGCCGAGCCCTACATCCGCCGGCGCGCCACCCGCCACCTCGAGAAGGGCCGCATCGTTATCTTTGCCGCCGGCACCGGCAACCCGTATTTCTCGACCGACACCGCGGCGAGCCTGCGCGCGATGGAGATCGGCGCCGAGGTCATCCTCAAGGCGACGAAGGTCGACGGCGTCTACAGCGCCGATCCGAAGACGCAGCCCGCCGCCGCCCGCTACACCGAGCTCACGTACATCGACGTGTTGAACCGCGGCCTCAAGGTGATGGACTCGACGGCGATCTCCCTCTGCATGGACAACTCGCTGCCGATCATCGTGTTCAACCTGCTCGAGCCCGGCAACATCCACAAGGCCGTCCGCGGCGACTCGATCGGGACGATCGTCCGCGCGGTCCGCTAGGAGCGACGCATGGCCTCGATCATCGACGACTGCAAGCAGGAGATGGAGCAGACGGTGGGTGCCTTCAAGCGCGATCTGGCACGCCTGCGGACGTCGCGCGCCTCGACGGCGCTGCTCGAGGGCATCGTCGTCGAGTACTACGGCGCGCGTACGCCGCTGAACCAGCTGGCGTCGCTTACCGCGCCGGAGGCGCGCCTCCTCGTCATCCAGCCGTTCGACCGGACCGCGATTGGCGAGATCGAGCGCGCGATCTTCGGCTCCGATCTCGGGCTCACGCCCGTGAACGACGGCAAGATCATCCGCATCCCGATTCCCGAGCTCACCGAGCAGCGGCGGAAGGACCTCGTGAAGCACGTGAAGAAGACCGCCGAGGAGTTCCGCGTCTCCGTCCGCCAGCATCGTCACGACGCCATCGACATGCTGAAGGAGCTGCACAAGGAGCGCGAGCTGACCGACGACGACCTGAAGAAGAGCCAGGAGCGCATCGAGCACCTGACCAAGGAGTACGTCGAGAAGGTCGACAAGCTGCTCAAGGGCAAGGAAGAAGAGATCATGGCGGTCTGATGGTCGAGATCGACAAAGACCGCCTGCCGCGCCACGTCGCGATCATCATGGACGGCAATGGGCGCTGGGCCACGCAACGCGGGCTCACGCGCGTCGCTGGCCACCGCCGTGGCAAGGACTCGGTGAAGGAGGTCGTCGAGGCGGCGCGCCGCGTCGGCATCCCCTACTTGAGCCTCTACGCCTTCTCGAGCGAGAACTGGCAGCGCCCGAAGGACGAGGTCTCGGCGTTGATGCGCTTCCTGCGCCACTACCTCGTGACCGAGCTGAAGCGGATGATGAAGAACGGCATCCGCCTGCTCACCATCGGCAACACCCGGCGCCTGCCGCGCGAGGTGCAAGCGGCGCTGCGCGACGTCGTGGAGCGCACCAAGCACAACACCGGCATGACCGTGATCCTCGCCGTCAGCTACGGCGGGCGCGAGGAGCTGACCGAGGCGGTCCGCGGCGTCGCGCGCCGCGTACGGCGCGGCGAGCTCGCGCCGGAGGCGATCGACGAGGACGTCGTCGCCGCGCACCTCGGTACCGCGGGCATCCCCGATCCGGATCTGCTGATCCGCACGAGCGGGGAGATGCGCATCAGCAACTTCCTCCTGTGGCAGATCGCCTACACGGAGATCTACGTCACGGACACGCTCTGGCCGGACTTCCGCGAGCCGCAGTTCCTCGAGGCCCTCGGCCAATACCAGAGCCGTGAGCGCCGCTTCGGGCGCACCGGCGAGCAGACCGAACGCGAACACCTGCGTGCTGCGCACTAGACTCGCGACAGCGGTCGTCGCGATCCCGCTGCTGGTGTGGCTGATCGTGTGGAATCCGTTGTCGCTCTTCGTCTGGCTGGTCGGGAGCGCGGCCCTGGTCGGGGTGACCGAGTACTTCACGATGGCCTTCCGCGACCGCCTCGGTGACCGCGTCTTCGGCATCGTCGCGGGGGCGCTGGTCGTCGTATCGATGGTGGCGCCCATGCACGAGATGTCGGGTATGACGCTCTCGGGCGTCGTCATCGCCGGCCTGATCCTCGCGCTCGCGCGCAACTCCGATCTGCGCGGCGGCGTCGACGCGCTCGGGATCACCATGCTCGGCGTGATCTACGCCGCCTTCCTGCTCCCGCACTACGTGTGGATGCACGCGCTGCCCGATCCGGAGCAGCCGCTCAGCGCCGTCGCCGGCGGCTGGCGCTGGGTCGTGCTGACGCTCGTGATCGCGATGGGCGGCGACGTCGGCGGCTATTTCGGCGGCCGCTACTTCGGCAAGCGCAAGCTCATGCCCGAGGTCAGCCCGGGGAAGACGGTCGAGGGCACGATCGGCGCGATCCTCACGAACCTCGCCGGCGCGCTCTTCTGCAAGGTGGTGTTTTTCCACGGCCTCAACTGGGGCGAGGTCGCGGGCTTCGGGCTCGGCGTCGGCGTGCTGGCGCAGGTCGGCGACCTCTGCGAATCCATGCTGAAGCGCGCGTTCGCCGCCAAGGACTCCGGGTGGATCATCCCGGGGCACGGCGGCGTGCTCGATCGCATTGACAGTCTCGTCTTCCCGGCACCGTTCGTCTACTATTACGCGAGGTTCTTCTTTCATCACTAGCCGGTCACAGGGGTCCCGCGCATGATCACGTCCATTCTCTCGGCCATCGTCGTCCTCGGTCTGCTGATCTTCCTCCACGAGCTGGGACACTTCGCGGTCGCCAAGTGGTCGGGGGTGATGGTGCAGCGCTTCTCGCTCGGCTTCGGGCCGCGGGTGCTCGCCTGGACGCGCGGCGAGACCGAGTACGCGATCAGCGCCATCCCGCTCGGCGGCTACGTGAAGATGCTGGGCGAGGATCCCGAGGAGGAGGTGCCGGCCTCGGAGATGATGCGCGCGTTCTCCTTCCAGGCGCTGTGGAAGCGCCTCGCGATCGTGGTCGCCGGCCCCGGCATGAACCTCATCACCGCGTTCGTCGCCTTCACCGTCGTCTTCGCGTTCTACGGCGCGGGCACGCCGAGCGACCTCCCGAAGATCGGCGGCGTCATGGAGAACATGGCGGCCAGCAAGGGCGGCCTCGCGCGCGGCGATACCGTGATCTCGATCGAGGGCAAGGACATTGCAACCTGGGAGCAACTCTCGGACACGGTGCGCGCGAGCGGCGGCAAGCCGCTGCACTTCCAGGTGCGCCACGAGGACGGCTCGGTCGAGGAGAAGATCGTCACCCCGGAGGAGAAGCCCGAGCGCTCGCCGTTCGGGGAGGAGATCGGCAAGGCGTATCTGATCGGCATCGAGCGCTCGGTCGAGATCGCGCCGGTCGGGCTCATGAGCGCGATCGGGCTCGGCGCCTACCAGACGTACTTCTGGGTGAAGATGACGTTGCTGTCCGTGGTGAAGATCTTCCAGGGCGCGGTGTCGCCGCGCGACCTCGGCGGCCCGCTCCTGATCGTCCGCGCCGCGGGCCAGCAGGCGCAGCTCGGCCTCGAGTACCTGATCCGCTTCCTCGGGCTCATCAGCGTCAATCTCGGGGTGCTGAACCTGCTGCCGATCCCAGTGCTCGACGGCGGCCATCTGATTTTCTTCGGCTTCGAGGCCGTGCGCGGCCGGCCGATGGCGATCCGCCACCGCGAGATGGCGCAGCAGGCGGGCCTCTTCCTGCTGCTCGCGCTCATGGTGTTCGTGATCTACAACGACATCTCGCGCATCGTCGCGGGCTGAGCCGCTGCTGCGCGTCCCGCGCATTCTGGCGCTCGACACCGCGACCCGTACCTGCTCCGTCGCCCTCGTGCGCGACGGCGAGGTGCTGGCGGAGCGGTCGGAGCGCGCCACCGCCAACCACGCCGCGACCCTGCCGCAGTTGGTGGCGGACGTCCTCGACGCGGCGGGTGAGCGGCTCGCGGCAGGCGACGCCGTTGCCGTGACCATCGGGCCCGGATCGTTCACCGGCCTCCGCATCGGGCTGAGCTTCGCGAAGGGCCTCGCCTTCGCCTCGGGTCTCCGCATCGTCGGCGTGCCGACGCTCGACGCGCTCGCGCTCGCGGCGCCGCCGTGGGACGGCGTCCTCTGCGCCGCGCTCGACGCCCGCAAGCAGGAGATCTACGCGGCGCTCTATCGCTGCGACGACGGGCGCGGCCATCGCATTGTGCGGCTCGGGGTGCCCGTCGCGATCGGCGCGCAGGCCCTGATCGCGGCGCTCACCCCGCCGTGCAGCGTCATCGGGGACGCGGTCGAGGCCTGCGGCGTGCTCTTCACGACGAGCCTCGGCGGCGGCGTGCGCCTGCTCGCGTCCGAGGACCATCCGCCGCGCGCCGGCGCCACGGCGCGTCTCGCGGCGGCGCGGCTGCGCGCCGATCCGGCCGGCGACGACCTGGTGGCGCTCACGCCCGCCTATCTCCGTCCGCCCGAAGCCGAGCTCAAGCAGAGCGCGCGAAGCCCCTCCGCGGGCACGCCCGCGCCGCGCTTCGTTGACAAGGAACCTTTGCTGTACTAGAAGCCAAACTGCAGTGATTCTGGATACTTGTCACCCCCTCGCTGGTCATCTCGACATTCGCAAATCAGCAAATCGTCGCTCCCGCGCCCACGAAAGGAGTCTCGCATGGAGACCACGGACGAGCAGCTCATCCTCACCCTCGTCGACCGAGACCCTGAGCTGAAGCGCCTGCACGAAGAGCACGTTCAGCTCGAGAAGCAGCTCGCGCAGATGAATCACAAAGGCTTCCTGAACCCCGAGGAAGAGGTCGAGCGCAAGCGCCTCCAGAAGGTCAAGCTCGCTGGCAAGGACCGGATGATGGAGATCCTCGGCCGCTACCGATAAGGGTGGCGGCACGCGCGACGCGTCCAGAGCCGTGGAGGCCGCGCGGCGATCTCGGCCGACAGGAGAGCGATGCGACATACGATATCAGTGTTGGTCGAGAACGAGTTCGGCGTGCTGTCGCGCGTTGCCGGGCTCTTCAGCGGCCGCGGCTTCAACATCGAGAGCCTGTCCGTCGCCGAGACGCTCGATCCGACCGTCTCGCGCATCACGCTGGTCACGACCGGTGACGACGCGGTCCTCGAGCAGATCATCAAGCAGCTCAACAAGCTCGTCTCGATCATCCGCGTCTCCGATTTCAAGGACTCGGAGCACGTCGAGCGCGAGCTCGTGCTCATCAAGGTCACCGCGGACGAGCGCACGCGCGCCGAGCTGATGAACATCGTCAGCATCTTCCGCGGCAAGGTCATCGACGTCTCGCCGCAGACCTACATCGTCGAGATCACCGGCGGACAAGAGAAGATCGACGCCATCCTGCATCTGCTCCAGCCGATCGGCATCGTCGAGATCGTGCGGACGGGGCGCGTCGCGATGTTCCGCGGCGCCGGCACCCTCGCCGGCGGGGCCGCGGAGAAGGAGAAGGTTGCATGAAGGTCTACACGGAGCGCGATGCGCACCTCGATCGTCTGAAGGGCAAGAAGGTCGCCGTCATCGGCTACGGTAGCCAGGGGCATGCGCACGCGCTGAACCTGCACGACAGCGGCATCGACGTCGTCGTCGGCCTGAAGCGCGGCAGCGGCTCGTGGAAGAAGGCCGAAGACGCCGGGCTCAAGGTCCTGCCGACGGCCGAGGCCGCGGCGTGGGGCGACGTCGTGATGATCCTCGTCCCCGACGAAATGGCGGGCGAGATGTACGCGTCCGAGATCGCGCCCGGCCTGAAGAAGGGCAAGTACCTGGCGTTCGGCCACGGCTTCAACATCCACTTCAAGAAGGTCGTGCCGCCGGCCGACGTGAACGTCTTCATGATCGCCCCGAAGGGCCCCGGCCACCTGGTGCGGAGCGAGTACCAGCGCGGCCGCGGCGTGCCCTGCCTGCTCGCCGTGCAGCAGGACCCGAGCGGCGATACCAAAGAGGTTGGCCTCGCCTACGGCGCGGCGATCGGCGGCGCTCGCGCGGCGATCATCGAGACCACGTTCCGCGAGGAGACCGAGACGGATCTCTTCGGCGAGCAGGCGGTCCTCTGCGGCGGCCTGACCGAGCTCATCCGCGCCGGCTATGAGACGCTCGTCGAGGCCGGGTACGCGCCCGAGATGGCGTACTTCGAGTGCCTGCACGAGGTGAAGCTCATCGTCGACCTCATCTACGAGGGCGGGATCGCCAACATGCGCTACTCGATCAGCAACACGGCCGAGTACGGCGACATGACGCGCGGCAAGCGGGTCATCGGCAGCGAGGCGCGCGCGGCGATGAAGAAGATCCTCGGCGACATCCAGAGCGGCAAGTTCGCCGACGAGTGGATCACCGAGCACCAGTGCGGCTCGCCGCACTTCCGCGAGCTGCGCAAGGAAGCCGAGCATCACCCGATCGAGGAGGTCGGCGGGCGCCTGCGGGCGCTCATGCCTTGGCTCGGCTCGAATCGCCTCGTCGACAAGAGCCGGAACTAGGTGAAGCTGGCGCCGGAGGGGTATCGGCTGATCGGCGCGGCGGGGGCGGTGGCCGTCGTGTGTCTCCTCCTCGGCTGGCACGTCCTCGGGCTCCTCGCGCTCGTCCTGACCGGCTTCTTCCTGAACTTCTTCCGCGACCCCGACCGGCTGACGCCGCCCGGCGACCACCTCGTCACCTCACCGGCCGACGGCAAGGTCGTGGCGGTGCTCGACGACGTGCGCGAGGAGCGCATGCTGAAGAGCGAGTGCCGGCGGGTCAGCATCTTCATGTCGCCGCTCGACGTGCACGTGAACCGCATCCCGATCGACGGCACCGTGATCGACGTCGCGCGGCGGAGCGGCCAGTTCCACGCCGCGTATCTCGACAAGGCGTCGGAGTTCAACGAGCAGACCGCGGTCCTGCTCGAGGACAAGCGCGGACACCGCGTGGTCTTCGTGCAGATCGCCGGCCAGCTGGCCCGCCGCATCATCTGCCGCCTGCGTCCCGGCGATCAGGTGCACCGCGCCGAGCGTTACGGTATGATCATGCTCGGCTCGCGCCTCGATCTGTACCTGCCGATGGCGGTGACCGTGAGCGTACGCGTCGGTGATCGGGTCAGCGCGGGAACGAGCGTGATCGGAGCATATCCATGAGAGGCGCCCGGGGAGCGATGCGAGCGATCAACGCGGGCCGCCGTCCGCCGCGCGAGCGACGGCCCGACGAGCCGTTGCACCGCGGCGTCTACCTGCTGCCGAACCTCCTCACGACGTGCGGGCTCTTCTCCGGCTTCTACTCGATCATCGCGACGATCGACGGCTCCTATCAGGCCGCCGCCATCTGCATCCTGGTCGCCCATATCTTCGACGGCCTCGACGGCCGCATCGCCCGCCTCACCAAGTCGTCGAGCCGCTTCGGCATCGAGTACGACTCGCTCGCCGACCTGGTCGCGTTCGGCGTCGCGCCCGGCATCCTCGTGTACAAGTGGGCGCTCGAGCCCTGGGGTCACTGGGGCTGGCTCGCGGCGTCGCTCTACGTCACCTGCGGTGCGCTTCGACTGGCGCGTTTCAACGTCCAGATCGACTCGGTCGAGAAGCGCCGCTTCGTCGGCCTGCCGATCCCCGCCGCGGCCGACACGATTGCCTCGACGGTGCTGCTGTACTACTTTTTTGGCGGCGAGGGCGCCACGCACAAGCACGTGATCCTGCTGGCCGTGATTTACGCGCTGGCGGCCCTCATGGTAAGCAACGTCAGCTACAACAGCTTCAAGGGGCTGAAGATCAGCGCGCGCCAGCCCTTGTGGATATTGGTCGCGCTGATCGTGGGACTGAAATTCGTGATTGCCGAGCCGCAGATCTTCATGTTCACGGCGTTTCTACTCTATGCCCTCTCGGGTCCGGTCGGATGGCTCCTAACATACCGGAAACGCCAGCGGGCTCGGGACGAGGCGCTCGTCAAAGCCGGACTATCCGGTTGATGGGCTGAGCGCCGCGTTCCCGGGTGAGACTCCCGCTGGCAGGCATGCCACGCGGGAGTTTTTGTTTGTGCGACACGGAGACGGGACATGACGACGAATCGCGTACAGATCTTCGACACCACGCTGCGGGACGGCGAGCAGTCGCCCGGGGCCTCGATGAACGTCGAGGAGAAGGTGGCGATCGCGCATCAGCTCGAGCAGCTGAACGTCGACGTCATCGAGGCGGGGTTCGCGGCGTCGTCCGAGGGCGACTTCGACTCCGTCCGGCGCGTCGCAGAGACGGTGACGCGGCCGATCGTGCTGAGTCTCTCGCGTACCAAGGAAGGCGACATCGAGCGCGCCATCCGCGCCGTCGAGAAGGCGAAGCGTCCGGGCCTGCACGTCTTCATCGCGACGTCCGACATCCATCTGAAGCACAAGCTCATGATGAGCCGGCAGGAGGTGATCGACGCCGCGGCCTGGGCCGTGGCGTTCGCGCGCAAGCACCTCGACTACGTCGAGTTCTCCGCCGAGGACGCGTCGCGCAGCGAGCGCGACTACCTCGTGCAGGTGTTCGGCGAGGTCATCAAGGCGGGGGCCAGGACCCTGAACGTGCCGGACACGACGGGCTATGCGCTGCCCGAGCAGTTCGGCGCGCTCTTCGAGCACCTCATCGCCACCACGCCCGGCGGCGCCGGCGTCTGCTGGAGCGCGCACTGCCACAACGACCTCGGCATGGCCGTCGCCAACTCGCTCGCCGCGGTGAAGGCGGGCGCGCGCCAGGTCGAGTGCACGGTGAACGGGCTCGGCGAGCGCGCCGGCAACACCTCGATGGAGGAGGTCGTGATGGCGCTCAAGACGCGCGCCGACTTCTTTGCCCTCGAAACCGGCATCGTGACCGAGCAGATCTATCCCGCGAGCCGCCTCGTCTCGCAGATCACGGGCATCGCCATCCCGATCAACAAGCCGATCGTCGGCGAGAACGCGTTCGCCCACGAGGCCGGCATCCACCAGGACGGCGTGCTCAAGAACAAGATCACCTACGAGATCATGAAGCCGGAGACGGTCGGGATCGCGGCCAACCGGCTGGTGCTCGGCAAGCACTCCGGCCGCCACGCCTTCGTCGACCGTCTCAAGACCCTCGGCATCGCCGCCCAGGACCTCGACATGAACAAGGCGTTCGACCGCTTCAAGGCGCTCGCGGACAAGAAGAAGAGCGTGTACGACGAGGACCTCATGGCCATCGTCGCCGAGGAGTCCGTCCGCGTCCCCGACCGCTACGAGCTCGCCTACCTGAACGTCACCTCCTCGAGCGAGGAGGTGCCGCAGGCGACGGTGCGCGTGCGGGTCGACGGCGAGGAGCACGTCGAGCACGCGACCGGCGACGGCATGGTCGACGCCTGCTACAAGGCGATCGCCAGGGCCACCGGCACGCACTGCAAGCTCGAGCGCTACGCCGTGAAGGCGATCACCGGCGGCACCGACGCGCAGGGCGAGGTCTCGTGCCTGGTGCGCGACGAGCAGCACAGCGCGACCGGGCAGGGCGCCCACACCGA
>DASXLI010000114.1:0-85600 GCA_036496285.1 Binatia bacterium
GGACTCGGCGACGCCGCTCGCAGCGTCGCGGGCGGCGCGCGAAGCGCCCTGTTCGCCGGCCGCATCGGACTCAGCGGCCGGCGGCCGCTTGCCGGTACGGCTCGATCCGCCGGCTTCCTGGTCGGTCGCGGACACGCCGGCGGGGGCGCTCGTCGCA
Source organism: Binatia bacterium (assembly GCA_036496285.1). Taxonomy (GTDB): domain Bacteria; phylum Desulfobacterota; class Binatia; order UTPRO1; family UTPRO1; genus DP-19. Next base: position 158 of record DASXLI010000114.1, read on the forward strand.
GCGTGGGTGCTCGGCGCGGCGCCGGCGCTCGGCGCGGCGCCGGCGCCGCCGCCCGTCCCGCCCTCCGTGCCCGACGAGCGCCGGCGCCGCGGCGATCCGCCGCTCGGGCGTGCCGGGATCGGGAACACGCGCCCGAAGCACTCGTCGAAGAGGAGCCGATCGCTCTCGTCCTTGATCAACGCCGCGGCGAGGGCGTCCGCCAGTCGGGCACGCTCGACGCCGGCCGCAGCGGCCGCGGAGGCGGCGTCTATAGCTTCGGCGACGCTGACCGGGACGCCGCCATCGCGGAGCGCACCCACGAGAGCCGCGAGGCGCTCCCTCATTCCGCGCGCGGGCGCAAGCGCCCGGCCTCGACCATGCAGGAATGCGGCATCGTCACGCGCGCATCGTAACGTATTTCCGCGCCTTTCGGTGGCACTCCCGTTGCTGATCGACCCTTCGCGTGCGGCAGTCGGTCACCCTGGTGTTCCTGATCGGCTCGAACCTGGCCCTCCAGATCTTCGACGGCGTCGCCACCTACATCGGCTGGCATCGCTACGGAGAGGCCAACCCGCTGCTGCATACGGCGTTCGCCCACTTCGGCGCCGGCCCGAGCCTCGTCGCGGCGAAGCTCATGGCGGTGACGCTGATCCTGATGCTGGCGCGCGCCGGTCGCCCCGCGCTGGTGGGCGCCGGCCTCTCGTTCACGATGGCGGCGTACGTCTCGCTGTCGCTGATCCCGTGGTCGATGCGCCTCTGGCCCTGACGGCGCGCTCGCTGCCGCTCAGCGCCGGGGCGTGGCCAGCGCCTTCAGCTTCGGCTCGGCTTTCTTCACGTCCTCCTCGTACTTGAGGAGCACGGCGAGCGTCCTGCGAACGGCGTCCGCGTCGAGCTCGCGGATGCGGAGCGCGACGAGCGCCCGCGCCCAGTCGAGCGTCTCGGCGATGCTCGGCGCCTTGCGCAGATCCAGCCGGCGGAGCCCAGCGACGAACTCCGCGACCTTGGCACGTAGCCGCTCGTCGAGCTCGGGCACCTTGAGCGCGATGATCTCGCGCTCCTTCTCCGCCGCGGGAAACTCGAGATAGAGGTGCAGGCAGCGCCGCTTCAGCGCCTCCGAGAGCTCGCGCCGCTGATTCGAGGTGAGCACGACGACGGGCCGCTCGACGGCGCGGATCGTGCCGAGCTCCGGTACGCTCACCTGGTAGTCCGACAGCACCTCGAGGAGAAACGCCTCGAACTCCTCGTCAGCCTTGTCGACCTCGTCGATGAGCAGCACCACACGCCGCGGTGCCACGATCGCGCGCAGGAGCGGCCGCTCGAGCAGATAGTCGCGCGAGAAGACGTGGCCGGCGAGCTCCTCCCATGGCGTCGCTTTCTCGCGGTCGACCTGCAGGCGCAGGAGCTGCTTTTGATAGTTCCACTCGTAGAGTGCGTGCGCCTCGTCGAGCCCCTCGTAGCACTGCAGGCGGATGAGCTCGGTACCGAGCATCGACGCCGCGACCTTGGCGAGCTCCGTCTTGCCGGCGCCCGCGGGGCCCTCCACCAGAAGCGGCTTCTCCAGCACGAGCGCCAGGTAGAGGACGGTCTCGACCCGCGGCGTCGTGATGTAGCGCGCCTGCGCCAGCCCCTCGCAAACGGCCTCCGGGGTGATGTCCACGCTCAGCGCGGTGCGCCGGCCCCGGCGTCGAGGTCGAGCGGGTAGATCACCAGGCCGGTGAGCAACTTCGGATGGAAGTACGTCGACTTCTCCGGCATCGTGAGGCCGGCCGTCGCGACCGCGCGGAGCGCGTCCACCCCGGTCGGCGGCAGGAAGAAGGCCGCCGCGGCGCCGTCGCGCTCGACCGCCGCCAGCGCCGCCGCCGCGTCCTGCGTGTAGGTGAGGCCGGGCGTGCCGCCACGCTCGCCGATCGGCAGACCGAGCGTGCCGGCGAGGACGATCTGGTGGAGCGCCGTGACGTCGAGCGCGCGCAGCACCTGCGGCACCGACGAGGGGAACGGCAGCGCCTCGACCGGCGCCGTGAGGAGCCCCAGGCGATCGACGCCGCGCAGCGCCGCGCCGATGCGGATGCCCGACCCCGCCGCGCCGGCGTCGAGCCGGGTGAGCAGCGTGCGCACGCCGTCCGCGGTGCGCGGCAGGTGCTCGACCTGGAAGTGGCGGGCGAGCGCGGCCTCGAGCTCGGCCGGCGCGAGCGGCGACTCGGCCAGCACCCGGTGCGTCGGCAGGATGACGAGCCCCGGATCCTCCATGCGCGTCAGGTACGCGAGCACGTAGTCGTACGGCGCCGCGCCCGGGGGCGGCGCGGCGGCGCCGAGCGCCGCGCGCTGCTCGTCGCGGTAGCGGAGCGCGGTCTCGTAGCGGTGGTGGCCGTCGGCGATGAAGACCTCGCCGTCCCGCAGCCGCTCGTGGATCGCGGCGATCGCCGCCGCCTCCTCGATCCGCCACACCCGGTGCCGCTGGCCGTCGTCCTCGGTGACGTCGAGATCGGGCGCACGCGCGGGGATCGCCGCCTCCAGCGACCATCCCGGCGCCGACACGAGGCCGAAGATCGGCGACAGCGACGCGCGGCATGCCTGCAGCAGCGCGAGGCGGTCGTTCTTGGCGCGCTCGAGGGTGCGCTCGTGCGGGCGCACCCGTCCGGACTCGAAGCTCTCCAGTCGAAGCGCGCCGATCACGCCGACGCGCTCGCGCGGCGCGCCGTCGGGACCGGGGAAGCGCTGCGCGTAGAGCGAGAGCGCGGGCCGCTCGTCGACGTGGAGCGCGCCCGATCGCCGCCACTGCGCGAGGACAGACGCGGCGGAGGCATAGGCGTCGGCGTCGCGATTCAGGATCAGCCGGACGACGTTGTGCGGGCTGCGCTCGTAGAGCGCCGCCTGATGCGCCGGACCGATGACGTCGTAGGGTGGCGCCACCACGCGACCGACGTCGCCCACGACCTCGGGATCGTACCGGAGTCCACGGAAGGGATTGAGCGTCGCCACAGCGCCTCGCGTCAGGGTGGAGTTTCGAGGCGGAAGTCGCCGAGCACGCGGCGCAGCGCCGCCACCGACACCGCTCCCGCACGCACGACCTGCCCCGCGTCGTCGCCGACGACTACCACGGTCGAGCCGGACCCGCCAACAACGGCGCCGCCGTCCACGTACACCGCGATCGCGTCGCCGAGCGCGCGCCGGGCCGCCCCGACGTCGCAGGCGGGCGATTCGCCGGCACGGTTGGCGCTGGTCGCCGTGATCGGCTCGCCGAGCGCCGCCGCGAGCCCGCGCGCGACCGGGTGCGACGACACCCGCACGCCGATCCGGCTGCTGCCGGCGGTCAGCTCCGGCGGCAGATCCTCCCGCGCCGGCAGCACGAGGGTGAGCGGCCCGGGCCAGAAGCGCTCCATCAGCAGCTCGGCCGCCGGAGGCACGCGCGCCGCCACGCGCGCGACCATGGCACGATCGGCGACGACGAGCGCGATCGGCTTCCCGCCCTCGCCGCTCCGCTCTTTGAGCCGCGCCAGCTCGGCGACCGCACCGGGATCGAGGGCGCGGGCGCCGACGCCGTAGAAGGTCTCCGTCGGGTAGACCACGAGCCGCCCCGCCGCGAGCGCGACGTGGGCGGCGCGCAGCATCTCCGTGGACGGGGCCTGCGGATCGCTCACCGGAACGCCAGGGTGCGCCGCCGGCTCACCCTACGACCGCGGCGCGGAGCGCGCGGTCTGGAGCTTGCGGTTCTTCTCCTCGACCGCGGCCGTCATGTCCTGCTTCAGCTTCGCGAGGCGCGCCGCGAGCTCGGCGTCCCCGAGCGAAAGGATCTGCGCCGCGAGGAGCGCGGCATTGTCGGCCCCCGCCTTGCCGATCGCGAGCGTGCCGACCGGCACGCCGGCCGGCATCTGCACCGTCGCGAGGAGGGCGTCGAGGCCGCCGAGCCCGCCGGCGTCGAGCGGCACACCGAGGACGGGCAACGTCGTCTGCGCCGCGACCGCGCCCGCGAGGTGCGCCGCCGCACCGGCCGCGCAGATGATCACCCGGTAGCCCGCCGCGCGCGCGCCACGCGCGAAGCGCGCCGTCTCGTCGGGCGAGCGATGTGCCGACAGCACACGCACCTCGCAGCCGACGCCGAGCGCCGCGAGCCGATCCGCGGCCGTCGTCATCACCGGCCAGTCGCTGTCGCTGCCCATGAGGATCGCAACCCGTGCCCCTTGCTTGTCCTTGTCCGCCATCTCACCTCCCCGTGGCGTCGGGGCGCGCACCGGCGCGCCCCCCGATGTCGTGTCGATATTGCATGCCCGCGAAGCGCACGCGCGCGACGCCGGTATACGCGCGCGCCACCGCGTCGGCGACGTCGCTGCCGAGCGCCGTCACCGTCAGCACGCGGCCGCCGCTCGTCACCGTCGCGCCCTCGCGCGCCGCGGTGCCGGAATGGAAGACGACGCCCTCGTGCCAGTCGTCCGGCCGCTCCGACGGCAGCCCCGTGATCGGCGTGCCCGTGGTCGGCTCGCCGGGATAGCCGGCCGCGGCGAGGACGATCCCGGCGCTGGCGCGCGCATCCCACTGCGGCGCGTGACCGGCGAGCGTGCCGTCGATGACGCCCAGCATCAGCTCGAGCAGATCGGAGCGCAGCCGCGGCAGGAGCACCTGGCACTCGGGATCGCCGAACCGCACGTTGAACTCGAGCACCTTCGGACGGCGGCCCGCAACCATGAGGCCGGCATACAGCACGCCCCGGTAGCGGATGCCGTCGGCGGCGAGGGTGTCGATGACCGGGCGCATGACCTGGTCCATCACGGCACGCTCGAGCGCCGCGTCGACGAGCGGCGACGGCGAGTACGCGCCCATGCCGCCGGTGTTCGGCCCGGTGTCGCCGTCGCCGAGACGCTTGTGGTCCTGCGACGACGCGAGCGGGACGACGGCCGCGCCGTCGGTCAGCGCCATGAACGAGACCTCCTCGCCCTCGAGGAACTCCTCGATCACGACGCGGCCGCCGGCGGCGCCGAAGACGCGCCGCCGCATGCTGGCGTCGATCGCCTCGTACGCCTCCTCGCGGCGGCTGCACACGGTGACACCCTTCCCCGCCGCGAGGCCGTCGGCTTTCACCACGAGCGGCGCGCCGAGCTCGTCGACGTAGCGGCGCGCGGCGGCCGGATCGTCGAAGGTCGCGTGCGCCGCGGTCGGCACGCCGGCGCGCTGCATGATCTCCTTCGCATACGCCTTGCTGCCCTCGAGCGCGGCGGCGCGGCGGCACGGCCCGAAGCAGCGCAGACCCGCCGCCTCGAACGTATCGACGATGCCGTGCACGAGCGGCAGCTCCGGGCCGACGATCGTACAGCCGATGCGCTCGCGCTGCGCGAGCGCACGCAGACCCTCCACGTCGTCCGCGGCGACCGCGACGTTGCGCGCGAGCGTCGCCGTGCCGGCGTTGCCGGGCGCGCAGAAGAGCGCCTCGACCCGCGTGCTCTGCGCGAGCTTCCAGAGGAGCGCGTGCTCCCGCCCGCCGCCGCCGACGACCAGGATCCGCATCAGTGCCGGAAGTGCCGCTGGCCGGTGAGGACCATCGCGATGCCGTGCTCCTCGGCGGCAGCGATCACCTCGGCGTCGCGGATGCTGCCGCCCGGCTGGATGACGGCGCGCACGCCCGCCGCGGCGATCACGTCGAGCCCGTCGCGGAACGGGAAGAACGCGTCCGACGCGGCGACCGCGCCGGCCGTCGGCAGCTCGGCGGCGCCGGCGCGCATCACGGCGAGGCGGGCGGAGTCGACCCGGCTCATCTGCCCCGCGCCGACGCCGATCACCTGGTCGGCGCGCGCCAGCACGATCGCGTTCGACTTGACGTGCTTGCAGATGCGCCACGCGAAATCGAGCGCCGCCAGCTCGTCGGCGCTCGGCGCACGCGTCGTCGCGACCTTGCAGGCGGCAACGTCGATCTCGGCGAGGTCGCGGTCCTGGGTGAGGAAGCCGCCGACCACGCGCTTCATGTCGCGGCTCCGTCCGGGCGCGCCGTCCCAGGCGCGGCGGCTCGCCGCGAAGAGGTCGTCGCGCTCGCCGAGATCGAGGGTGAGGAGCCGGACCTGCTGGAGGCGCTTCGAGCTGCCGAAGAGCGCGACGGCATCGGCATCGACGCGTGGCGCGATGACGACCTCGAGGAAGAGGTCCTGCATCGCCCCGGCCGTGGCGCGGTCGAGCGGCCGGTTGAAGGCGACGATGCCGCCGAAGATCGACACCGGGTCGCATGCGCGCGCCTTGGTGAACGCCTCGGCGAGCGACGCCGCCGTCGCGACGCCGCACGGGTTGGTGTGCTTGATCGCGACCGCGGTCGGCGCCCGGAACTCCTTCACCAGCTCGAGGGCGGCATTGGCGTCGACGATGTTGTTGAAGGAGAGCTCCTTCCCCTGGAGCTGGCGCGCGCCCGCGACGCACGGCTCCTCGAGCGGCGGCACCTCGCGGTAGAAGGCGGCGCGCTGGTGCGGGTTCTCGCCGTACCGCAGGTCCTGGACCTTGGCTCCAAGGAGACGCGCGGTCGGCGCAAAGGGCGCGTCGTCACCCGCGCGCGCCAGGTAGTCGGTGATCGCGGCGTCGTAACGGGAGGTGAGCGCGAAGGCCTTCTCGGCAAGCCGGCGGTTGGTCGCGGGCGCGACGGCGCCTCCAGCCTCGAGCTCGGCGATGACGCCGGGGTAGTCGTCGGGGTCGGTCACGACCGTGACGTCGGCGTGGTTCTTCGCCGCCGAGCGCACCATCGAGGGGCCGCCGATGTCGATGTTCTCGATCGCCTCCTCGAAGCTCGTCTCCGCGCGCGCCGTGACGGCCTCGAACGGGTAGAGGTTCACGACGACCATATCGATCGGCCCGATCGCGTGCGCCCGCATCTCGGCCTGGTGGCGGGGATCGTCGCGGCGGCCGAGGATGCCGCCGTGGATCTTGGGGTGCAGGGTCTTCACCCGGCCGTCGAGGATCTCGGGCGAGCCGGTGTGATCGCTCACCGCGACGACCGGGATGCCCCACTCCGCGAGCGCGCGCGCGGTGCCGCCGGTCGAGAGGATCTCGACGCCGCGGGCCGCGAGCGCCCGTACCAGCGGCTCAAGCCCGCGCTTGTCGCTGACGCTCACGAGCGCTCGCGTGATCCGTGCCATGGGTCCTCCTCGCTCGCGGCGAGCATCCGCGGCACACGCGCGCCGACGCGCGTGAGCAGCTCGTAGGGAATCGTCTCGGCCCGCAGGGCCACCTCCTCGACCGGCAGCGTCCCACCCCACAGGACGACCTCGTCGCCCACCGCCGCGCCCGCGACGTCAGTGACGTCGACCATCGTCTGGTCCATGCACACGCGCCCCGCGACCGGCGCCCGCACGCCGCGGAGGACGACGGTACCGCGATTGGAGAGCGCGCGCGGATACCCGTCCGCGTAGCCGACCGGCAGGGTTGCGATGACGGTTGTGCGCTTGGCGACGAAGGTGCCGCCGTAGCCGACCGCCGTGCCGGCCGCGATCGTGCGTGTCGCGACGACGCGACTGACGAAGCGCATCACCGGCCGCAGGCGCGCCGCCGCGCCGGCGGCGGGCGACGGCGCGATGCCGTAGAGCGCGAGTCCGGGACGGACCGCGTCGAAGCGGGCGCGCGGCAGGGTGAGGGTGGCGGCGCTGTTGGCGGCATGGACGAGCGGCGGACGCAGGCGGGCCTCGGCGAGCCCGGCGACGAGCGTCTCGAACTCGGCGAGCTGGCGCTGGGTGGCGGCGCCGTCGACCGACTCGGCGTCGGCGAAGTGGGTGAGCAGGCCCTCGACCGTCACGCCGTCGAGCTCGGCGAGCGCGCGCAGGAGCGCCGGCACGTCGGCGGGCACGGCTCCGAGCCGGCGCATGCCGGTATCGACCTTCACGTGCAGCGGTACGACCCGCCCCGCCGCCCGCGCCTGCGCCGCGAGCACGCGCGGCGTCTCGACGTCCCACACGACCGGGGTGAGGCGCGCCGCGACCACCCGCTCGTGCTCGGCCGGATAGACGCCGCCGAGCACGATCAGGCTGTCGCCGACCCGCCCGGCGCGCAGGGCCTCGCCCTCGGCGACGGTTGCGATCGCGAGACGCTCGGCGCCGGCGTTTTGCAGAACCCGGCCGACCAGCGCGAGGCCGTGGCCGTAGGCATCCGCCTTCACGACCGGGATGACGGCCGAGCTGCTCCCCGCGACGCGCGCCAGCTCGCTGAAGTTGTCGGCCAGGGCGCGTCCGTCGATCTCGGCGACGGTCGGCCTCGCCTGACGCTGGTGCTCCATCGAACGGACCCGGGGAAAAGAGCCGCAGGATTACCGTACGGGGTCCAGGTTGTAAAGGCGAAGTGAAGCGGGTAGCGTTTTTCAGTGCGCGTAATCGTGAATGGCGAGTCGCGCGACCTCGGAACGGACTGCAGCGTCGCCCAGCTCCTCGCGGACCTCCGCCTCACCGCCGGGCGGGTCGCGGTCGAGATCAACGAGGAGGTCGTACCACGCGACAGCTACCCGGGCCGCCAGCTCGCGAGCGGCGACCGCATCGAGATCGTCCACTTCGTCGGCGGAGGATGCGCATGACGGTCGGGGATGCCCGGGATGCCCTGAACGCGCGCGTCCCCGAGGCGCCGATCGACGCCGCCGACGATCCCTTCGAGCTCGCCGGACGGCGCTACCGCTCGCGGCTCATCGTCGGCACCGGCAAATACCGCGACTTCGACGTCACCAAGGAGGCGGTGGAGCGCTCCGGCGCCGAGATCGTCACCGTCGCCGTGCGGCGTGTGAACATCACCGATCCGGGGGCCGAAAACCTCCTCGACTACCTCGACCCGCGGCGCTACACGATCCTGCCCAACACGGCCGGCTGCTACACCGCCGACGACGCCGTCCGCACCTGCCGCCTCGCACGCGACGCCGGGGTCGGCACGCTGGTCAAGCTCGAGGTGATCGGCGACGAGCGTACGCTCTTCCCCGACGTCCCCGCGACGATCGCCGCGGCCAAGACCCTGGTCGCCGAGGGGTTCCAGGTGCTCCCATACGTCACAGACGACCCGGTCGCGTGCAAGCGCCTCGAGGAGATCGGCTGCGCCGCGGTGATGCCGCTCGCCGCCCCCATCGGCTCGGGTCTCGGCATCCGCAACCCGTTCAACATCCGCATCATCCTCGAGCAGAGCCGCGTTCCGGTGATCGTCGACGCCGGCGTCGGCACCGCGTCGGACGCGGCCGCGGCGCTCGAGCTCGGCTGTGACGCGGTGCTGATGAACAGCGCGATCGCGGGCGCGCAGGATCCCCTGCTCATGGCCGAGGCCATGCGGCTCGGCGTCGAGGCCGGGCGCAAGGCCTTCCGCGCCGGGCGCATCGCGCGCAAGCTCTACGCCACCGCGTCGAGCCCGCTCAGCGGCCTGATCGAGTAGCCCGCGCATGGCGGTCGCGGCACCGCGCTGCATGCTCGTCGTGAGCGTCGCCGACGCGGCGACCCGCGCGGCGGCGATCGCGGCCGCGCTTTCCGCCGGCGTCGACACGATCCAGCTGCGCGATCGCGGCGCCGCGGGCGGCGAGCTGCTCGCGGCCGCGACGGCGCTCCGGGCGCTCACCCGCCGACACGGGGCGCGGCTCCTGGTGAACGACCGCCTCGACGTCGCGCGCGCCGCCGAGGCGGACGGAGCGCATCTCCCCGCCGCCTCGTTCGCACTCGGCGACGCGCGCCGCCTGCTCGCCCGGGGCGCGCTCGTCGGCCGCTCGACGCACGCGCCCGACGAGGCGAGCGCCGCCGGCCGCGACGGCGCCGACTACGTCGTCCTGGGCCCGATCTTCGCCACCCCGTCGAAGGCCGGTTACGGCGCGCCGCTCGGCCTCACCGCGGTCGCGGCGGCCGCTGCCGCGAGCCCGGTAGCCATCGTCGCGATCGGCGGGATCACGCCGGAGTGCGCCGCGGCCGTGCGTGCGGCGGGCGCCGCCGGCGTGGCGGTCGTGCGCGCGCTGCTCGACGTCGCGGATCCCGGCGCCGCCGCCGCGGCGCTGGTCGCCGCGCTGCGCTGACGATCGCGCTCAGCCGCCCCGCGAGGTCGGGCTACGGCTGGGGGACCGCCGCGTCGGTGAGGGTCGTGCCGAGCGTGGCGCCCGTCGTGCCGAGACAGGTCGGGTCCGCGCTCATGCCGAAGAGGCAGCCCGAGAGGCCCGTCGTATCCGTACAGCGGAGCGGCTGCGCGTCGGCGCGCGCCTGCAGGGCGGCGATGTCCGACGACTCGGTCGAGGCGCACAGCACCGGCGTCGCGGCCGTGATGTTGCCGAGCTCGCAGCGGCCGAGGGCCTTCTGCACGCCGCTCACGGCGCTCGCCAGCCCGTCGATCAGGCGCCGCCCACACGCCGCGGCAGCGCTGCCGACCGGCGCCGGCAGATCCGGCGGCGTCGCGCCGATGCTCGCCCCGAGCGCCGCATTCATGACCTCCGTCTGACGGCAGACGAGGCAGTCATCGAGCGCCGACAGGCTGTTCACGGTGATGCCGCCGCACGTGCCGCCGCAGCTCGTCGGGTAGCCGAGGATGAACGGCGTCAGGCCCGCGCCACCGCACCGGCGGTCGGCGGTGCCGCCGACCTTCGTGCGCAGGCGCGCCTCGGCCTTGGCGATCTTGAGATCGCGCGTGCCGGCGTCGCAGCCGAGCCCGGAGGCCTCGGCGGCGTAGCAGCGGCCCCACTGCTGAAGGTGGGTCTTGCCGTATCTGCGGTAGGCCGCCTCGACCGTGCGCAGGCACGCGGCGCGTTGATCGGCGGGCGCCAGGGTACGGCTCACGCCGATCGCCGTCATCGGCACGTCGAGCGGGCTCTCGTCGGGATCGTCGGACACGATCCGCAAGGTACCGCTCGCGATCACGGCCGACGTCGGAGCGAAGGTGACCTGGATCGTCACGCTGCCCGACACCGGAATCTGAAAGGGCGCCGTCGGACCGCTGATGCTGAACGCCGCGTTCGTCCCCGGCTCCAGGTCGTAGCTCGACACGTTCAGCGGGAACGTGCTGCCGTTGTTGTAGACGGTGAGGTCGATCGCGACCGTGTCGTTGGCGTTGGCGATGGTCGAGATCGACGTGGGGGAGACGCGGATGTCGAGCGGCTCGAGGCACGACGCGACGTTCGGCGTGATGTACGTGTCGTAGCCGGTGGGCGCGCCGGTGGCGTCGAAGTAGTTGTTGCAGGAGTAGCCCGGCAGGGTGCGGAAGTTGGTGATCTCGTCGACGTTGGTGTAGCCGTCGCCATCCGCGTCGCCGCTCTCGACGTCGGTGAGCGCCTGCGTGATCGACTTGCCGACGTAGAGCTGCTGCTCGACGGCAGTGCCGAAGGGGTTGCGCGCGCCGGTCCCGGTCCATTTGTAGTGACAGACGCCGCACGCGTAGAGCCGGTCGCTCGAGTCGATGCCATAGCGCGAGGTGAACACCTCGAAGTAGGTCGGGCGCGCCGCCGCCGGACGGGCCGACACGACCACCGCGAGCGCGGCGACGGCGAACAGGCCGAGCCTGAGAGCACGGTACGTCATGGGTAGGCCACTCCGTTGAACGCCGACGACAGCGTGCCGACGGCCGACTGGATACACGCCGTCGCGCCGGCCGCGTTACCCGCCGTGCCGCAGCCCGCCAGGCCGGCGAACGACGTGCAGGTGGCGACCGTGGTGCCCGCCTGCGCGACGGCGTGGGCGATGGCGCCGGTCGGATCCATCGAGCAGTCCTGCACCGGGCCGCCGCTGTGATTCACGTCCTCGCACTTGGCCAGGGCGCCGGTCCAGCGCTGCGCGAGCTTGCTGCCGGCCTTGGCGAGCGCGTGCTGGCAGCTCGCCGGTGCGCCCGGCGGTGCGGTTGCCGGCAGCGTCGGCGGCGTGACACCGTAGGCCGATTGTAGAGTACCGCCCGTGAGCGCGTTCCCCACGCATACCGCGCACGAGGCGAGGTCGCTCATGTCGAAGAGCACCTGCGTGGCGCACGGCACCGGGCAGACGGAGCCGTGGCCGAGCGTGATCGGGGTGAGGTTGAGCGCGGCACAACGCTTGTCCTTCACGCCGCCGACCTTCGCGCGGAGCTTCGCTTCCGCGGCGGCAATCCGCGCGTCACGCGTCCCCGCGTCGCACGTGAGACCGGCGGCCTCGCGGTCGTAACACTTGCCCCATTCCTTCTGGTAGCGCTTCCAGTACGTCGCCTCGCTCTTCGAGACGTCCTTCTGGCAGCGCGCCACGGGCGCGGCGTCGCGCTGCGCCCAGCCGTGCGCCAGGGAGACCGGCTCCGAGCGCTCATGCTGATCCCAGAGGTCGAAGAGGATCGGGCCGGCGGCATTGGTCGTGTTCTCGTCGCGCAGGAACTCGACGTACTCGCGCGACGCGGTCTGATAGTAGAGCGTCGCCTCCGCCTGCACCGCGTTGGCGCCGACCGGGTACGTGACGTCGTCCCAGTATTGGCCGTCGACGTACGCCTGCCCGACCGGCGCGCCGTCGAACGCGTCGTACGCCGCGTTGGTGAAGCCGCGGGGCGGGATGCGGTTGTCCTTCTCGCGCGTGTTGCCGAGGATCAGGTGCTGCGACGGCCCCGCCGTCGTGTTGGCGATCGCGGCGAGCGCGGGGCTCGTGCCGTGGATCGTCTCCCAGACGTGCAGGTTCGGGTCGTAGTCCGGATCGCTCGGGATCGCGCCGTAGCCGGGGAGGTCGGCGGTGGCGAACACGTAACGGCCCGACTCGAAGACGACGGCGCGGTTGGCGTCGTAGGCGCGGACCCAGAGCCACATGCGGCGGCCGTCGGGGTAGCCCGTCGGCAGCTTGTGGCCGCTCTCGTTGGTGACCCGGACGGTGAGCGTCGGCCCGGCGAGGGTCATGGAGACCGTCGCCGCCCGGCGCAGCATGTTGGTCGCCTTTGCGACCGTCGAGTCGAGGATGGTGGCGTCGACCTCGGAGCCGAACGCCGGGTGGAAGGGCAGCACGTGCGGGATGAACGTGTTGCCGCCGACCATCTCGTGCAGCGGCAGGTCGTCGCGCGTCTGGCCGAGGTTGGCGTCCTTGCCGCTGACGTCCGGCAGGTGGCAGCTCTGGCAGGTCGAGACGACGTCGACATTGCGGCCGAACTGCGGCGCGAAGACGCCGGTCGTCGCGTAGTCGCTATTCAGCCACTCGTCGTAGGTCGACTGCTCGGGGAAGCCCTGGCCGGGGGTGCCCGCCGTGTCGAGGGTGTTCAGCACGTACTCGCCGGAGCCGTTCCGGGTGAAGAGCGGATTCTCGACGCTGTGACAGGTGCCGCAGAGCGCCGAGCTCTCGTGGAACGGCGAGACGAGCGTGCTGCGCGTCGGCGCGTGCGGATCGAAGCCGAGCCCGGCGACGACGTCGAAGGGGCCGCGCAGGCGCTCCTGCGGATCCATGACGAACATCGCCGAGCCGAGGCGCGGCACGGGCGCGCTGAGGCCCGCGAGAATCGGCACGTCCTCCGGCGGGCTGCCGGGCGAGCCGAACGGATCGACCATGCGGTGGCAGACCGTGCACTGCACGCCCTGGCGGTCGTCGGCCGTCATTGCCGAGCCATCCTCGGGGACCGAGCGGCCCTCGAGCCATCCCTTCGGGAGATGGCAGCGCAGGCAGGTCTCGCCGGCATGCGGCGCGTCCTGGTTGGCGACCGCGAGCGCCGCCAGCATCAGCGGGTCGCGGCCGGAGTTGGCCATCATCGAGCCGCGCCAGTTGCGGTAGGGCTCGACCGAGGGTTGGCCGTAGTTGGAGTGGCAGGGCGTGCAGGCCGACGGCACCGAGAAGCTGTCGGTGACCGTCAGCGGCTGCGTGCCGGGAAGCTCGAAGTCGTGCCGGGTGGTCGCCAGCGGATCGGCGAGCGCGGGCGCCGCGACCAATCCGAGCGCCGAGAGCGCAAGGATCAGTCGCCGCGTCGCGCGCACGCGTCGTCCGCTGGAGCCCACGATGTCAGCCGTCCCCGTCGCTTACGGACAGTCGTTCGCGCCGCTCACGAAGCCCGGCGCGGTCGAGTTGCCGGTGATGCAGTTGCCGTGCGGCAGCGAGTCGTCGAAGATCGCCATCAGCAGATCGCCGCCGACCGGCGACTCGGGCGCGGTACCGTTCCCCGAGATCAGGTTGTCGTGGATCTTGTTGTTCGTCGCCTTCTGCACTGGGCTGGTCGGCGAGAACGGCGGCGGCGGCGGGACGAGGGCGTTGATCGCCTGCTGATCCACCAGCGCGATGCCGAGCGACTTGTTGTCCTCGACGATGTTGTGGCGGAACTGGCCGCCTGCGTTCGAGATGATCAGCATGCCGGTTCCGGTCGGCACAAGCGACACGGTGGAGCCGGGGAGGCCGAAGTTCGGCGTGTTGTTGTGCAGCGAGACGTTGTCGAAGATTTGATGGTTTTGCGAGACCTGGATGGGCAGGTTCGGCAGCTTGAAGACGAGGAGGCCACCGGAGTTGTCCGCGCAGTAGTTGTTGTGCACGGTCGCGGTGTCCGAGTTCTCGATCTCCATGCCGGCGACGTTGCCCTCGGCGCGGTTGTAGCGCGACACGATGTTGGTGGACTGGCCGATGTAGATGCCGGCGTCGCGGACGCGCACCGAGCTCGAGTCCTCGACCGTCACGTTGTTGCTGGTGACCGGGAAGATGCCGTACGTCGAGTTGAGGTTGCCGTCGGCGTGGACGTCGCGGAAGGTCACGCCGTTGGCGTTCGAGATGAAGATGCCGTTGTCGTCCCAGCCGAAGATGTCGAGGCTCTGGAAGACGAGGCCGTCGATGCCGCCCGCGCTGATGCCGTTGCCGAAGGGGCCGGCGCCGCTCGGACGCGCGACGTTCGGACGGTTCCCCGTACCGCCGCCGCAGCCGACGAGCTGAAGGTTGGCCGTCGAGATCGTCACCTGCTCCTGGTAGGTGCCGGAGCCGATCAGCAGCTTGTCACCCGCCAAGGCCGCGGTCACCGCGTTCTGGAGCGCGCTCGGGCCGTTGGCGACGAACGTGCCGTTCTCGGAGTTCTCCTGCTGCACGAAGTCGAGGACGCCGTCCCAGGTATCGCAGCTGATGCACTGCTGCAGGTCGGCGACGCTCGCCGCGCCCGGGCACGCGAAGACGGACTGGATCAGGATCGGGTTGATCGTGCAGTCCTTCGCGATCTTGGCCTCGCTCTTGGTCTGCAGGCCGGAGAGCGCCGTCGCGGTGTTCGCATCGCTTGGCGGGAAGAAGGTACCGCCCGCCCAGTGGCCGACGCACACGGGAACGAGATTGACGAGGGAGCCGTTCTTCTCCTGGGTCGCGATGCACTTGTTGATGGCCTTGTGCGCGCTGGTCGCCTGCTTGATGCCGACCTTGTTGAGCGTCTTGACGCACTTGTCACGATCGGTGCTGTTCCGGACGCGTCCCGGCGTGCCGTTGATCTCGCCGAGGAGGATGTCGGCGCTGACGTTGTGCTGCGAGAACATGCAGCTGCTGATGACGGTGTCGTCGGTGAGATTTTTGTACGAGCTGGCGAGGCCGGCCTGGACGCTGTCGGTGCCGCAGTCGGTGGTGATCTTCGCGGCGCCCTTCATCGCGGCCTTGTTGATCTTGTCGGCCGTCTTCGCGTCGGGGCAGACGCCTGGGACCTGCGCCGCCATGCACTTGCCGAGCGCCTTCAGCTTGGCCTTGGCGAAGCCGAGGGCGGCCTTGGCGATCGTCGCCTGGCACTTCACCGAGTCGGCGACCGGCGAGATGATGGCGGGGATGGTGCGATCCGGGCAGACCGTCGCCGTCCATCCGGCATGCGGGGCCAGCACTGCGACACTGAGCGCGAGAACGGCGAGTGATCTCATCGGGGGCCTCCTGCGTGTGGGGAAGTCGGAAGGGTCAGATTTCACGCGGCCCTTCCCCGTTGTCAAGGAAAAACATCGCGACACGCCGTGGTGCGTGGCGCGAACGGCACGGACCCATATGCTGAACGCTCGGGCCAACGTCAATCGGAAACCGACGCGGCGTGCCGAAAGCGGTCGCATTGGAAAGCGCGGATCATCCCGCTAGACTTCCGCTGCCGCTACACTTTGGTATTCCGTCTCATTGGAGGTCGCATGATGGTTCGTCGCCCGTCGATGGTCGTCGCCGCGGTCGTGCTGCTCGCGGCCGGGGTCGCCCGCGCAACAACCGACACGCCCAGTCTGCGGCTGCTGATGCTCTCGGCGCAGGACATGAACACGCCGCAGACCCTGCTCCGGGCGGACATCACGATCGACGTGGAGGACGCCAAGGGCAAGCGGACGACCGACGCCATCGCGCTCTTCGAGCCGGGCAAGGACGCGCGCTGGTACCTCCAGCTGCGCGAGCCGGCGCTGCGCGCGCTCGTCCTCGGCACCGAGCGCAAGGTGATGCAGAAGAGCGGCTCGACGACCGAGACGGTGCCGATCGGCGCGGCGATCGACAACCTCGCCATCGGCTACGAGGATCTCAGCCGCTTCATCGTCGACGACTTCAAGACCTGGCAGATCACCGACGAGGCCGCCGACCACGTGCTGGTCGGCATGTACCCGGCCGTCGAGTCCGCATACGTGTACCGCGTCTACTCGATCGACAAGGAGAAGACCGTCCCGACCAAGATCCAGTTCTACGCCAAGACCCTCAACAACCTGGTGAAGCTCCGTCTCGACTCCGACCACATCCTGATCGGCAAGAAGTGGGTCCCGGGCACGATCCAGATCCAGAACTATCCGGACGGCGTCACGACGACGCTGCACGTCCGCTGGACGCCGAACGCGACCGCCCCGCCCGAGCTCTTCGCCCCCGCGAGCTTCCCGGCAACGTCGCCCCTTCCGGCCACAGCCGCCTCGGGACCGACCGCAACGCCGGTGAAGTAACGGCGACGGTTCCATTCCCACGTCCGGGGGTGCCGGCGGCCCGCCTTCGCATCTACGGGAACGGCAGATCCGAAAACGCAGGGTTTTCACATATCTGCATGCGCGGGCCGATGGCACAGCCCCTGCTTCCCTCCTCGTCATGACCACGCGCATCGCCTTCTTCCTCGTGCTCGCCCTTGCCGCCGCGGCGAGCGCCCGCGCCGGCACGCCTTCCGGCGAGGAGGTGATCGGCCGCATGCGAACGGCGCGACTGGCCGGCAGCGAGGACGCGAGCAGCCTGATGCGCGTCGAGATCGCCTCGTCGGACGGTGCACGTTCGACGCGCACGCTCGCCATGTACCGGCGGCAATGCGGCGACGAGTTCCGCAATCTGGTCGTCTTCCGCGATCCGCCGGATCTCTCGGGCGCGGCCGTCCTCACCGTGTCGCGCCCCGAAGGGCGTCCCGACATGTGGATGTATCTCCCCGAGCTCGGCCGCGTGCGGCAGCTGAACGCGTTCGCGCAGCGCGAGACGTTCATGGGGTCCGACCTCACGTACGAGGATCTCGGTGCCATCGCGATCGAAGGCCGCGCGAATCGCGTCGTCGGCGAAGCGGAGCTCGACGGCGAGCCGGTCTACAAGGTGGAGAGTCGGTCGCGCCCGGGCGAGGCCTGGAGCCGCGTGCGCAGCTGGGTGAGCCGGACGAGCTACCTCCCGGTCCGCATCGAGTACTTCGACGCCGCGGGAGCCCTGGCACGCGTCGCGCGCTTCAGCGACGTCCGCACGGTGCGCGGCATCCCGACGCCCTTCACGATCGAGATGCAGAACGCCGACACCGGCCATCGCACGACGCTCACGCTGCTCGAGGCGGACTACGACCGCAAGCTCGACTGCGCGCTCTTCCGCCAAGATCATCTGGCGCACGCGCGGTGACGGTGCGAGCCCCGCGCCTCTTGGCCGCACTGGTGGCGGGGCTCGCGGCGGCGAACGCGCGGCCCGTCTCTGCCGCCGGCGACCTGCTCTCGAACGGCTACGTCGACTTGAGCGGCTCACTCACGGGCTCGCACGTGTTCCGCCTCCATTCGGACACGCCGCGGGAATGGCCGTCGGGCACCCTCGACCTACGGCTCGAGGCCGAACGCAACGGCCTCGGGCGGCTCTTCGCGCACGTCCGCACCGGCTACGACGGCAAGATCGGCGATCCAGACGAGCGGAACCGGCCGTTCCTCACGCTCGACGAGGTCTACCAGGACAAGGATCTCTTCATCGACCTCGACGAGGCCTACGTCGAGATCCCGCTCGGGGAGCTCGAGCTGCGCGTCGGCAAGCAGAAGATCGCCTGGGGCCAGCTCGACGAGATCCAGCCGACCGACAACCTGAACCCGGAGGATCTGACCGAGTTCTTCTTCCGTCCGGAGGCGGAGCGCAAGATCGGCATCCCGGCGGTGAGTCTCACCGGCTACCGGGGCCCGTGGACGGTCGAGGGCGTATGGGCGCCCTGGTACACCGCCAACCGGCTGCCGCATCGACACGATCGCTGGTTCCCGCCGCTCCTCCGGGTGCCGTCGCACATCGATACCGCCTTCGGCTCGGTGCCCGTCCAGACGCGCTATCCCGACGTGGACCCTCCGCCGCGCACGCTCGCGAGCTCCGACGCGGCGCTGCGCGTCCGCCGCTTCATCGCCGGCGCCGAGCTTTCCGCGAGCGTGTTCCACGGCTGGGACAAGAACCCGACGACGTTCCGGGCCGACGGCACGGCGACGTTGGTGCCGACCGGCGATCCGGCGCAGCCCGTGGCGCCGAGCGTCGACCTGTCGATCCCGCCGAGCCTGCACCGGATCACCGTCGTCGGCGGCGATCTGGCGGTGCCGCTCTGGCTCCTCGCGCTGCGCGCCGAGGCGGCGTGGATCCACGGCCGCTACTTCCCGCTCCTCATCGGGAGCGGCTTCGGCCGTGACCCGCGGCTCACCGCCGTCGTCGCGGCCGCCGCGCAGCAGGTCGCCACGACCGGCCAGCCGGAGACGGTCGCCCTGCCGATCCCGTCACCGGAGCTCGAGCGGGAGTCGGTGCAATACGGCGTCGGCGTCGACCTCTCGGTGAACGAGCCGCTCTCACGTGCCATCCTCGGCAACGAGAGTCTGGCCGGCACGTTCCTCCTCCTGCAGCTCCTCGAGACGGTGATCTTCCACCACGGCGACGAGCCGTTCATCTCCGACGGGATCGAGCATCTCCTCGGCTTCACCGCGCGGCGCGCCTTCCGCGAGGAGCGCGTCGAGACGCAGCTGAAGGTCGCGTACAACCCGAACCACGGCGACTACTACGTGTGGCCGTCCCTCACCTACAAGGTGACGCCGAACCTCCATTTCCTGTTCGAGGCACGCGTCATCGGCGGCAGCCGCACGCACGAGATCGGCCAGTACCGCGACTACGACGGTATCTTGATCGGCCTGCGCCGCTTCTTCTGAAGCATCCGTTGCACCAGCGAATGCGCCGGCGCAAGCTGCGGGCCGTGTCCCCAGAGACCCACTTCGCGCGCACCAAGAACGGCGACGTCGCCTATCAGGTCGTCGGCGATGGTCCGCTCGGCCTGGTGTTCATCCCGAGCTGGCTCAGCAACGTCGACGCAATGTGGGAGGATCCGTCGCTGGCGCGCTTCCTCCATCGTCTGGGGACGTTCAGCCGCCTGCTGTGCTTTGACAAGCGCGGCTCGGGCGTCTCCGACCCGGTCACACTCACCGCACTCCCCACGCTGGAGGAGTGGATGGAGGACGTGCGCACCGTCATGGACGCCGCGCAGCTGGAGCGCGCGGCGCTGCTCGGCATCGCCGAAGGGGGGCCGATGGCCATGCTCTTCGCCGCGACCTACCCCGAGCGGACGTCGGCGCTGATCCTCGTCGACACGGCGGCGCGGCTCCTCCGCGACGTCGACTACCCGTGGGGCATGCCGGCCGACCGGGTGCCGCGCTTCCTCGAGGGTCTGAAGGAGCGGTGGGGAACCGGAAGAACCGCGCAGGTCGTCGCCCCGAGCGCGGCGCACGACGAGCGCTTTCGACGCTGGCTCGCCCGCTACGAGCGACTGGCCATCGCACCCCACGCGCACATCCACATGTACGCGCAGCACTTCGAGCGCGACCTCCGGGGCGTGCTGTCGTCGATCTGGGTACCGACGCTCGTCCTGCACCGGGTTGGAGACCGCCACATCCGCGTCGGCCATGGCCGCTATCTCGCCGCGCACATCCTCAACGCGAAGTACGTGGAGCTGCCGGGCGAGGACCACCTCTTCTTCGCGGGCGACAGCGAGGCGATGCTGGCGGCGATCGAGCAGTTCCTGACCGGGATGCGGCCGACGCCGGAGATCGACCGCGTGCTCGCCACGGTGCTGTTCACCGACATCGTCGGCTCGACCGAGCGCGCCGCGAGCGTGGGCGACCGCGTCTGGCGCGCGCTCCTCGAGACCCACAACGGGGTCGTCCGGCAACAGCTCGAGCGCCACCGGGGCCGGGAGGTCAAGACGACCGGGGACGGCTTCCTTGCGACCTTCGACGGACCGGCACGAGCGATCCACTGCGCCCGTGACATCCGCGACGGCGTGCGTCCGCTCGGGCTCGAGATGAGGATCGGGTTGCACACCGGCGAGTGCGAGCTGACGCCAGACGACGTGCGCGGCCTCGCCGTGCACGTCGCGGCCCGGGTGATGGCCAACGCCGGTCCCGGCGAGGTGCTGGTCTCCAGCACGGTCAAGGACCTGGTGGCAGGCTCGGGACTCCGCTTCGCGGAACGCGGCGCACACGCCCTCCAGGGTGTGCCCGGCGAGTGGCGGCTGTTCGCCGTCGAGGGCTGAAGACGCCGCACGCTGCCGGGAAGCGACCGTCGGCGGCCGGCGCGGCGATCACCCGGCCGCGGCGTACGGCGGCTCGGGGTAGTACTCGATGTACTTCTGCACCCCGCGAGCGAACTCCTCGCCGTGCAGCTGGCCGACGAGCCAGAGCGTCATGTCGATGCCGGCGGAGACGCCCGCCGACGTGACGACGTTGCCGTCGCGCACGTAGCGCACGTCGTCGAGCACGGTGATGTTGCCGCGCGCCCGCAGCGTCTCGACGAACGCCCAGTGCGTGGTGACCCGGCGGCCGCGTGCGAAGCCGGCCTCGTGCAGGAGGAGCGCGCCGGTGCAGACGCTCGTCACCCAGGTGCAGCGCTGGCCGACGGTGCGGAGCCACTCGATGAGCACGGGGTTGCTCACCTCGCGGCGCGTGCCCTGCCCGCCCGGCACGAGCACGACGTCGAGCGGCGGGGCGTCGGCGAACGTATGGTCGGGAAGGACGCGCATGCCCTTGTTGCAGACGACGGGCTCGGCGCGCTCGGCGATCGTCACGACCTTGTCGCCCTCGCTTCGCATCCTGGCGGCCGCCGTCAGCACTTCCCAGGGCCCGACGAAGTCGAGCTCCTCGGCCTCATTGAAGATCAACAGACCCGCGGTGATGCCCATTGCGTGCTCCTTCCTGTGCCGCGGCGAGCGGCACCGTACGAAACCGGCTGCGGTACGCGCTCGGCGTGACCCGCACGATCCGGAGAAAGGCCCGTCGCATCGACTCGGCAGAGCCGAAGCCGCACTCCGCCGCCACCCGGTCGACCCCGTGCGGCGACTCCTCGAGCCGCCGCCGCGCCGCCTCGACGCGGACGCGCTCGACGAAGCGCGCCGGCGTGCAGCCGACCTCGCGCGCGAAGACCCGCGCGAAGTTGCGCGGGCTCATCGCCACCTGCCCGGCGAGCATCTCGACCGACAGGTCGCTCGCGAGGTGGTCGGCGATCCACGCCTGCAGCTCGCGGATCGGCTCACGGTCGGCGGCCTGGGTGGCGAGCTGCGCGCTGTACTGCGATTGTCCACCGGGCCGGCGGAGGAACATCACGAGCTCGCGCGCCACCGCGTAGGCGACCTCGCGCCCCTCGTCCTCCTCGACCAGCGCGAGCGCGAGGTCCATGCCGGCCGTGACGCCCGCCGAGGTATAGACGTTGCCGTCGCGCACGAAGATCGGATCCGGGTCGACCGTGAGCGACGGGAAGGCGCGCGCCAGCGCTTCGCAGGCGTGCCAGTGCGTGGTCACGCGGCGCCCGTCGAGCAGGCCCGCCGCCGCGAGGATGAACGTCCCGCTGCACACCGAGCCGAGGCGGCGCACGCGCGGCGCGAGCCGCCGGAGCGCACCGAGGATGGCCGGGTCGCGCATGGCCTCGGCGGTGCCGTTGCCGCCGGCGACGAGCAGCGTGTCGATGCAGTCGCGCACCGACCCGACCCGGCGGTCGGCGACCAGACGGATGCCCGAGGACGCCCTCAGCATGCCGGCCCTGGCCGCCAGCACCTCCACCCGGTAGGCGTCGTCCGCGCGCTTCCCCTCCTCCCGCAGGAGGCGCGCCGTCCGCCCGAAGACCTCGAGCGGCCCGGTCACGTCGAGCACCTGGACGCCGGGAAACGCGATCATCGCAATGTGGCGCGTGCGCTGCATGACGCTCTCTATCGACCTTCTGCAGGTTGGCCGCAAGGACGTTCTCCACACGGATTCTGCCACCACGGGCAAACGGCTGCGAAACGGCGGAACTCAGCGAAAATACTAGACTAAGGGCGCCGGGAGGCGCGCTCGACGCAATCGCGGAACAGGCGGTGCCAGTTCGTCACCGTCCCGAACTGTTGCACGTACGACTCGAGGCCGATGAGCGCGCGCACCAGGAAGACGCGGTGGCCGGGGGTCTTGAAGATGCGGTGCTCGAAGCCGATCGACGCCGCCTCCATCGCGCGGTCCATCGAGCGGTACTCGCGTGGGTCGAACGGCTCGTCGTGCAGCACCGGCTCGAAGACGAGACGCATGATGCGGATGAGCGGCGCCGGATCGTCGCCGCGGTCGAGGAAGCCGAGGCGGAGGAACGCGTCGGCCATCGCGTCGTCGTCATCGTCGAGGATGGCGCGCGACAAGTCGACGTAGGCGGCGCGGATCGGCTCCGGGAAGACGCGCACGCTGCCGAGGTCGAGCATGCAGAGGTGCGGGTGGTGGGTGACGAGGTAGTTCCCCGGATGCGGATCGGTGTGGAGGATGCCGAACTCGAACACCTGCCGCCACAGCACGCGGAAGTACTTGATCGCGACCCAGTCCTTGAGATCCTGATCGACTCCGGGCGCGAGGATGTCCTGCAGCGGGTAGCCGTCGAGCGCGCTCATCGTCAGCACGCGCCGCGACGAGAACGCCGCGAAGGGCTCCGGGATCACGACCTCGGGATCGTCGGCGAAGCGGCGTCCGAACTCGCGCAGGTTCGCTGCCTCCTTCACGTAGTCGAGCTCCTCGCGCAGGCGCTCCTCGAGCTCGGCGTAGAGCTCGGTGGCGTCGATCTTCTGCCGCATGACGTCGCGGCCGATACGCGACAGCGTCTGCAGGAGCGCCTTCACGTTCTTCAGATCCTGGACGACGGTGTCCTCGACGCCGGGGTACTGGATCTTCACGACGACGTCGTCGCCGCCGGGGAGTACGGCGCGGTGCACCTGGCCGAGCGACGCCGCCGCGAAGGCGTCGGGCTCGAAGCGCTCGAAAAGCTGCTCCGGCGGCGCGCCGAGCTCGCTCCTCACCTGGGCGCGGATGACGTCGTACGACATCGGCGGCACCGACGACTGCACGGTCGAGAGCACCTCGAGCGCCTCGGGTGGCAGGAGATCGCTGCGCATGCTGAGCATCTGCGTCAGTTTCATGAACGCGCCCTTGAGCTCGGTCGAGCGCTCGACGATGCGCATCGCGTTCCGCACGTGCGCGTCGAGCAGGTCGCGGTCGGTACGCTCCTGCGACTGAAAGGGGCGCTTCAGCGCCTGCCAGATGTAGCTGCTGCCGAGCGAGGTGGTGAGCGTGCCGACCTTCAGGACGCGGCGCGCGCGGCCGGTCGTGAGGCCGCTCTCACCGCGCGGACGCGCCTTGGCGCGCGGCGTCTGCCCGGTGGAGCGCGGCGGCGCGGCTGTCTTCGGCGGCAGGCTCGCGCGCGGCGGCAGCTTCGCGCGTCCGTGCGTCGCGCTCGCCGGCGTACGTTTTCCGGATGTGCTCATCGTGCGGATCCTCCGCCGCGCCCGGGCGACGGAGGGCGTACGCTAGCGCGCGTGGGTGAAACGCACAATGACGGTGGGTGCGGCGAGACGGCTCAGGATTCCGACCCGATGCGCATGCCGTAGAACGAACGATAGACGAAGATCGTGGAGATGAAGAAGAAGACGGCCGCGAGCCCGATGCGCAGATCGGTCGGCAGCTTGATCGCGAGCTCGACCGCGAGAAGGCCGAAGAGCGTCGTGAACTTGATCACCGGGTTCATGGCGACCGACGACGTGTCCTTGAACGGGTCGCCGACCGTGTCGCCGACGACCGACGCCGCGTGGAGCGGCGTGCCCTTCTCCTTCAGCTCGACCTCGACGACCTTCTTGGCGTTGTCCCAGGCGCCGCCGGCGTTGGCCATGAAGATCGCCTGGTAGAGGCCGAAGAGCGCGATCGAGATGAGGTAGCCGATGAAGAAGAACGGCTCGACGCACGCGAAGGCCAGGGTGGAGAAGAAGATGGTGAGGAACAGGTTGAACATGCCTTTCTGCGCGTACTGGGTGCAGATGGCGACGACCTTCTTGCTGTCCTCGACCGAGGCCTTCTCGACCCCCTCGAGCTTGATGTTGGCCTTGATGAACTCGACCGCCCGGTAGGCACCGGTCGAGACGGCCTGCATCGAGGCGCCCGTGAACCAGTAGATGATCGCGCCGCCGCTGATGAGCCCGAGCAGGAAGGGCGCGTGCATGACCGAGAGCTTGCCGAGGTTCGTGGTGAGGCCGTCGGTCAGCAGCATGATGATCGCGAAGATCATCGTGGTGGCGCCGACGACGGCGGTGCCGATCAGCACCGGCTTGGCGGTCGCCTTGAAGGTGTTGCCGGCGCCGTCGTTCTCCTCGAGGAAGTGCTTCGCCTTTTCGAAGTTGAGCTCGAAGCCGAAGTCGCGCTTGATCTCCTCCTTCACGTTCGGGACGTTCTCGATGAGCGACAGCTCGTAGACGGACTGCGCGTTGTCGGTGACGGGGCCGTAGGAGTCGACGGCGATCGTCACCGGGCCCATGCCGAGGAAGCCGAACGCGACGAGACCGAACGCGAAGACCGGCGCCGGCGTGACGCCGTTCACCACGATGAAGAGCTGCTCGAGGCCGGTCGTGCTGACGCCGAAGGCGACCGCCATGAGCGCGACGATCACGACGCCCATCCAGTAGGCGCTGAAGTTGCCGGCGATGAGGCCGGCGAGCACGTTGAGCGACGCGCCGCCCTCGCGCGACGCCGTCACGACCTCGCGCACGTGGCGCGACTCGGTGGAGGTGAAGACCTTCACGACCTCGGGAATGATCGCGCCCGCGAGCGTGCCGCAGGTGATGACCGTCGAGAGCTTCCACCAGAGGGTGCCGTCGCCGAGATCGGGGATGAGCAGGTAGGAAACGACGTACGTGAGCACGACCGAGACGATCGAGGTGAGCCACACGAGGAACGTCAACGGCGCCTCGAAGTTCATCTTGTCGGCGTTCTCGTACCGGCTGCGCGCGATCGCGGCGTTCACCAGATAGGACCCTGCGCTCGCCAGGACCATCATCAGGCGCATGACGAAGATCCAGACCAGCAGCTTGACCTTGATCCCGTCCATGTTGTGCGGAACCGCGAGCAGGATGAACGAGATGAGCGCGACACCGGTCACGCCGTAGGTCTCGAAGCCGTCCGCGCTCGGGCCCACCGAGTCGCCGGCGTTGTCGCCCGTACAGTCGGCCACGACGCCCGGATTGCGCGCGTCGTCCTCCTTGATGTTGAAGACGATCTTCATCAAATCCGACCCGATGTCGGCGATCTTGGTGAAGATGCCGCCGGCGATACGCAGTGCCGAGGCGCCGAGCGACTCGCCGATCGCGAAGCCGATGAAGCACGGACCCGCGTAGTCGACGGGCACCAGGAGCAGAATCACGAGCATCATCATCAGCTCGACCGACACGAGGAGCATGCCGATGCTCATGCCGGCCTTGAGCGGGATCTCGTAGGTGGGAAACGGCTTGCCACGCAGGCTGGCGAACGCGGCGCGCGAGTTCGCGAACGTGTTCACGCGAATGCCGAACCAGGCGACCCCGTAGCTGCCGGCGATGCCGATCAGGCTGAACAGCATGATGACGATCACCTTGAGCCAGCTGAAGTGGTGCCCCTCGGCGTCGACCGTCAGGAACTTGAAGTAGACGATCATGATCGCGCCGATGAACAGCTCGAGGATCAGGATGAAGCGCCCCTGCGTCTCGAGGTAGGTGCGGCAGGTGGCGTAGATGAGCTCCGAGATCTCGCGCATCACGCGGTGGACGGGCAGATTCTTCAGCTGCTGGTACTGCACCAGGCCGAAGACGAGGCCGAGCGAGCAGATGACGATGCCGAGGACGAAGAGGAGCGTCCACCCGTCGACGCCGAGGAAGCGCTCCGACGCGAGGTTCGGGAGCACCAGCTCCGCCTCGCTCGCGTGAACGAGCGAAGCGACGAGGACCAGCGCGGCGGCAGCCGTCGCCGTGAGGCAGTTGCGGACAGATTTCATCGTGCACCCTCTCCAAACGCGAGGCGCGCTTCCCCCGCCACGGCGGGAAGGCGACGGCCTCATGATTTTCGAGTGGTTGGCCGCCCGACGGAAGGAGGCGGGACGGGCCGTCCCGCGTCGTCGAACGCTTCAGCGCACTCCGCTCAGTAATGCCCTTACGGACCCAGCGGCCCCGTAGAACCGCGGTTCTGTACCACGGCGTCGAAGGGCTGTCGAGTTTCGCCTGTCGAGCCTGCTCTTTCTGCGCTCGCCCCTTGCGCTCGCCCGGCGCTCCGTCCGTAAGATGGAACGATAGGGAGGCGTCATGCGGCTCTCGCGGTGGATGCTGCTGGGTGCGTTCGCCATCGCGCTCCTCCTGCCGGCGTCCCGGACACTCGCGCGAGCGCACGCGCCCGGCTCCGCGGGTGCCGCGCCGCGGCCGGTGCGCATCGAAGGCTACTGGAACCGCGATCGTCAGGCGCCCGGCGTGCTTGAAGCCGTGCCGATCACAGCGAGCCTGGGCGGTCAGCCGTGCATGTTCGGCATCACGGCCCTGCAGGCGTTCCAGCCCGAGGAAGAAGGCGCCCGGTCCTGCGGCATTCCTCGCTCGAGCCGAGCCTTCGCGTCCTCGGCCGCGATGAGATGGTCCGCCGCTTCCTCGACGCCCTGCCGACGCAGAAGATCGTCATCCTCGGGCTCTATCGATCCGGGAGTGGGACGGTCATCCTCAGCTCGGTCGAGATCGGGCGAGCCGAGTAGCCTCGTCCCGGTCCGACGTCTCGCCCCTCTTGACGGCGCGGCTCGTTTCGCTTATTCTTCGCCTCGCGTGGAGTCGTCTCGCGAAGAAATTGCAGTGACGAAAAGCGGCACTCGGCGCGGGCCGGTGCTATCCGGCGGCCACCCCCATACTGCATCGACGAGTGCAAATCGGTGCGCATTTTTTCGCTGTAGATTCGCGAGGTGTCGCGCTGCGCGCGTGTCGAGAAACGTCACTGCTTCTCAAGCATGATTGATGCGGCTCGCCGCGACGCCCGCGCCGAAGCCGTTGTCGATGTTCACGACCGTCACGCCGGCGGCGCAGGAGTTGAGCATGGCCAGTAGCGCGGCGAGGCCGCCGATGCTGGCGCCGTAGCCCACGCTCGTCGGCACGGCGATGATCGGTTTGCCGACCAGGCCGCCGACGACGCTCGGCAGCGCGCCCTCCATGCCCGCGACGACGATCAGCACGTGCGCGGCGTCGAGGCGGGCGCGGGCGTCGAGCAGACGATGGATGCCGGCGACGCCGACGTCGTAGAGGCGATCAACCTCGTTGCCGGAGAGCTCGGCGGTCCACGCGGCTTCCTCGGCGACGCCGCGGTCGGCGGTGCCGGCCGTGACGACGAGGATGGTCCCGCGGCCGGTACGCGGCACCTCCGCCACCCGCCACACCGCGAGGCGCGCCTCGGGATGGTAGGTGAACGCCGGCGCCAGGTGCAGCAGCCGCTCGGCCATCGCCGCGCTCAAGCGGGTGACGAGGACGTTCTGTCCCTGCGCGGCGAGACGGTCGGCGATCGCGGCGATCTCCTCGGGCAGCTTGCCCTCGCCGAAGACGACCTCGGCCTGGCCGGTGCGCAGCGCCCGGTGCGTGTCGGGCTTGGCGAAGACGAGCTCGGCGAAGGGGAAGTCGCGCAGGGTGTCGAGCGCGGCCTCGATCGCGACCTCGCCCGAGCGGACCCTCGCGAGGAGCTGCGTGAGGGCGGCACGGTCCACGAAGGTATCGCTACCCCGCGGCGTGCGGACGCACAACGACCTCGCGCACGGCACGGGCGTCGGCCCGGGTCACCTCGATGACGACGCCGGGAAGCTTCACCTTCTCCCCGGCCCGGGCGATGCGGCCGAGATGGGTGATGACGAGGCCCGCGATGGTCTCGTACTCGCCCTCCGGAAGGTGCCACGGGAAGCGCTCGTTCAGGTGGTCGATCTGCATGCCGCCCTGGACGCGCACGCTGCCGTCCGGGAGCGGCTCGTGCAGCACCTCGCGCTGATCGTACTCGTCCTCGATCTCGCCGACGATCTCCTCGAGCAGATCCTCCACGGTGACGATCCCGACCGTGCCGCCGTGCTCGTCGACGACGACGGCCAGGTTCTGGCCGCGCCGCTGCATGAGGCGCAGCTGGCGGTGCGCCAACTTGTTCTCCGGCACGTACAGCGGCGGCCGCATGATGGTCGCGACCGCGGCACGCGGGTCGACGTCGCCCAGCAGGTCGAAGGCGTGGACGACGCCGATGATGTTGTACATGCGGACGTGGAACACCGGCACGCGCGAGATCTTCTCGCGCTTCACGAGCGCGATGACTTCCTCGATCGGCGCGTCGTCGCGCGTCCCGTAGATGTGGATGAGCGGCACCATCAGCTCGCGGACGCGCGTCTCCCGGAACTCGACGATGCGGCGCACGACCTGCAGCGACGAGAGCCGCGCGTCGTCGCCGGTGCGCTCGCGGCGTAGGAGGTCGGACAGCACCTGGCCGACGGCCGGCACC
Source organism: Binatia bacterium (assembly GCA_036496285.1). GTDB lineage: Bacteria > Desulfobacterota > Binatia > UTPRO1 > UTPRO1 > DP-19. The sequence continues at coordinate 28,983 of DASXLI010000114.1, forward strand.
TGATGGCCACGCGCGCCGCCGCCCGTCCGCGCCGCCACCGACTCGATGAGCGCGAGCGGTGCCGCCACCGCCGCGAGCACGCGATGCGCGAACGTGCGCACGCGGACCGGCAGGATGTGCCGGCGCGCCTGCGCGAGCGAGCGCGGCAAGAGATCGCCGAGCAGTGCCGAGACAGGCGCGAAGCCGAGCACCGGCACCGCGACCACGCTCCAGCCGCCGGTCGACTCGAGGAGGGCGAGGCCGGTCGCGCCGGCGGCGAGCGTGCCGAACGCCGCCGCCGCGGCCTCGAGGCTCGCCGCGGTGCGGGGTGCGAGCGGTACGTAGAGCGTCGCCGAGCCCGCGGCGGCGACCGCGCGCACGGCAAGCGCCAGGGCGGCTAAGCCGAGGAGGACGAAGGCCATAGCTCCACTCGCAGACGTTGGATGGCGGTGCCGTCGAGCGCCTCGACGGTGAGCGTGCAACCGTCCATGCTGATGCTCTCGCCGCGCGCCGGTACGTGTCCGAGCCGGTCGATCACGATGCCGGCGATCGTCGCTTCGGCACCCGACTCCGGCAGCTGCAGATGCAGCCGCGTGTTGAAGTCGTGCACCGGCACGCGGCCGCTGACGACGAAGATGTTCGGTCCGCGGCGCTCGATCGGCGGCACCTCCTCGTCGTCGAACTCGTCGCGGATCTCGCCGACCAGGTCCTCGAGCAGGTCCTCCATCGTGACCAGGCCGACGAGGCTCGCGTACTCGTCGACGACGAGCGCGAAGTGCACCTTGCGCACGCGGAAGTCGCGGAACAGATCGACGATCGGCTTCTCCGCCGAGACGACGTACGGCTGCCGCAGCAGCGGCTCGATCGCGCCCTGCGTGATCGGCCGGCCGATCAGATCCTTCACGTAGAGGATGCCGACGATGTCGTCGCGCTCGCCGCGGTAGACGGGGATGCGGGCGCGGCCCGAGTCGTGGATGACCTGCAGGAGCGCCTCCGACGTCACGTCGACCGGCACCGCGACCATGTCGCGCCGGGGCGTGAGCACGTGGCGGACGGTGCGCTCGTCGATGCGCACCGCCTTCGCGACCAGCGCGCGCTCCGAGTCGCCGATCTCCTCGTGCTGCCCCTCCTCGATCTCGTCGAGCTCCTCGGGCGCGAAGACGTTGTCGCCGCTCGGCGCCTCGCCGAGCAGCGCGTGCGCCAGACGCCGCCCGACGCCCTTCTCCAGGGTGGCGAGGCTCGCCAGTGGGCGGAGCAGCCAGCCGGCCATCGAGCCGAGCGTGCCATGCCCGCTCGCGACGCGCTTCGACGAGCGCCCCGCGGCGAGCCCGCGGAGCGCGATCAGCACCGCGACCACGAGGAAGAGCGCCGCCGCGCCGCCGGCGAGTCCGTAGCGCCGGTAGCCGAGCCCGGCCGTGAGCGCCGCCGCGCCGGCGAGCGCGAGCTCGCGCCCGACGATCAACGAGATGAGCAGCCGGCGCGGATGGCGGTGCAGCTCGTAGAAGAGCCGGCCGAGCCGGCGCGGGCCCGCCGGCTCGCGCGCGATGGCGCGCGCCTCGGCGAGTGTCGCCTCGGCGCTCGCGAGCCCGGTCCAGAGCGCGAGCGCGATCGCGAGCATCGCGAGAATGACGATGTCCGGGGCGTCGATCGTCACCCGGAAGCCCCGCGGCGGAAGCGGAAGTGCTCGTGCCCGTGGCGGCCCGGCGCCTGCACCGTCCGACCGCCGACGGTCACCGCGACGCCACGCCCGGCGCGCAGCTCGCCGACGTGCGTCAGCGGGCAGCCGAGCGCCGCCCGCGCCGCGCGAAGCACCGCGACGCGCGCCGGCGGCACGGCGAAGAGCAGCTCGTAGTCCTCGCCGCCGCCGAGCGCGAGGGCGCGCGCCTGCGCCGGCGCCACGCGCCGCAGCGCCGCCGGCAGCGGCAGCCGGTCGGCGTCGATCCGGCCCGCGACGCCGCTCGCGGCGCACAGGCGCTCGGCGTCGATCAGGAGCCCGTCGCTCACGTCGATCATCGCGGTCGCGAGGCGGCGCCGCGCGAGCACCGCACCCGCACGCAGGCGGGCCCGCGGCTCGCGCCACCATCGCGTGGCGGCGGCGCTGCCGCGGCCACCCCGGCGCGAGAGCGTGCGGACGCCGAGGGCGGCGCCGCCGAGCGTGCCGGTGACGAAGAGCTGGTCACCGGCGCGGCCGCCTGCGCGGGTCACGGGTTTCGCCGGGGACACGCCGAGCACGGTGACGGTGAGCGACAGCACGTCCGCCGATGCCAGGTTGCCGCCGACGAGCGCACCGCCCGCCGCGCGCGCGCCATCGCGCACGCCCGCGACGATCGCACGCAGGTCACGCGCCGGCAGCTTCGGCGGCGCCGCGACCGCGAGCAGCGCGCCGACCACAGTGCCGCCCATGGCGGCGACGTCGCTCGCGCTCACCTCGAAGGCACGGCGGCCGAGCGCGTGCGGCGAGAGCCACGGCCGGCGGAAGTGCACGCCCTCGACCATCGCGTCGGTGGTGAGGAGCAACGGATCACGGCGCGGCGCCAGCACGGCCGCGTCGTCACCAGGCCCGATGTGGACACCGGCGGACGTGAGCATGCTCTCGGGAATCAGATGACGGATCGCCTCGAGCAGGGCCTGCTCGCCGCGATCACGCAAACGGTCGGTCATGACGGAGCGGCAGCCGCCGCCTCAGCCGAACATCTCCTTGACCTTCTCGAGGAACCCCTTGCTCATGGGATGCACCTCCTCCCCGGACATGCGGGCGAACTCCTCGAGCAGCTCGCGCTGGCGCGCGGTGAGCTTGCGCGGCGTCTCGATCAGGACCCGCACCAGGTGGTCGCCGCGGCCGTAGCCGTGGAGATCCGCGATCCCGCGCCCCTTGAGCTTGAAGACCGCGCCGGACTGTGTCCCGGGCGGGATGCGGATGCGCGTCTTCCCTTCGAGCGTCGGGACCTCGATGTCGGTGCCGAGCGCCGCGTGCGGAAAACTGATCGGCATGTCGCAGATGACGTCGTTCTCCTCGCGGCGGAAGAGCGGGTGCTCCTGCACGCGGATCACCACGTAGAGATCGCCCGACGGACCGCCGCCGCCCCCCGCTTGGCCCTCGCCGCGCAACTTCAGGCGCGAGCCGGTGTCGACGCCGGGCGGGATCTTCACGCTCAGGCTCTGCGTCTTACGCACCGCGCCCTGCCCGCCGCACGTGCCGCATGGATCGGTGATGGTGCTGCCGCGGCCGTTGCACTGCGAGCACATCTTGGCGATCGAGAAGAAGCCCTGCTGGAAGCGCACCTGGCCGGAGCCGCGGCACGCCGAGCACTGGCGCGGCGCGCTGCCGGGCTTCGCGCCCTTGCCGTGGCAGGTCTCGCACGTCGACATGCGCGGCAGGGTAATCGTCTTCTCGACGCCGAACGCGGCCTCCTCGAACGAGAGGTCGAGGTTGTAGCGGAGATCCTCGCCGCGATGCGCCCGGCTGTGGCTGCGTCCGCCGCGCGGCTGGCCGAAGAAGTCGCTGAAGATGCCGCTGAAGATGTCCTCGAAGCCGGCGCTGAAATCGAAGCCGGGACCGCCGCCGTTGCCGTTGAACGCAGCGTGGCCGAAGCGGTCGTACTGCGCGCGGCGCTCCCCATCCGACAGCACCTGATAGGCGGCGGAGGCCTCCTTGAACTTCTCCTCCGCCTCCTTGTCACCGGGATTGCGGTCCGGATGGTACTTGAGCGCCATCTTCCGGTAGGCGCGCTTCAGGTCGTCCTCGCTGCAATCACGCTCGACCTGCAGCACCTCGTAGAAATCCCGTGTGAACGATGCCATACGCACTGTGCTTATACCGAAGTCGGGACGGCCGTTCCATCGATACAGCGTCGCGTCAGCTCATTCCTTGACCTCTTCGAAGTCCGCGTCGACGGCATCGTCGCGCCGCGGCTGCTCGCTCGCCCCGCCACCACCCCCGGACGCTCCGTCACCGCCGGCATGCTCGGCGCCGCCCTGCGACGCCTTCGCCGCCGAGGCGGCGGCATACATCGCCTCCGCGAACTTGTGCGCCGCCTGCTCGAGCGATGAGCGCGTCGAGCGCATCTTCTCGACGTCGCCGGCCTCGATCGCCTTCTTCGCCTCGTCGACGACCGACTGGAGCTGCGCCTTCGCCGCCGCGTCGGCCTCGGCCGGAGCGTCCGCGATCGACTTCTCGGCGCGATAGACGAGCTGGTCGAGCTGGATGCGGACCTCGACCTCCTCGCGCTTCTGCTTGTCCTCGGCCGCGTGCGTCTCGGCCTCGTTCACCATGCGCTTGATCTCCTCCTCGGAGAGGCCGCTCGAGGCGGTGATCTGGATCGACTGCTCCTTGCCGGTGCCGAGATCCTTGGCGCTCACGTGCACGATGCCGTTGGCGTCGATGTCGAAGGTGACCTCGATCTGCGGCATGCCGCGTGGCGCGGACGGGATGCCGACCAGGTCGAACTGCGCCAGCAGCTTGTTGTTGGCCGCCATCTCGCGCTCGCCCTGGAAGACCCGGATCGTGACGGCGCTCTGATTGTCCTGCGCCGTCGAGAAGACCTGGCTCTTGCGGGTGGGAATCGTCGTGTTCTTCTCGATCAGCTTGGTGAACACGCCGCCCAGGGTCTCGATGCCGAGCGAGAGCGGGGTGACGTCGAGCAGCAGGACGTCCTTCACCTCGCCCTTCAGGACCGCGCCCTGGATCGCGGCGCCGATCGCGACGACCTCGTCCGGGTTCACGCCCTTGTGCGGATCCTTGCCGAAGAGCTTCTTCACCCGCTCCTGCACCGCAGGCATGCGGGTCATGCCGCCGACCAGGATGACCTCGTCGATCTCCTTGGCGGAGAGTCCCGCGTCCTTGAGCGCCGTGACGCACGGGCCCTCGAGCCGGTCGAGCAGCTCGGCGACGAGCATCTCGAGCTTGGCGCGGCTCAGCTTGATGTTGAGGTGCTTCGGACCGCTCTGATCGGCGGTGACGAACGGCAGGTTGATGTCCGTCTCCATCGCCGTCGAGAGCTCCATCTTCGCCTTCTCCGCGGCCTCCTTCAGGCGCTGCAGGGCCATGCGGTCGTTGCGGAGATCGATGCCCTGGTCCTTGCGGAACTCGTCGGCCAGATAGTCGATGATGCGCTGGTCGAAATCCTCACCGCCGAGGAAGGTGTCGCCGTTGGTGGCCTTCACCTCGAACACGCCGTCACCGATCTCGAGGATCGACACGTCGAACGTGCCGCCGCCGAGGTCGAAGACCGCGATCTTCTCGTCCTTCTTCTTGTCGAGGCCGTAGGCCAGCGACGCCGCGGTGGGCTCGTTGATGATGCGGAGCACGCTCAGACCGGCGATGCGCCCGGCGTCCTTGGTGGCCTGGCGCTGGCTGTCGTTGAAGTACGCCGGCACCGTGATCACGGCCTCCGTGACCTTCTCCCCGAGATGATCCTCGGCCGTCTGCTTCATCTTCTGCAGGATGAAGGCCGACACCTCCGCCGGGCTGTACGTCTTGCCGCGGATCTCGACCCACGCGTCGCCGTTGTCGCCCTTCACGATCTTGTAGGGCGAGATCTTGATCGCCTTCTGCACCTCGCGATCCTCGAAGCGGCGGCCGATCAGGCGCTTCACCGCGAAGATCGTGTTCTCCGGGTTGGTGATGGCCTGGCGGCGCGCGATCTGTCCGACGAGGCGCTCTCCGCCCTCGGTAACCGCGACCACCGACGGGGTGATGCGGCTTCCTTCCGCGTTGGTGATGACCACCGGGTCGCCGCCCTCCATGATGGCGACGCACGAGTTGGTCGTCCCGAGATCTATGCCAATGACTTTAGCCATGAGTTCCCTCCGTCACTCGTTCTCTTCACTCGGATCGCGGCTTGCCGACGGTCACCAGCGCCGGGCGCAGGAGACGATCGTGCAGCAGGTAACCGCGTTGATGCTCGCCGACCACCGTGTTCGGCGGATGCTCGCTCTCGACGTGCGCGACCGCCTCGTGGTGCGTCGGATCGAACGGCCGGCCGAGCGCCTCGACGATCTTGACGCCGTGGCGCTCGAGCGCGTCGGTCAGGCCGCGCAAGGTCATCTCGACGCCGTCGGCGATCGCGACGGTCTCCTTGGAGGAGCGCGCGTGCTCGACGGCACGGTGCAGGTTGTCGATCAACGGCAGCAGGTCGCGCAGCAGGCCCTCGTTCGCGAAGCGCAGCGCATCGGCCTTGTCGCGCGCCTGTCGGCGCTTGAAATTCTCGAGCTCCGCGCGGTCGCGCAGCATGCGGTCCTTCAACTCGCCGATCTCCGCCTTCAGGCGATCGACCTCGGACGGATCGCCGGACGCCACCGTCTCCGGATAGGGCGGGGACGCACCCGGGCCGTCGGACGCGCCGCTCTCGGCTGGTTTCGGGCGTGCGGGATCGTCCTGCACCATGCGGCTCGTCACCTCGATTCTGTAGCTTTATTCTAAACCCCTGAACTTCCTGGGGCTTTGCGGGACCCTGAAGCTTGGGAGAAGCTAAGAACGGCTCCGCCTGGTGTCAAGGTGACCGCCCGCCGCGCGCCGCCGGCGGATGGTGCCGCCGGGACGGATCCAATAGGTAGTGAACGTCCGTGCCCTCCGCGCTTCCTCCGAACGAGGAGACCACCCCCGCGATCGTCGTCCGGGCACGTGTCTTCGGCGAGTCCGACAAGATCGTGACCTTCCTGACGCGCGACCTCGGCAAGCTCTCCGGGATCGCCAAGGGCGCCAAGCGCTCGAAGCGGCGCTTCGTGAACGTGCTCGAGCCGTTCAGCCACGTGAACCTGCGCGTCCGGCAGCGGCCGTCGAGCGACCTCGCCTTCATCAACGCCTGCGAGCTGCTCGACGCACCCCGCACCTTCACCCTCGACCTCACCAAGTTCGCGTTCGCGAGCTACGTCCTCGAGCTGACCGACCTCATGGTGCGCGGACGGGAGTCGGGCCCGGAGACCTACGACCTCGTGCGCGACACGCTGGCGCTGCTGGACCGCTCGCCCCCCGAGGTGGGTGTGCTGCGCGGCTTCGAGCTCCACCTGCTCGGCTTGACCGGCTACGAGCCGGCGCTCGACCGCTGCCGCCGCTGCGGCACCGCGCTCGCGGACGAGAGCCGCATCTACGCGCAGCCGGCGCGCGGCGGCCTCCTCTGCGGCCGCTGCCGCGGCGACGGGCGGAGCTACGTCATCTCGCACGCGACGCTGAGCGAGCTGGCGACGCTCCGGCAGGCGTCGTTCGTCGCGCCCGACACACGTGCGTTCGTGCTGTCGCCGGCCGTCGCCGCCGAGGCACGTGCGCTCCTCCGCAGCTTCTTCTCCACCACCGTCACCTTCCCCCTCGCCTCGGAGCGCCTGCTGGACGAGCTCTGAGCACCGCCGGCGGCGCGCGCTCCCGCAGGTGCGCCCGCCGTCGAGCGTCACGGGCGTGACGATCGCGCCGCGGATCGGACGGCGGGGCGCGCTGCCGTCCCGCCGCAAGCGCGCGGGGCGGCTCGACTTTCCGGCTCCCTCCCTGGAGGGGCGCGCGCCGGCCGTGGCGCGGCACGCGCGTTGCTCTTTTCCTTGTCACGCGCCGACGCCACGGGCGCGTCAATATCGTGACTGCCACCGCACTCCCGCCCGATGCGCCGGAAGAGGCCGCCCCGCGCCGACGACGTTGGCCGCTCGTCTATTTCCTCCTGGCCGCGTTCGACGTCGGCGCGATCCTCACCAGCGTCTACCTGAATCACTCGCTGGTGGGCATGCACGCCGACTCGCTCGCCGCGAACCAGCGCTGGATGGCGCGGCTCGACCGCTACGGCGAGCTCGAGCGTCTCGCCGAGGCGGTCGGCGCGCCGCCGAAAGACGTCTTCGACACCCGCGACGCGCGGACGGAGACGGTGCGGCTGCGCGCCGCCCGCCGGGCGTTCGACGCGGCGATCGGCGACGCGCGCGCCGAGATCGCCAGCGCCCCGGATCCCGACGCGCTCGAGGCGCTCGACGCGCCGCTGCGGGCGGTCGTCGCCGCGATGGCAACGGTGACGGCCGAGGCGAACATGACGCTCACCTACTTCGGCATCGAGGACACCGAGCAGGCGGGCGAGCACATGGTCGGCACCGATCGGGCGATGGCGAACATCCACGCCGCCTTCGCGGCGCTCGAGCACGCGGCGAGCGAGAACCATGGGGCACTGTTCGCGCGCCAGCACGAGCTCGCGGCAGCCGTGGCGCGGGTGGACGTCGGCATCGCGTTCGCGGTCGTCCTGATGATCGCCGGCGCGATCGTGTACGGGCGCAAGGTCATGCGCGAGACGGCGGAGGCCGACCGCGAGCGCGAGCGGCACCTCGTCGACATGCGGGCGGCCAAGGACGCGGCCGAGTCGGCGACGCGCGCGAAGTCGGCGTTCCTCGCCAACATCAGCCACGAGATCCGTACGCCCATGAACGTGATCATCGGCATGACCGAGATGGCGCTCGACGGCGACCTGCCGCCGGCGCCGCGTGATTACGTGTCGACGATTCGCCGCGCGACGCTCGGCCTCCTTGCGATCGTCAACAACATCCTCGATTGCTCGAAGATCGAGGCGGGGAAGGTCGCGCTCGACCCCGTCGACGTCGACGTGCGTGAGCTGGTGGGCGAGGTCGCCGCGCTGCTCGCGCGTGCGGCCCGCGAGAAGCGCATCGCGCTGACGTGGGACGTCGATCGCACGCTCGTGACGCCCGTGCGCGTCGACGCCGTGCGGCTGAAGCAGCTCCTCACGAACCTCGTCGACAACGCGCTCAAGTTCACCGAGCACGGCTCCGTGGCCGTCACGGCGATGATCCTCGAGCGCGACGCGACGTCCGTCCGCGTACGGTTCAACGTCCGCGACACCGGCATCGGCATCCCGCGCGACCGCCAGGCCGCGATCTTCGAGAGCTTCACCCAGGCGGACGACAGCACCACCCGCACGTACGGCGGCACCGGCCTCGGGCTCACGATCTGCCGGCAGATCGTCGAGCTGATGGGCGGGCGCATCGGCGTCGAGAGCGAGGTCGGCGAGGGCAGCACGTTCTGGTGCGAGCTCACGCTGCCGCTGGCCGACGCGCGCCGGCGCGAGCACGCGCTGGCGGCCGCGTCGGCGTAGAACGCGCCGCGATCGTCCGGGCGGCCCGTCCGGCCCCTTGAGGAAAGCCGCTCGCAAGCGATAGAGGAGCCGCGTGGCACCTGCGGACGACCTCGCCGCTCGGCAGGGACGCGCGCGCCCGTACCGTCGCGTCCGCACCGGAAGCCCGATCCGCCGGCGGCTCGCGCCGATCGCCGTCCTGCTGGCGCTGCTCGCAGCGGCGTCAGGATCGAGCCGCGCGGACGTCGCGCCTGGCGACGTGATCGGCACCGCCAACGCCGACCGCGTGCAGGAGCTCGTCTCGCCGGGATTGCTCTGGTGCGTGCGTCACGGTCTCCCCATGCACGTCGTCGCCCCGGAGTCGGTACCGATCCGGCGCGCGTTCGTCGCCGCCACCGAGAAGTACGCCGCGCAGGTGCGGCTCGGCGCCGACGGCCTCACGCTCGAGAACTACGTCGCCGGACGCCCGTTCCCCAAGCTCGACCCCTCCGATGCCCAGGTGGCCGTGAAGATCATGCAGAACTACAGCATGCAGTCGGCCATCGACGACGTCGACATACGCAACTTCGACGCCGACACGGGGCCCATCTCCATGAAGAGCCCGCTGCAGATCGAGCGCCACTTCCTGATCGGACACCTGCGGCGCCTGCAGTACAACGGCCGTCTCTACGTCGATCCCAAGCCGCAGATCCCCAACACCGAGGGCTTCAACTACAAGGAGACGCTGCATCCGGTCATCGAGCCGTTCGATCTGAAGGGCGTCGGATCGACGAGCTACCGGTACCTCGATCCGGCCCGTCAGGACGACACCTGGCTCTATCTGCCGTCCCTGCGGCGCGTCCGCCGGTTCTCCACCACGCAGCGCTCCGATGCCCTCTTCGGCCAGGACACCGACATCGACAGCTATGCCGGTTACGCCGGGCAGATCGCGTGGATGGACTGGCGCCTCCTCAGCGACGGCCCGAAGCTCGCGGCGTTCCACACCACGCACTTCCCGTGAAATGGGCGGACGGCGCCGCCGATTGGGCCTTCGACGGCGAGTGGGAGAAGCGCGACGTCTGGGTGATCGAGGGACGCTCGAAGCTCCCGCAGTACGCGTATTCGAAGCGCGTGCTCTACGTCGACAAGGAGATCTTCGTCATCACCTACAGCGACATGTACGACCGCGCCGGCGAGCTGTGGAAGATCTGGATCAACAACTGGCGCTGGGGCCACGAGGCGTTTCCGGGCGCGCCGCACTACGAGGAGATCACTCCGTTCCTGCCGTCGATCGTGATGGTCGACGTGCAGCTGGAGCACGCCACGCGCGCGTCGACGCCGAGCCATCGCTTCCCGGGCGAGCCGGGTTGGTATTGGCATCAGGGCGAGCAGTCGGGAACGACGGAGGACCAGTTCACCATCGCCGAGCTGATCAGGTCCGGACGATAGCGGTAAATTGACCCTCCCATACCGGGGTGATAGCCGTTTCTCCTTTGGGTCTGCCCCGATGAGCACGTCGCGTCCCGTCACCATGGAGAAGATCACGAGCCTCTGTAAGCGGCGGGGGTTCGTGTTCCAGTCGAGCGAGATCTACGGCGGCCTGGCGAGCTGCTGGGACTACGGCCCGCTCGGCATCGAGTTGAAGCGCAACATCACCGAGGCGTGGTGGCGCGACAACATCGTCGCCCGCGACGACATGGTCGGCCTCGACAGCGCGATCCTCATGCATCCCAAGGTGTGGGAGGCGTCGGGCCATATCGAGGGCTTCACCGACCCGCTGGTCGACTGCAAGGGCTGCAAGCAGCGCTTCCGCGCCGATCAAATCCCCGGCCCGAAGTGCCCCGAGTGCGGCGGCGAGCTCACCGAGGCGCGGCAGTTCAATCTGATGTTCCGCACCTTCATGGGCCCGGTCGAGGACACCGCCAGCACCGTGTACCTCCGCCCCGAGACGGCGCAGGGCATCTTCGTCAACTTCCAGAACGTGCTGAACTCGGCGCGCATGAAGATCCCGTTCGGCATCGGCCAGATCGGCAAGTCGTTCCGCAACGAGATCACGCCCGGCAACTTCCTTTTCCGCACCCGCGAGTTCGAGCAGATGGAGATGGAGTTCTTCGTCAAGCCGGGCGAAGACGCGAAGTGGCACGAGTACTGGAAGCAGGAGCGCTTCGCCTGGTACCAGCGCTACGGCATCCGGCCGGAGCGCCTGCGCCTGCGCGAGCACGGCTCGGACGAGCTGGCGCACTACGCCAAGGGCTGCGCCGACGTCGAGTACGAGTTCCCGTTCGGCTGGTCGGAGCTGGAAGGCATCGCCAACCGCGGCGACTTCGACCTGCGCCGCCACTCGGAGACGAGCGGCAAGGACCTCTCATACTTCGACGAGGAGGCGCGCGAGCGCTATCTGCCCTACGTCATCGAGCCGTCGGCCGGCGTCGGCCGGCCGCTGCTGGCGTTCCTCGTCGACGCCTACGACGAGGACGTCGCCGAGGGCGAGGAGCGCGTCGTGCTGCGCCTCGACCCACGGCTCGCGCCGATCAAGGCGGCGGTCTTTCCGTTGCTGCGCAAAGCCGGCCAGCCGGAGAAGGCGCACGCGATCCGCGACCTCCTGAAGCAGCACGTCGCGGTCACCTACGATCAGGCCGGGTCGATCGGGCGCCGCTATCGCCGGCAGGACGAGATCGGCACGCCGTTCGGCATCACGGTCGATCATCAAACCATGGAAGACGACACGGTCACCGTCCGCGACCGCGATACGATGACGCAGGTCCGGATGCCGGTCGATCGGCTCATCGACGAGATACGCGCGCGGCTGGCGCCGCCGGCGGCATCGCGGCCCGCCGTGGCCGCGGGAGGAGCGTGAGATGGCGGTGGTGCGGAAGAAGAAGCGGAGCGCGGCACGTGCCGTGAAGAAGTCGACGAGCAAGGCGGGCCGTGGACGCGTCGTCACAGCGCGCAAGGTCGCCGCGCGCGCCAAGGTCGCCAAGTCCGCCAAATCCGGACAGAAGGGCGCCGCCAAGAGCACCCGCGCCGCGCGCTACGTCTACTTCTTCGGCGGCGGCTCCGCCGACGGCCGCGCCGACATGAAGAACACGCTCGGCGGCAAGGGCGCGAACCTCGCCGAGATGGCGAGCATCGGCCTGCCGGTGCCGCCCGGCTTCACCATCTCGACCGACGTCTGCGCATACTACTACGACCACGGCCGTCAGTATCCGCCGGCGCTCCGTGCCGATGTCGCGAAGCACCTCGCGAAGATCGAGGCCGCCGTCGGCAAGCGCTTCGGCGATCCCGCGAACCCGCTGCTCGTCTCGGTGCGCTCGGGCGCGCGCGCCTCGATGCCCGGCATGATGGACACGGTGCTGAACCTCGGCCTCACACCGGACGCGGTGCGGGGCCTCATCGCCGCCTCGGGGAACGAGCGCTTCGCGTGGGACTCGTACCGTCGCTTCGTGCAGATGTACGGCGACGTCGTGCTCGGCCTGAAGCCGGAAGGCAAGGAGCAGGATCCCTTCGAGGAGCTGCTGGAGAAGAAGAAGCACGCCCGCGGCGTCGCCAATGACACCGATCTTTCGGCCGACGACCTGCGCGAGCTCGCCGGGGAGTTCAAGGCGCTCATCAAGCAGAAGCTCGGCGTCGAGTTCCCGAACGATCCGCACGAGCAGCTCTGGGGCGCGATCGGCGCCGTCTTCGGCTCGTGGAACAACGCGCGCGCGATCACCTACCGCAAGATGTACGGCATCCCCGACGAATGGGGCACCGCCGTCAACGTGCAGGCGATGGTCTTCGGCAACCTCGGCGACGACTGCGCGACGGGCGTCGCCTTCACCCGCGACCCGGCGACCGGCGCGCACGTCTTCTACGGTGACTTCCTGCGGAATGCCCAGGGCGAGGACGTCGTCGCCGGCATCCGCACGCCGCAACAGCTCACCAAGTACGCCGCGGTCGAGTGGGCCACGGCGCAAGGCATCTCCGAGGCGGAGCGGGCGGCGCGCTATCCGTCGCTCCAGGAGTCGATGCCGGAGTGCTTCGTCCAGCTCGAGCGCACCGCCAAGCGCCTCGAGAAGCACTACCGCGACATGCAGGACCTCGAGTTCACCATCGAGCGCGGCCGCCTCTGGATGCTGCAGACACGGAACGGCAAGCGCACGGCCGCCGCGGCGGTGAAGATCGCCGTCGACATGGTGAGCGAGCGGCTCATCGACCGCGACACGGCGATCCGGCGCGTCGAGCCGGGCTCGATCGATCAGCTTCTCCACCCCGGTATCGACCCGAGCGCGCCGAAGGAGCGCCTCGCGCGCGGTGTCCCCGCGTCGCCCGGCGCGGCGGCGGGCGAGGTCGTCTTCAGCGCCGACGAGGCGGCCGAGGCCGTCGCTGCGGGCCGCACGGTCATCCTGGTGCGGGTCGAGACGTCGCCCGAGGACATCCACGGCATGAACGTCGCGGCGGGGATCCTCACCGCGCGCGGCGGCCAGGCGTCGCACGCGGCGGTCGTGGCGCGGCAGATGGGCAAGTGCTGCGTCGCCGGTGCGAGCGAGCTGGACATCCGCTACGACCCGGGCGTCATCATCGTCGGGTCGCACACGGTGAAGCGCGGCGACTGGCTCACGCTCGATGGCTCGACCGGCGAGGTATTCCTCGGCCGGGTGCCGATGGTCGCGTCGCACGGCCAGAGCCCCGAGTTCCGCACGCTCATGGGCTGGGCCGACCGGGTCCGTCGTCTCAAGATACGCTGCAACGCCGACAAGCCGGAGGAGGCCCAGCTGGCGCGCGAGTTCGGCGCGCAGGGCATCGGCCTCTGCCGCACGGAGCACATGTTCTTCGAGCCGGAGCGCATCGGCGCGGTGCGCGAGATGATTCTCGCGCGCGACCTCGCCGGCCGCGAGCGCGCGCTCGCCAAGCTCCTGCCGATCCAGCGCGGCGACTTCCTCGGCATCTTCCGGGCAATGGACGGCCTGCCGGTGAACATCCGCCTCCTCGACCCGCCGCTGCACGAGTTCCTGCCGCACGGCGAGCACGAGATCACCGAGCTCGCCAAGTCGATCGGTGTGCCGGCCGCCGAGCTCGCCGCGCGGCGCGACGCGTTGCACGAGATCAATCCGATGCTCGGCATGCGCGGCTGCCGCCTCGGCATCGTCTATCCGGAGATCTACCTCATGCAGGTGCGGGCCATCATGGAGGCGGCGTGCCAGCTCGTGCAGGAGGGCGTGAAGGTCGTCCCCGAGATCATGATCCCGCTCGTCGCGACCGTGAAGGAGCTGGAGGTCCTGCGCGCCCAGTCCGACGCGCTCTGCAAGGAGATCGTCGCCGCGGCCGCCGTGAAGATGCCGTACACGATCGGCACCATGATCGAGGTGCCGCGCGCCGCGCTCACCGCCGACGAGATCGCGCAATCGGCCGATTTCTTCTCCTTCGGCACCAACGACCTCACCCAGATGGGCATGGGCCTCTCGCGCGACGACGCGGCCAAGTTCCTGCCGCAGTATGTCGACCGCGGCGTGCTGCCCGCCGACCCGTTCGCGACGCTCGACCAGACGGGCATCGGCGAGCTGATGCGCATCGCCGTGACCAAGGGCCGCCGCGCGCACCCGCACCTCAAGATCGGCATCTGCGGCGAGCACGGCGGCGATCCGGCGTCGGTGGTGTTCTGCGACCAGATCGGCCTCGACTACGTGTCCTGCTCGCCGTATCGCGTTCCGATCGCCCGCCTCGCCGCCGCGCAGGCGGCGCTCGCGCGCTAGCGGCGCGCTGGGACGGGTCATGGAAGGCGCGCCGCGCCGCCGTCCGCGTGCCGGGGGCCGCCCGCCGATCGGCGGCGCGGGTCGGGTCTCCGCGCTCTACGCGATAGTCGGCGATCCGGTCGCGCACAGCCTCTCGCCGCGCATGCAAAACGCCGCGTTCGCGGCCTGCGGCATCGACGCGGTGTACGTCCCGCTGCACGTCCGCGCCGATGCGCTCGCCGCCGCCGTCGAGGGATTCCGGGCCTTCGGTCTCGCCGGCTGGAACGTCACCGTGCCGCACAAGGAGGCGATGGCAGCGCTGGTCGACGAGCTGCGGCCGCGGGCGCGTGACGCGGGCGCCGTCAACACGGTGGTGCGTACGGCACGCGGCGCCCTCGCCGGCGACAACACCGATGGCGCCGGATTCGTCGCGGCGCTCCGCGCGGCGCGGAAGTCGCCGCGCGGCGCCGTGCTCCTGATCGGCGCGGGCGGCTCGGCGCGCGGCATCGCGCAGGCGCTCCTCGCGAGCGGCTGCCGGCGGATCGTGATCGCCAACCGCACCCGCGCGCGCGCCGATAACCTGGTCGCGGCGCTCGACGACCGCCGCGCCGAGGCGGCCGGGCTCGACGTCGTGACCGCACGCGATGAGCTCGCGCGCTTCGACGTGATCGTCAACGCGACGGCGGCGACGCTCGGCGCCGCCCGCCTGCCCGCCCTGCCCTTCGCCGCGACCAGGCCGGACGCGCTCTGCTGCGACCTCATGTACGGCAAGCCGTCGCCCTTCCTGCGGTCGGCCGCGCGCGCCTCTCGCCGCACCATGGACGGACTACCGATGCTCCTCCATCAGGGCGCGCTCGCCTTCACCCTGTGGACCGGCCGTCGTGCCCCCCTCGCCGTGATGCGCCGGGCGCTCACGCGGGGCTGAAGGGCGCGTTCTCACCACGTCCGTTGATGACGTGGCGCATCAGCCGTTCGCCGACGATCGTCAGCCGCGCTTTGTCTCGAGAGCGACGATCCGCTCACGAAGATCGAGTGCCCACGTCAACTTGTCATCGATCCGGCGCATCTCGGCGGTCAAAGCCACGTGGGTGCCCCGCATCGCGGCCCGCAATGCCGCGATCTCCCCCTTGATCGACTCCAGGGAACAGCAGTCCTCACGAATCTCGACGAAAATGCCGATAGCGCCCAGGCGGAGGCTCTCCGCCGTGAGCGACGCGTCCGTGGCGCTCCGTCGATATTTTTACGCGTAGGCAGCGACTTACAACCTCCGTACGATGACTCGCAGGGGATCCTGCCGCGCGCCGCAACCGCTCGGAGAAAGCGGCCGGCAGAGCGGCAGCCAAGGTCTGAGATAGCCAATGTCACGACTCGGAGAGCTTCTCGTTCGCCGTGGGCAGATCGATCAGAGTGCCCTGACCAAGGCGAGCGACGAGCAACGCGCCCACGGCGGCGCACTCGCGAGCCACCTCGTGAAGCTCGGCTTCATCAACGAGGACGCGCTGCTCTCCTACCTCCAGAAGGAGTACCGCCTCCCGGTCGTCGACCCGTCGAACCTCGACATCCCGCCCGAGGTGCTGGCGCTGGTCCCGCCGGCGATGGTGCACAAGCACCACCTGATCCCGGTCAACCTCGTCCGCTCCACGCTGACCCTCGCGATGGCCGACCCGTCGAACATCGTCGCCATCAACGAGGTGAAGTTCCTCACCGGCTACGATGTGAAGATCGCCGTCGGCGGCGCCACCGCGGTGCAGCGCGCGATCGAGCGCTACTACGAGGCGAACGTCAACTACGACCAGGTGCTCAACGAGCTCGGCGGCGAGGACGTCCAGCTCGTACAGGGCGAGGAGGAGCTCAACCTCCAGGATCTCGAGCGCGCCACCGAGGAGGCGCCGGTCGTCCGTCTGGTCAACGCGCTGCTCACCGATGCCATCACCAAGCGCGCGAGCGACGTGCACGTCGAACCCTACGAGAAGGTCCTCCGCATCCGCTTCCGCATCGACGGCGTGCTCTACGAGGTCATGCAGCCGCCGGTGAAGCTGAAGAACGCGCTCACCTCGCGCATCAAGGTCATGGCGTCGCTCGACATCGCCGAGCGGCGCATGCCGCAGGACGGCCGCATCAAGCTGAAGCTCGGCAACAACCGGGAGATGGACTTCCGCGTCTCCGTGCTGCCGACGATCTTCGGCGAGAAGGTCGTGCTCCGCCTCCTCGACAAGTCGAACCTGCAGCTCGACATGACGAAGCTCGGCTTCGACGAGCGCGCGCTCAAGGACTTCAAGGAGTCGATCTACAAGCCGTTCGGCATGGTGCTGGTCACGGGCCCGACGGGCAGCGGCAAGACGACCACGCTCTACTCGGCGCTCGCCGAGCTCAACAAGATCTCCACCAACATCTCCACGGCCGAGGATCCGGTCGAGTTCAACCTGGTCGGCATCAACCAGGTGCAGATGCACGAGGACATCGGCCTCAACTTCGCGGCCGCGCTGCGCGCCTTTCTCCGCCAGGATCCCGACATCATCATGGTCGGCGAGATCCGCGATTTCGAGACCGCCGAGATCGGCGTCAAGGCGGCGCTCACCGGCCACCTCGTGCTCTCGACCCTCCACACCAACGATGCGCCGTCCACCATCAACCGCCTGCTCAACATGGGCATCGAGCCGTTCCTGGTCGCGTCGTCGATCAACCTCATCATGGCGCAGCGCCTCGTGCGCGTGATCTGCCCGCAGTGCAAGGAGCCCGCGCCGGTCTCGGCGGAGGCGCTGCTCGACATCGGCATGTCGGAGGATCTCGCCACCTCGACGCAGTGCTTTCACGGCGTCGGCTGCCCGGCGTGCGGCGGCACCGGCTACAAGGGCCGCATCGCGCTCTACGAGGTCATGCCGATGGCCGAGGCGATCCGCGAGGCCGTGCTCGCCGGCGCCTCGAGCGCCGACATCAAGCGCGCCGCGATGGAGTCCGGCACGAGCACGCTGCGGATGAGCGGGATCGTCAAGATCGGCGAGGGAATGACCACCGTGGAAGAGGTCGTCCGCATCACCATGCCTGATTGACGGCAGCGGCAATTCCGTGACGGCGCGCGGCCAATTGACGGCGCTTTCCCCAATCGGGCCGCTCCCGCGCGCAGGCCGCCGTGGCATGTGGCTTGCTCTCTGCCGGTGAGGGCGCTCGGAGGGACTCGTGCTAGCGAACATCCAAGACTTCCTGCAACTCATGCTCGAGGGCGGCGCGTCCGACCTGCACGTCACGCAGGACAGCCCGCCCCTCATCCGCGTCCACGGCGAGCTGAAGCCGCTCGCCTACCCGCCGCTCACGGCGAACGACACGCGGACGCTCTGCTACAGCCTGCTGACCGAGGCGCAGAAGAAGAAGTTCGAGGAGGAGAGCGAGCTCGACTTCTCGTTCGCCGCGAAGGGCGTGTCGCGCTTCCGCGGCAACATGTTCCTGCAGAAGGGCGCCGTCGGCGGCGCGTTCCGCGCCATCCCGTTCGAGATCCCGGCGCTCGAGAAGCTCGGCCTCCCTCAGGTCGTGATGGACATCGCGCAGCTGCCGCGCGGTCTCGTGCTCGTGACGGGCCCGACCGGCTCCGGCAAGTCGACCACGCTCGCCGCCATCATCAATCGCATCAACGAGCGGCGCCCCGAGCACATCATCACCATCGAGGACCCGATCGAGTTCGTCCACCAGCACAAGCGCGCGCTGGTCAACCAACGCGAGGTGTACGCGGACACGCACGGCTTCGCCCCGGCGCTGAAGCACATCCTGCGGCAGGACCCCGACATCTGCCTCGTCGGCGAAATGCGCGATCTCGAGACGATCGAGGCGGCCCTGGTAGTCGCCGAAACCGGCCATCTCGTCTTCTCCACCCTGCACACCAACTCCGCCGTGCAGACGATCAACCGCGTGATCGACGTCTTCCCGCCGCACCAGCAGGAGCAGGTGCGTGCCCAGCTCTCGCTCGTGCTGCAGGGCGTGATCTCGCAGCAGCTCCTGCCGCGCGCCGATGGCCGGGGCCGCTGCCTCTGTGCCGAGATCATGATCCCGAACGCCGCCATCCGGAACCTCATCCGCGAGGCGAAGGTCCACCAGCTCTACTCGCAGATGCAGGTTGGCCAGTCCAAGTGGGGCATGCAGACGATGAGCCAGTCGCTGCTCGACCTCTTCCAGCGCCGCTTGGTCACCGCCGACGAGGCGCTCGGCCACGCGACCGAGCCGGAGGAGCTGAAGATCATGATCGGGCAGGCACAGTCAGCGTCGATGACGGCGCGCGCGGCGGCCCGTTAGGCGCGAAGGAGCGTAGGCATGTCCGTCTATCAGTGGGTCGGGGTCTCGCCGCGCGGCGAGACGATGCGCGGCGAGATGGAGGCGTCGACGCGCCAGGCGGTGATCACGCGCCTCCGCGCGCAGCGCATCCAGCCCGTCCCGGAGAAGATCCGCGAGAAGAACCGCGGCTTCAACATGGAGATCAAGCTGCCGTCCTTCGGCAGCCCGGTGAACCAGAAGGACATCGTCATCTTCACCCGCCAGTTCGCCACCATGATCGACGCCGGCTTGCCGCTCGTGCAGTGCCTCGAGATCCTCTCGAGCCAGACCGACAACAAGGCCTTCGGCAGGGCCATCCGCGACGTCAAGGAGCAGGTCGAGGCTGGCGGCACCTTCGCCTCCTCCCTGAAGCGCCATCCCAAGATCTTCTCGGATCTCTACTCCAACATGGTCGCGGCGGGCGAGGTCGGCGGCATCCTCGACACCATCCTCACGCGCCTCGCGTCCTACATGGAGAAGATCGTCAAGCTGAAGAGCAAGATCAAAGGCGCGATGATCTACCCGGCGTGCATCATCGGGGCGGCCGTCCTGGTGACCGGCATCCTGCTCGTCTACGTCATCCCGGTCTTCGCCGAGCTCTTCCACAGCTTCGGCCAGGCGCTGCCCGCGCCGACCCAGTTCGTGATCAATCTCTCGAACTTCACGATCCACTACTTCTGGTACCTCATCGTGCTGATCGCGGGCGCGATCGGCGGCGTCGTGGTCGCCTATCGCACCGACCGCGGCCGGTATCTGATGGACAAATACGTTCTGAAGTTCCCGGTCTTCGGCGACATCATCCGCAAGACGGCGATCGCGCGCTTCACGCGCACCCTCGGCACCCTGGTGTCGTCCGGCGTACCGATCCTCGATGCGCTCACCATCACCGGCCGCACCGCCGGCAACAAGATCATCGAGGAGGCGATCTTCGCGACCCGCTCCAGCATCAGCGAGGGCAAGACGATCGCCGAGCCGCTGATCGCGAGCAAGGTCTTTCCGCCGATGGTCTGCCAGATGATCGCCGTCGGCGAGACCACCGGCTCGCTCGACGCCATGTTGCAGAAGATCGCGGACTTCTACGAGGACGAGGTCGACAACGCGGTCGCGAACCTCACCTCGCTCATGGAGCCGATGGTCATCCTCTTCCTCGGCGGCGTGATCGGCGGCCTCGTGATCTCCATGTATCTGCCGATCTTCAAGCTCGGCTCGGTCCTCGGCTAGCCATGGCAGCGGCGGCCCGGCGCTCGGGCCTGCGAGACCGGCTCGGCTGGTTCCTGCTGGTCCGCCTGCTGCTCGTCTCGGCCTTCCTCTGCGGGGCCGTGATGATCTACACGCACCCGCGCGACAGCGGGCCGGACCTCCGCCTCGGCCTGGTCGCGCTCGGCTACGGCATCACCGGCATCTCGGGCCTCCTGCTGCCGAAGGTGCGGCGCATCTTCCTCTACGCCGCGGCGCAGATCACGGTCGATCTCGGCCTCGTGAGCCTGATGATCATCGTGACCGGCGCGCTCGAGAGCCCGCTGCCGGTCCTCTACAACCTTGTCATCCTGAACGCGGCGCTCCTACGGCTCGGGCGCGGCATCACGATCACCGCCGCGGCCGCCGCGCTCGCGTACGTCGCGACGGTCGCCATCGTCACCGTGCTCGTGCCGGACGCCGCCGATCCGATGCGCCACCTCTTCACCCACGCGACGAACGTGATCTCGTTCTTCGCGATCGCGGGCCTGGCGCGCTACCTCAACAAGCAGCTTGCGACCGCCGAGCGCATGCTCGAGCAGCAACGGCAGGAGCTGGGGCGGATCGAGGGCCTGCAGCGGCAGGTCGCGAACACCGTCGATCACGGGCTGATCGTCACCGACGAGAGCGGCCGCATCGCCTCGCTCAATCCGAGCGCCGCGGAGATCCTCTCGCTCGACGGCTCGGCGGCGGTCGGCGTCGCGCTCGAGGCGCTCCTGCCCGGGGCCTCGACGGCCGCGACCGACGGGTCGCCCAGCGAGCTCGAGCTCGGCGAGGGCGACGGACGGCGCCTCCTGCGCATCAAGGCCGCGCCGATCACCGACGCCTATCAGTGCCAGGTGGCGCGCGTGTACGTCGTCGAGGACGTCACCACGTTGCGCGACATGGAGTCGCGGCTGCGCGAGCAGGAGCAGCTCGAGGCCTACGCCAGCTCGATCCAGCCGCTCGGCGACGCGAGCATCACCTCCTTCGAGGGGCTCGTCGGTGAGAGCGAGGTCATGCGGCGGATGTTCGCCCTGATCGAGAAAACCGCACCGACCGACTCGACGATCCTCATCACCGGCGAGAGCGGCACCGGCAAGGAGCTGGTCGCGCGTGCCGTGCATGCGCGCAGCCCGCGCGCCAAGCGCGAGTTCGTCGCGGTCAACTGCGGCGCGATCCCCGAAACGCTCATCGAGAGCGAGCTCTTCGGCCACGTCCGCGGCGCCTTTACCGGCGCCGTGACCGATCGGCCCGGCCTCTTCCGCCAGGCCAACGGCGGCACCATCTTCCTCGACGAGATCGGCGAGCTGACCCCGAGCCTGCAGGTGCGCCTCCTGCGCGTGCTGCAGGACCTCCACATCGTCCCCGTGGGCGGCAGCAGCGCCATCACGGTCGACGTGCGAGTGGTCGCGGCGACCAATCGCGACCTGGAGCGCCTGGTGGCCGCCGGCAAGTTTCGCGAGGACCTCTACTATCGCCTGAACGTCATCCGCATCGAGACGCCGTCGCTCCGCAGCCGGCCCGAGGACATCCCGATCCTCCTGATGCACCTGCTGCGCACCTGCTCCACGCGACACGGCAAAGCGATCGCCAAGGTCTCGCCGCGCACCATGCGGCTCGTCGCGACGTACGCGTATCCCGGCAACATCCGCGAGCTCGAGAACATCGTCGACCATGCCGTCACGCTCTGCGAGGGCGACATCCTGACCGAGCAGGACCTGCCGGCCTACCTCACGTCGCGCCCCGAGCCGGCCGAGAAGCCGGCCGCCGAGACGCAAGCGGCCGAGCCGGTGGCGACGCCGCTCTTCGTGGAGGGACGGAGCCTCGACGACCAGCTCGCCCACTACGAGAAGGACATGCTGCTTGCTGCGCTCGATCGTGCAGGCGGCGTCCGCAAGCGCGCCGCCGAGCTCCTCGGCATCAAATACCGCTCCCTGCGCCATCGGCTCTCGAAGTACGGACTCGCTCCAGGCGAGGACGAGGAGCTGGAGAACGGACATGGCGCCCGGCTCTGACGAAAATGTAACGCGCGGAATTTGTCAGCGTGCATCGGATGACGCTGGAACCGACGTGTATGGACTCGCGCGCATTGCCCAGGGACATGCGACTTCACGCCGGAGCCAGCTCATCGGCCGCCCGAGCACGACGACCGGACCCGCGAAAGGGTTGATGAAACTTGCTCGGGATCGCTCTCCCCTCCCTGCCTCCACGGCAGTCACGGGATCGTGGCACCGGCGTTGCTCCCCCATTCGCTCAACGTTCTCGGACGTCATCCGAGCCCAAGAGGAGGCAGCCTTGAAAACCCCCAACAAGCAGTCCGGCTTCACCCTGATCGAACTTCTGGTCGTCGTCGCGATCATCGGCATCCTGGCCGCGATCGCCATCCCGCAGTTCGCGGCCTACCGCGCCAAGGGTTTCGACGCGCGCTCCGCCAGCGACTGCCGCAACGCCGCTACGTCCGAGGAAGCGTACTTCGTCGGCAACGCGGCCTACACCGCGACGGTCTCGAACCTGACCACGAACGGGTTCGTGCAGTCCGCCGACGTCACGGTCGCCCTCACCGCGGCGGCGGGTCCGCCGGCGTCGTTCACCGTCACCTGCAACAGCACCAAGGGTACGGCGGGATACAGCTGCGTGTGGTCGAGCGCTCCCGCGGCCGGCGCCGCGAACCTCGACTGTCACTGATCCTCGTAACCGCTCCTCGTGCCGACGCGGGCGGGGCCTCCGGGCTCCGCCCGCGTTGCGTTTTGGGGCCGGCACTCCGCCCCATGGTCGCGGCGCGGCGCGGCCCCATCCGAGAACCGCACCGACCGTCCTCAGTCGGTCTGGAAGCCGCGGCGCACCGCCTGACCCGTTCGCAGGAGGCGTTGGCCTCGCCCTCCAGAGCACGACGGTCGACTTCAACACCACCCGGTCGAACATCTCGCCACCCGGTCGAACATCTCGGGTCACAAAGGGATTTTCGCCTATGTGGTCACCGATGACGAAATACGGAACATCGGCTCCAGCAAGCGCGCTCTGGCGCGGTTTCGACGGGCGCAATTTGTCACCGCAGCAAAAACCGCCGCATTTTGCTTGTCCGGAGATCCGACACCGCTACGAACCGACATGCGATCTCCGACGACAAGCGACGCGACCGTTCGCACCACCGTGACAGCGGTGGCCGAAAAACCTTCGTGAATATTGCGCGTGTCGACTCGCACGTGCAGCGATCGTCGCGTCGCGCCGACCGTGGCACCCCCCTTGCTCCGCTACCTCTCCAAACCAAACTCGCGGTCGCCGCCCCTGGCGCCCGAGCCAAGAGGAGGCAACCCAACCATGACCCGCATCAACAAGCAGTCCGGCTTCACCCTGATCGAGCTTCTGGTCGTCGTCGCGATCATCGGCATCCTGGCCGCGATCGCCATCCCGCAGTTCGCGGCCTACCGCGCCAAGGGCTACGATGCCCGGTCGGCGAGCGACTGCCGCAACGCCGCCACCTCCGAGGAAGCGTACTTCGTCGGCAACGCGGCCTACACCGCGACGGTCTCGAACCTGACCACGAACGGGTTCGTACAGTCCGCCGACGTCACGGTCGCCCTCACCGCGGCGGCGGGTCCGCCGGCGTCGTTCACCGTCACCTGCAACAGCACCAAGGGTACGGCGGGATACAGCTGCGTGTGGTCCAGCGCCCCCGCAGCCGGCGCCGCGAACCTGGTCTGTCACTGATCCTCGGATAGCCTCGTGTGCGTACGCGGGCCGGGCCTTCGGGCTCGGCCCGCGTCGCATTTTTCGCTCTCTCAGGAGGAAGACGTGCAGCTGGCGCGACGATCGCTGCTCCATCTGCTCTGGATCGCGACGGCGGTACGCGTCCTCGCTCCCTCCGCCGCCGATCCCGATCTCTGGGGCCACCTGGTCTTCGGCGGCATCCTGCTCGGCGGCGTCCTGCCGACGACCAACGCCTTCAGCTACACCGCCGGCGCGCACCCGTGGGTCAACCACGAGATCCTCGCCGAAGCGTCGATGGCGCTGGCATATCGGTTCTGGGGCGGCATCGGCCTGATCGCGTTGAAGGCCGCGCTCGGCGGCGCGACGCTCGCGATCCTCTACCGCACGGCGGAGCGGCGGAGCCGGACCGTCTGGGCCGCCGCCGTCGCGACTGCGCTCGCTGCGATCACGATGCTCTGCGGCCTGATGATCCGGCCGCAGCTCTTCACCCTGCTCTTCCTCGCGCTCACCCTGTACGTGCTCGCCCGCTCGCACCATCGCGCCGAGGGCGCTGCCTGGCTCCTGCCGCTCGTGAACGTCGTCTGGATCAACACGCACGGCGGCGTGCTCGCCGGCGTGGGGCTCGCGACGCTCGCGCTCGCGGCCGGGGCGCTTCGCCCGCCGCACGTGCCGACGGGCTCGTCGCCGTCCGCGCGGCGCGGCGCGCGCGTGCGCCAGCTCGGGCGCACGGCCCTCTTGGTCGCGCTCATGGCGGGCGCGTTGCTCGTCAACCCGTACGGCATCCGCTTGCCGCTCTTCCTCGCGACCGAGGTGACGCCCCGCGTGCCGATCACGGAGTGGGCGCACGTGCCGCTCGCCGACCTGTCGTTTCCGCTCTTCAAGATCCTCCTGGTGGCGCTCGCGCCGTGGCTCGTCCTGCAGCGACGCGTGCGGTTGCCGGAGATCGTCGTCCTGGTCGCGACGGCGGCGGTGGCGCTCCTCCACCAGCGGCACGTCCCGCTGTTCGCGATCGCCGCCGCGCCGCTCGTCGCCGCCATGCTGGCGGATACCGAGCGGCGCCTGCGCCGCCGCGCCGACCTCCATCGCGTCCGCCGCCTCGCAGCGGCGAGCCTCGCCGTGGTCGCGGTGCTGCAGGTGGCGCTCGCGGCTGGCAGCGCCTGGCGCGACGGCTCCCGCATCGACGTCGATCCGAGCGTCTACCCGGTGCAGGCGCTGCGCTTCCTCGCGCAGAACCGTATCGGCGGCCGCGTCGCGCTGCCGTTCGACTGGGGCGAGGTCGCGCTCTGGTCGCTGCCGGCGGGCAGCACGGTCGCGATCGACGGACGCTTCACCACCGCGTATCCGCAGGATGTCCTCGAGGAGGCCTGGCGCTTCATGCAGGGCGGGCCGAGCTGGGACGACCTCCTCACCCATCACGCGACCGATGTCGTGATCAGCGCTCGCCAGCAGCCGCCGTCCTGGCTGCTCCTGCGCGACACCGGCTGGGAGTACGTCTACTCCGATCCGGTGGCGGTGGTCTTCGTGCGGCGCGGCTCGGCGGCGGCGGCGAAGCTCGAGCGTCTGCGCGGCGGCGAGATGCACGTCGACCAGTCGCCGCTCGCGCGCGACTTCCCGGCGCTCGCGCGCGGCGCCGACACCCTGCTACCGCGCCAGGGCACCTCTTCTGCTACAGTAGCGAGCGCATGGACGGACTCGTGATCGCGGCGGTCTTCGCGTTCGGCGCGATCGTCGGGAGCTTCCTGAACGTCTGCATCGTGCGCCTCCCCGAGGAGCGCTCGATCGTGCGTCCGCCGTCGCATTGCCCGGGCTGCCACCGCGACATCGCCTGGTACGACAACGTGCCGGTGCTGAGCTACCTCGTGCTGCGCGGCCACTGCCGGAGCTGCGGCATCCGCATCTCGCCTCTCTACCCGGTCGTCGAGCTGCTGACGGGCGCGCTCGCCGTCGCGCTCTGGATGCGTCTCGGGCTGAGCCTCGCATTCGCCGGCTACTTCGTGTTCGCCGCCGCGCTCGTGACGATCACCTTCATCGACCTCGACCACCGCATCATCCCCGACGTGATCAGCCTGCCCGGCATCGCGGTCGGCCTCGCCGTGTCGCTGGTCTCGCCGCTCGTCAGCCCGCTCGACGCGGTGCTCGGCGCGCTCGCCGGGGGCGGCATCCTGCTCGCGGTCGCGTTCGGCTACCAGGCGATCCGGGGTCAGGAAGGCATGGGCGGCGGCGACATCAAGCTGTTGGCGATGATCGGCGCGTTCCTCGGCTGGCGCAGCGTCTTTCTCACGTTGATGGTCGCCTCGATGATCGGCTCGCTGATCGGCATCGCGCTCATGCTCTACCAGCGCGCCGATACGAAGCTCGCGATCCCGTTCGGCCCGTTCCTCGCCGGCGGCGCGCTCGTCTCGCTCTTCTTCGGCGACCGCATCCTCGCCTTCTACTTCGGCGCCTGAGGCACGGGCTCCGGCGCAAGGTCGAAGGTCAGCCGGGCGAAGGCGGCGTCGCCCTCCGTCGGGCCGAGATAGCGGTAGATCGCCCGGTCGGGGTAGGCGCGCGCCAGCGCGGCGTCATCCGCGCCGAGCTCGCGCGCCCACACGACGTCGCCGTCGAGCGCCGGTGCGTTCAGGTAGGCGTACGGCGCGTAGGGCACGGTGCCGAGCTGATCGCGCCGCACCTCGTCGGCGCATGCGTCCCCCACCCGCCCGTCGCTCGGCAGGCGCAGCATCGGATCGGCGGTGAGGCCGAGCGGCCGCCCAGGATCGGCGCCGGCGAGCGCCGCGTCGAGGCGGGCGCGTAGCGCGTCGCCGCGCGTGTGCGAGGCCTCGGCCGAGCGCAGCAGCGCGTCGAGGGTGCACGCGTCGAACGCGTCGTAGTAGCGCGTCGACTCGCGCATGGGGATGCCGGCGCTCCAGAGCCGCACGATGAGACGGGTGCCGAGCCCGTCCGGCAGCAGCACGACGGCGTGATGGACGCCGGCGCGGCGCGCGTCGTCGTCGGGATGCAGTGCGGTCGCACCGCCCGCCGTGCGGAACGAGGCGAGGCGGCGCGGCGCGAGGGTCGCGCCGGCGAGTGTCGCGGTGACGACGAGGAGCACGAGCGCCAGGTCGCCGGCACCGAGCCCGCGCCAACCGAGCGGGCGCCGCGCGTCGGTGATGCGCACGATTGCCGCCGCCAGCAGCACGAGGACCGCCGGCACGGCCGAGAACACCAGGCGGGGCCCGAACAGCACGTCGCGATGGAAATAGAAGAAGAGCGAGGCGACGACGCCGAGGAGATATGCCGCCGCGACCCGCAGCGCCGGGTCGAGGCCGCTCCGCAGCCAGAGGCCGGCGGCGACGAGCACGGTGACCGGCAGCGGCCAATCGAGGAGGTAGACGTTCAGAAGGTGGGCGTCGACGGCGGTGTTGCCGATGGCGCGCGCCAGCGTCAGGCGCTGGCCCCACGGCACCCGGTCGAAGCCGAGCAGGCTGCCCCACACGTCGGTGTAGGTGAAGCGCAGCGCGTGGCCGGTCGTCGTCGCGTTGTAGACGAGCGTCGGCAGGACGGTGAGCGCGCCCGCGACCGCCGCCGCGACGAGCGCGCGCACGAGGCCCGCGATCGCGCCGGACGCGGGCGCGCCGCCGGCGCGCGTAGCCGCGCGTCCCGTGGCTGCCAGGCGCACGGCCAGCGTCGTCCCGGCGACACACGCCAGCACCATCGCGTCGAGCGGGCGGAGGCCGAGGTCGAGACCGGTCGCCGCGCCGACGAGCGCGCCCGCCGTTGCCGGCGCGAGCGCGGCGTCGGCTGCCGCCCAGAGCCCCAGCGCCGCGCACAGCGCCGCGGGCAGATGGTTCATGGCACTCCCGTCCATCGCGATGACGAACGGCGAAAGGAGCGCCAGCGCGGCCGCGAGCCGCGCGACGCGCTCGTCGCCGGACGGGCGGGCCAGCAGGTAGAGACCGGCGGGCAGCGCCGCGGCGAGGAGCGGGGTCACGAGCCACATCGCATGCGCGGCGAGCCCGGCCCCGAGCAGAAGCGAGTGCACCGGCGGGTATTGCGAGAACCAACCGCGCTCGCTGATCGGGGTGAAGAGGGTCGCGAAGTGCGCGGCCGACGGCGGCGGCGGCGCGACGAGCCTGCCGTCGAGGAAGATGCGCGCCTGGAACGCCTGTACCCAGGCGTCGATGAGGGGCGGCGTCCGGTCGAAGAGGATCCACGACGTGGCGGCCGCCTCGGCGGCCGCGAGCACCCCGAGTGTGGCGAGGTAGCGTCCCGTGGGGACCGTGAGGCCGCGGCCAAGCAGCGCGCGCAGGCGCGACGCCGCGGCACCGCCCGACACGATCAGGAGGAGCATCGACCCGAGCAGCGCGACGATCAGCGTCCACCACCAGAGTCCGAGCGGCTCGCGGTACGTGGCGAGCGGGGCGACGCCGGTCCAGACGCCGACCGGCAGCACGGAGAGCATCGCCCACAGCGCGAGCGCCGCGAGCAGCAGACGGTCGAGGACGCGCCGCCGGGCGCCCGCGTCACGCATACGAGTAGCGCTGCGCCGGCGCGCGCCGGCGGCTACGACGGGTCGCGATGCGGGGTCGCGTCCACCGGGCGGTCGTACGCGGGCGAGCAGGATTCTCGCTGCTGGAGCTCCTCATCACCCTCGGCCTCGTCTCCATCGTCCTCGCGACGGCCGCCCTCGGCTGGCCGCACGTCGATGCTGCCCTGCAGCTCGACGCGGGGCTACATCAAATCGCCGCCGATCTCCATGCGGCCCAGACGCTGGCGATCGCGTCGGCCGCGCGCGTCCGCCTGGTCTTCCCCGTCGGCGGCGACGCCTACCGGCGTGAGCGCATGGACGACGCGGGCGTCTACCAGGCCGATCTGAGCCGCCACCTCCCGCCCGGCATCCAGATCGCCGACGCCAACTCGGGCGGCGACCTCGTCTTCAGCGCGCGCGGCCAGGGCGAGAACGGCACCGTCACGCTCGCCGACGGGACCGGCGCGCGGCGCGGCGTCCGTCTGAACCAGCGCGGCCGGGTCACGATCCTGCCGGTCGGCCCATGAGCCCGGCCGGCGCGCGCGAGCGCGGATCGACGCTGGTCGAGGCACTGGTCGCGCTCGTGCTCGTGGCGTTCGCGGGCGCGGTGGTCGCGGCTGCCGCCGAGACGAACCTGCGCGCCACACGCGCCGCCGCGGTGCTGGAGCAGCTCACGGCGGGCGCCGCCGCCGACCTCGCCCGTGCCGAGGCCCGCGGCGCGCCCGAAGGCGTCGACGACCAGCTCATCACCGATCCGACGCTCGGGGCCGGCGTCGAGCACCGGGTCACGGTCACGCGCAGCGGCGACGTCGTCACGCTCGAGGCACGCGTCGTCGCCCCGGGCTCGGACCCGTTCGTCCTGGCGACACGCCAGTACGTCCCGCGATGACGGCCACCGCATGGTGCCGCGGGCCGCGCGGCTTCACTCTCCTCGAGCTCCTCGTGGCGACCGCGATGGCCGCGCTCGCCGCCGCGGCGTTCACCGCGCTGCTCCAGGCGACCCTCGGCGCTCGCCACCAAGCCGCCGACGGCGCGGAAGCGGTCGCGGCCGTTGCCGCGGCGATCGATCAGGTCGTCCGCGACGTGCGCCTCGCGGGCTACGATCCGCTCGCACGCGGCGTGGCGGCGGTCCCGGCCGGGAGCGCAACGAGCCTCGTCGTCGCGGCGGACCTCGACGGCGACGGCGTCGTCGACACGTCGTCGGAGGAGCAGATCGGTTACCGCGTGAGCGGGGATACCCTCGAGCGGACGGTCGGCCGCCAGACGCTGCCGCTCCTCGACGAGCTCACGCCGGGCGGCTTCCAGCTGCAGTACCGGGACGGGGCCGATCTGGCCCTCGATCCGACGGTACCCGGCGCGCTCGCCGCGATCCGGACGGTACTGGTCGACGTGAGCCTGCGGGCGACGGCGGCGCACGCGGCCGTCCACCTGCACGGCGGCGGCCGCCTGCTGAACCGCTGACGTGCGCCGGCTCGTGACCCCGGCGCGGAATCGTCGTGGCAGCGCGCTCGTGGTCGCGGTGCTCGCGCTCGCCCTTGCCGGCGCCGCTGCGGCACTCCTCGCGGAGCTCGCGCGGTCGGCGGTGGTGCGGGCCCGCGTCGATCGCGACGGCACGCGCGCCTGGTTCCTCGCCGAGGCCGGACTCGCCGACACGCTGGCCGCGCTGGCGCCGGGTACGAGCTTCACCGACGTGCTGCGCCACGGCGGCCCGTCCGGCGCGCCGGCGCCCGGCAGCTACCTCGCCGTGCTGCGCGACGACGCCGATGATCATCCCGACGACCCGCTCACGGACGTGAACGCGACGATCGTCGCCGACGTCACGGCGGCCGGCCCCGCTCCGGTGCGCCGACGCCTGGAGGCGGTCCTCGGCCGTGAGCCTGCGCCATATCTGCCCGGCGCGGCCACGCTCGCCGGGAGTGTCAGCAATCTGACAGGCGGTTTTCGTCTAGACGGTCACGACGGCGCGATGAACACTGGATGCACCATGCTGGGCGACTTTCCCCCTCGCGCGGGGGCGGCGCTGCCGCCGACCGCGACGGCGCCCGTGCCGGCCGACCCCGCCCAGATCGATGGGGTGGGCGGGCCGCCGAGCGTCGTGCGCCGGAACGCGCCCGACCTGACGCCGCTCGCGACCAGCCCGGGCGCCGTGCACGTGCCGTCGTCGCCGTTCCCGGCCGCGCTCGGCACCGAGGCCGCGCCCCAGCTGACGGTCGTCGACGGCGACGCCGAGATCGCCGCCGCGAGCAGCGGCGCCGGCACGCTCTACGCCACCGGCCACCTGCGCGTCAGCGGCCGTCTCGACTTCACCGGGGTCGTCGCCGCCGCGGGCGGCGTCGAGGTGACCGCGACGGGCGAGCTGTGGATCTGCGGCGCGCTCTGGGCCGCGGGAGCCCCGGCGCTCGACGCGCGGGGCACCGGATCGGTGCATGCCAGCGGCGACGCGATCGCGCTCGCCGCCCGCGTCGCGCCGCTTCCGGCGCGTGCCCGCGCGCTCGCCGTGCGCGAGCTTTTCTAGTGGAGAGCAAGGAGGTCCCATGAGCGAACGCATTCTGGTGGTCGACGACAACGAGGACGTCGCCCAGATCACCGCGAGCTTCCTCACCGCCAAGGGCTATCTCGTCGAGGTGGCGCACGACGGCCGCCGTGCCCTCGAGCTGATCCAGAACGCGCCGCCCGACTGCGTGCTGCTCGACATCATGATGCCGCACATGAGCGGCATCGAGGTGCTGACCCACCTGAAGAACGATCCGGCGACGTCGACGATTCCGGTCATCCTCATCACCGCGAAGAGCCGGGACGAGGACGTGCTCACCGGCTACAAGGAAGGCGCCGACTACTACATCACCAAGCCGTTCTCGTCGCAGCAGCTGATCTACGGCGTGCGCCTCGTCCTGGGCGAGCGATCCGGCACGACCGAGACGAGCCCGCAGCCGCCGCGCGGCTGATCGCGCCCGCGCCCTGGGCTCGGCGCCGCGGCGCCGTGGCGCGCTCCCGCCTGGACCGTTTCGTCGACGCCCGATAGAGTCGCCGCTTTCGCGGGGGCTCGGTCCTGGCCAATGCATCGACGACATCGGGCGCACTGATCACCGTCGAGGGAGTCGACGGCGCGGGCAAGAGCACGCAGGTCGGGCTGCTCGCGCGGCACCTGCGGGCACGTGGCTGCGACGTCGTCACCACGCGCGAGCCTGGGGCCACCCCGCTCGGCCGCGAGATCCGCCGTCTGCTGCTCGAGTCGGACACGGAGCTCGACCCGATGGCCGAGCTGCTCCTCTTCCTCGCCGACCGCGTCGAGCACGTGCAGCGCGTGATCCGCCCCGCGATCGCCGCCGGCGCGATCGTCCTCTGCGACCGCTTTTCCGACTCGACCGTCGCCTACCAGGGGTACGGACGGAACGGCGACGTCGCCCGGGTGCGGCGCTGGGACGCGGAGACCCGCGACGGCGTCACACCGGATCTGACGTTGCTGCTCGACTGTCCGGTCGGCGTCGCCGCGGCGCGCCTCGAGAACGCCGCCGACCGCTATCACGCGCTCGACGGCGCCTACCACGAGCGCGTACGCGCCGCCTTCCTCGCGCTCGCGGAGGCCGAGCCGGCGCGCATGCGCCGCGTCGACGCCAGTGCCGACATCGCCCGCGTGCGCGACGCGATGGCCACGATCGTCGACGCCTGGCTGGCGGAGCGCGGACGATGACGGCCGCACGCAAGC
The DNA here is from genome assembly GCA_036496285.1 of Binatia bacterium. GTDB lineage: Bacteria > Desulfobacterota > Binatia > UTPRO1 > UTPRO1 > DP-19. The sequence goes on from DASXLI010000114.1 coordinate 61,137, forward strand.
CGCCCGAGCGCGGTAAGCCGGCGCCGCGACCGCGGCGCGAGGCGCCCGCGCCCGCCCGTGCGCTGCGCTTCGCCGACCTCCGCGGTCAGGAGCGCGCCATCGGCTTCCTGCGGCGCGGCTGGAAGAGCGGCCGCCTGGCGCACGCCCTCCTCTTTGCCGGCCCGGCCGGTGTCGGCAAGTTCGCGACCGCGCGCGCGCTGGCGCTCGGGCTGCACTGCGAGGTCGCCCCGTTCGAGGCGTGCGGCGCCTGCGACGCCTGCCGCACCATCGCGGCGGGCACCCACCCCGACGTACACGTCGTCAGTGGACCGGCCGAGGACCGACGCGACATCTCGATCGAGCAGGTGCGCGAGCTGCAGCGCGAACTCGGCTTCCGCTCGATGAGCGCGCACCCGAAGGTCGGGATCGTGAACGACGCCGACCGCCTCACCCTGCAAGCGCAGAACGCGCTGTTGAAGACGCTCGAGGAGCCGGGCGGGCACACGGTGCTGATCCTGGTCGCGGTGAACGCGGCCGTGCTGACCCCGACCATCCTGTCGCGGTGCCAGCGGGTGAGCTTCGATCCCCTCCCCGTGGACGACGTCGTCGCGATCCTCGAGGCCCACGGGCGCCCGGCCGCGGAGGCACGGGCGCTCGCCGCGTTCGCCGAGGGCAGCGTCGGGCAGGCGCTCGGCCTCGACCAGGACTTCTTCGCGCGCAGCCGCCCCGAGATCCTCCGGCGCCTCGCCGAGGCGCGCCGTGGCGGCTTCAAGGCGATCGCCGATCTCGCGCAGACGCTCTCGACCGAGCACAAGGACCTCGGCCAGGTGCTGAGCGTGATCGCGTCCTGGTATCGCGACCTGCTGCGTCGCGGCGTCCTCGGCGCCGAGACGGAGCTGCACAACGCCGACCTCGCGGCGCAGATGCCCACCCCGTCGGCCGCGGCCGCGCTTCGCAATCTCGAGATCACGTATGGTACGATGACGGCGTTGCGTCAGAATGCCAACCGCAACCTGACCTTGATCCGCATGCTGCTCGAGCTCAGCAACTGACCCGCGATGGAACCCACCGGCGAGAGCCTTCCCGAGCGATTCACCCCGGCCGCCGCCAGCGTGGAGGTCACGTTCCGGACGGCCGGCAAGCTCTTCGAGTTCGACGCGGCCGGCCTGAGCCTGGAGCGCGGTGACCTCGTCGTCGTCGAGAACGAGCGCGGCGTCGCGCTCGGCACCGTGGCGCGCGCGCCGCGCGCCGTCCCGGCGGCGGGCGACCGGCCGCCCAAGGTGCTGCGCAAGGCCGACGCCCGCGACGTCGCCCGGCTCGAGGCCAATTGCCAACGCGAGCGGGACGCGCGCCGGATGTGCCTGACCCGCATCCGCGAGCGCCAGCTCTCGATGAAGCTCGTGCAGGTCGAGTATCTCTTCGACGCCAGCAAGGCGGTCTTCTACTTCTGCGCCGAGGGGCGGGTCGATTTCCGCGAGCTCGTCCGCGATCTGGCACAGGCGCTGCACACCCGCATCGAGATGAAGCAGATCGGCGCCCGCGACGAGACCAAGCTCGTCGGCGGCGTCGGGCCGTGCGGCCGCGAGCTCTGCTGCTCCACCTGGCTGCGCGAGTTCCAGGCGGTCTCGGTGAAGATGGCCAAGGAGCAAGGCTTGTCGCTCAACCCGTCGAAGCTCTCGGGCATGTGCGGCCGCCTGAAATGCTGCCTGCGCTACGAGTACGACACCTACCTCGAGATGCGCCGCGGCCTGCCGAAGGTCGGCGCCGTCGTCACCTCGGTCAAGGGCGACGGCGAGGTCGTGCGGCAGAACGTGCTGCGCCAGACGGCGATCGTGCGGCGCACCGACGACGGCGTCGAGGTAGAGGTCACGCTCGAAGATCTCGTCCAGAAGCGTGCCGAGTAGCGCCGCCCGCGCGCCGGGGCAGAACGGCGCCGCGGCGTCCCGCCGCGTCTACATCACGACGCCGCTCTACTACGTGAACGCCGAGCCGCACCTCGGCTCCGCCTACACGATCCTCATCTGCGACACGATGGCGCGCTTCCACCGCCAGCGCGGTACCGAGACGTACTTCCTCACCGGCACCGACGAGCACGGCGACAAGATCGCGCAGGCGGCCGAGGCCGCGGGCGAGCCGCCGAAGGCGTACGCCGACCGCATCAGCGACGCGTTCCGCTCCACGTGGGAGGCCTGCGGCCTCACCTACGACCGTTTCATCCGCACCACCGACCCCGACCACGTGCGCACCGTGCGGGACATCCTGCAGCAGGTCTACGACGCCGGCGACATCTACTTCAGCAAGTACGGCGGCCTCTACTGCACGGGCTGCGAGCGCTTCTACACCGAGAAGGAGTTGGTCGACGGCCGTTGCCCCGACCACCGCACGACGCCCGATTGGATCGAGGAGGAGAACTACTTCTTCCGCATGAGCAGGTACCAGGAGCGCCTCGTCGCCGCGCTCCAGGAGCGTCCCGAGCTGGTGCGCCCCGAGCGCTACCGGAACGAGGTGCTCGCCATGCTGCGCGAGCCGCTCGAGGACCTCTGCATCTCGCGGCCGAAGACGCGCCTCACCTGGGGAATCGAGCTGCCGTTCGACGACCGCTTCGTCACCTACGTCTGGTTCGACGCCCTGATCAACTACGTCACCGCGGTACGCGAGCTCGGCGCGGAGCGCTTTGCGGCGCTCTGGCCGGTCGCGAACCACTTCATCGCCAAGGACATCCTGAAGCCGCACGCCGTCTACTGGCCCACCATGCTCATGGCGGCGGGCCTGCCGCTCTACCAGCACCTCAACGTCCACGGCTACTGGACGGTGAACGGCGACAAGATGTCGAAGAGCCTCGGCAACGTCGTCCGCCCGCTCGAGATGAAGGACCGCTACGGCATGGACGCGTTCCGCTACGTGCTCCTGCGCGAGAGCGTGTTCGGCCTCGACGCCGACTTCCGCGAGGACGCGCTCGTGACCCGCATCAACGCCGACCTCGCCAACAACCTCGGCAACCTGGTGAGTCGCACGCTGAAGATGCAGCAGAGCTACTTCAAGGGCGTGGTGCAGCCGCGCAGCGCGCCGCGCCCCGAGGACGACGCGCTCGCGGCCGCGTTCGCCGGCGCCGCGCGCGAGGCCGACGAGCAGATGGGCGCGCTGATGCTGTCGCGCGCGCTCGAGGCGATCTGGCGCGCCGCCGACCACGCCAACAAGTACATCGTCGAGACCGCGCCCTTCACGCTCGCCAAGGATCCCGCGCAACTGCCGCGCGTCGGCACGATCCTGCACAACCTGCTGGAGGCGTTGCGGCTGATGGCCCAGCTCGCGGCGCCGTTCCTGCCGGATACCGCCGAGCGCCTGCGGGTGCTGCTCGCGCTCCCCGCCGACGGGCTCGCGCTCCCCGGCCCCGCGTGGGGTACGGCCTTCGCCGCGGGCCACGTCGTGCAGCCGCCGGTCGTGCTCTTTCCGCGCATCGACGTCGCGATCGGCAAGTGACGACGAGCGATCCGTCCGACGCCGGCTCGACCGTCGCAGCCCGACCGCGCCCCGCCGATTTGCGGCCGCCCGAGACGGTCGTCCCCCTGATCGACTCGCACTGCCACCTCGACCAGGACGCGTTCGACGACGACCGCGACGCCGTCATCGCGCGTGCCCGCGCCGCCGGCGTCGGACGCATGATCACGATCGGCGCGGGTGGTCCCCTCGCGAGCAACCGCGCCGCGGTGGCGCTGGCGGAGGCCGATCCCGACATCTTCGCCGCCGTCGCCGTGCACCCACACGACGCGAGCGAGATCACCGACGACACCTGGCCGGTGCTGCGCGAGCTGTGGAGCCACCCGAAGGTCGTCGCCGTCGGCGAGACCGGCCTCGACTACTACTACAACCACTCCACGCCCGAGACGCAGCGCGCACACCTGCGGCGCTTCGTGCGCGAGGCCGGCAGTGCCGGCCTGCCGCTCGTGATCCACTGCCGCGATGCCTACCCGGACCTGCTCACGATCTTTCGCGAGGAGGATGCCGCGGCGATCGGCGGCGTCATCCATTGCTTCAGCGGCACGGCCGCCGAGGCGGAGGCGTGCCTCGCGCTCGGCTTCGCGATCTCGTTCTCGGGCATCGTGACGTTCAAGAACGCGGGTGTCCTACGCGAGGTGGCACGCAGCATGCCGCTCGACCGGCTGCTCATCGAGACGGACGCGCCGTTCCTCGCGCCGATCCCGCACCGCGGCAAGCGCAATGAGCCGGCGCTCGTACGCTTCGTCGCCGAGGAGATCGCGCGCGCACGCGGCCTGGCGCTGACCGAGGTGGCCGCACGCACCAGCGCGAACGCGGTGCGCGCGTTCCGCCTGCCCGTCCCCTAGCGCTCGCCACGACGGTCCGCGCAACGGCGCGGCTGATGATCGTCAGGGCGTGTGCGCGTTGAAGACCTGGCTGTCGCTCCGCTGCACGTCGCCCGCGCCGAAGACGCTCTCCCAGCAGCCGTCCGACTGGAGATTGACGAGCTGGGCGGTGACCGGCGCCGCCACCGCGAAGCGGCTCGCGACGTACGTCGCGCCGGTCGCGCGCACCGAGAGGCCGCTCTTGGATGCGGCGCCGCTCTTCAGCTTGATCCGGCGCACGCCGCGCTCACCGCCCGCGCGGTCGAAATAGCGATAGCCGGTGCGCTGCGCCCTCCACAGGCTGGATGGCGGCACGGCGATCTCGTACGCCAATGCCTCGCTCCCCGGGGCGCCCTCGTAGACGCACACGGCATAGTCGGAGGTCGCGACCGGATCGGAGAAGTCGGCGACGGTCGTGGCCGCGCCGTCGCTCCACGACCACCGCAGCACGTCGGCGTTCGGTCGGCGCTTCATCAGCAGCTTCGAGCTGCCGGCGGCGCGGCAGCCGGTGCGCGGCGCGGCCGGGCACGGCGCCAGGCGGACGCATGCGTCGCCGAGGGCATCGACGGCGGTGGCGGGGTCGGTCCCGCTTGCCGCCGTGAGATCCGCGTCGGTCCGCGCCCATTTGGTCGAGGTGAGATCCATGTTCGCGAGGGCGCGCGGCGCGACGCGCCGTGCCTGGGCGATCAGATCGCCGATCTGGTCGAGGTCGGCGCCGGCCGACGCGGGACAGCTCAGGGTGATGGCATTGGCGAGCACGTTGGCAGCGCGGTCGCGCGCCGCGCAGACGCCGTCGCGAATGAGGAGATCGATACGGCTCGGCGCGTACTTCGTGATGCCACCCTCGATGGGCGGCGTGTCGGTCGCGTAGAGGGCCCGTGAGAACGCACGGCGCACCGGGGAATTGGCGTTGTAGTATGCGCCGTCGGGCGCGACGTTCATCTCCGCCACGCTCTCGTCGAGGCCGTCCGCGAAGTAGCGGATCTTGCCGGTCAGACGATCGAGCACGCCGTAGCCGACGGTGAGCGGCAGGCCGATGTTGGCGAGCGCGCCCGGCGGGACGCCGGCGCCCGCGAGGAAGGTGACGCCGTTGGCGGCGATTCCGGCCAGCAGCAGATTGAAGTTCTCGCGATCGTGCCCGGGCGCGTAGGCCGTCAAATCGGCCGTCCAGCCGAGACTGCCGGAGGCGCCGCCGTCGAACACCTGGATGATGTCGGTCTGGGTGGAGACGTAGATCTCGTCGTTGTCGGACGAGAGCGCGACCGAGCCGGTGATCTGGCTTCCGATGGGAAGCGACCACACCTCGTTGCAGGACGAGTCGATCGCGATCAGGTTGCCGACGTTGTCACCGAAGTAGGCGCGCGTGCCGTCGGTCCGTAGCGTCGGCGTCGACGCCGAGCCGCCGGTGAAGTAGCGCGAGCAGGCGATCGTCAGGTCGTACCCGGCGCCGCTCGGCACCACGTCGAGCCCGTAGTAGGCGCCGAGCTCGGAGACGCCGTCGACGGTGCCGTCGGCTGCGTCCGGAGCGGTCGCGGCGATCCAGAGGCGGCTCGTGACGGGATCGACGGCGAACGAGTTCGACACCTCGACGTTGTTGCCGAGGATGGCGCCGAGGAAGGTCAGGAGATCGCTGCCCGGGGGGAAGTTGATCAAGGTCGAAAGCTCGGCGGAGACGGTCGACACGACGGACGGTGGTAACGCGAGGCCCGCGCCGGGCGGGCTCGGCTCGCCGGGCAGCGAGAAGGGGGCGTTCAACAGCTGCGCCCCGGTTGCCCGGGAGAGCAGGTAGACGTGCCCGTCGCCGGTGAGGCCGGCGATCGCGTCGAGCGCTGGAACGTAGTTGGCGCCCGGAACGGCATCCTGCCGCAGCACACCGGTCAAGGTCAGGCCGGTCGGCACGTCCCACACGATGGTGCCGTCGGTGCGCACGGCGAGCGCGCGGTCGTAGAGCGTCTGGTAGACGATCTGCTGTCCGGGATGGTCGGGGTCGTTCAGCACCATGGGCGCGACGGCGCCCGTCGGAGCGCCCGTCCCCGTGATCGCCCAGCGCCGCGAGCCGTTGCTCGGGTCGAGCGAGATCATGGTGACGTTCTCGTAGGGGAGAAACGGCGCGAAGTAGAGGTTGCCCGCGTTGTCGAAGGTCGGCACGGCGACGTTGAACGTGCCCGTCTCCGCGGTCCAATCGGGCGCGAACACCGGTGCCGTGGCGATCGAGACCTCGTCGCTGTTGACGATGTCGCTGTGGAGCATGTGCCACGCATCGCGTGGCCCCAGGACCGGATTCGTCGTCGGCACGGTGCGGCACCCGGTCGGCTTCCACGACGTGAGGGGCGGCGGATCGAAGGGCAGCGGATTCGGCGGCAACGCGGCGGCGGTGCTCGCGAGCGCGAGGACGGCGGCAACGAGCAGGAATCGAAGGGACGTTCGCAGCGTTCGTGGTCGCATCAGGGCTCCTCGTTCAAGGTGGGCGCGCGAGGGTGACAGCCCCGGCGTCACACTGCAAGACGCGGTGCAACGTCGCCGCCCCATGGTAGTGTCCTAATTCGAGGGTAGGACACTCCGCCCATGCGCGACCACCGACCGCGACCCTACGTGACGGCCGGTGCGCGCTCCGGCGACGCCGCGCGCCAGCGTCGCTCGACCCCCGACAACAGCGCCGGGTAGACGACCAGGTAGCGCGCGGGCGTGATCGCCGCCATGTAGAGCCGGGTGAAGAGTCCGCGCGACTTGATGTAGACGGCGAGCTCGGGCGACGCCCCCGGGGCGCAGCCGAGATGCAGCAGCGCATGCACGGTGGCGTTCGAGAGCTCGTAGAGCGCCTCGTCGTCGAAGAGGTAGATGGGCCGCACCCGCGCGACCGGCAGCGGTGAGGCCGCGTCGGCGGCGACCCGATTGCGCGCGCGATCGGTCGCGTCGAGACGTTCCGCGACCGAGTGCTCCGTGCCGCCGGGAATCGGCCGGCTGTGGGGCTTCGCGTCCCACCCCATCAGGCGGCCGACGACGACGCGGATGCGGCTCAGCCAGGAACGCTCGAGCGCGTGGATCGCCGTCCAGAACGTGGCGAGGAACGCGTCGAACCCGCGCTCGGGCTCGAGGCGCAGCTCGAACCGCCAGACGTCGATCAGCTCGAAGTCGGGGACGAGGGTGTGCACGCGCCACGGGCGCGCGCGATGGGCCTGGGGCGTGCTCCGCATTCGCGCCCCAGCAGATCGCGACCTCGCGGCTGTCGCAAGAGCGCCGCCGCGCGTCTTGACACCCGCGCGCGATGCGCGCATGTGGGCCTCGGTCCCAGCGGGACCAAACGGTCCGTGGATCGCCTGCAAGCCGGTGGCTCCGCACGAGCCATCACAGGAGGGTCCGTCATGCGCGTCCCCTTCGCGCTCCGATCGGCCGCCGCCCCGCGGCTCCGCCCGCGTGCCCTGGCGTTTGCGATCGCCGCCACGCTCTTCCTTCCGGTCCGCGTGCACGCCGACGTCGCGCCGGGCGCCGTCATCACCCGCGACAACGTCGCGCAGGCCGCCGATCTCCTGCCGCCGAGCGTGCAGCTCATGCTGAAGCACGGCATGCGCATCACGGTCGTGCCGTACGAGGCGTGCCCGCTGCCGCGCGCCTTCCTCGACGCCACCGAGAAGTACGCCGGACAGGTGAAGCTCGCCGAAGGCGGGCGGCGCATCGACAACTACGTCGCCGGCATGCCGTTTCCCAACGTCGACATCAAGGACCCGCTCGCGGCATGGCAGGTCATGTGGAACCACGAGTACAAGCCGGCGTTCTCCGACGACGTCTACACCTCGTGGCTGGTCGAGAACCAGGACGAGAACGGCGTCATCGAGAAGCAGCTCTCCTCCGACGTCTGGCGCCGGCTACGCTGGGTCGGCCGGCTCTATCGCGAGCCCAAGCCGGTCATCACCCACGATCCGGCGATGCGCTACAGCGAGCAATGGGGGCCGCTCGACTCACCCTTCGACCTGAAGGGTGCTGGCTTCCTCCTCTATCGCTACATGGAGGCGAGCCGCGCCGACGACTCGTGGCTCTACCTGCCGGCGCTGCGCCGCGTGCGCCGCTACTCGACCGCCGCACGCAGCGACACGCTCTTCGGATCCGACATCGACCAGGACTCGATCTGGGGCTTCAACAGCAAGCCCGAGTGGTGGGAGTTCCGCCTCCTCGCCGAGAAGGAGATCCTGGTGCCGATGCACGCGGGCAAATACGCCACCCAGGACATCTGGTGCGGCGCGAAAGGCACCGAGAGCTGGGTGCCGTGCGTCAACTGGGAGAAGCGCAAGGTGTGGCTGATCGAGGGCATCCCGAAGCTGCCGCAGTACGCCTTCGGCAAGCGCAATCTCTGGATCGACAAGGAGATCTACAACGTGAGCGCGTCAGAGATGTTCGACCACGCGGGCGAGCTCTGGAAGGTGTGGCACAACGTGTTCTGGTACACGAAGAGCGCGCGCGCCGGCTTGAGCTATCCGGAGCCGCGCCTCTTCACGCCCGCCGTCGCCGTGATCGACTTCCAGCTCATGCACTCGTCGCGCATCACGCCGCCGACGTACCTCCGGCCGCCGGAGAAGGACTGGCTCTTCGAGAAGGGCGAGGAGAGCCAGAACACGCCCGAGTACTATACGATCGCCTTCCTGATCTCCTCGGGCACGTGAGCGGGAACGGACGGCGCGGGGAGATCCACCCGCACCCCGCGCCGTCCCGACCAGCGCAACAGCGGACGCTCGATCAGTGCCCAGACGGCGACACCCCCCGCGACCACCGCGGCCAGCACAACCGTCTTCTGCCCGTCGAGGCCGATGCGCCCGGCGAGTCCCCGGCGATAGGCCCAGCCGTTGATCTCCCAGATCAGGTAGAAGTGGCTCAGGTAGATCGAGTACGAGGCGTCGCCGATCAGCATGAGGAGGCGGGAGTAGCGGCGCGCGCGGCGCAGCTCGAAGCCGACCCCGACGACGATCAGCAGGAAGTACGGAATCGCGAAGTTGCGGATGTTGTGGTGGTGGTCGAGCGCTGACTCCACGGAGTCGAAGACGCCGATTGCCGCGCACAGGAGCGCCGCCGCGAGGAGCCACCATCCCGAAAGCCGCGGCCGGAAGCGGCGGATGATCAGCGCGCCGAGGCAGCCGAGGAAGAACTCGAGCATCGAGGTCGACAGCAGGATCGGGTGAGGCGAGAGGCGCATCCAGCGCAGCTCCGCACCGGCGATCAGGCTGCACCAGAGGAGCGCGGCCATCACGAACGGGCTCCAGCGAGCACGAAGACGAGACCGAAGAAGACGTAGAGCGCAAGCTCGAAGGGCAAGGTCCCCGAGGGCGGGATCTGCCACGGGCCGCTGCCGACCAGCAGGGTGCCGCGCACCAGCGCGTCGCGTCCGAGCGCACCGTCGTTCACCCCGTGGTGGGTCACGAGGTAGGCGAGCGTGAGCGCGAGGATCGCCCAGTACGTCGGGTAGATGCGGGTGAAGCGCGACCAGAAGAAGCGGCCGAGGCGGCGGACGTCGCCGGCGTGGGCGGCGTATCCCCACACCATGACGAAGCCGCTCAGCGTGAAGAAGAAGTCCACGCCGCTGTGGCCGAAACGGAAGAGGCCGGCGGGCGTGTCCGGTGGCAGGCCCGGTGTCCAGGACGGCAGCTGGAGGTACGCCCGGCCACCGCCCCACCACGTGAGGTGGTAGAGCACGACGAGCAGCGACGCGACGCCGCGATAGACTTGCAGGATCTCGAGCTGGCGCGGCAGCGGCCTCGTGGCCGGAGCGGACACCCGCCGCCCTTACACCGCCGCCCGACCGCCCATCAAACGGCGCGCCGCGGCGACGGCGCGCCGTCACTCGTAGTCCTCGTCGAGCGACTGTAGAAACGCGACCAGGGCGTCGCGGTCGGCCGGGGTGAGGAGGATCACGCCGAGCTCCGGATCGGCGTTGCGGACGGCGCCGGCGCGCGCGCGTCCCGCCATGCGGACGTAGAAATCGATCACGTCGCCGAGCGTGTCCTCGCGTCCGGTGTGCAGATACGGGTTCGACTGCGCCAGATCGCGCAGGCTCGGCGTCTTGAAGAGCGCGATCGAGCGCGGCAGCAGCGCCGCGGCCGAGCAGTCGGCGCCGGAGCCGGCGGCGCGGCAAAGCGCGTCCTGCAGCGAGGTCTGCGGGCCTGGCAGGTCGGCGTTGGCGAAGACGTTCCATGCACCGAGGTCGGTGACGCCGGGCCGGTCTGCCGAGGGCACCTCACGGAACGTGGCGCTGCCCGTCGGGTGCGCGGCTGACGGCGGCAGGAAGCGCGCTGGATCGGTGGAGCGCGTCGTGAGGTCCGGCACGTCGAGCGCCGCGAACGCGCCGTCGCCGTGGATCGCGTCGTACTCGTCCTGCGCAGCGCCGGTGTTGTGCGGCCCGAAGTCGGTGAAGCGCGGTGGCTGATGACAGGCGATGCAGTTGCCGACGCCGCCCGCGGCAACCTGCTCCGCCGTCGGCGGACGACTGGCGGGCTCGGCGAGGAAGATGCGCAGGCCGGCGAGCTCGCGCCCGGCGAAGACGAAGTCGTGCGGGTGGCTCGAGCCGGTCGTGAACTCGCCGTCCGCCGCCGAGACGAGACGCGGATGCGCGAGCGCAGCGACGGCGTCGCGCAGGCGGCGCGCGTACGCGAGGTCGGACTCGCCGGGGGCCGGCTGACGCGGCAGGCCGTTCTTCTCGAGGAAGCGGTCGAACGGCGAGCCGACGAAGACGCCGTCGGCGTCGCGGGCGAAGCGCAGCGAGTCGACGTAGGCGGAGATCACGTGGGTGACGCCGTCGAGCACCGCATCGTCGCTCGCCGTGGCGCCGTCGACGCGCAGCGACGGCGGCAGGCGCAGGCTCTCGGGAATGGCGGGGTCGGTGCCGGCGAGGAGGGTCGCGAACGACAGCCCGCCGGTGTCGGCGGCGAGCGCGTCGTGGCCGTCGTCCTCGCGGACGACGCGCGCGATCCACGCGACGGCCTTCGGCTGCTCGGTCGGAAGCCAGCCGAAGTTCCGTCCGGTCAGGGTCGCGCGCGTGAGATCGGGCATGCTCGCGAACTCGCCGTCGAAGTGCAGCAGGAAGTCGCCGCGCTCGAGCGTAGCGTCGACGAGCGCCGGCGAGTTGCGCGAGGTGGTCGCGAGGCCGTCCTCGCGCGCCGGCAGCGGGCTCCGCCGCGCGAAGTCGGCGTAAGTCCGGTTGCCGCCGCCGTCGTCGGCGTGCTCGTCGACCAGGTGGCAAGCGCGGCAGTTCATGCTCGCGCCATGGAAGGGACCCGGCAGCGGATCGCCCGTCGTCATGGTCTCGTTGAGGATAGGATCGCTGTGCGCGAGCGGCCGGTTGACGTCCGCCTGGAGCTGCGTACTCGCGAGCTGCGCGAAGCGGGTCTCGAGGAAGAACCGCTCGCCGACCGTCACCTCGGCGGGGTCGCCGAGCTCGACGGGCTCCGCCCCGCCGCTGCCGTTGCTGCCGCAGCCCGAAGCGACCCCGAGCACGAGCGCGGCCGCCGCGAGCACGACCGCCCTGCCCTCATGCGTCATCGTCCTCCGTATCGTCGGCGCCGTCGCGATACGCGTTGCGCTGCGCGGTGAGGAGCGCCCACGTCACCGCTGCGACCATGAAACCAAGCGTGGCCTGCAGCGTGACGAACGACGCGATCTTGAGGTACGCGAACGCGGGTCCGACGAAGCGTACGAGCCAGCCCGCCGCCTCGTCGCCAACGGCGCTCGCGAACGACAGGCTCACGATCCACGCCTTAGCGCGGGTCGACATCGGCACGAAGAGCAGGAGATGCGTCATCGTGAGCACGAGGATGCCCATCGCGAAGAGATGGAAGTGCGCGATCTCGAGCATGCCCTGGTAGCTTCGCGGCTGGAGGAAGCGCTCCTCGTCGCCGCGGTAGTAGGTCACGACGGACTGCGGTGTGAGGCCCATCTTCGAGAAGTAGAGGAGCGCGTTCGTCGTCCAGAAGAGCGTGACGTAGAGGAGGAACCACGCCAGGACGAGCTTCAGGAGGCGATTGTCACGCCAGTCCGGCGTCACCGTGAAGCGCATGATGCCCCCACACACGGCTTCGCGAGCTGCCCGGCCTCCTGCAGCACCGCCCAGAGCGCCAACACGCGACGCACTCCCGCGGTCAGCGCGGTCGCGGTCAGTGTGGCGCCCGTGATGCCCTGGATGCCGCCGCCGAGCTTCAGCTCGTCGTCGAGCTTGCGGCCGTCGAACTGCCTCACCCAGCGCTCGGGCGGCGCGTACTCGGGCGGCTCGTAGAACGCGAGGACCTCGGCGCGCCGCACCTCCCCCGCCGGCGAGAGCACCACCATCACCGCCTCGGGCAGCGTCCGGACGTTGTGGGTGTCGATCACGGCGAAGCCGAGCAGCTCCGTGCCGTGCCAGCCGGTGTAGACCGTCCAGAGCTGCGACTCGACCGGCGCGTGCGCGCGCTTCTCGACCTCCTGCTTCTGCGCATCGGTCAGGATGACGGCCTTGTCCTCCACCTTGTCGGCGCCGGGAAACGCGAGCTCCAGGGCCTCGTCCTTGGCGTGGAACACGACCGCCGGCACTTGCGTCGGCGTCAGGATCGCAACGGTGACGATGCACAGCCATCGCAGCATCAGAAGATGAAACCGGCTCCAAGATTGAACTCGTCGGGAATCGGCGCCTTCGAGCCTGCGTCGAAGTCGCGGTACTCCATCTTCAACACCACCTGCGGATACGGCTTGTACTGTGCGCCGATCGTGTAGAGCTGCACGTTCTGACCGGGCACGCGCGCAAAGCCCTTCGGGATGCCGTCCTGGGTGTCGTAGATCTCGTAGCGGAAGAACGGCTCGACCATCTGGTCCGTGTCGCGGTAGATCCATGGCAGGATGTTGTACGCGACTTCGGCGTAGTATCCGAACGAGTGCGAGGCGATGGTCTCGCCCAGCTCGCGGCTGACCGCCGCGGCGTCGCTGATGTTGTCGAACGCGCCGAGCGTCCGGAAGTGGAAGCCGCGATAGTTGAGCTGGGCGTGCGCCTCCCAGATCAGTGTGAACACGTCGGGCTTCTTGCCGTCGAACGTCTGGTTCTGCCCGGAGTCGCCGGCCCAGAAGGACGCGCCGATCGTGGCGCCGGCGAACGGCGAGTAGTCGAGCCGCGCAGTACCGGAGAAGTCATCGGCGAAGGCGTTCTTGCCCTTCTGCCGCGCCTCGCCGAGCCCGTCGGGGGCGAAGCCCTTGGCGTTCAGCGAGGTGAGGAGGTAGGCGCGATAATCGAAGCCGGGGGCCAGCGAGCCGAAGAAGCCGAAGCCGCCCTCGGCCCACGTGGCCGGGATGATCTTCTCGCGCTCCACCTCGGGCCGGAAGACGCCGTAGTAGAAGGGCGGCTCGTGCATCTCGTTGATGAAGCCCATCGGCACGAGGATCAGGCCGGCCCGGACGTTCAGTTGGTTCCACAGGAAGAAGTCGAGGTTCGCGAACTCGACTCCCACCGAGCCGTCATCGGAACTTGGCGTGTCCTCGGTCGTCGCGTGCTCGAACTCGATCTCGGAGTTCAGCAGGATGCGGTCGGTGAACTTATAGCCGGTGTAGAGGACGAAGCGCTCGAGGTCCCAGCGATCTTTCTCGCCGTGCTGGTTGTTGACCAGGTTCTCGTAAGTCATCTCGCCGTAGCCGCCGATCGAGAGGCCGCGGTCGACCTGGTAGACCTTGGACGCCGCCGGTCCGAATCCGTACAAGCTCTTCAGCTGCTTTCCTTCCGGCAGCACGATCTTGCTCTTCAGACCCTCGACCTCGTGGGCGAGCACGTCGATCTTGCGGTCCTGCTCGGCGACGGCCCCCGCGGGTGCGGCCGCCGTCGCGGGCGCCGCCTCGGTCGCACCGGTCTCCGCCGCTCCGGGCGCGGCCGGTTTCGCCGCCGCCGTCGCCGGCGCGGCCTTCGGCTTCATGCCGCGCTCTTTCTCGAGCGCGCGCAGCTGCGCCCGCATCTCCTCCATCTGTTGCTGCATCTGCTCGAGCTGCTGCTCGTAGGCGCGGATGCGCGGGTCGTCCTCGGCGTGCACGATGGCTGGAAGCACCGCGAGCACGAGGGCGGCCGCGAGCACGAGGCGAATGGCGGGCGTGGCGATCCTCATGAATGGTCTCCTCGAGCAACGGTGGGTGGCGGTGCTTCGGGGGTGCGCGGCGTCCAGCCGAGCGGCGGATGGCCGGCGAGCGTGACCCGTCGGACGGCGTCTCCCGGCCGGCGCTCGGCGAAGAGCGCGCCGGCGCCGGGCTCGCGCGCGAGCAGCGCGCGCGCGCCCTCCGGGCCGAGGACGACGAGCGCGGTCGAGAGCGCGTCGGCGGTGGTGGCGTCGGGCGACCACACGGTGACGGCGAGGTCGCGCGTCACCGGGCGGCCACTCCGCGGATCGTAGATGTGGCTCGGCACGCGCCAGCCCTCGTGGGCGAAGTCGCGGTTGTAGTTGCCGGAGGTCGAGAGGCTCGCGTCGGCGCCGACCCTGAGCACGCCGAGCGGGCGGTCGGGCGCGTCGGGATCGCGCACGGCGGCGCGCCACGCGCCCTCCGGTCCGGCACCGATGAACGCGAGGTCGCCGCCGAGGTCGAGCCGCGCGCGATCGACGCCGGCGGCGGCGAGCGCGGCGCGCGCGCGGTCGAGCGCGAAGCCCTTGGCGATGCCGCCGAGATCGAGGCCCATGCCGGGGCGCGCGAAGCTCACCGTGTGCGTGCCGCCATCGAGGCGCAGCCCCTCGATGCCGACCGCCGTCACGCTCCCGGCGCCGAGGTAGGAGAGCTCGGGATACGCGCCCCAGAGACGCAGCAGCGGCAGCACGGTGACGTCGAACGCGCCGTCGCTCTCGAGGCCGAGCTCGCGGGAGCGCGTGAGCAGCGCGAAGAGCGTCGCGTCGACCGGCTCCGGATGGGCGCCGGCGCGCGCGTTGACGCGCACCAGCTCACTGTCCGGGCGATAGAGGCTCATCGTCGCATCGACGTCGCGGAGCGCCGCAAACGCCGCCTCGAACGCACCCGCCGAGGCGCGTGACGGCGGCAGCGCGACCCGGGCCATCGTCCCCATGACGAGCTCGGCACGCTCGACAGGCGTCCCGTCCGGATCGCGCCACTCCTCCTCCACCGCCCGCGCTGGGCCGCGAGAGGCGGCGACCACCGCCAGCGCCACGACGCCGAGCGTCGCGATGCGCAATGGGACCCGGAGCCAATTGAGAATGAATTTCATTTTCGTTCGGGCCTTGTAGTCGAGCCTCGTACGGACGTCAAGCGCCGGTCGCCGCGTTGACTCGCCTCCGGCGCTCTGGGATAGCCGCCGCATGCCGGCCGCCCCGTTCGCGCGCGTCGATCACCTGGTGATCGCGGTGCGCGACCTTGTGGCGGCGGAGCGCGCCTACGCCGCCCTGCTCGGCCGCGAGCCGTCGACGCGCGGGGCGCACCCCGGGCTCGGCACGACCAACGTCGTGTTCGGGCTCGCGAACTGCTACCTCGAGCTGCTCGCGCTCGACGGCACGCCGCCGTCGCATCCGCTGGCGCACGGCCTCGCGGCCTTCCTCGAGGGCACCCCCGAGGGCATCCTCGCGCTGGCGCTCGGCAGCGACGACCTCGACGAGACGGCGCGCGCGCTACGTGCCGCGGGCACCGACGTCGGCACGGAGACGACCGTCACGACGACCGTTCCCGCCGGCGGCACGCGTGCCACCCGGCTCCTGCCGATCGCCCGCGAGCACACCCGCGGCGTCAACGTGTTTGCCGTGCAGCACGCGCACGACGTCATTCCGCCCGCGCCGTGGCTCGGCGATCCGGCCGCCGGGGTCGCGGCGGTCGACCACGTCGTGCTCTTCAGCGACGACCTCGATGGCGCGCTCCGTCTCTGGCGCGACGCCTTCGCGATCCCGGAGCGCTGGCGCCGCGAGTTCACCGAGCGCGGCACCGTGAACGTCGGTCTGCGGCTCGGTGGCATCACGCTCGAGCTGGTCGCACCGCTCGGCGCCGCCGCCGGCGAGCGCGGCGAGCGGCTCTGGGGCATTGCCTACACGGTCGAGGACGGCGACGCCGCGGTCGCCCGCCTGCGCGCCCAGGGAGGCGAGACGAGTGACGCCCGTCCCGGTCTCGCTCCCGGAACGCGCGTCGCAACGGTGAAGTGGCGCGACCGGCTGCCGACGCTGCTGATCCAGCACACTTCGCACACCCGGCACACCCGCTAGAGCGGGCAGGTGCGCGGAGCGCCTACGTCCGGAACACGTGCGGCTCGCCGCGCGTCGGGCGGCGCGACCGCCGGCCGAGGCGGCAGTCGCCGCAGATGCCGTACAGCTCCATCTTGTGGCCGCTGATCACGAAGTCGAGCGTGCGCGCGACGCGTTCCTGCAGCTCCTCGATCTCCGCGTTGGAGAACTCGACGATGCGGCCGCAGCGCTCGCAGATCAGATGATCGTGGTGCTGCTCCTCGGCGACGTTCTCGAAGCGCGCCTCGCCATCGTGGAAGTGGCGCTCGGCGGCGAGATTGCACTCCCGCAGCAGCCGCACCGTGCGGTACACGGTGGCGTAGCCGACGCGCGGGTTCACCTTCCGAACGTCGCGATACAGCTCCTCGACGCTGATGTGGCGATTGGTCGCGAAAAAGACGCGCGCGATGTCGTCGCGCTGCGAGGTGGACTTGAGATTGCGCTCCTTGAGGGCGTTCTTGAACGCCGCAAACCGTTCGACCTGGACGCGGTGGCTGACCGTCATCCCGGCCGCGACTCGGCGCTCGACGCCGCACGCGGCGCGAGACGCATGCGTAGCGCCGGCGACAGGAACACGCGCTCCAGGTCCTGCTCGGCGAGGACCGCGCAGAGGGCCTCGATGCGCTCTTCGCCGCTCGCCCGGCGATCGAGGAGGATGACGCGGGTCTCGCCCACCCGGCACACGCCGCTGCGCGGCCGGTAGCCGACCTCGCGCAGGAGCTCCTCCTCGCGGACCTCGAAACCGAGCGTCTGCGCCGCGCTTTTCAGCTCCTGGAGGGTGGCCTCGACGGCCGCGGTCGGCTTGTTGTGCTTCATGCGTATGCCCACCTCGCGTGGACTGCCTCGAAATACAATGATAAATCAGCCTGAGCGGCCATGATCAAGAGCATCCTCGTCGCACTCGACGGCTCGGAGCACTCGGAAACGGCGTCGCGCTACGCCCTCTGGCTGGCGGAGCGGCTGCAGGCGACGGTCACGGGGCTGCACGTCATCGACGTCGTCTCGATCGAAGGCTCGGGGTCGTTCCTGCACGACATCTCGGGCTCGATGGGCTTCGAGCCCTACCTCGACTTCTCCTCGAAGATGCGGGAGGCGCTGCACGAGCGCGGCCGGACCCTGCTCGACGGCTTCCTCGCCGCCTGCCAGGAGCGCGGCCTGCGCGGCGACTCGCAGCTCGTGACCGGCATCGTCGCCAACGAGATCTGCGAGCAGGCCCGCACGGCCGACATCGTAATCGTCGGCCACCGCGGCCTGAACGAGCGCTTCTCGACCGGCCTCCTCGGCGGCACCACCGAGAGCGTCGCCCGCAAGTGCCCGAAGCCGGTCCTCGTCTGCCCGATGCAGTTCCGGCCGATCACGCGCGCGCTGCTCGCCTACGACGGTAGCCAGCGCGCCGCCGCCGCGATGCGTGAGGCCGCCGAGCTCGCCGCCGCCATGGCGCTGCCGCTCGGCGTCCTGCACGTCGGCAAGGACGACGGCGCCGGACACAAGGTGCTGGAGGAGGCGCGCCGCTATCTCGGCGCGTACGCCCTCACCTGCGAGTTCCTGGTGCGCGGCGGCTACGCCAACGAGGCCATCCTCGACGTGATGGCCGAGCAGGCGTACGACCTGCTCTTCATCGGCGCGTACGGCCACAGCCGCATCATCGAGATGGTCCTCGGCAGCACGACGGAGTACGTGCTGCGGAACTCGCCGTCGCCGCTCTTCCTCTGCCGCTGACGGCGCGGGCCGCGCCGGCCGCGGCTACGGCGTCGGCCCGGAGCCGATCTCCTGGCGGCGCAGCCGCGCGAGGCGCTCCTCGAGCTTCTTGATCGAGCGCTCGATGCGGCGCACCTCGTTCTGGAAGGCCGGATGATTGGTGATCCGGTCGACCGACGACTCGATGCTGCGGGTGAGCGACTCGAGGCGGCGCTGCGGCGCCGTCAGCAGGTCGTCGAAGAAGCTCTTGCCGGCGGCGTCGACGGAGTTCGTGCCGTGCGGGGCCGCATGCTCGGCGCTGTTGCCGTGCTCCTGCGTCCCGCGGCCGACCAGCTCCTGCATGCGGCGCTGCGCCGCCTCGCCCATCGAGCCGATCGCCTCGATGCCCTTGTCGACGCGCGACCGGACCTGCGCCAGCGTCTCCTCACCGCCCTTGATCAGCTCGCGCAGGAGGCCGAGCGAGAGCAGACTCGAGCGCCGCTTCTCCTCCTCCAGGATGATCTGGGCGAAGGTGATGGTGGTGAGGTCGTC
Source organism: Binatia bacterium (assembly GCA_036496285.1). Classification (GTDB taxonomy): domain Bacteria; phylum Desulfobacterota; class Binatia; order UTPRO1; family UTPRO1; genus DP-19. The sequence continues at coordinate 79,894 of DASXLI010000114.1, forward strand.
GCCGCTCTCGTTGTCGATCACCTTGACGTCGCTGCCCCCGCGGACGAGACGGGCGATCTCCTCCAGGGTGATGTAGCGGCTCTCGAGGGTATCGTAGAGCTTGCGGTTCCCGTAGCGCTTGATCAGACGGACGGCGTTGGGCTGGCTCACGGTCGGGCCTCCTCAGTCGGCCGTGACGCGGAGCAGAACCGTCCGCGCTCGCGGGCCATCGAATTCGCAGAAGTAGATTGCCTGCCACGTCCCCAGCACCAACTTGCCATTCTCGACGAAGACGCTCTCCGAGGGCCCGAGCAACGAGGAGAGGATGTGAGCGGCGGCGTTTCCTTCGGCATGAAGGTATTCGTCATGAAGCGGGACGGTCTTGAGCAGCTCGTTCAGCATGTCCTTGCGGACGTTCGGATCGGTGTTCTCGTTGATCGTGATCGCGGCGGTCGTGTGCGGCACGAAGAGATGGCAAACGCCGTTCGCGACCCCCGTCTCTTTGACCATGCGACGGATGCCGGCCGTGACGTCGATCATCTCCATCTGGGAATCGGTCTCGAGCTTCAACGTGTGCACGCGTCCGAGGCCCGCGTACCACACGGCGCAGTGCGTGATCAAGCGGCAAGGGGTGAGAGGAATTCACGTAAATATCCGTCATGCAAAGAAATCTGGGCCAGGACGCCGGCTGGGAGTCGATTGTGGGTCGGATCACCTCTGCTAAACTACTTGCACCATGATGAAACAGCTGGTGGCGGCCGTGCAAATGCGCACGGGGCCTGACGTCGAGCTGAACCTGGCCCGCGCCCGTGCCCTCGTCACCGAGGCCGCTGAGCGCGGGGCCCGCCTCGTGGTCCTCCCCGAGGTCTTCGCCTGGCGGGGGCTCCGCGCCGACGAGGCCGGGGCGACGACGCCGATCCCCGGTCCGGTGAGCGACTTCCTCTGCCGCCTCGCCGCCGAGCTGCGCATCGTCCTCGTCGGCGGCTCGTTCCTCGAGCGCGCCCCCGACGACGGCAAGAGCTACAACACGTCGCTTCTCGTGCTGCCCGACGGCACGATCGCCGCCCGCTACCGGAAGATCCATCTCTTCGACGTCGACCTGCCGGGCGAGGTGAGCGTCCGCGAGTCGGACACGCGCGCCCACGGCCGCGACGTCGTGACCGCCGCGACGCCGCTCGGCACGATCGGCCTCAGCGTGTGCTATGATCTGCGCTTCCCCGAGCTCTACCGCCAACTGACCCACGCCGAGGCGACGATCCTGACCGTGCCTTCCGCCTTCACCTTCTACACGGGCGCGGCGCACTGGGAGCCGCTGCTGCGCGCCCGCGCGATCGAGAATCAAGCCTACGTCGTCGCGCCGAACCAGGCGGGCAAGAGCCCGCACGGCTTCCCCGACTACGGCAACTCGATGATCGTCGATCCCTGGGGCGTCATCATCGCGCGCGCCGCGGACGGCGAGCAGGTGATCCTCGCCGAGCTCGATCCGGAGCGCGTCGCCCGCGTGCGGCGCGAGATGCCGTGTCAGCTCCACGCGGTGCTCGCCCGATGAGCGGCCGCCGCGCGGCCGCATTGCCCGATCCTCACACCGGCACCGCGAGCCGCTTCCCGCTGGTGAGCTGCGACGACGCGTTCGCGGTCCTCCGCCGCTTCCGGCCGGTCGGCACCGAGCTCGTCGCGGTCGAGGATCTCGCGGGGCGCGTGCTCGCGCGGCCGGTGCGCGCCGCGATCGACGTCCCGCACTTCGCGCGCGCCTACATGGACGGCTACGCCGTGCGCGCCGCCGACACCGCCGGTGCGCGCGACGCCACGCCCGCGAGCCTGCGCGTCGCGGGCTCGGTCGAGATGGGCGCGGCGGCGCCGGGACCCGTGCGGCGCGGCCAGGCCATGCGCATCCCGACCGGCGGCATGCTCCCGACGGGCGCCGACGCGGTCGTGATGGTCGAGCACACGAGCGAGGCGGACGGCGTGGTCCGCATCGTGCGCGCCGCGACGCCAGGGCAGCACGTCATGCGGCGCGGCGAGGACATGCGGCGCGGCGCCGTGCTTTTTCCCGCCGGCCACCGCTGCCGCGCGCACGACGTCGGCGCGCTCGCCGGCATCGGGGTGAGCCGCGCGCTCGTGCATCGCCGGCCGCGGGTCGCGGTGATCGCGACCGGCAGCGAGATCGTGCCGCCGGACGTGACGCCCGGTCCGGGACAGGTGCGCAGCATCAACCAGTACTCGCTGCGCGCGATGATCGCGGACTACGGCGGCGCGGCCATCGACTGCGGCGTCATCCCCGACCATCAGGCGGCGATCGCACGTGTCTTCCGCGGCGCACTCCGCCGCGCCGACCTCGTCCTCTTCTCGGGCGGCAGCTCGGTTGGCACGAAGGACCTCACTCCCGCAGTGATCAAAGGCGAGCGCGGCGCGCGCATCCTCGTCCACGGCATCCGCATCAAGCCCGGCAAGCCGACGGTAATCGCGCGGGTCGGCGGGAAACCCGTGCTCGGACTTCCGGGCCATCCGGTCTCGGCGCTGGTCGTCTTCGAGGTGTTCGCCGCCCCGCTGCTGCGGCGTCTGGGAGGCGAGTCGGAAGGGGACGCGTTCACGCCGCACGGCCGGGTACCCGCGCGGCTCGCGGCTCCGCTGACCTCGGTCGAGGGACGGGACGATTTCGTGCGCGTCCGCCTCGAGCTGCGCGACGGCGAGTGGCTCGCCCATCCGGCCTCCGGCGGCTCCGCCGAGATCGCGAGCCTCGTCCACTCCGACGGCATGGTCCGCGTCGAGGCGGCGACACTCGCGCTCCCGGCCGGAGCGCCGGTGGTCGTGCAGTGCTTCCGCTAGCGCCGGTCAGATGCGTCCGGTGAGCAACAAGATGAGAAGGATCAGCACCAGGATGCCGCCCGCTCCGTAGCCGTAGTACATACGCTGCCCTCCTGTGTCCCGAGGGGCAGCAAGCGACGTGCCGCGAGCGGAGGCGCGATTTGCGCCCGCATATGCAGGTTCGCAACACGACGCGCAGCGGCATCGATTTCGTTCCGCGTCCCGATCGGTGAAAAGTTTGCACCGGAACGAATCCGAGTCGTGTGTACGCGCCCGGAGACGGACGTGCCGCGAGGCGCCAATTGGCTGCCGTTTCCCGGTTCCGCGGATCCGAGTAGGCGTTCCGACCGGCGTTTGCCATAGTTCCGGAGCGGTCTGCACGACGCCCATCATGCTCACGTTCCGTCGACGACCCGGCCTGCTCGCCGCGCGCTGGCGCCCGCTCTGCATGACGATCCTGCTGGTGATGGCGGCGGCCGCGCCGGCCCACGGCGCGACGTTCACCGTCGACCGCACCGACGACGACCGCACGCAGACCGCCTGCGACGAGGCGACGCCGAACGACTGCAGCCTCCGCGGCGCCGTGCTCGCGGCGAACGCGCTCGACGAGCCGAGCACCATCAACGTGCCCGCCGGGCACTACGTCCTGACCGATGGCGCCGGCTGCTCGTTCCACGGCAGCCAGGATCCCAATGACAACATCCCCGTCGGGACCGTCGGCATCTGCGTCCTGAAGAACATCACGATCGCGGGCGCGTCTGCCGACGACACGATCATCGACGCCAATCAGGCGCCGGGTGCTCCCGGCGTCTCCAATCCCGCGCTCTGGATCGACGCGTTCGCGACCGTCGTCGTACGGGACGTGACCATCACCAAAGGCAACTTCACGATCGGTGCCGGCTTCGGTCACGGCGGCGGCTTCCACAACTCCGGCACGCTCACTGTCGTCGACGCGAAGCTCACCGCCAACTACAGCGGCGGCTTCGGCGGCGGCGCCGTCTACAACCAAGCCGGCACGCTCACCCTGATTCGCACCGAGGTGTCGCAGAACACGGCCTCGGGCCAGGGCGGTGGGCTGGTGAACTCGTTCGGCACGATCTCCGTCGTCGACAGCCTCGTTACGCTCAACCAAGCCGGTGGCCAGGGCGGCGGCATCTGCAACTTCGCCGGCGTGACGACCATCACCGGCAGCACCCTCGTCGACAACGTCGCGGACACGGGTGGTGGCGCCTTCAACAGCAACTTCGACACCATGATCGTGACCAATACGACCGTGCGCGGGAATCTTGCCCGCTTCGGTGGCGGTATCTTCAACGACCAAAGCGGCATGACGCTCGCGAGCGTCACCATCACGAACAATACCGCGAGGTGGGACGGCGAGCCCGGCCGCGCCGCCGGCGGCGGGCTCGGAACGCTCGATGGCTCGATCACGACCGTCCGCAACAGCATCATCGCGGGCAACGAAGTAGCGGCGACACTGGCGGCGGAACGCCGCCGCATTGGCCTGCCCCGCATGAGTCCAATTGGCTCGTTGCATGCCGATTGGACCTAACCTAGGCTTCCGGCGTGCTCGAGCTCGCGTTCACCCCGGATCGGCGCGACGGCCGCCCGCTCTACCGCCAGCTCGGCGGCTACCTGCGCGACCTCATCGAGGCGGACCGGCTGCCGGCGGGCGGCAAGCTACCGGCGACGCGCGAGCTCGCGGCGTCGCTCGGGCTCAGCCGCACCACCGTCAGCCTCGCCTACGACGATCTCGTCGCCGCGGGCCTCCTGACGGCGCACGTCGGACAGGGAACCTTCGTCGCCGCCCGCCCGACGCGCCTGCCCAGGCGCCCGGCGCTCGCGGCCGTCGAGAGCCGCGGGTTCGCCTGGTCCGGCCTCCTCGCGACACGCGCGCGTTCTCTCGGCGTGCCGGGAGGCCTCGCGCCCCGCGTTCCCGAGCCGCCGCGCTTCGACTTCCGCGGCGGGCAGATCGACACGGCGAGCCTGCCGGTCGGCGAGCTGAAACGCGCCTTCGCCGACGCGATCGGCACGCAGCTTCCCGCGCTCGCGTCGCTGCGCGATCCACGCGGCTGGCCGCCGCTACGCCGCGCCGTCGCGCGCTACCTGGTCACGCGCGGCATCACCTGCGACGCACGCGACGTGCTGATCGTGAACGGCGGTCAGCATGCGATCGACCTCGTGGCGCGCGTCCTTCTCGATCCCGGCGACACGGTCGTGATGGAGCAGCCGGGGTACTTCGGCGCCGCCGTCGCGTTCCAGGCGGCGCAGGCGCATCTGGTCGGCGTGCGCGTCGACGAGCATGGCCTGCGCGTCGACGAGCTCGCGCGCATCCTGCGGGCCCGCCGCGCCAAGCTCGTGTACACGACGCCGGCCGCGCAGAGCCCGACCGGCGCCGTGCTGAGCGACGAGCGCCGCCGCCAGCTCCTCGCGCTCGCCGACGACGTGCAGGTGCCGATCTTCGAGGACGACTACGACAGCGAGCTCCGCTACGAGGGCGGGCCGATCGCGGCGCTGAAGACGCTCGACCACGGCGGCCAGGTCATCTACGCCGGCACGTTCTCGAAGGTCCTCCTGCCCACGCTGCGCGTCGGCTACGTGGTCGCGGCGGCGCCGCTCCTCGAGAAGATGGTTCTCGCGCGCTGGAACGGCGACGTCGGCACGAACGCGATCGCGCAGGCCGCCCTCGTCACCCTGCTCGAGCACGGCGGCCTCGAGCGCCACCTGCGCCGGGTCCGCAAGGTCTACGCCGCGCGGCTCGCCGCCATGCTCACCGCGCTCGATGCCCACATGCCGGAGGGCGTCGTGTGGACGCGGCCGCGCGGCGGCCACGGCGTCTGGCTGACGCTGCCCGCGCACGTCGACGCCGACGCGCTGGCGCGCGCCGCGAGCGACGCGTCGATGGCGATCGCCCGCGGCGGAA
>DASXLI010000115.1:0-40465 GCA_036496285.1 Binatia bacterium
TGCAAGAACGACGGCAACTGCCCCGGCAACGGCAAGTGCGGCGTGCTCTTTGACTCGGCGGCGCTCGCGGCGCTGGTGAGCGACGGCGGACCCGTGGCGGTACCCAAGGCCGCCACGCCCAGCGTCCCGGGGATCTGCCAGGAGGATCCGCATCCGACGTGCTTCGGAGACGATGAATGCCCCGGCAACGACCAGTGCGTGCTCTACGCGCTCGAGGCGCAGAACCCCGTCTCGCTCGACAGCCTCGCCACCAAGACCGCCGACCTGCGCGCGTTCACGGCCGCCGAGTCGCTCGACGACGTCGATCGCACCGGTGACGGCGATCTCACCGACGTCGTCGTGACGCTGCAGGATCGCTTGACCGGCGCCTTTGAGCCGCTCGGCGCGCCCGACGGCTTTTCCGACGGCACGCCGCTTCCCCACTGCGGCCTCACCGGCACGCCCGAAGGGCGCGCGATCGAGATGGTTCAGCAGGGTCCCTTCACCCTGCCGGCGCTGGCGCTCGCAGGCCGCGTCGCGGCGTTCATCGAGCTCGAGTCCGGCGAGGGCCAGTGCGACGAGAACGGCGACGGTGATAGCACCGACGGCATCCTGCGCGTCTTCGAGGTGCCCGGCGGCGAGGTCCCCGGCCTCACGCCGCCGCGCGCCGTCGACGCGTCCCCGCTGATCGACGGGCAGAGCCTCGCCATCTCGAACGGGCGCGTCTTCTTCCGCTCGTCCGAAGCGGACATGAATCTCGATCTCTTCCCCAACGGCGTCCTCGACGACGACGTGTTGGAGGTCCTCGACACCGCTCCCACCAGCGACCTCACCGGGCCGGGCCGCCAAGGGCCGCTCGGTAGCGCCACCACGCTCTGTCCCGCCAGCGCAGCGGCCACCGCCGCCGGAATGGTCGCGTTCCTCCGCCCCGAGTCGGCGGTCGGCACCCCCGAGTGCCCGGGCGGCTCGTTGAACGGCCCCGGCGACACCGACGTCACCGATCAGGTAGTGCAGCTCTGGCCCGGAGCCGGGCCGGTGCAGAACCTCGGCCGCGCCGCCACGGCGGTCGCGCTCTCGCCGACCTACGTCGCGGCGATCGTCTCCGAGGCCGGAGAGGGCGACGCCGGCATCGACCTGAACGGCGACGGCGACACCGCGGACGGCGTCGCCGAGGTGCACCCGGTGACCGGCGGCTCCTGGACCTCCACGAACCTCGCCGCCGACAGCATCCAGTTCTGCGGCTCCGTCCTCGCCTTCATCTCGCCGGAGGCGGCGCAGGGCGAGAGCGGAACCGACCTCAACGGCGACGGCGACGCCAGCGATCGCGTCCTTCAGCTCTACGTCCCGTCGACGGGGGTCCTCATCAACACCAGACAGGCGGCTGAGGAGGTCGTCTGCGACGACGAGATCGTCGCCTTCCGCACGAGCGAGGCGGCGCAGAACGACAGCGATCTCCAGGGTAGTAGCGAAGGCGCTCCCACCCCTCCGGCGTTCGTGCTGCAGGCGTGGGACCTGACGCGGCCCGAGTGCCTCGGCGCCACGCCTCCGGGCGACTGCCTGCACAACAGCCACCAGAGCGCGACGCCATGTCTCGCCGAGGTGTGCGATCCGCGCTCCCCCTACAAGGTCATCGGCCACACGGTGAAGTTCCTGACCAACGAGTGCGAGCAGCGCGGCAGCGTGACGGACGGCTGCCCCACGGGCGGAACGGATCTCACCGGCGACGTGCCGCCGTCCGCCGACGACCTCGTGATCCAGCTCTTCGACATCACCCAGCCCGGCATCACCGTGCTCGGCACCGCGGGCAACTCCGACCCGTTCCAGGGCGGTACCGGCGACGGCAGCGGCACCGGCGGCACGGTCTTCGTGTCCTCCGGCCGGTGCATCGAGACGCTCAACAGCGAGTGCGGGACCAACGGCGATTGCGACTCGCCGGCGTTCTGCGACGACGGCACGTGCAAGCGCGGCCACCGCACGTGCGTCAGCGACCTCGACTGCCCGCCGAACGTCCCGTGCGTCAAGGGCGCCGCGGGCACCTACGTCGCCGCCAGCGCCGATCGCGACGGCGACGGCATCCCGGATCAGCTCGACAACTGCCCGAGCATCCCGAATCCCGACCAGAAGGACGTCGACGGCGATCACGTCGGCGACGCCTGCGACATCGGCAACCTCGATCAATTCCAGTGCTACGACGCGGGCGCCCGCGGCAGCCAGGTCGTCCACGGCGTGAAGCTCGTCGACCGCTACAGCACCTCCACCGTCGATCTGGTCGAGCCGAAGCGCGTCTGCAACCCGGCCGACCTGAATGGCGACGATCCCGACGCACCGACGCACGAGCAGCATCTCGTCGCGTACCGCATCCGACGCACGAGCCCGCGGCCGGACCTGCCGCGCGATCAGACCATCGAGAGCCCGTTCGGCACGCTCACCTTCGACCTCACGAAGGCGGACCTGGTCCTCGTGCCGAGCGCCAAGAGCACGTCCGCACCGCCGGCGCCGCTCACGAACGTGACGATCGACCATTTCCAGTGCTACCGCATCAGCCACGGGCGCACGCGGCTCAACAACCTCGCGATCATCGACGAGTTCGGCCATCTCGGCATCGACATCAAACGGCCGCGCCGCCTCTGCGTGCCGGTCGACCAGAACGGCACCTCGCCGAACGCGCCGGTCCATCCGGCGCAGCTGATGTGCTACGACGTGCGCCTGCGGGCGACGTCGCGGCCTTTCGTCGGACCGCGCCAGATCTTCATCGCCAACCAGTTCGGCTCGGCGACGCTGGAACGCCTGCGGCCCACGGAGCTCTGCCTGCCCGCCACGTCGGAATGAGTGCCGCGATCCTCGACGGCTGTGCCGGTCTCCCCCTCCAGGCGTTCGGAGCCGGGGAGACCGTGCTGGCCGAGGGGACGCGGTCGGGAAAGCTCTACGTACTCGTGAGCGGCAGCGTCGAGACGGTCAAGGGCGACGTACAGATCAACACGGCGGCCGATCCAGGCGCGTTCTTCGGCGAGGTGGCCGCGCTGCTCGATGCGCCGCACTCGGCGACCGTGCGGACGCTCGCGCCGAGCACCTTCCGGGTGGCCGACGACCCGCTCGTGTTCATGCGGTCGAGCCCGGACGTCACCCTGGAGCTGGCCCGTCTCCTGGCGCGGCGCCTGCATTCGCTCACGAGCTACCTGGTCGACTTGAAGCACCAGTTCCAGGACCACGAGAGCCATCTGGCGATGGTCGACGACGTGCTCGAGAGCCTGCTGCACCACCACGACCACGAATCGTCGCCGGGCTCGGACCGCTGCCCGGACCCCGACCCTACGACGGAGTGACGGCAGACGCGGCCGGGCGCTCGAACGGCTCGTCGAGCCGCAGCACCTGCTCGCCGAGCGTCGACGTCCAGCATGCCGTCCGCGCCGCCGTGTCGAAGACGACGTGCGCCGGCTCGGGGGCCATCTCGCGGCCGGCGTTGAACACCCAGGTGTCGCCGATGCGATCGGCCCACGAGCCGCCGCGGCGGAACGGCGACTGGTGCACGTGGCCGCTCAGGACGACGTCGGGGCGATGGGTCTCGATCCACTCCATCAGCTCGGCGTCGCCGTAGTACGTGCTGCCCGTCCAGCTGACCGGCGAGCGGTCGGGCGGCGCGTGGTAGACCCAGATCCATCTCCCCTTGCGGCGGGCGGCGTCGCGCGCGAGCTGGCGGCCGATCTCGTCGCGTCCGAGCGGCCCGTCCCACCAGCGGCAGACGGTGATCGAGGTGTCGCCGATCTCGGCGTAGTCGCCGTCGGTCAGGACGCCTGGCACACGGTCCTTCGCGAGCCAGGTCGCGACGCGCTCGCCGTCGGCGCCGCGCGCGTTCAGGTCGTGGTTTCCCGAGCTCGTGACCAGGCGGGTGCGCGCGCCGACCCGCCGCAGGTACTTCGAGACGACGACGATCTGCGCACCGAGCGCGACCGCCGACGAGACGTCGAGCGAGTCGCCCGCGATCACCACGAGATCGAAGCGGTCGGCGACGCCGTGCACCCAGTCGAACTGCTTCAACGCGTAGTGCAGGTCGGAGACGAGGAGCGTGCGCACGTCGTGCCCCTTAGTCGCCGCGGTGGCGACCCGTCAAGTAGAACGCGACGCCCGCGACGATCGTCCCGATCGCCGTCGCGGTCGTGAGGTTGTAGCCCATGCAGGGCGCGCCGCAGCCCGGCGTCGCGAGCGAGACGAGGCTCAGCGGGAAGAGCATCATCAGGCCGACGAGCGGCCCGCGGACCCACCAGAGGGGTGGCCAGCGCGTGATCCCGACGACGAAGCCGATCAGGAGGCGCGCCGTGTACCAGCCCCACACCGCGACGGCGCCCTTGATGTAGAGGATGTTGTACTTCGCCGGGATCGGTCCGTGCAGGAACATCGGCAGCCAGCCGAGCGCGAGGCCGAGAAGTGTGCAGAGCAGCGCATAGGGCACAGCGCTGCGAGGTGGACTGCTCACGTTCGGCCCTGGTATTCGGGCCTCCCCTGGAAGGAGACGTGCGGTCATGTCGTGGTTTCACATCTTCCTCACCCAAGAGTCAAAGTCGTTCGCCGCCGGACAGGTGATCTTCCAGAGCGGCGACCCGGCCGAGTGCATGTACGTCGTCGCCGACGGCGAGGTCGAGATCGCGTTCGACAACGGACGGGTCGAGGTCGCCGGGCAGGAGGGCATTCTCGGGGAGATGGCGCTCATCGACCACCAGCCACGCAGCGCCACCGCCCGTGCACGCACCGCCTGCCGGCTCGTCGAGATCCCGGAGAAGCGCTTCCTCTACCTCGTGCACGAGACCCCGCATTTCGCGCTCGAGGTGATGCGGGTGCTGGCGGAGCGCCTCCGCGCCCACGACAAGGACCTAACGGCGTCCTAGTCCCGCGAGCGCCGCGAGGACGCAGAGGACGCCGAACAGGTCGCCGACGCGACCGTAGAGCGTCCGCCCTGCCATCGGCGCCACCGTCGCGCGCAGGACGTCGCGCGCGAGCGGCGCCGTGTGGGCGACGACGCGGCCCAGCGGATCGACGACGCCCGACGGCCCGGAGTCCGACACCCGGATCAGGAACCGCCGCTGCTCGACGGCGCGCAGCGCCGCGATGTCGAACTGCTGCCAGGCGAAGCCGGCATCGGGCACCCAGCTGTCGTTGGACGGGTTCACCAGGTACGCCGCGCCGTCCGCGACCCGGCGGGCCGCGACGGGCGCCAGGAAGGCCTCGTTGCAGACGAGGATGCCGGCGCGCCCGGCACGGGTCGCAAGCGGCGGCGTCGGCGCGCCCGGCGTGAACTCGCGGATGCGCCCGAAGCGCCGCCGCGCCAGCTCCAGGCGGAGCGGGAAGTACTCCATGAACGGCAGCAGGTACTGCTTGTCGTAGCGCCCGGCGAGCGTGCCGTCGGGCGCCACCAGGTAGACGCTGTTGAAGAAGGGCGCCATGCCCTCCTCGGCCGCGCGCGGCGCGCCGACCAGCAGCTCGACGTCACGGTCGCGGAACGCGCTCAGCAGCGCCGGCCCATAGAGCCGGTCCTGCTCGAGGAAGAACGTGAGCGCGCTTTCCGGCCAGAGCACGAGCGCCGCCGGCGCCCGCTCGAGCGCCTCGCGGGTGAGCCGGGTGTAGACGTCGAGCGTCCGCGCCCCGCCCTCGGTACCCCAGCGCGCCGCCGCGCCGAGGTTGCCCTGGACGATCAGGACGGACACCGGCTCGCCGGCGGCGACCGGCGGCGTCGCGAGCGCCCGGACGCCGTAGAGGAGCGCGCACGCGGCGCAGAGGGCGGCGCTCGCCGCCGCGGCCCGTACCGGACGCGTGAGGCCCTCTCGCCGGAGGAGGGCGCCCACGCCCTCGGCGAGCGCGACGTTCACCGCCACCAGGACGAACGAGATGCCGTAGACGCCGGTTGCCGCCGCGATCTGCAGCAGCACGGGGACGGGTGCCTGCGAGTAGCCGAGCGTCGCCCACGGCGAGTTGCCCACGTAGACGAGCGTGCCGTTCAGGAGCCGGCCGCGCGCCAGCTCGGCACCCGCCCACGCCGCCGCGGCGAGGAGCGGCGCCGCCGCGCCGCGCCCGCGGACGAGCGGCGCGTAGGCGAGCGCGAATGCGGCGTAGTACGGCGCCGCCATCAGGCCGGTCACGATCAGGAAGAGCGCGACGCCGATCGCGAGCGGCTGCTGGAAGTAGCCGGCGACGGCGCCCGGCATCCACGTGCCGACGCCGAGGCCGATCGCGAACGTCCACAGCACGCCGAGGCCGAGCCGTCCCGCCGCCGACACGTCGCGCAGGACGACGAGGAGCGGCACGAGACCGACCCACGCGAGCGGCCACGCGCCGACCGGCGGAAAGGCGAGCGCGCAGAGCCCGGCCGAGAGCAGCGTGAGCAGCGGCGCCCGTCCGCGGCTCAATCGTCGTCGTCCAGGTGCTGCAGGTCCCAGGTCATCCCGAGCTGCGCGAGCTCCTCGCGCGCCCGGACGAGGCAGGCCGTGCCGTCGAGGCCGCGAATGCGATCGGTGCGCCCGGCGTCGTCGAGGAGGCGTCCGGCGAGCGCGAACGTCCGCGCCGTCTCCGGGCGGGCACCGAGCCGCTCGCCCATCTCGGCGCTGCGCTCGAAGAGGCGGACCGCCTGCGCGGTGCGGCCGCGCGCCCAGGCGAGGCGGCCGGCCAGGCGCAGCAGCTCCGTCCGGCGCCAGGCTACCTTGGCACCGACGAACATCGCGGCGCGGAGGCTCTTCCGCGCCTGCCGCTCGGCGCCCCGCCGCGCCGTCCCGCCGGCGTGCGCCTCGTGCTCGAAGCGGGTGACGTCGAGGAGGAGCCGCGAGCGGTAGTAGGCGCTCGCGTGGAACGGCGGTACCGGCGACGAGCGCTTCACCACCTCCGACGCGTGCCGCAGGGTCTCCTCGGCCGCGTCCAGCCGGCCGAGCAGCGTCTGCGCCTTCGCCTTGGCGCCGAGCGCCAGGATGTGCAGCAGGTCCTCCGGGTTCTCGTCGTAGTATGCGTTGGCGGCGACGATCGCGCCCGGCAGATCGCCCATCTCGAGCGGGATCAGCGTCGAGAGGTAGTAGTGGTTCGTCTTCGCCAGATCGTACTGGAAGAGGTCCCAGATGCGGTCGACCTCCTCGATGTTGGCGCGGGCGCCGGCGATGTCGCCGCGATGGATGCGCTTCTCGCCGAGGAGGCCGAGATAGGTGGTCGGGCCCCAGAGCTGCCCGTTGCGCACGCTCTCCGCGATGCGCGCCGGGTCGATCTCGTGCGCGTCGGCCCAGTCGCCCTCGAGCACCCGGTAGGTGAAGCTCATGGCGCGCTCGTAGAGGTACTCGTCGAGCGCGTCCGGATGCACGAGCGCACGCGCCTGCTCCGAGAAGCGCCGGCTGACGTCGAAGGAGATGCCGCCGAAGGCGAAGAGCGCGGCGGCGCCGGCGTAGAACTTGCCGGACGACGGCACCGTGGTCGGGTCGATGCGCTGCAGGAAAGCGATGCTGTCCATGCTGTCGAAGAGATGGCGGGTCGGCTGCGTCGTGACCGTCGCCTCGGCGCGGGCGTAGCGCAACTCCATGATCTCGCGCTGCCGGTCGGTGGCCGCCGGGCGGCGCCGCCGCAACGCCGGCCCGTAGAGCCGCGCCAGCACCGAGAGGAGGTGCGCGCTGAAGCGCATCCCGAGCGCCACCCTGCCTTCGACGACACGATCGCCGAGCAGCCGCAGCGCGAGGTTGAAGTGTTCGATCGCATCGAGAAACCGGCCGCGATAGTAAAGCGCACGCGCGATGTTCTTCTCGAGCAGCGCGCGCTTCACCGGGTCGCCGCCGTCGGCGTGCAGCTCGAGGTAGAGCTTCGAGGCCTCCTCGAAGAAGTGCAACGCCTCGCTCGACGCCGCCGCGCGCGCGGCCTCGTCGCCCGCGCGGAAGAGAAACTCCTCGGCGCGCTCGCTCGCGCCGGCCTTGCTGTAGTGGAACGCGAGCATGCCGGCGTAGCCGGAAGCGTCGGCAGGCAGCGCCCGCTCCATCGCCTCCGCCACCTGACGATGCATCTCGGCGCGCCGCGTCTGCAGGAGGCCGTCGTACGTCACCTCCTGGATCAGCCGGTGCTTGAAGCCGTACTCGCGCCCGCCGGCACGCTCCGAGCGCACCAGGAACTCGGCCTCCACGAGGGCCTCGAGGTCCTCGACCGGCTGGCGGCCCACGATCTCCGCCAGCACGCCGGCCTGGAAGCTGCCGCCGACGACCGACGCCGTCTGCAGGAGCTGGCGGCGCCCCGGCGGCAGCCCGTCGACGCGCGCCATCACCACCTCGTGGATCGTGCCCGGGATCACGATCGACGCGAGCTTGTCGGTGGCGCGGAAACGGCCGTCGGCGTACTCGACGGCACCCTCGTCGGCGAGCGCGCGCACCACCTCCTCGATGTAGAACGGGTTGCCCTGCGCCTTCTCCGCGATGCGCTGGCGCGCGGCATGCGGCAGCGCGCCCTGCGCGAACAGGTCGCTCAGCATCTGCCGCGACGCCGAGGCGTCGAGCGGCTGGAGCTCGATCTCGAGGTAGCGCTCGGCGAAGCGGCTGCGCGCCTGCTCGCGCGCACGCTCCGAGGTGCTCTCGAAGCCCGGCCGGAAGAGCTGGATGAAGAGGATCGGCTGCTCGGCGCACAGCCGCAGCAGCGACTCGAGGAGGTCGAGCGACGAGACGTCGGCCCAGTGCAGGTCGTCGAAGACAACGACCAGGGGACGCGCGTGGCTCTCCGCGCGCAGGATCTGCGTCACGCTGCGCAGGACGAGCTTCTCCATCGCGTCGCCGTGGATCGCCGCGAGGCGCCCGCGCTCGACCTCGTCGAGCGGCAGACCGAGCAGGACGGCGAGGAACGGCACCAGCTCCTCGGCCTCGTCGCCGAGGAGGCGCTGCGCCATCGCGACGAGCTTGGCACGGCTCCGCTCATCGTCGTCGCGGTCGTCGATGGCGGCGAGCGAGCGGCAGAGATCGGCGATCGTATGGAAGCTGCGGTGCTGACCGGTCGAGATCGACCGTCCCTCGCGCCACGCCGTCTCGCGCGCCTCGTCGGTGGCCGCGAGCTCGGCGAGGAGCCGCGACTTGCCGAGGCCCGCTTCCGCGACGACGCTCACGATGCCGCCCTGCGCGGCGCGCAGACGACTGAGCTGCGCCCGCAGGCGCCCCAGCTCGTCGTCGCGCCCGACCAGCGTGAGCAGCACGCGGCGCTCGGCGCCGATGCGCGCGCGGTGCAGGCGCTCGCGCTCCGAGAGCACCGCGAAGGCGCGCACCGGCACGCCGCGTGCCCGCTTCTGTGCCTCGACCTCGCGGTACTCGAAGACCTCGCGGGTGGCGCGGTACACCTCGAGACCGACGTAGATCTCGCCGGCGGCCGCGAGGTCCTTCAGCTCGTCGGCGACGCTCACCGGCTCGCCCATGACCGCGAACTCGCGGATGAGCGGCCCGCTCACGTCGCCCGCGATGCCGAGGCCGGTGTTGATGCCGGTATGGACGTCGAGCCGGGTCTCGGAGCCGACGCTGGCGCTGTAGGCCCGCACCCGCCGCCGCATCTCGATCGCGGCGTTCACGGCGGCGCGCGGCGCGTCCTCGATCGCCTCCGGAATGCCGAAGAGCGCCATCACGCAGTCGCCGAGGTACTTCTCGACGGTGCCGCCGTGGCGGCGCGCGACCTCGTCGAGCAGCCGCAGGCAGCCGACGACGATCGGGTATGCGCGCTCGGCGCCCATGCGCTCCGTGAGCGCGGTGAAGCCGGTGATGTCGGCGAAGAGGATCGTCGCGCGGCGCCGCTCGGTCTCGCCGGTGCGGCGCTCGTGCTGCGCCCGCTCGCGCTCGGCGCGCAGCGCCGGCTCGAGGAACGTGCCGCTGACGAGCCGCGACGGATTGCCGCGGCCGTAGTCGAGGACGAGCGCCCGCGCCTCGGCGTCGAGCTCGCCGCCCGCGACGCCCTCGACGAGCCGGGCGGCCTCCTCGGCCGGGAGAGCCTCGAGGCGGATCTCGTCGAGGCCGGTCGGGTCGAGCGCCGCCGCGTCGCGACCGCGCGCGCTCAGCAGGAACAGCACGGGCTGGTCGCGCGCGCCGGCGATCACGGTTGGCAGGAGACGGCGCGAGGTCGCATCGACGGCGTCGAGATCCTCGATGACCACCGCGTGCGGACGCGCGGCAGCGGCGCGGCGCAGGAGCGCGACCAGCCGCTCGGCGAGCGCCGGCGCCGGCTCGTCGCTCCGACCCGGCTGCGGCCCGGCGCCCCGCGCGCCCCAGCCGGCGGCCTCGAGCCGCTCCGCGAGGGCGGCGAGCGTCGCGCCGTCGGCGAGCTTCGCCTCGCGCCGCGCCCGGCCGTGGACGAACGTCACGTCCCCGGCGGCTCCCGTTTCGGCCTCGGCGAGGAGGCGCGACTTGCCGATCCCGTGCTCGCCGCTCACCAGGACGACGCCGCCGCGCCCCGCCGCGAGCGCCACGAGCCGCTCGCCGAGCAGGGCGCGCTCGCGCTCGCGCCCGACGAATGCCCCGCTCGCGGCGAGCGTCGCGCCGCCGGCGGCGGCGACGTCCTCGGCACGCGCCCCCACCAGCTCGAAGATCGCCACCTCGGCCGACTTGCCCTTGAGCGGCATGCTGCCGAGCGCGCCGTAGGCGAAGCGGGCGGCGGTCTCGCGCTCCGTCTCGGGGCCGACGAAGATACGCCCGCGCGGCGCGCGTGCCTTGAGGCGCGCCGCCACGTTCACGGCGTCGCCGAGCACGTGGAACTCGCGCACGACCCGGCCGCGCACGTCCCCCGCCACCATGGGACCGGTGTTGATGCCGATGTGGAGGTCGATCGGCACGTCGGCGCCGAAGCCGCGCGCGTACTCGGCGATCTGCTCGCGCATCTCGAGCGCCGCCGCGACGGCCGCTGCCGCCGGCTCGGCGAGCGGCACGGGATGGCCGAAGACCGCCATCAGACAGTCGCCGAGGTACTTGTCGACCGCACCGCCGAAGCGCCGCGCGACGCCGTCCATGATGCGCAGCGCGCCCGTGACCGCGAAGTAGGCGCGCTCCGGGCCGATCCGCTCCGTCAGCTCCGTAAAGCCCACGACGTCGGCGAAGATCACCGTCGCTCGGGTGACCCGGGCCCGGGGAGGATTCGCTCCGGCATCACCGGGCGCGGACGGCTCGTCGTTCACCGCTGATGGCTTCCGGCAGGTCCGCGTCGCGTGCAGACCTTGACGCGGTGTGATAACCCGCGCTGGACCAATCGGGCAAGGATAAACGACCGAGAGATCTCACTTTTGCTCCCCAACCGACCGGAGACCCCCATGCCGGCACCCGACTTCGCGGCTGCGCTTCCCATCCAGAGCTACCTCGAGCGCCTGCACGCCCGGTTCAAGGAGCTCGACGATGGCGCCGTCGCCTCGTACATCCCCGAGCTCGCCAAGGCCGACCCGCGCTCGTTCGGCATCTGCATCGCGACCACGGACGGCCGCTCCTACGAGGTCGGCGACACCCGTCAGCCATTCACGATCCAATCGATCTCGAAGCCGTTCGTCTATGGCCTGGCCCTCGAAGATCGCGGGCGCGACGCCGTGCTCGCGAAGATCGGCGTCGAGCCGACCGGCGACGCGTTCAACTCGGTCAGCCTCGAGCCGGGCACGGGACGGCCGCTGAACCCCATGATCAACGCCGGGGCGATCGCCGCGGCGTCGCTCGTTGCCGGCCACTCGAACGACGACCGCTTCTATCGCGTGCTCAGCACCTTCTCGCTCTACGCCGGACGCCCGCTGACGCTCGACCAGGCCGTGTACGAGTCGGAGCGCGACACCGGCCACCGCAACCGCGCCATCGCCCACATGCTCCGCAACTTCGACATCATCACGGAGCAGCCGGAGGGGCCGCTCGACGTCTATTTCCGGCAATGCTCGATCGCCGTCGACTGCCGGGCGCTCGCCGCGATGGCGGCGACGCTCGCGAACGGCGGCATGAACCCCCTCACGGGCGAGCGCGCCGTGCGCTCCGACTGCGTCGGCGACATGCTGAGCGTGATGTCGACCTGCGGCATGTACGACTACGCGGGCGAGTGGGTCTACTGGGTCGGAATGCCGGCCAAGAGCGGCGTCGGCGGCGGCATCCTCGCGGTGCTGCCGGGGCAGCTCGGCATCGCGGTCTTCTCGCCGCCGCTCGACGCCCGCGGCAACAGCGTCCGCGGCGTCGCTGTCTGCAAGGAGCTGTCGCGCGAGCTCACGCTGCATTTCCTGCGCACGCCCCGGCCCTCGCGCGCGACCATCCGCGGCCAGTACGATCTCGCCGCGGTGTGCTCGAAGCGCGTGCGCTCGGCGGGGGAGCGCGAGGTCCTGCATCGCTTCGGCGGCCGGACCCGCGTCTACGAGCTGCAGGGAGACCTGGCCTTCGCCGGCATCGAGGCCGTCACCTGGCGCGTGATCGAGGGCAGCGCCGACCTCGATTGCGCGCTCCTCGACCTCACGCGGGTGACCGACGTCGACGACGCCGCGGGGCGCATCCTCCTCGAGCTGGTCACGACCCTGGCGGGACGCGCGGTGCCGGTCGCCCTCGTGCACGGCGCCCGCCACTCCCGCGTGCTGCGCTTCCTCGCCGAGCATCTGACCGGCGAGCGCCAGGCCTGGCTGCGGTCGTTCCCGGACCTCGACGCCGCGCTCGAATGGTGCGAGGAACGCGTGCTCACGGCCCATGGCTCCTCGAATGGCACGACGGCGATCCCGCTCGCCGAGCACCAGCTCTGCCAGGGACTCGCGCCCGACGGCGTGGCGCACCTCGAGCGCCTGCTCGAGCGACGTCGTTTCGATGCCGGCGAGCTCATCGTCCGCCGCGGCGAGCCCGCGACCGCGCTCTATCTCCTCACCGGCGGCAAGGTGAGCGTCACGATCGACCTGCCGCAGGGGCAGCGCCAGCGCGTGGCGACGCTCTCCGCCGGCATGACCTTCGGCGAGCTTGCCATCCTGAGCGACGCCGTCCGCTCCGCCGACGTACGCGCCGACGAGGCCGCGGAGTGCTACACGCTCGCCGTCGACGACTTCCGCGCGCTCGCCGCGAGCCGTCCCGACGTGAAGCTCGTCCTGCTCGAGAACCTGCTGCGGACCGCCTCGCAGACCGCAACGCGCCTCACCCGGGAGATCAGCGCCCTCGCGTCGGTCGAGTCCGCGCCTGGCGGCCGCGCGGGCTCCGCCTAGCACGATGGCGATGACGGACACGCCGACCACGAGCTCGCCCGCCGCGACGTCGGCGCTCCGCCTGCGAAGCGTCGCGAGCTTCTGCGTGCCGCTCGTGATCGCCTTCGCGCTCCTGGCCGTCGCGAGCTGGCTCGAGAGCCCGCCCGGGCACTACCGAGGGCCCATCAACTGGTTGGAGACCCTTTCCGCCGATCGTGCGGAGACCTTGCTCGGGGTCGCGGCCCAGCTCGTCGCGGGCGTGCTCGCGATCCTCATCACGGTCGCGGCGATCGTCGTCGAGCTTGCGGCCAATCGCTACACCCACCGCATCACCCAGCTCTTCGTGCGCGAGCCCGTGAACTTCCTGCTCATGGGCCTCTACATCGTGACCACGCTCCTCTGCCTCTGGCTCTCGGGCGCGCCCGAGATCGCGGGCGACCCGCGCCTGCCCCGTGCGGGCCTGATCCTCGGCTGCCTGCTCGTGAGCGTGTGCATGGCGGCACTCCTCCCCTACTTTGGCTTCCTCTTCCGCTTCCTCGCGCCGACCAACGTCATCGCGCGCATCCGTCGCGATGCGCTCACGCTGGCGCGGCACGCCCGCACGCGACACGTACCCGGCGCCCGCGCCGGCCTGATCGAGGCGGTGGAGGAGCTCGAGGACGTCGCGCGCAGCGCGCGCGAGCACAGCGATCGCAGCATCTCGATGGCGGCGATCAGCGCGCTCGCCGGTTTCCTCCGCGACTACGAGCCGCTGCGCGACGAGCTGCCGGCCGCGTGGTTCGAGATCGACGGCACGCTGGCGCTCGACCCGGACTTCGTCTCGATGGCGCCGCACGCGACCGCCGAGATCCGCATCGAACGCGTCTGGCTCGAGACCAAGGTCCTGCGGCAGTTTCTCGCGCTCTTCACCGAGAGCCTCGGCGGCGCACGCGACATCGCAAACCTGGTCGCGCTCGAGACCCGCCGCCTGGCCGTCGACGCCATGATCCGGCACCCGGCGCTCCTCGCGCTCGGCATCCGCTTCTTCAACAGCTATCTGCGCGCGGCGCTGAACGGGCGCGATCAGCGCACCGCCTACTACGTGCTCGACCAGTACCGCATGCTGGGCGAGGCCGCGGTGAGCGCGGGCGCAGGCGGCCGCGCCCTCGAGGTCGCTGGCCATCTCCGCTTCTACGGCCACCTCGCATACGAGATGAGCCAGCCGTTCCTGCTGGAGGCCGTTGCCTACGACCTCGCCCGCCTGGTCGAGCACGCCGTCGAGAGCGGGCGGCCGGAGGCGGGCGCGCTGCTCGACCTGTTCCTCCAGGTGGACCGCGAGGCGCATTCCTCGGAGCAAGAGGATCGCCTGCGCGGCGTGCGGCGGGCGCAGATCCAGCTCGCGACCTTCTTCCTCGAGCGCGGCGACGAGGCCTCGGCGCGACGCATCTTCGAGGACATGAAGCACGAGCGCGCCGACCGGCTCGCGGCCGTCCGTCACGAGCTCCTCACCGAGCACCGCACGCAGTACTGGGAGTTCACCGACCGCGGCGTGAACTTCGCATACCTGCCCCCGGCGCGGCGCGAGCTGCTCGGCCGCTTCTTCTCCTGGTTCGAAGGCTAGCCACACAGTCCGACGCGACGCTCGGAGAGGAGCCGCTCTAGTTCTTCCGGCCGAGGCGCGCGCGTCGCTGCACGGATCATGCGGCGCTGGCGGGCGCGAGCGGTTGCGCGCGCGTTGAAAGCCGAGGCCAGTCGCGCGTTTCGCGATCCGCGTACGCGTGCGACGCGGCATCGTGCTTGCTCGTTCGCACACGAGGGGGGGAACCCTACTTGCGGGAGCGGATGTTCGTTCGTAGGGTTTTTGTGTCGCCGTCGTGCCGGTTGCATCCGACGGCCGCACCAACGCGTACCCCAATCAGTCCGAAGAGGCTCGCCATGTCCATCGTTCGACAGATACCGTTCCGGGCGCTCGCGCTCGTCGTCATACCTGCCACGCTGCTGCTCGGCTCCGGGCTCGGCTTCGCCCAGAACGCAACCGACCAGCCCGGCGCCGCCGGCATGCGGGTCTATCGCGATCCCGTAACGGGCACGTTCACCGCGCCGCCGACCGACGCCGCGGCCGACGCGCTCGCGAACGAGCGCGCCGTGCAGCGTCAGGCGCGCGAGAGCGCGACGGGAGGGCCCGCCGAGCAGCCGGGAACGAGCGCGGCGGGCGGCGTGACCATGGACCTGCGGGGCCGCTTCCAGTCGGACACCACCGCGACGATCGGCGCCGACGGCGCCATGCACCTCGGCTGCGAGCGCGCAGGGCAGGCGCGATGAAGCACGCGCTCGCCCTCGCCCTGCTCGCCTGCGTCGCCACGGCAGCCGCCGCGCACGCGGCGACGATCACGATCGTCGATCTCGACGGGACGGGCACCGGCCTGAACGATCCGACCCCGGTAAGCCCGGCGGGCGGCAACAACGGCACGACGCTCGGCGCCCAGCGCCTGAACGCCATGCAGTTCGCCGCCAACACCTGGGGCGCGCGCGTGCAGAGCGCGGTCGAGATCCGCATCGGCGCGAGCTTCAGCAACCTCCCATGCAACAGCTCGTCGGCGGTGATCGGCTCGACCGGGCCGAACTCCGTGCACCGCGACTTCGCCGGCGCGCCGCTGCAGAGCACGTGGTACGCGGCGGCGCTCGCCAACAGCCTCGCCGGCGTCGACCTGAGCCCCGGCAGCGACGACATGGCCGCCACGTTCAACGCCGCGATCGGCACCACCTGTCCCTTCTCCGCGACCTTCTACTACGGCTTCGACGGCAAGCCGCCGGCGGGCCGCATCGATTTCGCGAGCGTCGCGCTGCACGAGTTCGGCCACGGCCTCGGCTTCCTCACCTTCGTCAGCCAGTCGGGCGCGAAGCTCTCCGGCCTCGACGACGTCTTCATGCGGAACCTCGAGGACCATCGCACGCTGAAGCTGTTCCCGGCGATGACCGACGCCGAGCGCGCGTCGGCGAGCATTGCCACCAACAACCTGCACTGGGTCGGCCCGCTCGCCGACGCGCTGAGCGGCGCCTACAGCGCCGGCGTCGGACCGAACGGCCACATCCACATGTTCGCCCCGAGCACGTTCCAGTCCGGGTCGTCGGTGTCGCACGTCGACACGACGCTCACGCCGAACGAGGTGATGGAGCCGTCCTACACCGGCCCCGATCACGACGTCACCCTGACGCTCGAGTTCCTGGAGGACATCGGCTGGCGCGTCACGTCGGGCGCGCCGCAGCCGACCGCAACCCGCACCGCAACGCCGGCGCCGACCCGTACCGCCACGCGCACGCCGACGCCGACGCGCACCGCGACGCCCGTCGTCCAGCCGACGGCCACCCGGACCGCAAGCCCAGCGCCCGGCGCGACCGCGACCCGCACCGCGACACCGCTCCGCACGGCGACACCGCTCAACGCCACCGCGACCCGCACCCCGACGCCCGCGCCCACTGTCACCCCGGCAGGGAGCCTCGCCGCGCCGACCTGCCCCACCGCGCCCGCCGCCGGCTGCCGCGGCTCCGAGGTGCCGGGCAAGGATGTGCTCACGATCGCCGACGCCACGTCGAACGACCGCGACTCGCTCACCTGGACGTGGACGCACGACGCGCTCACCACCAAGCCGGACTTCGGTGACCCGACGACGGCGGACGGCTACGCGCTCTGCATCTATGACGGCGCCAACCGTCTCGTCACCCAAGCGAGCGCGCCCGCCGGCGGCCTCTGCGCGACCAGCCCGTCGTCGTCGCGCACCAAGCCCTGCTGGTCCGCGAGCACGAGCGGCTTCCGCTACGTCGACCACGCGCTCACCCCGTCCGGGATCCAGCAGCTCCAGTTGAAGGCCGGCGCGACGCCGGGCTCGGCGCGCATCGACGTGCACGGCAAGGGCGCGCTGCTCGAGACGCCGGCGCTGCCGCTGCTCCAGCCGGTCATCGTGCAGCTACGGAGCGGTACGGGCACGTGCTGGGAGGCGCGCTACGACGCGCCCGCCACCAAGAACGACGCGGGTCCGCCGGGGCACTTCAAGGACCGGGCGAACTGAGGCCGGCGGGCGTCTCCCCCGTTACATCCGGAACACGCCGTAGCGCGTCGTGCCCTCGATGACGTTGGTGTGCACCGCGGAGAGCGAGATGCCGAGCACGGTGCGGGTATCGCGCGGGTCGATGATGCCGTCGTCCCAGACGCGCGACGTCGCGAAGAAGGCGTAGCTCTCCTTGCCGATCTGGTCCTCGACCATCTTCCGCATCATCTGATCGGTCGCCTCGTCGAAGGGCTGGCCGGAGCGCTCGGCGGAAGTGCGGCGGACGATCGAGAGCACGCCCGCGAGCTGCTCCGGACCCATGACGGCGATGCGGTGGTTCGGCCAGGTGAAGAGGAAGCGCGGGTCGTAGGCGCGGCCGGACATGCCGTAGTTACCGGCGCCGTACGACGCACCCACCATGATCGTCAGGTGCGGAACGGCCGAGTTGGAGACGGCGTTGATGAGCTTGGCGCCGTCCTTGATGATGCCGCCCTCCTCGTAGCGCCGGCCGACCATGAAGCCGGTGATGTTCTGGAGAAACACGATCGGCGTGTCCGTCTGATTACAGAGCTGGATGAACTGCGCACCCTTCTCCGACGACTCCGAGAAGAGCACGCCGTTGTTGGCGAGGATGCCGACCGGGTAACCGTGGATGTGGGCGTAGCCGGTCACGAGCGTGGTGCCGTAGGTCGGCTTGAACTCGTGGAAGCGCGAGCCGTCGACGATGCGGGCGATGATCTCCTTCACGTCGAAGGGCTTCCGCACGTCGATCGACGTCGCGCCCAGGATCTCGTCCGGGTCGTAGACCGGCTCCTCCACCGCGATCCGCTTCGTCCAGCCGAGCTTCTTCCAGTTGAGCTGGGCGATGATCTCGCGCCCGATGCGGATGCAGTCGTGCTCGTCCATCGCCAGGTAGTCGGACACGCCGGAGATGCGGCTGTGCATCTCGGCGCCGCCGAGCGCCTCCTCGTCGGTGTCCTCGTTGATGGCCATCTTCACGAGCGGCGGGCCGCCGAGGAAGACCTTGGCCCCTCCCTTCACCATGACGATGTAGTCGGACATGCCGGGCACGTAGGCGCCGCCGGCCGTCGAGGAGCCGAACACCAGACAGATGGTCGGGATGCGCTCGGCCGAGCGGCGGGTGAGCTCGCGAAAGCCGCGCCCGCCCGGGACGAAGATCTCCGACTGGAACGGCAGATCGGCGCCGCCGGACTCGGTCAAGTTGATGATCGGCATGCGGTTCTGCGCACAGATCTCCATCGTGCGCCCGGTCTTCCGCGCCGTGAACGGGTTGATCGAGCCGCCCTTGATCGTCGGCTCGTTGGCGGTGATCACGCACTCGACGCCCGACACCACGCCGACGCCGGAGATGACGCTGCCGCCGAGACCGAACTCCGTGCCCCAGCCGCAAAGGGGCGCGATCTCGAGGAACGGCGAGTCGCGGTCGAGGAGCAGCTCGATGCGCTCGCGCGCCATGAGCTTGCCGCGCTTGATGTGGCGCTCGACGTACTTCGGGCCGCCGCCGGCGCGCGCCAGCGCGAGCTGCTCGTTCAGGTACGCGAGCTGCTCGAGGAACCCTTCGCGGTTCGTGCGGTAGGTCTCCGAGCGGGTGTCGAGGTTCGAGCGCAGGACTTCCATCGGGCGGATTTCTTACCCGGCTCGGCCACCGGTTGCCAGCACCCGCCGGCGCGTCCGCGCGCTCAGCCCCGCAGCACGAGGGGCACGACGACGTAGGCGAAGGCGTTGTTGAGGGCGTGCATGAGGAGCGGCGCCGAGAGCTCGCCGAAGGCGACGAAGAGCCAGAGCGGCAGGACGGCCCAGACGCTGATGAAGACGACGCCGCCGAGCCCGAAGTACGGGTAGTGGATGAGGGCGAACGCCGCGATCGAGACGAGGCCCGCGGCCCAGACCGGCACCCGACGGCGGAGGACGCCGATCCACAGGACGCGGAAGAAGACCTCCTCGCAGAAGGCCGCCGTCACGACGACGCCGAGGACGAGCACGGCCGCCTGGAGCGGCGTCGGCGACGGGAAGTCCATGCCCCGCACCGGCGGCAGGCCGAGGCGCGCGAGGAGCGCGCCGACGGCGCCGTACACGCACAGGCCCGCGACGAACGCCACGAGCGCCGCCGCGACGCCGCGGACGGTCGGACGGAAGCGCAGGCCGTCGTCGCGCAGGCGCCGCACGCCGACCACCCGTAGCACGAGCGCGAACGTCACCCAGTTGGCGGCGGCGTAGGCGGCGAAGTTGCGATACGGCGGCGGCAGCGCCGCGATCGACCACGGCAGCCGCACCAACGCCGACGTGAGGATGACCGGCAGCGCGGTGAGCGCGAGGGCGACACCGTCAGAACGCATAGGTCACCCGGAGCCCCGTCTCGGAGCGGCCGCGCATGGTGCCGATCATCCACGGGTCGAACGGCCCCTTCTGCACGTCGCGCTGCGCGGTCGCGAAATAGCGCTGCGTCAGATCGACGCTGACCCTCGGCCCGGCGACCCAGCACAGGCTCCAGAACGCGTTCAGGCTCCAGCTGTTGACCGGATCGAGCACGACGCCCGCGACCGGCTGCAGACGCCCGGCCGCGTAGCTGCTGAACGCCGCGACGGTGAGGAGCGCCTCCCAGCTCCGCACGTCGTCGCGGAAGCTGCCGTTGCCGTTCGGGTCGGGGCACGGGCGGTCGGGCGGGCTGCCGCAGTACGGCCGCCCGCGCGCCCCGGCCGTCGGCAGGTCGAGCGGGCCGGCGAGCGTGTCGCTGTCGTGCATCAGATGATGGACGAACGCCTGCGCGGTGACGAAGACGGCGCCGCCCGGGTTCAGCGCGTCGATGGTGAAGGGCCGATCGAACGCGAGCACGCCCTTCCAGTAGTCCCGGTGGGTGAGGCCGGGGACGAATGGCGCGAGCGTCGTCGTCGCGCTGCGATCGAGCATCGGCAGCGCGAAGTCATACACGGTCTCGAGCCGCACCGTGGCGGCGAGCGGGGGGAAAAACGCGCTACTCGACATTCCCACCGTCTGTATGAACGGCGCGATATATGACACTGGCAACGTACCGCGGGAGAGCAGCTCGTTGGTGCGCTGCCGGCCCGCCGGGGTGTCGGGAATGCCGCGCAGGATGGCGACCGGCGTGCCATCGTCGCCCGCCCAGCGCTGACGGAACCAGTAGACGCCGGCGCGCACTTCGTGGGGCAGGGTCGCGGCGAGGCGCACGCCGACCTGGCTGTTCTCGGCGGGCGTCCGCCGGTAGTGGCCCTGGCGGAAGAGCGACGAGTGATCGAGCCGCTCGACGCCGGCGAACGGGGCGACGAAGGCGCCGTCCTCGCGGTTGGTCAGCGGGTCGAGGAGGCGGACGCCCCACGGACGTGGCAGGTAGCCGACCTTCATCGGCCGCCAGTCGCCGGGATTCCAGTACGCCTCGAGGTGCAGGTCACGCAGCCTGCCCGCGTCGCCGAGGGCCAGGTCGGCGTCCGCCATCCAGAGTGGGATGCGCAGGTCGTCCCAGCCGAAGGACGGCGGCGGCAGCTCCTCGACCGAGTGCCACGAGGTGTCGAGGGGGTTGGCGCGGTCCAGCATGCGGAGGAAGTCGGCCTCGCCCCAGGCGAGCTGCTGCTTGCCGAGGCGCAGCCGCAGCCGTCGCGCGCGCAGGTCGACGAACGCGGCGCGGAGATCGCTCTCGAAGCGTAGGGCGTCGCGCGCCCGGCGCGGCAGGTCGTGCAGGTCGCGCGCCGCGGCGCGGCCCGGTTTGCGGCCGCGCAGGTCGCGCTCGCGCAAGGTCGGCGCCACGTCGTAGATGGCATCGTAGACGCCGCGATAGAGGAGCGTGAACGACGCGTCGTCGAGGCGCGGGAGCCACGCCGCGTCGGTGAGGACGTCGAGGCGCCCGCGCGCTCCCAGGCGGACGGTGTTGCGCTGCTGGACGAAATGCCACTCGTCGACGTCCGGGTGGCGGAGGACCTCCTGCGTCTGCGCGTTGCCCCAGGGCTCGAGCGTCACCGCGTCCGGACCAGGTGATGCGCGCACCGGCGCGCGCCCGGCCACGAGCAGGAGTGCCAGCGCGAGGCCGAGCGCGCGTGCTCCACGCCTCAACGCCCGGCCACGCGCCGCGACGGCGGCGCCTGCCGGCGCGGCGCCGGACGCGTCCGGCGCTTGCGGACGATCCGCTTGACCGGCAGGCGGCGGACGGTCGCTTTCCGCGGACCTGACGACGCGACGGCGGACGACGCCGCCGGCGAGGCATCGGCCGCTGCCGGGGCACTCGCCGGCGCCGCGGCCGGACCCGCCGCCGGTGGGGGCGCGACGGCCGCTGACGGGCCTTGCGCGGCAGCCGCGCTCGCGACCAGCGGCGCGACGTCCGCCCCCTCCGCCCTGCCCCACGCGATCACCGCCTCGCGCACGCGCCGCAGCATCGTGACGTCGGCGTCGAGGTGATGCGTGATGCCGTCGAGGAAGAGGCCGAGGACGTCGACGCCACCCGGCGGGCGGCCGTCGCGCGTCATGTGGCCGATGCGCGCCTTCAAGTGCAGGGCGTCCTGCTCCTCGCGGTCGAGGGCGCGGCCGACGCGGCTGAGGTCACCGGGCCGCAGGAAGAGCAGCCGGATTAGGAGCTCGGCGCGGAACGGACGCGACCAGGGCGCCGGGGTCTCGTCGAGCCACGCCTGCAGGGCGCGCGTGCCCTGTGCCGTCACCGAGTAGATGCGCCGCGCGGGACGATTGCCGACGCGCTCGCCGCGCGCCTCGAGCGACCCGTCGCGCTCGAGCTGCTTCAGCGTCTGGTAGATCTGCCCGGTCGTGAGGCCCCAGAGGCCGCCGACGCGCTCGTCGAACGCGTCCTTCAGCCGATAGCCGTGCATCGGCTGTTCGGCGAGAAGCCCGAGCACGGCGTACTTGATCGACATGCGCCCTCCTCGGAGGGCGTACACCGTGACGACCGGCCGCGCGCCGCTACGGGTAGCGGCCGGCCGACGTGGTCAGTCGACGGCCGTGAACGACGGAACGCTCACGCGGCGGTCTCGGTGATCTTGAAGTGGACCAGGAGATCGGTCGTGCGCTCGATCGGCTCGAGCGGCCGGCAAGCGAGCACGTGGTTCTCGATCATGTCGAGCTGCACGCCGCCGAGACGACGCGCGGCACGGAACACCTGCCGGGCGCAGTACAGACAGCGAGCGTCGTACGTCGTCGGACGGGACAGCGACGGGGTGTGCATGGCGCCGACTTCGTGCAATGGTCGTGCCGCGAGCGGCGTGCGCACGGACGCGTGTTTGCGTCGTCGCTGCTGCCGCGGCGCGTCGCAGTGCCCGCAAAAGGGGCGTCACCGGAACGAGCTCATGAGCGACGAGGGAGACATCATCATCCGCCGCGCGGCGCCCGCCGACGCGACGATGCTCGGCCGGCTCGGCGCGGCGCTCGTCCGCGTGCACCACGAGTTCGACCGCGAGCGCTTCCTGCCGGCGGGCGCGAACATCGAGTCGGGCTACGGCCACTTCCTCGAGTCGGAGCTGCGCGACGACGCGGTCGTGATCCTGGTCGCCGAGCGCGCCGGAGGCGTCGTCGGCTACGTCTACGCCGGCATCGAGCCGCGCTCGTGGAAGGAGCTGCGCGACGTCGCGGGCTTCGTCCACGACGTGTTCGTCGAGCCCGACGCGCGCAATCGCGGCGTCGGAGCGCGCCTCGTCGCTGCGGCCGCCGACTGGCTCGCCTCCCGCGGCATGGCGCGCGTCATGCTGTGGACGGCGGAGCGCAACACGCGGGCGCAGTCGCTCTTCGCCCGTCTCGGCTTCCGCCGCACGATGATCGAGATGACGCGCGAGGTCCCGTCCCCTGGACGCTCGGAGGACGAGGGCGTATGAGCCCCAAAACATGAGCCCAGACACATGAGCACCCCGAGCCTGCGCGAGCGCCGCGAGGCCGTCGTCCGCGAGCACATGGAGTCGGAGAACCGGCTCGACTTCGAGGCCACGCTCGGCACCTTCAAGCACCCGCGCTACGAGATCATCCCGACCGGCGACGTGTTCGACGGAACGGACGCCGTGCGCGGCTACTTTGCCGCCTCGCGCACCGCCTTCCCCGACCAGCGCAACCACCTCATCGCCCTGCACCACACCGACGACGGCGTGTTCGTCGAGTTCGATCTGATGGGGACGCACAAGGGTCCCCTGCGCGGCATCCCGCCGACCGGCAAGACCTTCACCTGTCGGATGGTCGCCCTCTTCCTCTTCGAGGACGACCGCATCGTCTGCGAGCGCGTCTACTTCGACTCGGCGACGATCCTGCGCGAGCTCGGCCTCTTCCCGGGCGCGTAGGATCGCTCGACGCGAGCTTCGAGCTCGGACGCGCCGAGCTCGAATGCGACGTCGAACCAGATCGTGGTTCCCACGTCGGGGGTGCTCTCGATGGCCATCTGGCCGCCCATCAACGTCACGAGCTCCCGGCAGATCGTCAGCCCGAGCCCGGTCCCACCGTAGGGGCTCGTGGTGGCGGTATCGACCTGTGTGAAGCGCTCGAACATCGACACTTGTTGGTCGAGGGGGATGCCTATGCCGGTGTCCCGGACGGCGATCCGGACGGTGACTCTCCGTGCCACGGGATCGACGACCGAGACTTCGATCGTCACGCTTCCCGTCTCGGTGAACTTGAGCGCGTTGCCGACGAGGTTGGTAAGCACCTGCCGCAGACGTCCGGGGTCGCCGACGACCGATGCCGGCAGCTCGTCGGCAACGATGCTCGCGAGGACCAGGTGCTTCGCCTCCGCACTCGGCGTGAAGAGCGCGACGACGTCATCGATCGTCGCGCGGAGGCTCATGTCGATCACGTGAAGCGTCAGCTTGCCGTCTTCCATCTTCGAGTAGTCGAGGACGTCGTTGATGATGCCGA
Organism: Binatia bacterium; assembly: GCA_036496285.1. Classification (GTDB taxonomy): domain Bacteria; phylum Desulfobacterota; class Binatia; order UTPRO1; family UTPRO1; genus DP-19. The sequence goes on from DASXLI010000115.1 coordinate 24,007, forward strand.
GGAGCGAGGTCGCGGACGCGCGTACCCGGCGGAGGTACTCGCGCGGCTCCGCCGGGAGGTCGGCGTCCAACGCCATGTCCGTCATGCCGATGATGACGTTCATCGGCGTACGGATCTCGTGGCTCATGTTGGCGAGAAAGATCGTCTTGGCGCGTGCCGACGTCAACGCCTGGTCGCGCGCTTCGGCAAGCTCGGCTTCCGCCACGTCGCGGGCCTGACGGTACTGCTGGAATTGATAGGCGATGTAGATTGATGCGATGAACGCCGCCGTCACGCCGACGACGGTGTGCGCCGTCATGGCTGCGAGCGTCCCGTACGTCCACCACACCCCGAGGAGCATGGACGCGCCGGCGACCAGGACGCAGATCATCTGCGGCAATGCCCCCCAGGGCAAGGTGGCGGACGTGGCGAGGGTGAGCGCGAGATCGGTGACGACTTGCGTCCGCGGATCGCCACGGAAGCACCCCGCCAGCGCCGACGTGACGCACACCATACTGATGAAGGCGACGCCCATCGCAAGCAGCACGTGCCGACTGGTCGTGCGGCTGTTCAGGTAGAGGGCAAGCGCGATCGCGGAGAACTGCACGATGCGCAGGAATTGAAGCTGCGCTCGCACGCTCGGCGGCTCGCGAAAATCCGACACGGCGAAGAGGGCGATGCAGAGGAGGATCACCCAAGCGCCGAGACGCAAGCGCACGCGCATCGACTCGAGGCTCTCGTCCCAGGGCCCGTTGTCATGCGACATCGCAGCAGTGCCGGCCGTCGTCACGCGATCCCCCGAAAAGCAAGCGCTATGCCGAGTCGGGAGACACCGTGGGAAGGGTTGGCTCCGGGCCGGGGCGACGCTCCGCGCCGGCGACGTCACGATTGTGTCGTTCGCGGAACGAGCGCGAGAGTCGGGGAGGCCGAGGTCGCCGAGTACTGCTATCGACTCAGGGCACCAGCGTGTAGGTCCACGTCTCGGTGAGCGTGTCGCTTTCCTTGTCGAGGAAGGCGCGCAGCTCCACCGGGGTGCGCCGTTTCGGCCGGACCTGGAAGGTGAGGCGCCAGCCCCCGGTCGCGGGGTTCTTCACCACGTGCTGATCGAGCAGCTCCGCGGCGTCGTCCTCGGGCGCGATCGTGACGTCGCCGCGCACGACCTGGTCGGCCGGGATCGACTCGAGCGTCTTCCCCGCGAAGTCGATCACGAAGCGCTGCGCGTCCTCCTTGTTGCCGGAGTCGCGGCGGGTCGCGATCGTGCGCCCGCCCGGCGGCCGGGTCGGCTCGTCGCCATACCAGTTGAGCGTGTACGAGATGTCGTACGGCTCGCCGACCTTCGGCTGGACGTCCGGCACCCAGTAGACGACGACGTTGTCGTTCGTGTCCGACTTGGTGGGGATCTCGACCAGCTCGACGTGGCCCGCGCCCCAGTCGCCGTGCGGCGTCACCCAGCCGCTCGGACGCAGCTCGGAGTGCGTCTCGAGGTCCTGATAGCTCGCGAAATCGCGGTCGCGCTGGATGAGTCCGAAGCCACGCAGCCCCGGCATGCGGAACTTGTCGACCTGGAGCGCACGCGGGTTGTCGAGCGGCCGCCACAGCCACTCCCCGGTGCCCTGCGCGATCAGGAGGCCATCGGAGTCGTGCACCTCGGGGCGGAAGTCGTCGAACTGCCGCCCGGTGTTCTCGCCGTGGTAGAACATGCTGGTGAGCGGCGCGAAGCCGATCTGCTGCGGCTGGCGGCGCAGGAAGAGGCGCGCGTCGACGTTCACCAACGTCTGGTCCCCGGGCTGCACGACGAAGCGGTAGGCGCCGGTCAGGCTCGGGCTCTCGAGCAGCGCGTAGAGCGTCATCTCCTTGCCCTTCGCCGCCGGCTTCACCAGCCAGAACTCCTTGAAGTACGGGAACTCCTCCCCCGACGGCAGCGCGGTGTCGATCGCGATGCCGCGCGCCGACATGCCGAACACCTGCTGCTTGCCGACCGCGCGGAAGTAGCTGGCGCCGAGGAAGACGATCACCTCGTCGAAGTAGTCCGGCTTCTTGATCGGGGCGTGGACACGGAAGCCGGCGTAGCCGAGATCCTGCGGCACCTTGCTCGAGAAGTCGTTCCGCCCGTAGTCGAACTGGCTCGGTGAGAAGTCCTGCAGGTGGACGCTGCCGCCGTCGACGACGTTCACCTTCACGGTGCGGTCGTAGTACAGCCCGGGATGGAAGAACTGCACCTGGAACGGCAAGCCCTTGTCGCGCCACAGGGTCTGGTCGGCGCGGAAGCGGATGTCACGCCACTGGTCGTAGGTGATCTTCCCGAGCCATTCGGGCACGCGCGCCTTCGGCGCCTCGAAGGCCTTCTCCGAGAGGTGCTTCGCCTTGGCGGCGACGTCGTCGAAGCCAAACGCCCCTGCGGCCGCGCTCGGCCCAGGCAGCGACACGACGGCCGCCAGCAGCGCGGCGGCCACCCAGCGCCGTCGCGCGGTCAGGGCGGCTTCACGCCGCTCGTCGGAAACGCTCCCCATTGCGGAAGGGCCACTTGATCGTACACAGCCGCGCTCCGGTCAAGGGAGGCCCGCTGCCATCCTTCACGACGGCCGCGCACGCGGGTAGAGTGGCGCCGGTGCCTTTCGGGGCGGGGACGGTCATGCTGCGGGAACGACACCGGAACGAGCCGAGCCGGCACGCGCGCACGCTACGCGCGGCCGCCGTCGCGCTGGGCGTCTCCGCGGCCGCGTGCCGCGGGCCGCAGGGCACCGCGACCACCGTCGAGTTCTGGGCGCTCGGCCGCGAGGGCGAGGTCGTCCAGGAGCTGGTACCGGGGTTCGAGGTGGGCCACCCGGGCGTGCGCGTGCACGTGCAGCAGATCCCGTGGAGCGCGGCGCACGATAAGCTGCTCACCGCCTACGTCGGCCGCGCGATGCCGGACGTCATGCAGCTCGGCAACACCTGGCTGCCTGAGCTCGTCGCGCTCGGCGCGATCGCGCCCCTCGACGCGCGCCTGGCCGCCTCGGCCGCGATCCGGCCGGACGCCTACCCCGAGGGCGTCCTCGAGCCGAACGTCGTCGACGGCACGACCTGGGGCGTCCCCTGGTACGTCGACACCCGCGTCCTCTTCTACCGGAGCGACCTGCTGCGGGCCGCCGGCCACCCGGACCCGCCCACGACCTGGAGCGCGTGGGTGCAGGCGATGCAGGACATCCGTACGCACGACCCGGGCGGCTACGCCGTGCTGCTGCCGATGGACGAGTGGCAGACGCCGGTCATCCTCGCGCTCCAGCGCGACGCCGAGCTGCTGCGCGACCGCGACCGCTTCGGCAACTTCGAGAGCGCTCCGGTGCACGACGCCTTCGCCTTCTACCTCGACCTCTTCACCCGCGACCTGGCGCCGCGCGCCGGCGCGGCACAGGTCGCGAACGTCTACCAGGACTTCGCGAGCGGCTACTTCGCGCTCTACGTCTCCGGGCCGTGGAACCTCGGCGAGTTCGCGGCCCGCCTGCCGGCGTCGCTCGCGGGCGCCTGGGCGACGGCTCCCCTCCCCGGCCCGGACGCCGGCCACCCCGGCGTCTCGCTCGCGGGAGGCGCCAGCCTCGCGGTCGCCGCCGGCTCGCCGCACGCCGACGCCGCCTGGCAGTGGATCGAGTACCTCTCGGAGCCGGCGCAGCAGGCGGCGTTCTACCGCCTGGTCGGCGACCTGCCGGCGCGCCGCGCCGCCTGGGACGCGCCGGAGCTGCGCGACGACCCGCACCTGCGCGCGTTCGCCGCCCAGCTCACGCACGTGCGCTCGACGCCGAAGGTGCCCGAGTGGGAGCGCATCGCGAGCGCGATCGGCGAGCACGTCGAGTCCGCGATCCGCGGCCGCGCCACCCTCGACGCGTCGCTCGCGGCGCTCGACCACGAGATCGATGCCATTCTGGAGAAGCGCCGCTGGATGATGGACCGCCAGGCGGAGGTGGCGGCGCGATGAGGCACCGCGAGGCGGGCTGGGCGTTCGTCGCACCGGCGCTGGTGCTGATCGCGGTCTTCTTCGTCGTGCCGGTGGTGGCATCGCTGCTCCTCAGCCTCACCGACTTCGACATCTACGCCGTCGCGAGCCGCGTCAATCTCCGGCTCGTCGGCGTCGAGAACTACCGACGCCTCTTCGAGGACGCGCTGTTCTGGGTGGCGCTCCGCAATACGGCGCTCTTCGTCGTGGTCGCCGGGCCGCTCTCGATCGGCCTGTCGCTGGTCGCGGCGCTCCTGGTGAGCAGCCGCGCCGTCCGCCTGCGCGCCCTCTTCCGCACCATGTTCTTCCTGCCGGTCGTGACGACGCTCGTCGCGGTGGCGGTGGTATGGCGCTACATCTACCACCCGCGCTTCGGCCTCCTGAACTACGCCCTCGGCGCCCTGGGCGTCGGGCCGATCGACTGGCTCGGCGACCCGCGCTTCGCCATGCCGGCGATCATCCTGATGGCGGTGTGGAAGAACTTCGGCTTCAACATGGTCATCTTCGTCGCCGGCCTGCAGAGCATCCCCGAGCGCCTCTACGAGGCGGCGCGGGTCGACGGCGCCGGCGCCGGCGCCCAGTTCCGCTGGGTCACCCTCCCGATGCTTGCACCGACCTTCGTCTTCGTCCTGGTGATCACGATGATCGGCTACTTCCAGCTCTTCGCCGAGCCCTACGTCATGACCCAGGGCGGGCCGTCGCACGCGACCCTGAGCCTCGTGATGCTGATGTACCTGCAGGGCTTCCGCTGGTGGACGATGGGCTACGCCGCCGCCATCGCCTTCGTGCTCTTCGCGATCATCCTCGTGCTGACGCTCGTCACCATGCGGCTGCGCAGCCGGGATGCGGAGGCGGCCGCGTGAGCGCCCGCGCACGCCCGGGCGCCGGGCCGCTCGTCTACCTGCTGCTCCTCGGGCTCGCCGCCTTCGCGATGCTGCCGCTCCTCTGGATGGTGTCGGCGTCGCTCATGCCGACGGGCGAGGCGACCGCCGCACCCCACCTCCTGCCGAGCGCCGTCACGCTCGATCACTACCGGACGCTCTTCACCCGGCTGCACCTGGCGCGCGCCGCCCTCAACAGCACGATGCTCGCGACGGCGGTCACGGCGATCTCGCTGCTCGTCAACTCGCTCGCCGGCTACGCCTTCGCCAAGCTGCCGTTCACCGGCCGGGAGCGTCTCTTCCGCGTGCTGCTCGGCGGGCTCGTCATCCCGGCGCAGGTCGCGATGCTGCCGCTCTTCCTGCTGCTGCGCGAGCTGCACCTGGTGAACACGCCGTTCGGCGTAATCGTGCCCGGCATGGCGAGCATCTTCGGCATCTTCCTCGTGCGGCAGTACGCGCTGTCGATCCCGCAGAGCCTGCTCGACGCGGCGCGGATCGACGGCGCCAGCGAGTTGCGCATCTACTGGTCGATCGTCGTGCCGTTCTGTACACCGGTGCTGGTGACGCTCGCGATCTTCACCTTCATGGGGACGTGGAACGACTTTCTCTGGCCGCTCATCGTCCTCACCGGCGACGCGCGACAGACCCTGCCCGTCGCGCTCGCCAATCTCGCCGGCGAGCACGTGCAGGACGTGGAATTGATGATGGCCGGGGCCGTCCTCACCGTGCTACCGGTGGTCGTCATGTTCCTCGCGTTGCAGCGCTACTACATCGAGGGGATCGTGAGCGGGAGCGTCAAGGGGTGATGGGATGACGCCGGCACACGCGATAGAGGGATGAGACGAGCGGCCTGCTGGGTCCTCGCCTTCGCGCTCGTGGCGACCGTTCCGGGCCGCGCCGCCGCTGACGAGATCCTCGACCAGTTCGACGACCTCAGTAGCTGGAGCGCGACCGCGTCGCCGGGCGCGACCGTTACGATCGTGCCGGACGCCGGCCACACCGGCGGCGCGCTGCGCATCGACTTCGATTTCCACGGCGGCGGTGGGTACGTGCTCGTCCACAAGGCGTTCCCGCTGGCCCTGCCCGACAACTTCGCCTTCAAGCTCGACCTGCGCGGCACCGCACCGCCCAATACGCTCGAGTTCAAGATCCTCGACGGCAGCGGCAACAACGTGTGGTGGAACCGGCGACGCGACTTCACCTTCCCCGAGGACTGGCAGCAGCTCGTGGTGAAGCGCTCGCGGCTGCGCTTCGCGTGGGGACCGGCCGGCGGCGGTTGGCCGCACGACGTCTCCGCGATCGAGATCGCGATCACGCCCGGCAGCGGCGGCGCGGGATCGGTGTGGCTCGACGACCTGCGCCTCGAGGCGCGCGAGCCCGTCGAAACCGACGGCTGGCGGCCCAAGGTCACCGCCTCGACGACCGCCGTCGGCCACGACGCGAGCCGCGCCGTCGACGACGACCAGGCGACGGGCTGGCGGAGCGACGGCGCGGGCCCGCAGTGGGTGCTGCTGGATCTGCTCAAGCACCGCGAGCTCGGCGGCCTCGTGATCGACTGGGACCCCGAGGCATACGCCATCCGCTACCGCATCGAGGTCTCCGACGACGCGTCGACGTGGATCGCCGCCTACACCAACACGACCGGCAGCGGACGGCGCGACTACATCTACATGCCCGACGCCGAGTGGCGCTACGTCCGCCTGAACCTCGACGAGAGCAACGGCGACGGCTCCGGCGGCTTCGGCATCCGGGAGATCGTCGTGAAGCCGCCGGCCTTCTCCGACTCGGTGAACGACTTCTTCGCGGCGATCGCGTCGGACGCGCCGCCTGGCACGTTCCCCAAGTACCTCCTCGGCAAGCAGACCTACTGGACGGTCATCGGCAACCAGGGCGGCGACGGCAAGAAGGCAATCATGAACGAGGAGGGCGCGATCGAGGTCGACGTACGCGCGTTCTCGCTCGAGCCCTTCCTCTACGCCAACGGCAGCCTGGTCACCTGGAGCGACGCGCAGATCTCGCAGCAGCTCGCCGGCAACGCTCTGCCCATCCCGACCGTCGCGTGGAAGCACGACAATCTCCTGCTGCGCACGCAGGCCTGGGCCGCCGGCGCGGCCGGCGCGTCGATGCTCTACGTCCGCTACCGGGTCGAGAACGCGGGCGACGCACCGGCCGATGCCCGCCTCTACGTCGCGGTGCGGCCGTTCCAGGTGCTGCCACCGTGGCAGTCGCTCAACATCCTCGGCGGCGTGTCGCCGATCCACGTCCTCGACTTCGACGGCCGTACCGTCCTGGTCGACGGCGAGCGCACGGTGACGTCGCTGACGCCGCCGGCGCGCTTCGGCGCCGCGAGCTTCGCGCAGAACCTCACCACCAACTTCCTGCGCCGCGGCGAGCTGCCTGCCGACGCGCGCACCACCGACAGCTTCGGCTACGCCTCGGGCGCGTTCGAGTACCCGATGTCGATCCCGGCGGGCGGTGGCGTGGAGGTGCACCTCGCGGTGCCACTGCACGAGCGCCGCACGGTGCCGCCGGAGCCGACGCCCGATCCCGCCCAGTTCGAGACCACCTACCAGCGTACCGTCACCGAGTGGACGACGCGGCTCGGGCGCGTCGACTTCCAGCTGCCGGCGGTGGCCAGGAAGCTCGGCGACGCGCTGCGCACGAGCATCGCCTACATGCTGGTGAACGCCGACGGCGCGGCACTCCGGCCCGGCGCGCGCACCTATGCCCGCTCGTGGATCCGTGACGGCGCGATGGAGGCGGCGACGCTCCTCGAGACCGGCTCGACCGAGGAGGCGCGCGCCTTCATCTCCTGGTTCGCGCAGTTCCAGATGGCGGACGGCCGCATCCCCTGCTGCATCGACCGGCGCGGCCCCGACGCGGTCGCCGAGTACGACAGCGACGGCGAGTTCATCTACGCCGTCGCCGAGTACTACCGCTACACCCACGACGTCGGCTTCGTGCAGCAGATGTGGCCCACGGTCACCCGGGCGCTCGACTCGATCAACGCGCTCCGCGCCCGCCGTCTCACCGAGGAGTACTCGCGGCCCGAGAAGGTGATGTTCCGCGGCCTTCTTCCGGAGTCGATCAGCCACGAGGGCTACTCCTCGCACCCGGTGCATTCGTACTGGGACGACTTCTTCGGCCTGCGCGGCCTGAGCGACGGCGCCATGCTCGCGGCGGTCGTTGGCGACGACGAGCGCGGTGCCGCCACCGCCGCGCAGCGCGATCAGTTCCGCACCGACCTCTACGCGTCGATTGCGTCGGCGATGGCGCACCATCGCGTCGACTACATCCCGGGCTCGGCCGAGCTCGGCGACTTCGACCCCACCTCGACTGCGATCGCGGTCACCGCCTGCAACGAGCTCGACCGCTTGCCGGCGGACGCGCTCATCCGCACCTTCGACCGCTACTGGGAGAATCGGGTGAGCTACGTGCACGGCGTGGGCGACGCGTACTCGCCGTACGAGCTCCGGAACGTCGAGGTGCTCGTGCGCCTCGGCCAGCGTGACCGCGCCAACGAGCTGCTGCGCGACATCGTCGCCGACCTCCGGCCGCAGCCGTGGAACTCCTGGCAGGAGGTGGTGTGGCGCGACGGCGCCGCCCCGCGCTTCATCGGCGACATGCCGCACACGTGGGTCGCCGCGGGCTACGTGCAGTCGCTGCGCGCGATGTTCGCCTACGAGCGCGAGGACAGCCGCACGCTCGTGCTCGCGGCCGGCATCCCGTGGGATTGGGTCGCGAGCGAGACCGGCGTCGGCGTGAAACGCCTGCCGACCCACTACGGCACCCTCGGCTACACACTGAAGCTCGACGAGCCGGGCAAGGTCCGCATGAAGGTGAGCGGGGACGTGAGCGTACCGCCGACGACCGTCGTCCTGGCACCCCCCCTGCCCGCGCCGCTCAAGGGCGTCACCGTGAACGGCAAGGAGGTCACCGGGTTCGAGGGCGGCCGTGTGACCCTCACGGCGCTGCCCGCCGACGTCGTGCTGCAGTATGACGCGGGGGCGACCGTCGTACCCGTGCCGTCCGGCGGTCGTCTCGACTAGGATCCGGCGCTCACGTACAGATCTGACCGGATGATGCGCGAGTCCGCACCCGCGCAGATGGCGGCATGCCGGCGGAACGTTCGACCTGGGTAGCGAGGCCGCAGGAGACTGTGTCCTGCGAGGAGTCGCGGCGGCGGCGCCGCGTACCGATCCTCGCCCTCCTCGCCTCCCTCGTCGCCGGCTGCATGGTCGGCCCGACCTTCCACCGGCCGAGCGCGCCGACGGCGGCGGCCTGGCGCGACGTCGACGGTGAGCGCCTCCGCACCGATGGCGGGGCTCCCGAGCGCTGGTGGCGCGTCTTCGACGATACGGCGCTGGACGACCTGATCGTGCGCGCCTATCGCGAGAACCTCCCGCTGCGCGCGGCTGGGCTGCGCGTCGTCGAGGCGCAGGCCCTCCGCGGCATCGCGTTCGGCAACCTCTTCCCGCAGACGCAGGAGCTGACCGGCGCGCTCACCTACACGCACGCGAGCCTCGCCACCGGTGAGCCGGTCCCGCGCCGCGACGTCACCGTCGGCCAGATCGGCTTCGACGCCTCGTGGGAGCTCGACCTGTGGGGCCGCTTCCGGCGCGAGCTCGAGTCGGCGGACGCAGGTCTCCTCGCCTTCCTCGCGGACTACGACGACGTGCTCGTGTCGCTGGTCGGCGAGGTCGCCTCCGACTACGTACAACTCCGGGTCCTCGAGGCGCGTCTCGCGCTCGCACGCGACAACGTGCGGGTGCAGCGCGAGAGCCTCGACCTCGCACGCGTCCGCTTCGAGGCGGGCGGCACCTCCGACCTCGACGTGCAGCAGGCGACCACGCTCCTTGCCGACACCGAGGCCACGATCCCGCAGCTCGAGAGCCAGGAGCGCCAGACCGCGAACGCGCTGAGCGTGCTCCTCGGCGTCCCGGCGAGCGACCTGCCCCCGCTCGCCGCGACCGACGCCGCGATCCCGGTCGCGCCGCCGACGGTGACGGTCGGGATCCCCGCGGATCTCCTGCGGCGCCGCCCCGACGTGCGCCGGGCCGAGCACCAGCTCGCGGCGCAGAGCGCGCGGGTCGGCGTCGCGGTCGCGGATCTCCTGCCGCACGTCGAGCTCGCCGGCTCGATCGGCTTGAGCGCCGACACCGCCGAGCACCTGCTCGCGGGCCACTCGCTGAGCGCCCTCGGCGGCCCGCAGTTCGTCTGGCCGGTGCTCAACTACGGCCGCCTGCTGAACGAGGTGCGCTTGCAGGACGCGACCTTCCAGGAGCTGGTCGCGACCTACGGCGACACCGTGCTGCGGGCGCAGCGTGACGTCGAGAACGCGCTCGTCGGCTACGTGCGCGGCGCCGAGCAGGTGGCGCGGCTCACCGACGCCGTCACGGCCGCCGACAAAGCGGTCGATCTGTCGCTCATCCAATACCGCGAGGGCGCCGCCGACTACACGCGCGTGCTCGACACCCAGCAGGCGAAGCTGCGCGAGGACGACTCGCTCGCGTCGGCGCGCGGCGGCGTCACCCTCGAGGTGATCGCCCTCTACAAGGCGCTCGGCGGCGGCTGGGAGCTGCGCCAGGGCGCGGACGTCGTCCCCGAGGAGACCAAGGACGAGATGCGAGCCCGCATGGGATGGCCGACATGGCGGTGACGACCAGTACAAGCCACACTTCGCGCGCGCCGCTCTTCCCGCGCCGCGCCACGCTCCTGCTCTTGCTGGCAGCACTCGCCGCCTGCCACGGCAACACCTACGCGCCGCCCCCGCCCCCGGAGGTCACCGTCGTCCAGCCGGTGCAGCAGGAGGTGACCACCTACTCCGAGTTCACCGGCCACACCGCGTCGGTCGAGGCCGTCGACATCCGGGCCCGTGTGCAGGGCTTCCTCGAGAGCATCAACTTCGTCCCCGGCAGCGACGTCACCCAGGGCGACCTGCTCTTCGTCATCGAGCCCGACCTCTACCAGGCACGGGTCGACCAGGCGCAGGCCACCCTGCAGAGCGCGCAAGCGCAGTCGCAGGCGGCGGAGGCGCAGCTCGCGATCACCCACGCCATCTTCGAGCGCAACGCGGGCAGCCGCACCGACCTCGTCACCAAGACGCAGGCGCGCGACCAGGCGGCGGCCGCCGTACTGCAGGCGCGCGCCAATCTCCAGGTCGCGAAGCTCGACCTCTCCTACACGCATATCTACGCGCCGATCACCGGCCGCATCGACCGCAACCTGGTCGACGCCGGCAACCTCGTCGGCGCGGGCGAATCGACCGTGCTCGCGTCGATCGTGCGCCAGGACCGCATCTACGCCTACTTCGACGCGAGCGAGCGCGACCTCCTGCGCTACCGCGAGCTCAACCGCCGCGGTCAGACCGTCGCCGCCGAGGGCCAGCACAACGTCGCCTACCTCGGCCTCGCGACCGAGGAAGGCTACCCACACCTCGGCGACGTCGACTACTCGAGCAACCGGGTCAACCCCGACACCGGCACGATCGAGATCCGCGCCGTGTTCTCCAATCCCGACCGGGTGCTGCTGCCGGGCCTCTTCGCGCGCGTCCGCCTGCCGTTCACCCGCGGCCAGGCGACCCTCGTACCCGACGTGGCGATCGGCACCGACCAGGGTGGACGGTTCGTCCTGATCGTCGACGAGAACGACGTCGTCCAGCAGCGCCGCGTGCAGGTCGCGGGCCTCGTCGACACCATGCGGGCGCTCGAGAGCGGCGTCACGCCGAGCGACTGGGTGGTCGTGAACGGCCTGCAGCGCGCCCGGCCCGGCGCCAAGGTGAAGCCGACGCGCACGACCGTCGCGCAGCTCCCGGGCGCCCACGGCACGCCGTCACCGGCGGCGCCGGCGGCGCCGAGCGCGAGTCCGTCGCCGGGCCCACCCTGATGATCTCCCGCTTCTTCATCGATCGTCCGATCTTCGCCAACGTCATCGCGATCGTGACGGTGATCTTCGGCGTGGTGACGGCCCGCAGCCTGCCCGTCGAGCAGTATCCGCTCATCACCCCGCCGACCGTACAGGTCTCGACCACCTACCCGGGCGCCAATGCACAGGTCGTCTCCGACACCGTCGCGTCACCGATCGAGCAGCAGGTGAACGGCGTCCAGGACATGCTCTACATGTCCTCGACCAGCGCCAGCGACGGCTCGTACAAGCTGACGGTCACCTTCGACGTCGGCACCGACCTCGACATCGCGCAGGTGCTCGTGCAGAACCGGGTGGCGATCGCCGAGCCGCTCCTGCCCGACGAGGTGAAGCGGCAGGGCATCGTCACCAAGAAACAGTCGACGAACATCATCCTCTTCGTCGTGCTCACCTCGCCCGACGGGCGCTACGACAGCCTCTACCTCAGCAACTTCGCGACGCTCCGCCTGCGCGACGAGCTGTCGCGCATCAACGGCGTCGGTGACATCACGATCATCGGCAGCGCGCAGTACAGCATGCGCGTCTGGCTCGACCCGCAGAAGCTGCGCGCCCGCAGCCTGACCACGCAGGACGCCGTCAGCGCCATCCAGGAGCAGAACGTCCAGGTGGCGGCCGGGCAGATCGGCCAGCCGCCCGTGCCCGAGGGCCAGACCTTCCAGTACACGGTCACGACGCTCGGCCGTTTGCAGACCGTCGAGCAGTTCGAGGACATCATCGTGAAGGCCGAGGGCACCCGGGTGACGCGCCTGCGCGACGTCGCGAAGGTCGAGCTCGGCGGCCAGGTCTACGACAACTTCTTCCAGAAGAACGGCAAGCCGGCGGCCGGCATCGCCGTGTTCCAGCTCCCGGGCGCCAATGCGCTCGACGTCGCCGACCAGGTGCGGGCGATGATGGAGCGCCTGAAGCCGGCCTTTCCCGAGGGCATGGACTACTCCGTCCCCTTCGACACCACGCTCTTCGTCCGCCAGGCCATCCACGAGGTGTACTCGACGCTCTTCGAAGCCGGCCTGCTGGTGCTGATCGTGATCCTCGTCTTCCTGCAGGACTGGCGCGCCGTGCTCGTGCCGGCGACGACGGTACCGGTGACGATCATCGGCGCCTTCGCCGGCATGGCGCTCTTCGGCTTCACCGTGAACCTGCTCACGCTCTTCGGCCTCGTGCTGGCGATCGGCATCGTCGTCGACGACGCCATCGTCATCGTCGAGAACGCGGCGCACCACATCGAGCACGACAAGGTCTCGCCGCGCGAGGGGACGATCCGCGCCATGAACGAGGTGACGGGCCCAGTGCTGGGCATCACCGCGGTGCTCATGGCCGTGTTCCTGCCGACGTCGTTCCTCGGCGGCATCACCGGGCAACTCTACCGCCAGTTCGCGCTCACCATCGCGGTGACCGCCGCGATCAGCGCGGTGAACGCCCTCACCTTGAAGCCCGCCCAGTGCGCCGCATGGCTGCGCCCGCCGAGCGGCAAGACGAACGCGTTCTCGCGCACCTTCAACGCCGCCTACGACCGCGTCGAGCGCGGCTACACGGCGCTCATCCGCTGGATGGTCGGGCGGCCGATCGCGATGCTGGTGGTCTTCGCCGCCCTGCTCACCGTGACCATGCTCGGGTTCAACGCGCTGCCGACCGGCTTCCTGCCGGTCGAGGACCAGGGCTACGTCATCGCCGGCGCCCAGCTCCCCGACGCCGCGTCGCTGCCGCGCACCACCGAGATGGTCGAGAAGATGAACCGGATCATCGCCGAGACCCCGGGCGTCGCCGACTGGAACACGATCGGCGGCAACTCGGTGCTCGACGGTACCTCGGCGTCGAACGCGGCCACCTTCTACATCGTCTTCAAGCCCTGGGAGCAGCGGCCGGGCGCCGATCTCAGCCAGGACGCCATCGTCGGCAACCTGCGCCGCAAGTTCGGCGCCCTCGGGGAGGGCATCACGTTCGTCTTCCCGCCGCCCTCGATCCGCGGCCTCGGCGTCGCCGGCGGCTTCCAGATGCAGCTCGAGGACCGCGGAGGCGTCGGCCTCCAGGCCTTGCAGCAGATGGTGCAGGAGATGCTGCGCGACGGCGGCACGCAGACCGGCCTTGCCTCGCTCAAGTCGACGTTCAGCGCCACCGTGCCGCAGGTCTTCGCCGACGTCGACCGCACCAAGGCGAAGACGCTCGGCATCCCGCTCACCGCGGTCTTCAACACGCTCCAGACGTACCTCGGCTCGACCTACGCGAACGACTTCAATCTCTTCGGCCGCACCTACCAGGTGCGGGTGCAGGCCGAGCCGGAGTTCCGCGCCGCCGTCGAGGATCTGCGCCGGCTCGAGGTGCGGAACGCGCAGGGCGCGATGATCCCGCTCGGCACCCTCGTCGACGTGCGCAGCTCGGTCGGTCCCCAGATCGTGCCGCGCTACAACCAGTACCCGTCGGCGGCGATCACCGGCGAGGCGGCGCGCGGCTACAGCTCCGGCCAGGCGCTCTCGCTCATGGAGCAGATGGCGAACCAGAAGCTGCCGACGACCATGGGCTACGACTGGACCGCCATCGCCTACCAGGAGAAGAAGGTCGGCGGCGAGGCGCTGCTGATCTTCGCGCTCGCCGTGCTGCTCGTCTACCTGGTCCTGGCCGCGCAGTACGAGAGCTGGACGAGCCCCGCGGCCGTCGTGCTGGTGGTGCCGCTCGCCCTTCTCGGCACGGTGATCGCGGTCGCGCTGCGCGGCACGGACAACAACGTCTACACCCAGATCGGCGTCGTGCTGCTGATCGCGCTCGCCAGCAAGAACGCGATCCTCATCGTCGAGTTCGCGCGCGAGCAGCGCACCTACGGCCTCGACGTCGCCGCCGCGGCGGTCGAGGCGGCCCGCCTGCGCTTCCGGCCGATCCTGATGACCTCGTTCGCGTTCATCCTCGGCGTCTACCCGCTGGTGGTCGCGTCGGGTGCCGGTGCCGCGAGCCGCCGGGCGCTCGGCACCGCGGTCTTCGGCGGCATGCTCACCTCGACCTTCCTCGCGGTGCTCTTCGTGCCCGTGTTCTACGTCGTCTTCCAGGGCCTGTCCGAGCGCTTGGCGGCACGGCGCGCGAGCCGGGCGGCGGCGCCGGCCGGCGCTGCCCCGCACGCCTGACGACGCTCAGAAGCCGCGCGGGATGAGGTTGCGCTCGCGCGCCTCGCGTGCCAGCTGCTCGCGGAAATCGGGGTGCGCGAGCTGGATGAGCACCGTGGCCCGTTCCGCGACCGACTTGCCCTTCAGGTTGACGATGCCGTACTCGGTGACGACGTACATGACGTCGCTGCGCGGCGTGGTGACGATGTTTCCCGGCGTCAGCTCGGCGACGATGCGGCTGGCGCGCGCGCCGTGCCGCTCGTAGGTGGACGAGAGGCAGATGAACGACTTGCCGCACTTCGACGCGTAGGCGCCGCGCACGAACTGCAGCTGCCCGCCGGTGCCGCTGATGTGGCGGATGCCGGCCGACTCCGACGCGGCCTGGCCCTGGAGATCGACCTGCGTCGTGTTGTTGATCGAGACGACCCGGTCGTTCTGCATGATGTGGTGCGGCAGGTTCGTGTAGTCGACCGGGAAGCTCTGCACGCGCGGGTTGCGGTGGATGAAGTCGTACTGCTTGCGCGAGCCCGCCGCGAAGGTGAACACGATCTGCTCGCGGTTGATCGCCTTGCGCGCGCCGGTGATCAGGCCGGCCTCGCAGAGGTCGATCATGCCGTCGACCAGCATCTCGGTGTGGATGCCGAGGTCGCGGACGCCGGCTTCCTTCAACAGGCCGCAGACCGCGTTCGGCATGCCGCCGATGCCGATCTGCAGGCACGCGCCGTCCTCGATCTCGGCGGCGATGATGCGCGCCACCGTGTGGTCGAGCTCGGTCGCCGCGGGGTTGCCGAACTCCTGGATCGGGGCGTCGCCGCCGTCGATGACGTAGTCGACGTCGCTCACGTGCACCGACTCCTCGGCGCCGTAGACGTAGGGCATCGAGGCGCAGGTCTCGACGATGACGGTCTTCGCCCGCTCGACGATCGCCTTGTGGTACGTGACCGCGGCGCCGAAGTTGAAGTACCCGTGCTCGTCCATCGGCGTCGTCTTCAGGCACACGACGTCGACAGGCTCGATGAAGCGCCGGTAGTAGTCGGGGGCCTCGCCGAAGTTGAGCGGGATGTAGTTGCAGCGTCCGACGTCGTGCTGGCCGCGGTCGTAGCCCGAGAAGTGCCAGCTGAACCAGAGGAAGTGCTCGCCGGCGGGATCGGCCTGCAGCACGGCGCGCGGATGCAGCGTGAACGCTGCCCGGATCTTCACGCCCGAGAGCTCGGCGGCACGCGCCCCGAGAGCGCGATCGAACGCGTCGGGCTGCCCGAGCCCGAAGCCATAGTCGACCCAGTCCCCGGACTTCACCAGGGCGGCGGCGTCCTCGGCGGAGATGCGTGTTCCCGGCATGGCTCCAGGCTTATCGAACCCCGGCCGGTCGAGGCAACGCTCTAGCGCAGCGCCGTGCCGTCGGCGCCGAAGAAATGGATCGCCTCCGGGTCGAGCGCGACGCGCACGTCGCGCCCGGCTTCGAGCCGCAGCATGCCCGGAAGGCGCGCGATCATGCGGAGCGCCTCGCCCGCGCCGGCAAGGCGCAGGTAGGCGAGCGTCTCGTGGCCGAGCCACTCGACGTGCTCGACGGTCGCGGCGAGCGTCGGCGCATCCGTGGACGCCGCCGGCGGCGCCCC
>DASXLI010000116.1:0-4362 GCA_036496285.1 Binatia bacterium
TCAGTGCTCGCAAACGAGTGCAGAACACACCCCCCCTCGCCTCCGCCGACACCCACCGAACATTTCGATATGCCGCGCAGCCGCACGGCAGTGGGCCGAGGCAGCGAGCGGGACACCGAGACGGCGCCGCAACGGTCTGACGTTGCGCGCTGAACGGCGGCGTGAGTCGAGACGCGCCCGCGCAGCGCAGCGACGCGTGCGCGGGAGGAGCCGGGGGGCGACGGGTGGTGTCTGCACCCGTTTGTGAGCACTGAACTGATTGCGAGCGTCGAGTGCGGAACACACCCCCCTCGCCACCGCCGGCGCCCCTCCGCTGCTTTTTCGGTTACGCCGCCGAGCTGTCCGTCGCAGCGAAGGGCCCGAGCCGGCGCCGCTCGAGCTCCTCGCTGAGGAGGCGTCTCAGATGCTGCTTGCGGAAAAGCGCGAGGACGACCGTGCCGAAGTAACCGTACGGCAGCTTCGGACTCTCGTCGACGTAGCGCAGCTGCTGGTAGGGGCGCGCCGCGTAGGCGTGGTGGTCGGCATGGCGGGAGAGGCCGACGAGCGTATAGAGCGTGAACCAGGAGTCCGTGTCCCACGAGTCGATCGTGCGGACGCGGCGAGTCGTGCGGCTCAGGCCCCAGTGCTCGAAGTAGTTCACCGCCTCGAGGAGCCGCACGGCGATCAGCGCCTGCAGCAGGTAGATGGCGAACGCGCCGACGCCGAGGAGGGCGGCGATCGCGATCGCGATGCTCCACTCGGCGACGAGCCCGTGGACGACGCGGCTCTGCAGCAGGCGCGGATCGAATCGGCCTGTGGCGCCGACGCGCTTCACCTCGAGGCGCCAGGCGCTACGGAACTGGGCCGGTACCGTGCGCAGGAAGAAATGGTCGCTGCGCTCGCCGAAGCGTGCCGTGGCGGGGTCGTCCTCGGTACCGACCCGCGAGTGGTGCCCGCGGACGTGCTCGGTGAAGAAGTGCTCGTAGAGGGTAGTGCAGAGCATGATCCGGCCGACGAGCTGCATCCCGCGCGAGCTGCGGTGGATCAGCTCGTGGGCGACGACGAAGCCGGAATAGCCCGAGCCGATGCCGACCATGACGAGGCCGACGAACGCGTCGGCCGTCCAGGCGCCTTCGACCGCCGCCACGCGGACGAGCAGCGCGACGTTCAGTAGCTGTAGCGCGGCGAGCGCGTACAACACGCCGTCGAACGGCCAGCCGGGGAGGGTCGGCAGCGGTTGGCGCCGCTCCGCCGGGCTCCGCATGTCGAGCACGATCGAGACGGCGACGATGAGCAGCCAGGAGAGCGCCCCGTACCACGGGTGCGGCGCGCTGCCGAGAAAGAGCGTGCAGCTGACCGGGAGCACGAAACAGAGCAGGTGTAGCGCCCAAATGCCCATGAGGGTCCTTTCGCATACGGGGGCGTATGTGGCGTATTCTTCCAACATACGGTGACGTATGTCAAGAGTGGCTCGTATGCCCCCTTCCAGCCGCCGGCGGCGGACGCGCGCCGACTCGGCCCAGGCCACCCGTGCCGCCTTGGTCGCGGCCGCGCTCGGTGAGTTTGCCGAGCACGGATTCGATGTTCCGAGCCTCGATGCCATCTGCGCCCGTGCGGGCTACACGCGCGGTGCCTTCTACGTCCACTTCCGCGACCGCGCCGAGCTGATGAGCGCCGTCGTCGAGGAGGCGATGGGCGTCTTCCTCGAAGCGATCGTCGCGCACGGCGACGCTGCCTCCGATCTCGCCCGCACGGTCGAGCGTTTCGCCGACGCCGTCGCGCAGATGCTCGCGCCGTCGCGGCCCGACGTCGCGCCTGCCATCCCGCTTCCCGCCGGCGTGCCGTTCGCGCGCATCCTCGACGCACTGACCCGCGACCCGAGGCTACGCCGCACGTTCGCCGAGCTGCTCGGCCGCGCCGTCGACGGCGTCGCGGCCGTCGCGGCTGAGGGACAGGAGGCGGGATCGGTGCGCGCCGATCTCGACGCGCGTCAGGTCGCGACGGCGCTCGTCACGCTGGCGCTCGGCGTCCTGGTGGCGATCGACGTCGGCCTACCGCTCGATCCTGCGCGGCTGCGCGCGACGACGTTGACGCTGCTGACACATGGCGGCGGACCCACCTCCAGGCGGCGCTGAGCCTCGTGCCGGTGCCCGCCTCGAAGCCGCCGACGCTGCAGCTCGTGCAGGTGTTCCGCGGTGCCGCCGCGCTCCTCGTGATGCTCTACCACGTCGGTCAGGTGAACCATTTCTACTTCCCGTTCGCCGGCAACGTCTTCAAGTGGGGGCACAGCGGCATCGATTTCTTCTTCGTGCTGAGCGGCTTCATCATGCTGTTCGTGCACTACGAGCGCGCCGGTGACGCTCCCTACGCCGGCCGCTTTCTCGCGCTGCGCGCGATCCGCATCTACCCGATCTACTGGTGCGTCCTCGCCGTGACGGTCGCGATGGTCTGGGCGCACCCGCCGCCGCCCGACAACCAGTGGGCGCCGCCCTCGACCCTCGCGGCACCCACGTTGATCCACGCCGCGCTCCTCTACGGACAGCAGCACGACGCGATCGTGCCGGTCGCGTGGACCCTCACGTACGAGCTGGCGTTCTACGGATTCTTCGCGACCTACCTGCTCTTCGGCGCGCGCGCCTTCACGGTGCTCGCGCTCGTGTGGAGCGGGCTCATCGCGCTGCAGTGGGCAGGCCTCGTGGATCTCGGGTCGCATCCGGTGCTGCTTCGGCCGCTCGTCCTCGAGTTTCTTCTCGGGTGCGTCGCCGCGCTCGCGGTGCGGCGCTGGACGCCGCACCGGGTGTCGGGCTGGTGGGTGCTCGCCGCGGTCGGCACGGTGCTCGCGGTCGCCTACGGGGAGCTCGTCGAGGCGATCGACGGCTACACCTGGTGGTGGGCGCCCTACTTCGTGCTCATCCTCGCGGGCGCCGCCTACGACCATGCGAGGCGCCGCCGCTACCCGCGCCTCCTCGTGCTGCTCGGCGAGGCTTCCTACGTCATCTATCTGATCCACTACGGCATGGTCGTGGTCTTCGCACGTACCATCGACGCGTACCGGCCGACGGCCAGCCTGGCCCCGAACCTCACGCTCAGCCTGCTCGCGATCGCGATCGTGGTGACCGGAATCGCCGTCCATCTCACCATCGAGAGACCCCTTCTCGCCTGGGCCAGGCGTCGCCTAGGCCGGTGACCCGCGGAGGCCTGAAGGTGCTCGTTTTGGGCGCAACATTGCAAAGTGCAATGAACAATCAGCGGTTTACGCTGCCGATTTCGGCAGCAGCTGCGCGTCCGTTGAGCACCGGGCCTTTTCTGCTCGCTTCGCGTCTCCATCTTTCGAATTAGACAGCACTCCGCCCGCCGGGTGGTCGGTTCGGCGCGGGTGGAACCCCGTGAAGGGGTAGGTCGGGTTGCCCAAACCCTGGGCATCGGCCGGCGCGAGCCCCCGCCGCTGCGCGGGGAATCGCCGCTCTCGATTCTGTAGCGACGTCCGCAGGTTGGCGCTGCACAGGCGGGCGCGGCGCGCCGACGCGCGGCCGGGCACCCCTCTTGCTCAAGTGTCGTCGTCGGCCGCGCGGAGGAGCGCGGCGATGTCGACGTCGAGCCCAGGCGTCGCGCACTACAACATACGGAGGGAGCCCATGAACCAACGCGATCGCGTGTCGATCGTCGCGGCGTTGCTCGCGACGATCCTGCTGGTCGGAGCCGCCGGCGTCTGCCGAGCGGACGACGAGCCGAAACCGGACCCCGCCGGCATCAGCACCGGCGATCGGACGAGCGTCTACGATGCCGGCGGCACGAGCTTCGTCGTCGCCGAGCCGACCGACAAGACGGCGCCCGACTATGCGGACAAGCTGAAGGACTACCAGGCGTTCCAGGCGGCGGCCGAGAAGGAGCCGCTGGCGATGAAGCTCGCCGACTCGGTCGGCCATGTGCGCGTCGGCACCAACTTCGGCTGGACGCTCAACACCGGTTACCTCGTCCTCTTCATGCAGGCCGGCTTCGCGCTCCTCACGTGCGGTCTCATCCGCAAGCGCAACGCCGGCCACCTCATGATGCTGAACTTCGCCGCCTACGTGTTCGCGTTCATCGCGTACTACGTCGTCGGCTTCGCGTTTGAGTTCGGCGCGGTGGCGGTGAACGCGGCGCCGCTCAACCTCGGCGGCACGCCGACCTTGAACTCGTTCCTGCTCGGCGGCGGCTCGTGGGGATTCGCGGGCGGCAAGGGGTTCTTCCTGAGCGGTCCCGCCTATGACGCCGGCGCGATGGCGCTGATCCTCTTCGAGGTCGTGTTCATGGAGACCGCCGGCTACATCATCGTCGGCGCCATCTGCGAGCGCATCACGTTCGGCGCGTTCCTGCTGTGCGAGCTCTTCGTCGGCGCGATCC
>DASXLI010000117.1:0-34581 GCA_036496285.1 Binatia bacterium
GGTCGCGATCGATCTCGGCGTCGCGGGCTACGGCTTCTAGGCGCCCCCGAGCTAGGCCAATCAGCCACCACCCATTTCGCGGTACTGGCCTTCCAGCCACCACCCATTTCGCATAAGGGCTTGCCAACGACGTCGCAGGTGGGGCATGCTGCGGGGGCTCCCCTCACTCGTCAGGTGCCGTCCATGCTGAAAGCCCTCGTTGCGATGCTCGCGCTGGCGTTCGTCGGTGCGTCCCCGGCGCACGCGTATCACCGCAAAACGCCGACACTCCTGCAGATCACGCCGAACGGCGCGACCAACATCGACAATCCGCGCTGGGCGGGCTTCCGCTATGTCGTGTTCGATAGCGATGCCGACCTTCTCGGCAACGGCAGCACCGGACGGCAGGTCTTCTACTTCGACCTCCAGGAGCGCGATCGTACCGGGCTCCAGTCGGTCCACCAGCTGACGACGGGTGCCAGCGACAACCGCCACGGCAGCACCGGGTCGCGCGCCAAGGTGATCGCCTACGACGCCCAGCCCGGCGGCACCGGTCCCCGGCAGATCATGCTCGTGCCGCGCCTGAGCGGCGCCCCGTGGGCGCTCACAGCGGGCTCGGCGGACAGCATCGATCCGGTGATGGACGACGGCGGACGCTTCGTGGTCTTCGAGTCGCAGGCCGATCTCCTCGGCCTCGGCTTCGCGGGATCGCAGATCTACCTGGCCGATCTCCGCATCGCGAACCCGACCTGCCCGTTCCCGTGCGCCCCCAGCAACAACGCCGGCCTCACCCAGATCACGCGCAAGGCGGGCACCAGCACCCATCCGGTCGTCAGCAAGGCGGGCAAGTTCGTCGCCTTCGAGTCCAGCGCGGATCTGCTCAATACCGGCGAGACCGAGAACCAGATCTACGTGTCCGACGTCTTCGCCTCGCAGATCACGCGCCCGACGCACGGTCCCGGCGCGAGCCAGAACCCGAGCATGTCGAAGAACGGCTCGTTCATCGCCTTCGACTCCGACGCCGACCTGCTCGGCAACGGGTCCACCGGGACGCAGGTCTTCCTCTACAAGCGCAAGGAAACGTCGCTCCAGCAGGTCACCCACGTCTCGGGCTCGCAGAGCACGAACCCGTCTGTCGAGCTGACGGGCCGCGGCGTCCTCTTCAACTCGAATGCAGACCTTCTCAACAACGGCAGCACCGGCCCGCAGATCTTCGAGTTCACGGTCGCGGGTGCGACGCTCCGCCAGGTCACCGACACCGGCGGCACCACCAGCGATCCCGCCCACAGCGCCGGCGTGTTCACCGTCTTCCTCTCGGACGCCGACCTGATGGCGAACGGCAGCGTCGGGCCGCAGCTCTACCTCGTGAACCTCTTCGCGCTCCCGCTGAACAGCCGGGTGCCGTAGGCGATCCCCGTCGGCCGCTAGTAGCGGTCGATCACCGTGACGCCGACGTTCGCGTAGCGGTCCATCGTCTCGAGCACACCGCTCACCTCCTCGAGGGCGATCCGGCGCTGCACGAGCTTCCCGGGCGCGAGCCGTCCCTTTTCGACCATCCGG
The DNA here is from genome assembly GCA_036496285.1 of Binatia bacterium. Classification (GTDB taxonomy): domain Bacteria; phylum Desulfobacterota; class Binatia; order UTPRO1; family UTPRO1; genus DP-19. The sequence continues at coordinate 1,540 of DASXLI010000117.1, forward strand.
AGCATGTGGCCGAAGCGCGGCGCCGGCATGCCGAGCGACGCGATGAAGCTCAGCTCCTTGAGGACCATGAGGTCGATCGGGATCGCGATCTCGCCCTTCTCCGCGGCGCTGGTGAGACCGATCTGCAAGTGTCGCCCGCGCTTGCGGAGGGACATGATCGAGTTGCGGCAGGTGGCGGCGACGCCGAGCGCGTCGATCGAGACGTGCGCACCACCGTTGGTGAGGGTGGCGATCGCCCCGGCCGGGTCATCTTTGCTGGCATTCACCGTGGCCACCGCGCCGAGCTCGCGCGCGAAGGCGAGCTTCTCGTCGGCGACGTCGACGGCGATGACGTTCGCCCCGATCGCGGTCGCGATCTGCACCGCGGAGAGTCCGACGCCGCCGCAGCCGTGCACCGCGACCCACTCGCCCGGCCGCACCTGCGCCTGATCGACGACGGCATGGAACGAGGTCATGAAGCGGCAACCCATGCTCGCCGCGTCGACGAAGTCGATCGACTCCGGCAGCTCGACGAGGTTCACGTCGGCGTAGGGCACGCCGACGTAGCGACCGTAGCCGCCCCAGTAGACGACGCCCGGGGTGAGGAACGAGTCACAGACGTTGTGATGGCCGCCGCGGCACCACTCGCACGTGCCCTCGCCGGCGCTGAACGGCACCAGGACGCGGGCGCCCTTCTTCCAGCGCGTGACGTCCGGCCCGACCTCCTCGACGACGCCGCAGAACTCGTGGCCGAGGACATGCGGCGTCGGCAGCGCGACACCCACCCACGTCCAGTCACCGGCCCAGAGGTGCCAGTCCGTGCGGCAAATGCCGTTCGCCTCGACCCGCAAGCGCACCCCATTCGGCGGCGTCTCCGGATCGGGCATCTCGCGCACGACGAGCGGCTGGCGGACGGCCTCCATCACGGCTGCTCTCATGGGGGTACCTCCTTGGTGGGGTGACGCCCGCATACATCCGGGCGCTCCCCCGGTACAACGCTCGCAGGGCGCTCTTGACCACCGGGCAGGCCGACGGTAGCAGAGCCGGACATGATGACTGCCGCTCGCATCGCCGCATGCTCGCTCATGCTCGCCGGGGCGCTCGTTCTCGCACGCAGTGTCCCGGCCGCGGACACCGCGGACGCCCCGGCCAAGCCGCCGGCCGCGCACGCCAAGGCCAAGACCGCCAAGCCGAGCAAGGAGAGCGCCGCCGCGCAGGCGGAGCGGGAGAAGCGCGAGGACCTCGAGCGCCGCGTCGAGAAGCTCGAGCAGCAGCACGATATGAAGGAGCCGGCGATGCCGCCGGCGGACGCCGCGCCGCGCTGAGCAGCCCCCGGCCGGCTCGCGTCAGCGCGGCAGGACGTCCTTGCCGAAGAGGCTCCGCGCGATGATCAGCTTCTGAATCTGCGGCGAGCCGTCACCGATCTGCCAGCCGATCACGTCGCGCAGCCGCTGCTCGATCGGCAGGCGGCTCGTGTAGCCGAGGTGCCCGTGCAGGATGAGGCACTGATGGATCACGTCGGCGGCGACCTTCGTCGCCCACCACTTGACCATCGCGCCCTCGGCCGCGCAGGGCAGGCCGCGCTCCCGCAGCCAGAGCACGCGGTAGCACTGCCAGCGCGCCAGCTCGAGCACCGTCGCTGCCTCGGCGATGGGGAACGCGACACCCTGGAACGACGCGAGCGGGGCGCCGAACTGCACCCGCGTCTGCACGTGGGCGATCGTCTCGTCGAGCGTCTGGCGCGCAGCGCCGACGCACTTGAGGCCGATGATCGCGCGGTTCACGTCGAAGAACTTGCGGATCATCGGAAAGGCGTCGCCCGGCGTGCCGACCATGGCGTTCGCCGGCACCTCCACGTTCGTCAAGCGGAGGATGCCGCGCGGCACGGCGCGGCAGCCCATGTCGTCGTAGGCCTCGGTCGCAAGGCCTGGCGTGTCGCGCGCCACCAGAAACGCCGAGAGCCCGCGCCAGCCCTGCGCGGCCGCGTCGGTCCGCGCGAACACGTAGAAGACGTCGGCGTTGAGGAAGCTCACCGACGTCTTCTCGCCGTTCAGCACCCAGACGTCGCCGCGCCGCTCGGCCGTCGTCGCGATCGCGCCCATGTCGGAGCCGGCGCCGGCTTCCGTGAGGCAGAGGCCGAGAATCAGATCGCCCTTCAGGAGTCCCGGCACCCAGCGGGCGCGCAGCTCGGGCGACGCCGCGCCGAGAAACTCGCGGTTGAGTGCCGGGCCGAGGCTCGGGAGCACGCAGTTGAAGTCGCCGCGCGCCACCTCCTCGGCGACGATGCCCGAGACGATGAGCGTCCGCTCGGTCTCGCGCCCCTTCCAGAACTCGTCGGCGAAGGCGATGACCCGGCCTATCTGGGCCGCCGGGTACACGCCGCCAGCGTCGCCCTCGCGGTAGCGCGGCAGCAGCTCCGCGAGCGCGAGCGCGCGCAGGCCGGCGCGGAACTCGTCCTCAGCGGGAGTGAAGCTGAAATCGAGCACCGCGGCCGGCCCGGCGGCGCCTAGAGGTCGTTCTTGTCGGTGATCTCGAGGTCGACGGCGGTCGTGTTGTTCTCGGGGTTGGCCGCGTCGTCCACGTCCGGTGCGGTGTCGAGCGCGACGACCGAGACGTTGAAGGTGCATCGGAAGGGCGCCTTGGTACCCGTCGAGGTGACGTCCTCGAGGTGCGCCGTGACGACGAACGTACCCTTCGTGCTGCTGTTCAGGAAGACCGTGCCCGTCGCCTGCAGGCCGACGGTGAACGCGTCCGCGTCGAGCTGGGTGACGGTGCCGCCGGGGCACGAGCCGTTGGTCGAGGTGAGCTTGAACGCCCGGCCGGCCGGCGCCGTCGCGCCGAACTCGGTGTTGAAGACCTTCACCTTGACGGTCTTGGTGCCGGTCGCGCTGCCGCGCGGGATCGTCACCTTGACCGGCTTCTGCACCTGGATGACCAGGTCGGGCCCCTCGGCGCGCGTCGACGCGATGCCGTCGGCGCCCGCATCGACCACCACGTCGGTCGGGCTGCAGGCGGCGCCGACCGCCACCACCTGCACGTCGTCACCGGCCAGCACGTTGTTCGCCGTCGTGTCGGCGACCCCGTTCGGCCCGCAGAGGACGACGGCCGCGTTGGCCGTCGCGCTGCCCGCCGGTAGAAGCTGTACGTCGTCGCCGACCGGCGCCGCGGTCTGCGCCACGCCATCCTCGCCGGCGATGACGCAGGGCGTATTGGCGGGCGGCACGCCGACGACGATGCCCGGCGCGTAGGTGTCGTCACCCGCGAGCGCGGTGTCGGGCACGCCGTCCGGGCCAGTGTCCACGACCGCCTTGTTGACGCCCGTACAGGCGCCGCCGACCGCGATGAGCTGGATGTCGTCGCCCTGGGCCGCCGTCGAGACGATCTTGTCGGCGCCGCAGCGGACCTCGTTGCGGAACGGGGTCCCGTGCCCCACGCTCGCGGCCTGGATGTCGCCGAGCGCGGCCGTCGTGTTGCAGATGCCGTCGGGACCGGTGCTCACGACGACGCTGCTCTGCAGCCCGGTGCCCGGTGCGATCTGCTGCTGGTCCGCCCGGGCGGGCAACGCGAGGGAAACGCCGGCGAGCACTGCGAGGAGCGTGGGGAGGGTGGAGCGCATCGTCTTCTCCTGTGCTGGCGATCGGGGGGTCGACCGCGTGGTGGTGGCGGGAGGGACGCGAAAGCGGGTCGGCACGAAGGGCGCGTCCTTCTCGCAGCGGTGTCCCGCTTCACATACCGGAGCCGACGAAGTCAAGCCGCTCAGCAGAGCCGGACGCGGACGCCGCCGAGCATGACCGTTTCGGCGGTCGTCGCGAGCCCCCGGGCATGCGCGCTGGCCAAGGCCCTGGCGCGGTCGTGCACACGGACGTCCAGACCGGCGACGCCGTCGCCGCGCTCGTCCCGGGCCCGGACCAGCCGGATCACGCCGTCGTCCAGGGGGATCAGGTAGGTGCCCGGCCCGCCCTCCCGGCTCGGGCGCTCCAGGATCGCGCTCCAGCGGGCCGCCATGGCGGCCGGATCGGCGGCCTGGATCTCGACCCCGGCGATCGCGGCGCTCACGTCGGTCCTGACGTGCGCGCGCCAGACCGGGCCGGCCCAGCGCCAGCTCTCGGGCGGCCGGGCGACGTCGAGCGAGAGGATCGCGCCCCCCACGTCGCGCGGGTGGAGGTGCAGGGTCGCGACGTCGTCGAAGGCGACGTCGAAGACGACGCGGACGCCGAGCGTCGCCAGGCGCGCTCGCGCGGCGTCGAGGTCGTCGGTCTGCACGATCACCATGTAGCCGCCGTCGCCGCGGCGCCGCTCGAGGAAACGCGCGGCGGTTGCGTCCTCGCGCACCGGGGAGACGACCTCGAGGAAGGTGTCGCCGATCGGCATGAGCGCATTCCGCAGGCCGAACGTCGCGATCTCCGGATCGCGAAACGCGACCTCGAGCCCGAGGACCGCACAGCAGTCGGCGACGACCGCCTCGAGATCCCGCGCGACCAGCGCGACCTGCCTGAGGCGCATCGTCAGAACTCCTTCGAGAAGTCCATGGTCATCCAGCGCTCGATGCGCACGGTGACCAGCACGTCGTCCTGGTCCGGGTGCGCGCTCTCCACCCAGGCAACGTAGCCGTCGCCGCCTTCCTGCCCGAGGTAGCGGCGCGCGATGGGCCGCACGTCGCGCGCGACGTCGGCGTCGCCGAGCCGCTCGACCACGCCCTCGACCGTGACGTACTTGTAGGGCGGCACCTCGCTCTGCGCGCACAGGCTGAGGCGCGCGCCCGGCGTGAGGAGTCGGCCCTTGCGCGAGTCGCGGCCGGTGATGAGACGCAGCTCGCCGCCCGGCCGATAATCGTACCAGATCGGCAGGGTCAGCGGCGGTCGCCCCTCCTCGGCGAGCGCGAGCACGCCGACGTGGACGCCGGCGAGGAACGCCTCGCGCTCCGCGCGGGTCATCGAGGTCGTGGCCATCAATCGCTCCTTTCCGCGACGCGCATGGTGAAGCGCCAGCCGAGTGGGATCTCGGCCGAGAAGCCGTCGGCGAGCGGATCTTCCTCCGCGTCGATCACGAGCGCGCGTCCCTCGTAGAGCCGGCGCATGTGGCTGTCGGCGAGCACGTCGACGCCGCCGACCTCGCCCACCTCGGCGTGCTCGCGGGTGCGCGCGTAGTCGGCGAAGAGATGCGGCGCCGCACCCTCGCAACACCCCGAGCCGAACACGAAGGTCAGTGCCGCTCCCGGACGTGCCGCGCGCACCGCGTCGAGGACCTCGCAGGCGCGTGGCGTGGCGGCGATGCGCATGCCCCCTTCTGCCTCGTGTGCCGATCCACGACAAGCGAGCCGACGCGCCTCGGCCACCGCCCCGCGCCGCGCCAGTTGACGCACCTGCGGGCGCGGGCCATCGTCCTCGAGACGGCCATGGCGGACTCGAGCGTCTTCCACCCCGGCGAGCAGGAGGCGCAGACGCGGGCCGGCATCCGCGAGCGCATCGAGCAGGTCGGACGCATCTTGCTGCGCGACCACATGCCCGACCAGCATCGCGAGCTCTTCGCGCAGCTTCCCATGCTCGTGGTCGGGAGCCTCGACGGGCACGGCCGCCCGTGGGCATCGATCCTGGCGGGCCGTCCCGGCTTCGTCGGCTCGCCCGATCCCCGCACCTTGCGGGTCGACGCGCGGCCGTTCCCGGGCGACCCGCTCGCCGCCAATCTGGCCGTGGGCGCGCCGCTCGGCATCCTCGGCATCGAGCTGCCGACGCGCCGGCGCAACCGCCTGAACGGCAGGGTCGTGGCGCTCGATGCGCGCGGCTTCAGCGTCGCCGTCGAGCAGAGCTTCGGCAACTGCCCGAAGTACATCCAGGCGCGGACGCCGACCTGGCTCGACCGCGAGGCGCCGCCGCCCGCCGCGACCGAAGGCGCGACGCTCTCGGCCGACGCGCGCCGCATGATCTCCTACGCCGACACCTTCTTCATCGCGTCGGCCGCCGCGCATGCGGCGTCGCCGGGGGCCGCGCGCGCCGAGGGCGTCGACGTCTCGCACCGCGGCGGCAAGCCCGGTTTCGTACGCATCGCGGAGGTACCGGGAGACGGCCGCGCCGCGGCGGCGACCGAGCTCACCGTGCCGGACTTCGTCGGCAACTATCTCTTCAACACCCTCGGCAACCTCATCGCCAATCCGCGCGCCGGGCTCGTCTTCGTCGACTTCGAGCGCGGGGATCTGCTCAGTCTGACCGGCGCCGTCACCATCGTGTGGGACGGTCCCGAGGTCGCGGCGTTCGCCGGCGCCGAGCGCCTGCTGCGCATCCGCGTCGACGAGGGCTGGCACGCACGCAGCGTCCTGCCACTCTGCTGGAGCACGTCCGAGCTCTCACCGCACCTGCAAGGCACCGGACCGTAGTTGGCCCATCATCAACGTCGCGGGTGACCCCGCGCGTGCCCGCCGAGGGCTGCGACCCCGAGGACGCGGAAGCCTGCCGCTCGCGCCGCCAGCCCGAGCTCACGGTCGTGGGTCGCAAAAACGAGCGCCGGCTCGGTTGCGCGTGCCAACGGCGCACTCGCGAGATGTACCGCATCGAGGGTTCCGATGCTGGTCGGGAAAGGGTCCGCCGCGCGTTCGAGGACGGAGCTATCGAGGGCGATCAAGAGGGTCACCGCTTCTTACGGTCACGCAGCAGCAGCTGCAGCGAATCGACCGGCCAGCGGGCGGGAGGGTAGCGACGGCGCCGCAGTGCGGTGGGCGCAATCTCCGCCGGGACGATGCGTGATTCCGTGCCGTTCGCGATCGGGATGATGCGTGCAATCGGGCGCCGACGATCCGTCACCTCGATCTGCTCGCCCCGCTCGACTGCACGGAGGTGTTCCGACGGCCGATCTTTCAGGTCGGCGATCTTCACCTGCTTCATGGTTACATCTGGCCATGAAGCAACGGCAGAGGGAAGGGCGCGATGCCCTGCCCTCTGCCGAAACGTCGCAACCAGCGATCGTCAGACCGCCCCGCGCCCGTGTTGATCGGGCGGTCTACGCGCCGAAGAGCGCGCCGTACCAGAACTTCGCCGGGCGGTTGTCCACCATGTCGACGTGGATGTGCTTCACCTCGGTGTACTCGAGGATGCCCTCGAGGCCGAACTCGCGGCCGATGCCGCTCTGCTTGTAGCCGCCGAAGGGCGCGGCGACCGAGAGGAGATGGTAGTCGTTGATCCACACGGTGCCGGTCCGCATCTGCTTGGCGACCACCGTGGCCTTCTCCTTGTCCTTCGACCACACCGCGCCGCCGAGGCCGTAGATGGAGTCGTTGGCCATTTTGATCGCGTCGTCGATGTTCTTGTACTTGATGACGACGAGCACCGGGCCGAAGATCTCCTCCTGCGCCACCTTCATGCTGTTCTTCACGTTGGTGAGGATGGTCGGCTCGACGTAGTAGCCCTTGGCGAGGCCCTCGGGGCGCTTGCCGCCGACGGCGACCTTGGCGCCCTCGTCGATGCCGGCCTTGATGTAGCCGAGCACGGTCTCGCGCTGGCGGGCGGAGACCAGCGGGCCCTGGGCGCTGTTGAAGTCGAGCGGGTCACCGATCGTCAGCGTCTTGGTGCGCTCCACGAGGCGGGCGACGATCTCGTCGTGCTTCGCCTCGGAGACGAAGAGGCGCGTGCCGGACTCGCACGCCTGGCCCTGGTGGAAGAAGCAGCCGAAGAGCGTGCCGTCGATCGCCATGTCGAGATCGGCGTCGTCGAGGATGATGTTGGCCGACTTGCCGCCGAGCTCGAGCGTGACCTTCTTGATGGTCGAGGCGGCGAGCTGCTGGATGCGGCGGCCGACCTCGGTGGAGCCGGTGAACGCCACCTTGTCGACCTGCGGGCTCGTGCAGATCTCCTCGCCGCACTCGGCGCCGCTGCCGTGGATCACGTTGACGACGCCCTTCGGCAGGTCGCTCTCGTCGATGATCTTCGCGAGCTCGAGCGCGGAGCACGGCGTGTCGGTCGCGGGCTTCAGCACGACCGTGTTGCCGGTGGCAAGCGCGGGCCCGAGCTTCCACACCGCCATCATCAGCGGGAAGTTCCAGGGGATGATCTGGCCGCAGACGCCGATCGCCTCTCGCTGTAGATAGTTCTTCGACTGCGCGGGGAACTGCGGGACCTGGATCTCCTCCATCAACGGCAGCTTCTCCGCCATCTCGGCGAAGTACTTGAGCTGCGCGGCGCCGAACATCATGTCGCCGGCGGTCTTGCGGATGGTGCCGCCCGAGTCCTGCGTCTCGATGGCGGCGATCTCCTGGCTCTTCGCCTCGAGGCCGGCCGCGATCTGGTTCAGGATCTTGGCGCGATCGGCCTGCGTCATGCGTGGCCAGGGCCCCTCGTCGAAGGCCGTGCGCGCCGCCTGGATGGCGCGCTGCGTGTCGGCGCGGCTCGCCCGGGCGATGCGCGCCCACGGCTGCTCGGTCGCGGGATTGATCGAGTCGGCGGTCTTCCCCCCCTCCGCGTCACAGAACTTCCCGTCGATGTAGAGCTTGTACTCCTGCATGGCTCATCTCCTTCGTGCGCCCGCCGGGGAGGCGGGGACCGGCGTGGTTTGCCGGGACTGTCCCCCAGTACCCCGCCGAATGCAATCGACGCCGCGGCTTACGGCCGCATGCGGCGCCAGAGCCCCAGACCGTCGCCGACGATTGCTATCGGCGCCATTTGGTGCGTGAGGTTCCCTCGCAAGGAGGGAACCTCATGGCCCGATTGCTAGCCAGGCTGCTCGCCATGGTCGTGGTCGTCCTGGGTACGGGAGCCGCGCGCGCCGACGAGACCTGCATGTCGCCGTACATGCCCAAGATCACCGGTCAGGAGGACTACGTCTACGTGTGGACGCTGGGAATCGACGGGGTCGGCGACGGATCGGACAAGCTGGTGACGATCGGCGCCAATCCTGCCGACGCCGCGACCTACGGCAAGGTCGTATCGTCGGTCTCCGTGGGGGGCAAGCACGAGGCGCATCACGCCGGCTTCAGCGACGATCGGCGGCACCTCTGGGCGGGCGGCCTCGACGACAGCATGATGTGGGTGTTCGATCTCGCCGCCGACCCGGCGCATCCGAAGATGGTGCGGACGATCGACTCGTTCGTGAAGGACAGCGGTGGGGTGATCGGGCCGCACACGTTCTTCGCGCTTCCCGGCCGCATGCTGATCACCGGTCTCTCCAACGACAAGGATCACGGCGGCAAGACGGCGCTCGTCGAGTACAACAACGACGGCAAGTACATCCAGACACTGTGGCTGCCGGACGGGGCCGAGTACGGCTACGACGCGCGCGTGCAACCGCGGTTGAATCGCATGCTGACCTCGTCGTTCACGGGCTGGAACAACTACATGATGGATCTCGGCAAGCTGCTCGCCGACGGGGAAGCGATGAAGCGCTTCGGGCACACCATGGTGATGTGGGACTTCCACGCCCGCAAGGCGATCCAGACGCTCGAGGTGCCGGGCGCGCCGCTCGAGATCCGCTGGGCGCTGCAGCCGCGTCACAACTACGCGTTCACCGCGAGCGCCCTGACGTCGAAGATCTGGCTCGTCGAGCAGCGCGACGACGGCACGTTCGCCGCGAGCGCCGTTGGCGACATCGGCGAGCCGAAGCAGCAGCCGCTCCTCACGGTCGACGTCAGCCTCTCTGCCGACGATCGCTACCTCTTCGTCGACACGTTCATGGACGGCAGCTGCCGCGTCTACGACGTAGAGGATCCGCACCACCCGAAGCTCGTCACCACGCAGAAGATCGGCTCGCAGGTGAACATGGTTTCCGAGACCTGGGATGGGAAGCGGGTCTACTTCACGTCGTCGCTGCTCGCCAATTGGGACAAGAAGGGTAAGGATGACGAGCAGTTCCTCAAGGCCTATGGCTGGGACGGGAAGCGCCTGACGCCGCTCTTCAGCGTCGACTTCCTCAAGGAGAAGCTCGGTCGGCCGCACATCATGCACTTCGGGCAGACGCGCTTCTACAAGAATCAGATCTATGCCGGCGCGCTCCCCCGGCTGGCGCAGGCAGAGGGACGTCGCTGAACGTTCGCCACGCGGCAGTGGTCATCACGGGCGTGCTGGTGCTTGCCGGCACGTGCGTCGCGGAGGAACCCGCGGCCGACCGACTCCGCACGGTCGATCCCGCCGACGCCGGATACACCTACGGCGTCGGCGTCTTCAAGCCCGAGTACACCCCTCCACCCGCCGGAACCTATGCGCTTCCGGTGATCGACGACGTGTCCGACCATCCGCTGCTCGACGCCGGCGGCAAGGCCACCCGACTCTTCGCGTTGACCCGCGACCGCGTCGCCATCGTCGCGTTCGTCTACACGACCTGCAACGACATCCAGGGCTGCCCGGCGAGCTTCGCCGTGCTGCACGCCCTCGACCGTGCGCTGGCCGCCGATGGTGATCTTGCGCGCCGGGTCCGCTTGATCACGATCAGCTTCGATCCCGAGCGCGACACGCCAGCACGGATGGCCGCCACACGCCGGCTGCATCAGCCGCGGAGCGACTGGCGCTTCGTCACCACTCGCGGCGAGAGCGAGCTGGCACCGCTGCTCGCCGACTTCGACCAACCGGTTGCCAAGCTCCGGTACGAGGACGGGGCGTGGACCGGGCTCTTCCGTCACGTCCTCAAGGTCTTCCTCCTCGACCGCGGCCATCGCGTCCGCAACGTCTACAGCACGGGATTTCTCCACGCCGCACTCGTCCTGAACGACGCGCGCACGTTGCTGCTCGAGGAACAGCCGGCGACGTCACGCCGCTAGTCGCCTACTCCGCGAGCGTAGCGCCGGAGCCGCCGAACTCCTTCGGGAAGTCCTTGAACTTCGGCAGGCCGTCGCGCACCGCGAGCACCTTCTCGCCGTAGTGCACGTGCAGCGTCGGCTTGAACGCGAAGCCGGGGATCGTCCCCGCGGGAATGTCCGTCATCCCGATCGCGGGGTGAAGTACGAGCACCGGGCTGCCGCAGCTCGTGCAGAACTGGCGGTGGCTCGCCTCGGTCCGCTTGAACATGCCGAGCTTGTCGGCGCCCTTCACGACCTTGACGTTGGGCGTGGGCCAGAGCGTCGCGGCGTGGATCGGTGCCCCCAACCACCCCCGGCAGGAGCTGCAGTGGCAATACACCTGGATGTTGGGGTCGCCGGTCAACTCGACCTGGACCGCGCCGCACGTGCAACCGCTCTTGACTGTCTGAGCCATGGAAATCTCCTCTCGACGGTTGCGACTAGCACGCGGGCGCGTGCGCGAGTAGGGGTCCGTCCCGGCCGTTCGGATGACCGACGATGAGCTTCCACGTCCGCTCGGGTTGGCGGCGTACGATCTCGATCGCTCTGCCCCGGATTTTCTACTCCGCTTCGGAACAGAGTTCGGCGTCCGTGCTTTGACAAGCTCCAAGGGCCTCTGTGAAGACGATCGTGATGCTCCGGCTCCTTCGCCAGATCAGCGTTCCGTACTTGCGCGCGAGTTGGGGCCGAACGGTCCTGATCGCGGGTGGCATCACGACGGGCGTCGCACTCATCGTCGCCATCACGGTCATCAACGCGAGCGTGTTGGCGAACTTTCGACGCACCGTCGAGCTGATGGCTGGGCCGGCGGCGCTCGAGGTCACCCTCGGCGTCGGCGAGCTCGGCTTCGCGGAATCGACGATCGAGACGGTGCGCGCCGACCCCGACGTCGCCGCCGCCATGCCGCTCGTCAGAGGCACGGTCGCCCTGGCCGACGATCCGAGCGAAACCCTCCAGCTCTTCGGTGTCGACCTGATCGGCGAGGACGCGCTCGCGCGCTACCAGATCAGCACCGCGACCGCGCGGAGCGACATCGTGCGCTCACTCGAGGATCCGCGATCGATCCTCCTGACCACCACGTTTGCGCACCGTCATCAGGTCGGCGTGAGGGTCCCGTTGAGGCTCACCACGGTGGCGGGCGTGGACGACTTCACCGTGCAGGGCCTCCTCGAGGTGCAGGGGCTTGCGGCGGCATTCGGCGGACAGATCGCGATCATGGATCTCTCGGCGGCGCAGCGCGTGCTGGGGAAGGCGGACCGTGTCGATCAGATCGACGTCGTATTGCGCCACGACGCCAACGCCGAGACGGTACGGGCGCGACTCGAGCGCGCACTGCCCGCGGTCCTGACGGTTGCCCGCCCGGAGCAGCGCGCCGCGCAGTACGATCGCATCCTGGAGTCGTTCCAGGCGATGCTGACCGGCCTGAGCCTGCTGTGCCTCGTCGCCGGGGTATTCGTCATCTACAACACGACGTCGACCGGAGCCGTCCATCGGGCGAGGACCATGGCGATGCTGCGACTCATCGGCGCCGAATCGACCCAGCTCTGGCGGTTGCTGATGGTCGAAGCGCTCGCGCTCGGGGTGCTCGGAGCGGCGCTCGGGATCGTCGTCGGCATCGTGCTCGCGTCGCTCCTCGTGGGCATGGTGACCGACTCCATGGGCGTCATCTTCGAGTTGCACTTCGTGGTCGACCGGCTGACGATCGATCCAGAACGGCAGCTCGTGGTCGGCGTGTCGGGTGTCGCCGTCGCACTTCTCGCCTCGCTCTTCGCAGCGCGACGGGTTGCCGCCCTCTCGCCTCTCGAGGCGATCCAACCCAGCGGCCAGCGCATCACCGACAGATCGTCCGATCGGCTCTTCTGGTGGTGGATCGTACTCGTTGGAGCGTCCGTCATGGCGCTCGTTGCCGAGGTCCGCCTGAAATCGATCGCGTGGGGCAACCTCGGGTCGACGCTCTGGTTCGCCTCGACGATCGTCATCGCCATCCCGCTGGTCAGGCGGCTGACGACGAGACTCTCGGTTTCGCTACCGCGGGCGTTTGGAGGTGAGGGCCGTATTGCCGCCGAAAGCCTCTTTGGCGCCTCGACGCGCACCGGTTTGACGGTCGGCGGCATCGCGCTGGTGCTCAGCATCGGCATCACGGTGGCGTCCGTCGCGCTCAGCTTCCGTCGTTCGGTCGACAGCTACTTCCGCACGGGGCCCTATCGTGGGGATCTGGTCGTAAGCGCGGTTGCGACCGAGGGCGGATGGCTCGAGGTCCCCATCCCGGAGGCCGTCGGCGACGAGATCCGACCCATACCCGGCATCGCACGCGTCGAGCTCTTTCGCGGGCTCTTCGGACAGATGTTTCGCGGCGCCCGCATCGGCGTCTTCGGCGTTCCGAACGGCGTGGGCAGTCGGTATCCGGCCGAGTGGTATCGGGAGGGGAACCCAAGCGGCGCGGCGCACGCGCTGGACAGCGGGCAGGGTGTTCTCGTCACCATCAACCTGGCAGATCGCTTCGACCTTCATGTGGGGCAGATGTTGGACCTCGACACACCGAGCGGCGTCCTGAGCCTGCCGATCGTCGGGGTCATCCAGGACTTCAGCTCCGATCGCGGCGCTATCGCCTTGAACCGCAGAGTCTTCGCGGAACGATGGCAGGACTCACGGGTGACGAGGATCTTCGCGTTTCTCGATGGCACGACGCCGCTCGAGACCGTACGCGCCCGGATCACGGAGCGCCTCGGGGAGCGCTACCGGTTGAAGATGCTGTCGATGCAGGAGGTCCTGACGTTCCAGGAAGGCATGATCGATCGCGCGTTCGCATTCACCGATGCATTGCACCTGCTCGTTGCGATCGTCGCCGTCGCCGGCATCTTCGATCTACTGCTCTCGTCGATCCTCGAGCGCCGGCGTGACCTGGCGATCTGGCGGCTCATCGGCGCCGACGAGCAGCGGGTACGACGCTCGGTCGTGCTGGAATCCGCGACCATCGGTACGCTCGGCACGATCCTCGGCATTCCGGTGGGCGTCGTGACGGCGGGAATCTGGGTCGGGGTGAACTTTCGCTACCTGCTCGGCTACTACCTGAACCTGCACTTCGCGTTCGGCACCGCCGCCGCGTACGTCGCCCTGGTGATGACGATGACGGTCATCGCCGGATACGCTGCAGCGTATCAAGCGACCGGGCAATCGATCCTCGGCGGCATCCGCAACGACTAGCGCTCAGGCTACGGTGCGCCGCAGCCGCAGGTCCCGTCGCTGGCGATCGTGCACACGTCGCCGCTTCCGCAGGTGAGCCCGCCGCAGCCGGCGTCGCAGGAAGCCGGAACGGCGCACACGCAATCGGTGTAGGAGGCGGCGTCGATCTTGACAGGCTGGCACCCGGCGCCCGAAACGCAGGTGCCCCCGCACGTCGGGTAGACCGCACTGCCCCCGCAGTGGATGGGAGCGCAGAGATAGGTGCCGGGAGGTATGATCCCGCAGGCGAAGCCGCTAGGGCAGTCGGCGCCGCCTTGCCCGCACTCGCCCGGCAGCTCGCAGCCGCACCCCAGCGCGCCGCCCAGGACCGGCAGCGCGTACGCGGGGCGGCAGACCCTGCCGCTCGGACACGCACCGCCGCACACCGGCGCACCCGGATCGCCACACGGCGTGCTGCCCGTGGGGATGCAGACGCAGGTTCGATACGGGCCGGGACCAACGGCCGCGCACTCCTCGCCGGCGCCGCACGTGCCGTTGCACACCGGGTCGGTGTCGCCGCACGGGGAGCTCGGAGACACGCACTTGCAGACACCCAGGCCGCCGGTGCACACGCCGTCGCCCGGGCACGGGCTATCGCATGCCGGGAACGCACTCGAGCCGCAGTCCGGCACCATGCCTTCGAGGCTCGTGTCCGAGCAGTCGGCGAGCGTCGCGCCCACCGCATTGTGCGCGACGAAGCTCCCCGCGACGTCCTTGCGGATCGTCGCGCCGTCGAAGCGCACGCAGTTGCGCAGCGTGCCGGTCGTGATGCGGACGCCAACTGCTCCCTGCGGGCCGCCGAGCGCGAAACTACCGACGTCCTTCGCCGTGATCTTCAGCACCTTCCCCTGCTTGAGGACGACCGCCTTCAGCTTGAAGGTGCCGAGTGCCGAGAGCGGATTCTTGAACTTGAACGTCGGGGTACCCGTCGCCTTGACCGTCCATCCGGGATTGCCTGCGCCCGGATCCGCGATCAACGCCGTCGAGCCCTCGGCCGCCGAGAAGAGCTCGATCGTCAGCCCGCCCGGGCTGCCGGTCGCGGGATCGTCCAGCCCGCCGACCGTGGGGAAGAGAAACCCCGGATCGTGGGTGACGAACGCCAGCTTGGCCTTCGTCGCCGACCGCTTGAGCACGAGGCTCTGCGCATCGATCGGCTGATCGGCAGCGTGCGACAGCCGCGCGAGCACGACGAGGGCGGCGGCGAGGATCGCGGCTGACGCCGCAGAAGGCTTTCGCATTGCGTGCTCATGCCCTCGCTCGCATGGCGCCGTCAAGGCGCGCCGCGGCCCAGTGCGCGGCGAGAAAATCCGCGGCCGCTGCAAGCGCCGTCCGTCCCGCCGCGAGGCTCGCGTACCAGAGCGGAAACGCGTGGAAGTACTCGGGCCAGACCTGCACGGTGGTCGCGACGTCGGCCATCGCGAGCTGGCGCGCGAGGCGAAGACCCTCGTCCAGCATGACGTCGTGCGAGGCCACGTGCACGAGGACGGGCGGGAAGCCGGCGAGATCGGCCGGCTCCGCGTACATCGGCGATACGAGGGGATCGCGCCGGTCGGGCGCCGACGGCCCCTGCAGGTAGAGCGAGGCGCAGAGCTCGAGCCCGGCGCGCGAGCCGGTCGGGTCGACGTCCGCCTTGCGGTCGACCGACTCCTGCGTCACCGCGAGATCGACGGCCGGCGACACGAGGTACGCCGCCGCCGGCAGCGGCAGACCGGCGGCACGGGCCCGCATCATCACGGCGACCGCGAGCCCGGCGCCGCACGAGTCGCCAGCGACGGCGATGCCCGTCGGTGGGCAGCCCTGCCCGAGCAGCCAGCGATAGGCGGCGACGCCGTCGTCGAGCGCCGCCGGATAGGGATGCTCCGGCGCCAGGCGGTAGTCGACGGAAAAACTCCTTGCCCGTGTCAGCCGGCCGAGCTCGCCCGACATGAGCCGCCAGCTCCGGGCGCTGCCCGCGAAGTAGCCGCCGCCGTGGAAGTAGAGCACGACCCGGTCGTGCCTTGTGTCCGGGGTCCCGGACCAGATGCCGCGCACCTCGCCGTCCTGCACGGCCTCGAACGCCACCCCCACCGGCAGCGGCAGCATCTCGCCGAACACCGTGTCGTAGGCGCGGCGGAAGTCCTCGATGCTCGGCGTCGCGCCGAGCTGCGCCATCGCGAGGCGCAGGGTCTCGCGGATCGCGCCAAGGTCGGAAAGTTCGTCGGGGATCATGGTCGTCTCCGCCTCAGGCATGGCGCATGTGCGGGACGCGCACGCCGTCGTGTACCGGCTCGTCGGCAGCGCGACGGAAGAGATAGAGCAGCGGGCCGATGCTGCCGAGGAAGAGCGTCACGACGAGGTACGGCAGTGCCGAGACACCGCGCGCACGCGCGTCCTGCCACATCCAGATGCTCACCATCGAGAGCGCGAGGCAGAGGTCGACGAAGATCTGCGCGTTGATCGCGTTCATGGCGTGGACGTCGAAGAACGCGAGGTAGCCGTAGTGCCAGACGGCGTATGCCGTCAGGGCGACGAAGTCCGCGAGGACGAGGCCGGTGCCGATCTGCTTGAGGTTCATGGTTCCGCTCCTTTCCTGCCCTCCAATCCAACAGGCGTGCCAGCGGACACGGGCGGCATCCGCGCCCGCCGCGTCTGGCGAACGGGCCGTCGCGCCGCGGGCTCGCGTGGCGCCCACGCCACACCGCGTGGCAGCGGCGCAACGCCGCGGCCGGTGAGGCCCGTCCCGCTCTTGCGCCGGGCCTCCCGCCTGCGAAACAATCGCCGGTGCGCGGATTGCAACGAGGAGCCGCTCCATGAGGCGACATCTGAGATTCACTCTCGCGGGCGCGGGCGTCGCCCTCGCCCTGGTCGACACCGCAACCCTGGCGGCATTCGGCATCACGTTCGCGATGAACGGCCGCGACGTGACCATGCTCGTGGCGGCGTTCTTCGGCTCGTCGTTCGCGCTCCTCGGCTATCTCATCGGGGCGCTCATCGAGAGCCGGCGGCGCGATCGCGAGGCGGCGGCGGTCATCCGCGAGCAGGTGGAGACGATCAGCGCCGCGCGCGCGCGCCTGGTGCAGAGCGAGAAGCTCGCCGCGCTCGGGCAGCTCGCGACGGCGATCGCGCACGAGGTGCGGAACCCGCTCGCGGTGATCCGCTCCTCCGCCCAGGGCCTCTCCGAGTCGGCGGCGCCCGGCGACCACGAGGCGCAGCGCGCGTGCGCTTTCATCACCGCCGAGATCGACCGCCTGAGCAACGTGATCAGCGCCCTCCTCGCGTTCGCGCGCCCGCCCCAGCTCTCGCCCCGTCCGGTCGCTGCGCGGGCGCTCTTCGACCGGGCCCTGCTGCTCGCCGCCGACGACCTCGCCGACGCGGGCGTGCATGTCGAGCGGCGCGACGGCGAGGACGTGCCGCCGGTGCGCGCCGACCCGGACCTGGTGTGTCAGGTGCTGCTCGGCCTCCTCAGCAACGCCACCGCGGCGCTCGAGCCGGGCGGCGAGATCGCGCTCGAGGCGCACCGCGCCGACGACGCCGTGGAGCTGGCCGTCGCCGACTCCGGGCCGGGCGTCGCGCCCGAGCTCCGCCAGCGCGTGTTCGAGCCGTTCTTCACCACACGGCCGCGTGGTACCGGCCTCGGCCTCGCGGTCGCGCGCCAGATCGTCGAGGCCCACGGCGGCCGCATCGAGGTCGGCGAGCGCGCCGGCGGCGGGGCGCGCTTCGTGATCCGCTTGCCGGCGGCGAGCGAGCCGGCGATCGCCGCGTGACTCCCCGCGTCCTCATCGTCGACGACGAGGAGCGCATGGTCGGCGTCGTGGCCGCGGCGCTCACCCGTGCGGGCTACGAGTGCGAGGGCTGCGCCAGCGGCGCGGACGCGCTCGCGGCGCTCGAGACACGCGGCGCGGACGCGGTCGTCACCGACTGGAAGATGCCGCAGATGGACGGCATCGAGCTTCTCCGCACGCTGCACGCGCGCCGTCCGGGCCTCCCGGTGATCCTGCTCACCGCCTATGCCAGCGTCTCCTCGGCGGTGGCGGCGATGCGCGAGGGCGCCTTCGACTACATCACCAAGCCCTTCGACAACGACGAGCTGCGTACGGTGGTCGGCCGCGCGCTCGAGCTGAACCGCCTCGCGCGCGAGAACCGCTGGCTCCGCCAGGAGGTCGAGACGCGCTACGCCGCCGACCAGGTGATCGCGGAGAGCCCGCGGAGCCGCGAGCTGCTCGCGCTGATCCGCCGCGTCGCGCCGAGCCGCGCGACCGTCCTCGTTCAGGGCGACAGCGGCACCGGCAAGGAGCTGGTGGCGCGCCTGCTGCACTACTGGAGCGAGCGCGTCGGCCGGCCGTTCGTCGCCATCAACTGCAAGGCGTTCGCGGAGGGCGTGCTCGAGAGCGAGCTCTTCGGCCACGAGAAGGGCGCGTTCACGGGGGCGACGGCGGCGCGCGCGGGCTGCTTCGAGCGCGCCTCCGGCGGCACCCTCTTCCTCGACGAGATCGGCGAGATCAGCGGCGACTTCCAGGCGAAGCTCCTGCGCGTCCTGCAGGAGGGCGAGGTGCTGCGCGTCGGCGGCACCGAGGCGCGGCGGGTCGACGTCCGCGTCGTCGCGGCGACGAACCGCCAGCTGAAGGACGAGATCGCCGCCGGCCGCTTTCGCGAGGATCTCTTCTTCCGCCTGAACGTCATCCCGATCGCGCTCGTGCCGCTGCGCGAGCGCCGCGAGGACATCCTGCCGCTCGCCCGCCACTTCCTGCACCGCCACACCGAGCAGTCCGGCCGTCAGGTGGAGCTGGCAGCGGAGGCCGAGGCGGCGCTCGTCGCGCACGGGTGGCGCGGCAACGTGCGCGAGCTCGAGAACGCGATCGAGCGCGGCGTCGTGCTGGCCCGCGGCGACGTCATCACCCCGGAGGACCTGCTGCTCGACGAGTCACCCGCGCCGGCCGCGCCGGCCGGCGGCGAGGGGACCCTGCAGGCGACGCTCGATCAGGCGACGGCGGCGCGCATCCGCTCCGCGCTCGAGGCCGCGCACGGCCAGCGCACCGAGGCCGCGCGCACCCTCGGCATCGACCGCACGACGCTCTACCGCCTGATGAAGCGCTACGGCCTCACGGGGTGACGGTCACCTTCTGCGCGTCCGTGAAGAGGATGCGTCCCGACGCGCCCGCGAAGCCGCCCATCGGCAGGTCGAAGCCCGTCTTCTTCACGGTCGAGAGCGGCGACGCCTTCTCGGTGCCGTAGAGCAACGCCGCGGCGAGCGTGTAGTCGCCGGGCTTGGTCGGCGCGGTGAGGGTGTAGGCAACGGTCGCGCTGCTGAACGTCTTCGCGACCGCGTCGCCCTTCATGCCGTACACCATGACGTAGTTGATGTTCTTGCCGAGGCCGGCGGCGCGCTTGTCGGTCCACGTCGTCTGCGGCTTGCCGTCGGGCCCGGTGACCGCCGGCGCGGCGGTGATCATCCAGCCGTCGGCGGCGGGCGTGCGCGACTGGTAGCGCAGGTCGGAGTCGAGGAGCATGACGCCCACGACCGGGCCGGCGCCGCCCTTCACCTTCACCGTCGCAGTGACTGATGCACCGGGCTTCACGCTCTTCGGCACCTCGATCGTGACGGTGCTGGCGGTGTCGACGGCGCGCAGCTGCTCGACGAGCGCGGCGCGGTCGGCGTCGGAGAGGCTCTGGTAAGGACCGGTGCCCTTGGTGATGAGCGCGAGGTGTTTGTTGTCGACGAGCTGCTGCGCCGCGTGCTCCTTCGGCAGCTCGCGGAACTGCGACTCCTGCCGCGAGCTGTGGCAGCCGGCGCAGAACGGACCCGCGTCGGTGACGTACTCGCCCGTCCCATTGGGGTACGCGCCCGCGTATCGCGGAAGCGCCACGAGCGCCATCGCTAGCGCCATCGTCTGCCACGTCGTCATCGTCCGCATGATGCCTTCCTCCATGCGGAAGAGTCGCACACGGTCACGCGTTGGGAAAGTAGGGCGCCACGTGACGACAATGGTTCATGATAACTTGACATCGGTCATCATGATTCAATAAACTCATGGATCATGACACGTCCGCTGCAGGTCTATATCGAGGACGCCGATCTGGCGAGACTGGAGGAATGGTCGCGACGACGAGGATGGACGAAGTCGCAAGCGGTGCGCGCGGCAATTCGCGCCCTGACGCAGGCGCCAGCGTCCGACCCCGTGCTGCAGCTCAGCGGGTACGTCGACGGCCTCCCGGCCGATTGCAGCGAACGTTTCGAGCGCTATCTCGAGGAGATCGTCGTTGCGGAAACGGCGCCACGGTACAGGACGCGGCCTCGTCACACCGGCCGTCGTCTTCGTCGACAGTAGCGCCTGGATCGCGCTTTTCAGCGCGCGCGATCGTCACCATCCCGAGATCGAACGGGCGTTCCATCTCGCGGCGACAGCGGGCGGTGCGGTTCGGTTCGTGACGACGAGTCTCGTGCTGTCCGAGGTGCATCGTTTTCAGCTCTTCCATTCCGGGGTGGCCGCCGCGGCACGCGCGCTCGAGGCGATCGACGCAAGCCGTCTCGTCCAGGTCGCCTTCCAGACGGCGAACCACCACACCGCCGCCCGCCGCTGGCTCGCGAGGCTCGCGGATCAGCCGATCTCATATGTCGATGCCGCGAGCTTCGCCTTCATGGAGAGCGAGCGGATGCGTTGGGCGCTGACGCTCGACCACCACTTCACCATTGCGGGGTTCGATCTCTGGCACCACGTCACGATGACCTAGCTCGTCAATTGGACGCGGCGAGATCCGGGTGGCAGGTCCGGCACTCGGGCACGACGTGGTCCTCGGCGAGGAAGCTCTGTTTCGGGTCGCCGGTCCGGTGCGCCTGGTGGCACGAGACGCAGGTGATCGGCAGGTTGCGGTGCTCCGCCCGCTGATGGAAGTCCGGGCCGTCCGGCCGCGCCCCGAGCTGGTCGTGGCAGTGGGTGCAGCCGACGTCGGCGATCGGGACGTGGCTGTGATCGGGCTCGTTGCGGTCGCCCGCGACGTACTCGACGGCGTCCCAGCCGGCGACCGCGAGCACCTTGGCGCGCTCGATCGTGCCCTCGCCCTTGTGGCAGGCGATGCAGCGCGGCTCGTCGAGCGCACTGAAGTGCACGGCAGAGAGATCCGTCGCCTGCGTCGCCCCCGCTTCGAAGGTGGCGAGGAGCTTCTCGTGCAGGTGGCAGCTCACGCAAAACGCGTTGTCGCGCTCGAAGTGATAGACCGCGTGGTCGGTGACGACGAACGCCGCGGATGGTAGGAGGACGAGCGCCGCGGCGAGAAGCCCCAAGCGAGCGACGGACACCCCGCTCGTGTAGATCGTTCGCGGCGGGGGAACAATGCCGGCTCGCGTACTCGTCACCTACCCGCTGCCGCCCGAGGCGCGGGCGCTGCTCCAGGGCACGCGCGTCACGACCTACCGCGGCCCGCAGCCGATGCCGCGCGACGCGCTCGCCGCCGCGCTCCGGCGTGTCGACGGCGCGCTCACGCTCCTCACCGACCGGATCGACGGCGCCGTGCTCGCGGGCGCGCCGCGCCTGCGCGTCGTCGCGAACTGCGCCGTCGGCTTCGACAACGTCGATCTCGCGGCCGCGGCGGCGCGCGGCATCGTCGTCACCAACACGCCCGACGTGCTGACCGAGGCCTGCGCCGACCTCGCCTTCGCGCTGCTGCTCACGACCGCGCGCCGGGTCGCCGAGGGCGACCGGCTCGTCCGTGCCGGCCGCTGGCGCGGCTGGGACCCCGCCCTGCTGCTCGGCACCGAGGTGCACGGCGCGACGCTCGGCCTCGTCGGCCTCGGCCGCATCGGCGCCGCAATGGCGCGCCGTGCCCGCGGCTTCGGCATGCGCGTGCTCTACCACCAGCGGCATGCCGCCGCGCGCCCGCCGGCCGGGGCGACGCGCGTGCCGCTCCGCCGTCTCCTGGCGGCCGCCGACTTCGTCTCGCTGCATGTGCCGCTCACGCCGGCGACGCGCCGCCTGATCGGCGCCCGCGAGCTCGGGCTCATGAAGCCCGGCGCCATACTCGTCAACACGAGCCGCGGCGCCGTGGTCGACGAGCCGGCGCTGGTGCACGCGCTCACGACGGGGCACCTCGGCGGCGCCGGGCTCGACGTCTTCGCGCGCGAGCCGCGCGTGCCGGCCGCGCTCCGCCGCCTGTCGAACGTCGTCCTGACGCCGCACGTCGCGAGCGCCACGTCGGCGACGCGGACGCGCATGGCGGTGCTCGCCGCGCGCAACCTCGCCGCCGTGCTCGCCGGCCGCCGCCCGCCGACCCCCGTCGTACCGGCCCGGCGGCGTCGGCGTTGACGCCGACGCGCGCGCGCGACTAGGGTCGGTCGGCATGAGCCGGACGTGGCTGTTGAAGACCGAGCCGAGCGCCTACTCGTTCGACCAGCTCGAGCGTGACCGCCGTACCACCTGGGACGGCGTCAAGAACCCGATGGCGCTGAAGAACCTGCGGGAGATCGCGCGCGGCGACCGCCTGCTGATCTACCACACCGGCGACGAGAAGGCCGTGATCGGGCTCGCCGAGGCGACCTCGGAGGCCTACCCCGATCCCAAGGCGAAGAGCGCCGCGCTCGTCGTCATCGATCTGCAGGCGGGGAAGCGCCTGCCGCGTCCGGTGACCCTGAAGGAGCTGAAGGCCCTCCCCGCGCTCGCGACGTTCCCACTCGTGCGGCTGCCGCGCCTCTCGGTGATGCCGGTCTCGGCGAGCGAGTTGCGCGAGATCGAGCGGCTCTCGAAGACGGCCGCGCAGTGAGAGGCACGCGCGGCGCGGCCGCGTCCGTCGCGTGCCTCGTCGCGCTGCTCGCCGCCGCGTGTGCCGGGCCGAGCACGGCGCGCGCCGCGGACGTTGCGGCGCCGACGGTCGCCCGCTACCGCGTCGCCGCCGCCTCGACGATCGACATCGGCTGGACCGGCATCGCCCATCACCAGCCATGGGCGGCCGAGCAGCCGATCGAGCTCGGCCTCGCGTGCGGCGCCGACGGCGAGTGCAGCGTGCAGGGCGGCGCGGCCGACGCGATCTTCGGCGCGCCGGTGCCGCTCTCGGCGGGCGGCGTCCCGGCCTGCATCGTGAGCCGGCTGCGCGAGCCGCTGAGCGGCCACGTGGGCGCGACCAGCGGCTGCGGCGAGCTGCGCCTCGCCCTGCGCTCGACCGTCTACACCGGCATCGAGCTCGGACGTCCCTGCCCCGTCTGCGTCGGCGATCGCACCCCCAACGACGGCCGCGCCGACGGCCGCTGCGCCGGCGGCGAGAGCGCCGGGAAGCCCTGCGATGCCAATGCCGTGAGCAAGCTCTTCGGCGCCACCTCGAACGCCTGCCTGCCGCCGAGCACCGCCGGCATCGGCTCGCTCACGATCGACCTGGCGCCGCTCACGACCGGCAGCGTCCATCTCACCGCCGACGCCGCGTGCAAGACCCGGCGCCCCGGCATGGCCGACCACTGCTACTGCGCCGGCCAGCCGCAGCCGAACGCCTGCGACTCGGGCACGTGCGGCGACAAGGAGCTCTGCGAGGCACCGCTCGACGGCGCCTGCAGCGGCCAGCCCTTCCGCTCGTGCCTCATCGGCAGCGGCACGTTGGACTGCGAGAAGGAGTTTCGCGGCGCCGGCACCTGCAAGGCGCGCGTGCGTCCCTGCTTCGGCGACACGATCACCGCCACCGGCACGTGCGACCGCGCGCAGCCGACCTACGTCGCCCTCTTCTGCGCGTCGGCCACCCAGGCGGCCGGCATCAACAACGCCGCGGGCCTACCCGGCCCGGCGCGCCTGCGGCTCACTCTACGCGCCGTTCCGCCCGCAGAGGCGAAATCGGCGGCCGCCCCGCGTCGAGCCAAGGGCGCTGCCAGGCAGTAAGCAGCTAGGCGGCGACGATCCGTAGCCCGGCCACGCGAGCGAAGCTCCGGTAGTCAGCGTCACGCGTCACGAGCGGCACGTCGTGGTCGAGGCAGCTCTGCGCGATCAGCGCGTCCGCGAGCGGCGCGCGTCTCTTCGAGCGGATCATCTTGGCCCGCAACGCTCCCGCGCGCTGCCAATAGCCGCTCAGGATGTCGAGTACGGGGAGCTGTGAGATCAGGACCTCGAGCCGTGCGGGAAGGCGCGGATCGCTCAGCAGCTCAGTCAGTACGACGGGGGGCATGCACGCCTGGCTGTCGGCCAATGCCCGCTCGACCAGCAGAGTATCTCCTCCGCAAGCGTCCTCGAAGAACGCGATCCAGGAGCTCGTGTCGACCGCGATCATCGACGGTCGCGACGGAGCTCGCGCCAGTCGATGGAGAATTTGACCTTTCCCCTCATCTTGGACAGCTCCTCGTACGCCGCACCGGCGGCGAGCAGCTCCAGGCCCCGCCGAATCGTTGCCGTCAGACTCTCACCCGAGAAGTGTTGCGCCCTCTTGAGCAAATCGACGGGGAGTTGCACTGTCACCTTCCGCGCCGTGCTCACGCTCCTCGGTATACCAGTCTCCATGCCATACTCCAATATGGTATCGAGCGGTGTCGCCGAGTCTTGCGGCCTCCAACGAGACTCGCAACGCTGCGCGTAGCTACACCGGCCAGCGCTCGCGCAGCCACGGCACTACGAGGTCGCGGCCGGCGACCTCGCGCGGGTCGCGACCGCCCGGGGTCGTCGGGCGCAGATAGTGGTCGGCGCCGGAGAGCTCGTGCGACGTCTTGTCGCGCGCCGCGACCGCCGCGAACGCGCGGCGCGACTCGCCGGGATGGATGTCGGTGTCCGCGAGGGCGCTGATGGCGAGGGTCGGCAGCGTGACCGACGGCAGCGTGCGCTCGAGCGCGGCGTTCGACGACAGGCCCGACCACGTCGAGAGCCAGCCGCGCGCGCTCATCGCCCGCGCCAGCCCCTCGCCGTAGTTGCCGACGATCGGGTCGCGGCCGAAGGAGAAGATCGAGCCGAGCACGCGCTCCGACGGGTCGAGCGTGAGATCGAGATAGCGCGGGTCGGCGAGCGTCCGGTAGATGAGCATGTAGCGCCGCTGCAGCGCGCGGCGGGCGACGAGCATGCGCTCCGCCGGCGTGGCCGGCTTCGCCCCGTCGTCGGGCATGCCCATGCGGCGGCGGAAGTAGGCGGCCTCCTCGCACCAGGCGAGCGCCTGGCGGTCGAGCCGCTCGCAGCGGGCGCGCTGCCCGGCGCGGAACTCCGCGAGGAACTCCGGCGAGTAGCGCGACGGTCCCTCGCGCATCGGGCGGTAGCCGTTGACCGGGTCGTACATGTCGAGGCGCGGATTGACCGCCGTCGGATCACCCTCGTCGACGACCGAAGGGTCGAGCCGGTCGAGCAGGAACTGGCCCTCGCCGAGATGCGCCGCGAGGAGGATGAAGCCGTCGACGGCGGGAAGATCGGCCTTCGGCAGACCCGACCCGTCGCCGGACGGCGCGTGCGCGATGCGTGCCGCGGGGGCCGTGCTCTGCTGCGCGATGTAGAACGCGAAGAGCGAGCCGCCGCCCGAGTTACCGAGCAGGACGACCCGGGCGAAGCCCGCCTCGCGCAGCCACCCGACCGCCCCCGCGACATCGAGCAGCAGGCGCTCGTGCATGGCATCGGCGTCGTTGTTCAGGTGGCGGCTCACCGCGCCGAAGAAGGCGTAGCCGCCCTCGACGAGCCACGGCGCGAGGTAGTGGCGGCTGAAATCGCCGCGCGGATGCATCGCGAGCAGTGCGACCGGCGGGTCGGTGCGCGCCGGGCGATGCAGGACGCCGGTCAGCGGGTAGCCGTCGACGGCGGCGTACTGCACGAGCTCGCGGCGGACGGTCGGATCGATCGCCGCGTACTCGTGCGGCAGCGTGATGCGTTCGGTCATGAGGGGCCCCCGGGGGACGGATGTGTCAGACGCTCGACGACGGCGCGATGCTGCGGGAAGGCGCGCAACAGCGCCGCGCGGTCGCCAAGCTCGAAGTCGGCGAACTCGAAACCGGGCGCCACGACGCAGCTGACCAGCGCGAACGAGCTCGGCGCCTCGACGGCCGCGCCGAACCAGCAGCCCGCGCCGACGGTCGCCTGCAAGTGCTCCCCACGCATGGCGTCGGCTCCGACGCGCACCTCGGCCAGCCTTCCATCGGCGGCGATGCTCATGACGGTGAGCGCGCTGCCGGCATGGAAGAACCACAGCTCGTCGGAGCGCAAACGATGTAGCGCCGAGATGTCACCGCTCGGCAGCAGGAAATAGACGGCCGCCGCGAAGGCGCGCGCTCCGTCATAGCGCGCGGGGAGCGCCGCGCGCGCAATCGACTCTTCCGTGCGGTAGGTCTCGCGGAAGTACCCGCCTTCCGGATGCGCGCGGAGGTCGAGATGCTCGATCCAGCGCGCGGCCTCCGCAGGAACCGGGCTCATCGGACACGCGCCCCTACGGCGTGGCGCGCCTGGCGAGGAGACCGCCCGGGCTCGTCAACCGCGCGACGATCGCCTGGGCCTCGAGCGCATGGCCGGCATCGGTCGCGTGCATCGCGTCCATCTCGGTGAAGAGGTGCTCGGCGCTGTGCTCGCGATAGACGGCCTCCATGTCGATCACCGGAGCGCCGGTTTCCGCGCCGACGTCCCGGATGATCCCGTTGTAGCGGGCGCGGAGCTCGCTCAGCTCCCGGAACGACTGGATGCCGCCGAGCTTGATGATCTTGAGCTGGGGCGCGGCACTCACGGCGTAGGCGTCCTCGCGGCCGCGAAAGTCGTCCGTCATGAACGGGTCGGCAGAAGTGAGGAGCCAGGCTTCGGCGTGTCGGGCACGGACGCGGCCGACCATGCGGCGCAGATTGTCGGCGAAATCATCGGGCGGGATGTTGGGCGTCCAGCTCCTGGGCGCCACGTAGGGACCCGGAGCGGCTTCGGCGGCGACGGCGAGGCTGAGACGCCGGGCAAACGGATAGAGCGCGGATCGAAGGAGCAGATCATCGCGCATCCGCCCCAACGACGTGGCTGCCTCGCGCGTGCTCGGAAGCGGTTGTCCCGAGACGAGCAGATCGTTCCAACCGAACTTGATGGAGACGAGATCGGGCTGAAGACGGCGCAGGTGCGTCCGGAAGAGCAGGTCGCCCTGATAGCTCGTGTAGCCGGGTACGCCTGCATTCAACACGCTGACGCTGCTCGGTGAGAGGTTCGCCATGAGCGCCGCGACACGCTCCGGGTAAGGCTGCTCGACGTAGAGCGACGACGTCGGCCCCAGCGTCAGCATGCCGAACGTACAGGAATCCCCGAGGGCGATCATGCGGAACGACGCGGACGGGTCGAATTCGGGTCCACGCAGGCCGCGGCTGTTGATCGTCACGCCGGAAACCACGGGACGCAGCCGATAGCCGAGGATCGGATCGCATTCCCAGATCTTCGAGGCCGCGAGGCTGGGCGCGGTACAGGAGGTCGCGGCGCCCGAGAGCCGGACGACGACTTCAGCGATCGCGAGCAGCAGCCCGAGCAGCGTCAGGCTGAAGCCCAGACGCTTCGGGAGACTCAGACGGCTGGCCACGGGACATGATGGCAAACTTCTCGTTCCGCCGGCAACCGCTAGGCGCCGAGATAGAAGCGTGCGCGCGCAGGTCCGAGCAGGAGCCGCGCCACGAGGCAGAGGCCGAGGGTGAGCAAGTAGGCGGCGGATGCGACGGCGAGCATGCGCGGCACCGGGTGCCACTGGATCGCATGCGAATAGAGGAGCGCGGTGATCGGATAGTGGAGCAGATAGACGCCGAGAGTGGTCTCCGAGAACGCCTCCATGCCGGGGAAGCGGAAGCGCGCGCGCCAGAGCCCCGCGACCATGAATGTCGCGAAGACGATGCGCGCCGGGCCGTCCGCGAAACGCGTTCCATAGGCGCGCATCGCGAGCATTACCGCGCAACTGGCGAGGATGCCGAGAAGCAGACCCCACGGCGGGATGGCGGCGGCCAGACGCTCGGGGATGCGCAACCAGCCGAGAAGGAAGAAGCCGAACCAGAATTGCACCAGCGGATCACGCGTGCCCCAGAACAAGCTCGGCGCCGGCCCGAGAGCCGGCGTGACGGCGATCGCGACCAGATAGACCAGGCAGCCTGCGAGGATCGCCCACGCGGCCCAGTGCGGCAGGCGGGAGACGACGGCACCGAGCACCAGACAGAGGAGCATGACGGGCAGGAAGTAGTAGATGCCGATTGTCGAGCCGAGCGCGAGCTCCCGTGCGGCGCCCCGGAGGCCGGGCCACGCAACATAGCCGATCGCGTACCAGAGCGATGCCACGAGAACGTACGGAATCAGGATGCGCGTCATGCGCGCGCGAAAGACGGCCCAGGGCATCGCCGCATGCGTGCGTGCGAGATGGCCCGCGACCACGATGAACGCGGGCACGGCCCAGATCATCCATGCACGCAACCAATAGTCGACCGACGTGTAGCCAGCCTGCCACGTCGCCGGGCCCGAATGGATGGCGACGACGATGACGATCGCGCACGCCTTGATGCGATCGACGGCCTCGATACGCGCCGATCTCGCAGGCACGGCGGCTGTTAGAATTGCCGCTCGCAACGTTCTCTATCGGTGGGAATCGCGTGCTTCTGATAGGCGAAGGTCGTCGCCTTCTTCGCCCGGACATCCAGAAGATCGCGCCGCCCGAGGACGCGCAGGAAGAGCGCGGTCGGTCCGATGACGAAGATGTAGGCGAGCGCCAGCAGGAGCCCGGTCTGGATCTGGCCGAGGCGATGGACAAAAGCCATCCACCCGCGTTTGAGGTACGCGAACACCGAGACGTCAGTCCAGCGCGAAGGCGGGCGGCAATTGGTCCACCGCGCCCGTCTGGGGTTGCTGAGCCTTGCGCAGGACGAAGCGGTCCATCACGAGGGTGTCCATCCCCGTCGTCATGAAGCAGCGCAGCGCATCCTCCGGCGTACAGACGATGGGCTCGCCGCGAACGTTGAACGAGGTGTTGATGAGCACCGCCGTGCCGGTCAGCCGTTCGAACGAGCGGATGAGATCATAGAACAATGGGTTGGTGTCGGCATCGACGGTCTGCACCCGGGCGGAGCCGTCGACGTGCGTCGTCGCGGGCAGACGCTCTCGTCCGTTCTTCGCTTGTGCGACCAACAGCATGTATGGGCTCGGCCGGTCGAGGTCGAAGTACTCCGAAACCCGCTCCACCAGGACCGCCGGCGCGAAGGGTCGAAAGCTCTCGCGAAACTTGATCTTGAGATTGACGACGTCTTGATTCTTCGGGTTGCGGGGATCGGCGAGAATGCTACGCGCGCCCAGGGCACGCGGACCGAATTCCATGCGCCCCTGGAACCATCCCACGACGTCTTGATCGGCGATCGCCTTGGCCGTCGTCTCGAGAAGCGCCTCGCGGTCGAGCTCCTCGAAGACCGCCCCCTTCACCTGCAGAAAGGCGCGAATCTCGTCCGTATCGTACGAAGGCCCGAGGAACGCGTCCCGCATCACATAGGTGCGAGGCTGCTCGAGCACGTTGTAGGTGATGTACGCGGCAACCCCGAGTGCCCCGCCGGCGTCGCCGGCGGCGGGCTGCACGAAGATGTCCTTGAACGGGACTTCGCGCGCGATGCGACCGTTGGCGACGCAGTTCAATGCCACGCCCCCCGCCATGCACAGATTCGACGACTTGGTCTCTTGCTGGAGGTGCCTGGACATCTTCAGCATGACGTCTTCGGTGACCACCTGGATGCTCGCGGCGATGTCGCGATCACGCTGGTCGACTCCGCTTTCCGATTGGCGCGGCGGTCCGCCGAAGAGGCGGTGGAAGCGCTCCGTCGTCATCTGCAAGCCGTAGTGATACGCGAAGTAGTCCATGTTGAGACGGAAGCTGCCGTCGTCCGCCACGTCGATCAGCTCCCGAACTTCCTTCTCGAAACGCGGGACGCCGTAGGGCGCGAGTCCCATGACCTTGTACTCGGCGCTGTTCACCTTGAAGCCGAGGTACGAGGTAAACGCCGTGTAGAGGAGGCCCAACGAATGCGGAAACCGGATCTCCTTGAAGAACTCGATCGACGACCCGCTTCCACGGCCGTACGTCGCCGTCGCCCACTCGCCCACACCGTCGACCGTGAGCAGCGCCGCCTCGGAGAACGGAGACACCAGGAACGCGCTCGCCGCGTGCGACATGTGGTGCTCGATCATGTAGACGGGGCCATCGTACTGTAGCTGATCCCGGATGTACGTGGGGATGACGAGCTTCTCGTGCAACCACGACGGCATCGCCCGCAGAAACGCGCGGAGGGACTTGGGAAAGGTCGCGACGTGGGAGAACAGCAGTCGTTTGAACTTGATGAACGGCTTCTCGTAGAAACCGATGTAGTCGATGTCCTCGACGAGGATCTTGCCTTCCGCGAGACAGTATTGAATCGCGTTGATGGGAAAGTCCTGATCGTGCTTCTTGCGGGTGAACCGCTCTTCCGACGCGGCGGCGATGACCTTTCCGTCGCGCATGAGGCACGCGGCGGAGTCGTGGTAGAAAGCGGAGATGCCGAGGACGTTCATGCGCGTTTGCGTCCGACGATCACGTAGTATCCGCCGCCGGCATTCTGCGTCAGGATCCAGACGAGCTGCACCAGGAGGTGCGCCAGCGGATTCGATCGCCAGCGCGCGACACGGCGCGGCTTGAATATCCGCTTGGGCTCCTGACCGAACATCTCGATCTTCGGAAACGACGAGACGTAGTCGAATCCGTTGTCGTCGAACCACCGCAGCAACTCTGCGACCGTATGCGTGGACTCGTGCGGATGCTCGTACTGATCGGCGAACCACGTCCGGCGCTTCTCCTCGTCGTCTTCCAGCTCGACGAGCTGCTTCTTGATCGCGCGCTCCTTGGCCTTCCGGTCGAAGAGGGAGAGCAGCCGCACGATCCGGCGGCGCACCAGCAGCATGAGTCGGCCGTAGCGGTTGTACAGCCCGACGACCAGGAACCCGCCGGGCTTCGTGATCGCGGCGAGATTCTGGAAACCCCGGTAGGGATCGCTGGTGTGATGCAGGACACCGTTGCAGAACACGTAGTCGAACGCGCTCTCAGGTATCTCCCAGTCGAGGATGTTGACACGACGAAACTCGACGTTCTTGATCGCCAGACGGTCCGCGAGAATACGCGCGAGGTCGAGCGAGTGCTGGGAGTAGTCGACTCCCATCACGCGGCGGTCCTTGAGCGCGAGGAAGCAGGGCAGCTGGCCCGTCCCGCAGCCGACGTCGATGACCGACGCACCGTAGGGAATCTCGGCGTCGATCATCTTGCCGTACCAGCTCGCCCGCGCGACGAGGTCCCGGCGCGTCTCGTACTTCCCCGGATTGAAGCCGGGGAAAGGATTGGACTCGTAGAACTCGTTGACGACCTGCAGCACCTCGCTCGTTGCAGCGGGCGCTGCAGTCACCGACGGAGTCATCCGAACACCCTCGTTAGAACAGCGCGTAGATGAAGGGGGCGAGGGCGGATCCCTGCGCGAAGATGATGAAGGCGCCCAACCCCACCAGAAGCACGAGAATCGGGGCGAGCCACCAGGTACGGTCCTCCTTCAAGAACAGGCCGAACTCCCGGACGAGTCCGCCGACGATGCGAAATCTACCCATGCGCGTGAACCTCGAGACTGACGCGCCCACGGGGCACTTGTCAACGGGGCGATCTTCGGCGCGCGTCGAAGTACAGATAGAATGGCGCCGCACTGGCCAGCATCAGGAGGCCGAGCATGCACTCCATCGTGCGTCCAAACAGCATGGTCAGGGCGATCATCAGATTCACGAGGAGGTAGACCCCCGGCAGGTACGGGTAGCCCCACGCACGATAGGGGCGTGGCGCGTCCGGACGCGTGCGCCGCAACGTGTACAGGGCGGCCGTGTCGGCAATGGTCGCGAGGACGATGGCGAACGTCGTGTAGTCGAGGATGCTCGGATATGTCCCGAGGATCAGAATCAACGCCGCGGCGACGAGACCTTGCACGACGATCGCCCGATGTGGGGTGCCATAGCGCCGGTGGACGAGCTCGGCTCCGCCGACGAAGAGGCCGTCCAACGCCATTGCATAGGCGATCCGTGGGCCGACGAGCACCATCGCGTTCAAGCTGCCCGCGATCGAAACGAGCACGAAGAACGCCACCCAGGACCCGCCGGCCGGGCCGAGCAGCGCCACGGCGGCCGCCTGCCCCGCGTTCGGCTCCCCCCTGAGGCGCGCCATCGGCAGGGCGCGCAGATAGGCGAGGTTCGCCAGGAGGTAGATGACCGTACAGATCGTCAGGCCGATGAACAGCGCGAGCGGAAGGTTGCGTGACGGCCGACGCATCTCGCTCGCGACGTACACCGGGGCATTCCAACCGAGATACGTGAATAGGATTGGCGAGAGCGCCAGGCCGAACGCCGAGGCGTGCACCGGCGCCGTATCACCCGCGGACGCGAGACTTGGCGCATGCCCCAGCGCCAGCAGGCCGAACACCGCGATCACGGCGAGCTTCACGTAGCCCGTCACATTGTTGAAGCGCGCGCCCCAGCGCACGCCGACGTAGTTGAGCGCCGACGCGGCGAGCGTGACGGCGACCGCGAGCAGCATCTTCGTCGACGGGACCATCGCGACGAAGTACGTCAGGCCCTCGGCGAACGCCGCGGCGAGCGTCGCGACGGAGCCGGCATAGATCGCGAAGAAGGTCAGCCAGCCGACGAAGAACCCGGCGGCGGGATGATACGCCTCGCGCAGGTAGACGTAGTCGCCGCCGGCATGGGGGAAGAGCGTCCCGAGCTCGGCATTCGCCAGCGCGCCCGCGACCGACAGCAGCCCCCCGACCACCCACGCCGCCAGGAAGAGCGACGGCCGCGGCAGGAGTCCGGCGACGATCCCCGGAGCGAGGAAGATGCCCGAGCCGATGACGGACGAGACCACCAGCATCGTGGCGTCGGTCAACGACAGGCTCGGAACGAGCCGGTCGCGTGGGTCGCTCACGGGAGGATCGCGGCGCGTTGCCTCCGCAGGGGGCGATATGGCATGACGCGCGCACCCACCTTTCCGCATGCATGGCGATAGGACCATTCGACACGATTCTCGATGATGTCGCCCCTCGCCCATCCGCCCGAGGAAACCGAAGTCCGCTTTTTGTACGGTGGCATCTTCCTCACCTCGATGGCGATGCTGCTGTTGCAGATATCGCTCACCCGTATTTTTTCGTTCACGCTATG
>DASXLI010000118.1:0-22588 GCA_036496285.1 Binatia bacterium
GTAGTCGCCGCAGCCCGGGCACCAGCGGACGTCCTGATCGGACTCGAAGTCCGTGCGGGTCAGCGTGGTCGCAGCGGTGGTGGGGGCGGTGCTCATGCGCGCTCCGCGAGGATCGCCCGCGCACGCGTGACGATCTCCGACTGCTTGAACGGGCGTCCCTGGATCTTGCCGAAGCCGTGCGCGTCGACCAGGTACTCCGCGCGGATGAGCCGGACGAGCTGGCCGAGGTTCATCTCCGGCACCAGCACCTTGCGATAGCGGCCGAGCACAGCGCCGAGGTCGGGCGGCAGCGGGTTGAGATAGCGGAGGTGGGCGTGCGCGACCGGGGTGCCGCCGGCCGCCAGCTCCTGCACGGCGCCGGCGATCGCGCCGTACGTGCTGCCCCAGCCGAGGATGAGCAGCTCACCCTCGGACGGGCCCGTCACCGTCGTCGGCGGTATGTCGGCGGCGATCCCCGCGATCTTGCGCTGCCGGACCCGCACCATGTGCTCGTGGTTCACCGGGGCGTAGCTGACGTTGCCGGTCACGTCCTCGCGCTCGAGGCCGCCGATGCGGTGCTCAAGCCCGGGCGTGCCCGGAATCACCCATGGGCGCGCGAGCGACGCAGGGTCGCGCAAGTACGGCTGGTAGCCGGCGGGGTCGTCGCGGAACGCGACGGGGATCGCCGGCAGGTCGGCGGCGCGCGGCACGCGCCACGGCTCGGCGCCGTTCGCGACGTAGCCGTCGGAGAGCAGTATCACCGGCGTCATGTAGCGGACTGCGATGCGCACCGCCTCGAATGCGGTCGCGAAGCAATCCGCCGGCGTCGCGGCGGCGAGGATCGGCAGCGGGCACTCGCCGTGGCGGCCGTACATCGCCATCAGGAGATCGGCTTGCTCGGTCTTGGTCGGCAGGCCGGTGGACGGGCCGCCGCGCTGGATGTCGGTGATCACGAGCGGCAGCTCGACCATGACCGCGAGGCCCATGGTCTCGGCTTTGAGGTTCATGCCGGGGCCGCTGGTCGTGGTGATGGCGATCGCGCCGCCGAACGCCGCGCCGAGCGCCGCGCCGATGGCGGCGATCTCGTCCTCGGCCTGGAAGGTGTAGACGCCGAACTGCTTGTAGGTGGAGAGCTCGTGCAGGATGTCGCTCGCCGGCGTGATGGGATAGCTGCCGAGGAAGAGCGGCCGGCCGGTGCGCTGCGCCGCCGCGACGAAGCCGAGCGCCGTCGCTGTGTTGCCCGTGATGTTGCGGTAGGTGCCGGGCGCGATGCGTGCCGGCTGCACCTCATAGGAGGTGTGGAAGAGCTCCGTCGTGTCGCCGAAGTTGTAACCCGCCTTCAGCACGCGCGCGTTGGCGTCCGCGAGCGGCGGCGTCTTCGCGAACTTCTGCGCGATCCACTCGAGCGTCGGCTCGATCGGACGGTGGAAGAGCCACGACGTCAGGCCGAGCGCGAAGAAGTTCTTGCAGCGCACGGCGGCCTTGTTCGACAGCCCCGAGTCGACGAGCGCGTTCATCGTGAGCTTGGTGACGTCGACCTCGAACACCTGGAACCGCGCCAGCGTCCCGTCGTGCAGCGGGTTCTCGCGGTACTCGGCCTTCTTGAGGTTGGCGTCGGTGAAGGTCTCGCGATCGACGATCAGCATGCCGTTCGGCTTCAGGTCGTCGACGTTGACCTTGAGCGCCGCTGGGTTCATCGCGACCAGCACGTCGCAGACGTCGCCCGGCGTGAAGACCTCGTGCGAGGAGAAGTTGAGTTGGAAGCCGCTCACGCCGGCGAGCGTGCCGGCGGGCGCGCGGATCTCGGCGGGAAAGTCCGGCAGCGTGCTGAGGTCGTTGCCGGCGAATGCCGTCTCGATCGTGAAGTGCGTGCCGGCGAGCTGCATGCCGTCGCCGGAGTCGCCGGCGAAGCGGATGACGACCGTCTCGAGCGCTTCGCGCGTCTTGGGGATCCTGGGACGCCGAGCGGCTGCTTCCTCCGGAGGTGACAACTGAACTCCCCCTTTCGGGCCGCGCCCGTCGGCCGGCCCACCGAGGCCATTGACTGCGCCTCATTGTAGGGGAGCTTGAAACGCTATTACAATGACGGAATCGGCGACGCGGACGCGGCCTACGGTGTGGCGAGCGCAGTGCGTCGTGCGTCGGCGACCGCGCGGACGCGCCCCGCCGCATGCCGTCCATCGCGTCCGTCGCGGCGCTCGGCGGGCGCCGCGTCGGCGCCCGCAGGCTCCACCGGGAGCGCCTCGCGCTCGGGCGGCACGCCGTCGAGCCCGTGATGCGCCCCTGCCCGATAGGCTGGGACGAGCTTCTGCAGGAGGCGGAGCGCGGTCGCCGGGTCGGCGGCGACGGCGCGCTCGACCTCGGGCAGCCAGGTCTCCGGACGCGGCGCGCCGATGTTGCGGCGCAGCACGCAGATGCGGTCGTGGTGGGTGTCGGCGATCGCCTCCTCGTCGGCGACCAGCTCCTCGGTCATCTTCTCGCCCGGCCGGAGCCCGGTGAAGACGATCTCGATGTCCTCGTCGGGCTCGAAGCCGGAGAGCCGGATCATGTTGCGGGCGAGGTCGACGATGCGGACGGGCTCGCCCATCTCGAGGACGAAGATCTCGCCACCCTCGCCGAGGGTCGCCGCCTGCAGGATCAGCTGCACGGCCTCGGGAATGGTCATGAAGTAGCGCATGACGTCGGGATGCGTGACGGTGACGGGTCCGCCGCGGGCGATCTGTTCGCGGAAGAGCGGTACCACGCTGCCGCTCGAGCCGAGGACGTTGCCGAAACGCACGGCGACGAAGCGGCAGCCCCCGTTTTGCTTGTCCTGCATGCCCGCCAGCACCATCTCGGCGATGCGCTTGGTGACGCCCATGACGCTCGTCGGCCGCACCGCCTTGTCGGTCGAGACCAGCACGAACTCGCGCGTGCCGTGGGCGACGGCGGCCTCGGCGACGTTGCGGGTGCCGAGGATGTTGTTGCGCACGGCCTCGAGCACGTTCCGTTCGGCGAGCGGCACGTGCTTGTACGCCGCGGCGTGGAAGACCAGCTCCGGCCGGTGCTGCGAGAAGACCGCGGCGAGCTGGTCGGGGAGCAGGATGTCGCCGAGCACCGGCTCGAGCCGCACCTCGGGAAAGCGCGCGCGCAGCTCCATCTCGAGGCCGTACATGCCGTTCTCGTGCCGGTCGTAGAGGACGAGGCACGCCGGCGCGTAGCCGGCGATCTGCCGGCAGAGCTCGGAGCCGATCGAGCCGGCGGCGCCCGTTACCAGCACGCGCTTGCCGCTCGCGAAGCTGCGGACGCGCGGCTGATCGAGGTGCACGGGCTCGCGCGCGAGGAGGTCGTCGACGCGCACCTCGCGCATCTGCGTGTACATGACGCGGCCCTCGACGAGCTCGCTCAGCGTCGGCAGCACCCGCGAGCGCACGCCGGCGTCGCGGCAATGCTGCACGACCTTGCGCAGCACCGCGCCCGGCGCCGACGGCATGGCCACCAGCACCTCGCCGATCTCGTGCTCGGCGACGAGCGCCGGCAGGTCGTCGATGCGTCCGAGGACCGGCGTGCCGCCGACGCGCAGGCCGAGCTTCACCGGGTCGTCGTCGATGAAGCCGACGACGGCGCACTTCAGGCGATTCCGGTGTTCGATCTCCTCGAGCAGACGGACTCCCGCATCACCCGCGCCGACGATCAGCACGAGGTTGTCGATGCGCCGGACGAGCGGCCGCTCGCGACGGCTGCGCAGCCAGCGCACGGACAGGCGCGACGTCGTGGTCGCGCCGGTGCAGAGGACGAGGTCGAGGAGGAAGACGGCACGCGGGAAGCCGGGGATGCCGTGGAAGAAGACCATCGAGGTGAGGAACATCGCCGAGCCGAGCACGCACGCGCGCACGATGTCCTCGACGTCGCGCATGTTGAGGTAGCGCCACGAGCCGGCGAAAACGCCGCACATCCAGAAGGCGAGCAGTTTGCACACGAGCGCGAGGGGCAGCGTGGTGAGCAGCGTCCACGCCGCGTGCTGTGGGATCGCGAAGTCGAAGCGCAGCGAGAAGGCGAGGACGTACGCCAGTGTGACGATCGTCAGGTGCACGCCCACGGCCGCGATGCCGCGGTGGCGCAGCAGGAGCCCGGAAAGCCGCGCGCTCATGCGGAGGCTCGCATGATGTGTCTGGTGGGCCTGTCGGACCGATCGAGCGCGTCGTGCAGGACCTCGCGCAGCGCGCCGCAGGCCTCGTCGACCTGCGTCTCGGTCATCGTGCCGAAGAACGGCAGGGCGAGGGCGGAGGCGCCCGCCTGCTCGGCGATCGGGAAGTCGCCCGGCTTGTAGCCGAAGCGCTGGCGGTAGAACGGCTGGAGGTGGATCGGCGGGAAGTACGCGCGCGCCGGCACGCCGCGCCGGCCGAGCGCCTCGATGACGCCGTCACGGTCGATCGCCGGCGCGAGCCGCACCACGTAGACGAACCAGCTGAGGCGTGACGTCCACGGGGCCGCGACGGGCAGGGTCAGCGTCTCGACGTCGGCCAGGCGCGAGGTGTACCAGCCAGCGACCCGGGCGCGGCGCGCCAGGATCTCGTCGAGGCGGTCGATCTGCACTGCGCCGAGCGCCGCGCTCAGCTCGTCGAGGCGGTAGTTGTAGCCGAGGCGGGTATGAGCGAGCCAGCCGTCGAACACGTCGCGGCCCTGGTTGCGGAGGCTACGGAAGAGCGCGTCCCATTCGCCGTCGCGGGTGACGATCATCCCGCCCTCGCCGGTCGTGATCTGCTTGTTCGGATAGAAGGCGAAGACGCCGGCGGCGCCGAGGCTGCCGACCGGACGCCCGCGGTAGCCCGCGCCGAGCGCCTCGCAGGCGTCCTCGACGACGGGGATGCCGTACGAGGCGGCGAGCGCGAGGATCGGGTCCATGTCGGCGGCCTGGCCGAAGACGTGGACGGGCAGGATCGCACGGACGCGCCCAGCGTCGCGTCCCCGTACGAGGCCGCGCAGGGTATGCGCGAGCGCGTCGGGGTCGATCGTCAGGGTCTGCG
Source organism: Binatia bacterium (assembly GCA_036496285.1). GTDB lineage: Bacteria > Desulfobacterota > Binatia > UTPRO1 > UTPRO1 > DP-19. Next base: position 4,986 of record DASXLI010000118.1, read on the forward strand.
GATCGACGTCGACGAACACGGGACGGGCGCGCTCGTAGAGCACGCAGTTCGCGGAGGCCACGAAGCTGAACGGGGTCGTCAGGACGACGTCGCCCTCGCCGACGCCGGCCGCGATCATGCAGAGGTGGAGGCCCGCGGTGCCGCTGCTGACCGCGACGGCGTGGGGCGCGTCCACCCGCGCGGCGACGCCGCGCTCGAAACGCTCGGCCTGCGGGCCGAGCGCGAGGATCGGCGTGCGCAGCACGTCGGTCACCGCGGTGATCTCGGCCTCGGTGATGTCCGGCTCACTCATCGGAATGCTCATCGCTCTCGCTCCCGTCTTGCCGAGCTCCGTGCGCGGTGCCATGCACGAGCCTGATGCTTCCGGTCGTGCTGGCGGCGGTGCTGTGGCAGGCGACGACGTCGCTCCGCGTCCCGAACGGGGAGACCCGCACCGTCGAGCTGCCGCCGATCGCCGGCGCCGCACGCCTCGTCTTCCGGGTGCACGCCGACTACTGGCGTGCCGCCGGATCGAATCCCCTGCTGCGTCTCACGTTGAACGGCCACGCCGTGACGTTGATGCGCGACCGCCGTACGTCGCGCTCGCGCGAGGCGACCGCCGGTCTCGACGGCCTCGCGCGTTTCGATTTCGGCCGCTGGCGCGTCTCGCAGGGCCGGGCGGCGGGCGCGCGCGACGCGCTCGCGCTCGACGTCTCCGACCTGCTGCGCGCCGACGGCCCGAACGTGCTCGCGTTCGAGTGCGCGCACCCCGGCAGGCTCGGGGCGATGCCGCTCGTGATCGAGGATCTGCGGCTCGAGCCGACAACCGCTGCGCCCGCGCCCGCCGTGCCCCCCCCCGACTGGACGACGCCGCGCCTCGGCCTGCCGGCACCGCCGGCCTTCGACGTCGACGCGGACGCCGCCGCCGTCCACGTGTCCTGGCAAGGACGCCGCTACGACGTGCGCACCGCCGTCATCGGCGGTGCGCATCGGCTCGAGCGCAGCCTCGAACGGCTGCCCACCCACGTCGTCGTGCGCGACACCTTCACCAACACGAGCGCGGGCCCGATCGGCCTCCGGGTCCGCCATGCGGTCGCGACCGACGCCACGTGGGTCCACCTCGGCGGCCGGACCGACCCGGACATCGCCGACGCCTACAGCCCCTGGAACCCGACCGTGTTCACCCCGGTCGCCGGCGGCGGCCTCGGTCTCGTCGCCGAGGACGACGTGTTCCGCCAGCAGCTCTACGTCGACTTCCAGGCCGCCGACGACACCGTCGGCATGCGCACCGACATGCTCTGCCTCGGGCCGGGCGAGCGCGAAACGCTCGTCTGGAGCATCTACCCGGTCGCGAGCGACGACTACTGGGACTTCCTCAATACGGTGCGCGCGGACTGGCGCGTCAACCGCACCGTCCCCGGCTCGTTCACGTGGTTCACGCCCGAACGCGTGCTCGCCATGCCGGCGGCGGAGCTGCGTGCCGCGCTCGCACGCCAGGGGACGACGGTCGCGGCGATGCTCGGCGGCTGGGTCGACCGGCAGCGGCCGGAGCGGCCGCCGCACCTCGGCTTCGGCACCGATGTCCTCGGGAGCGAGTTCGCCGACTATCGTCGCCGCATCGCCGACGCGGTCGCCGCGCTGAAGGGCGCGCGCCCCGGCCTCTGCGTGCTCCTCTACTTCGACGCCCAGCGCGAGAGCGCGCCCGACGCGACCCGCCGCTTCGCGGACAGCCTGCTCCGCGATCTCGACGGCAAGCCGGAGCAGGTCGACTGGGGCGGGCAGTACTCGTCCGCGTGGGGCATGGTGCCGACCGGCGACGACGCCTTCGGCCGCGCGCTCCTCGGCGTGCTCCGCGCGATGCGCGCGCTCGGCGCCGACGGGGTCTACTGGGACGAGATGGACGGCGTCGACTTCCGCGAGCCGCGCTTCACCAGCAGCCGCTGGGACGGTCGGAGCTGCGTCCTCGCCGACGACGGCACCGTGCGGGCGAAGATCGGGCTCGTCAATCTCCTCAGCGAGCCCGTGAAGCTCGAGTACGCCGACCAGGGCATGGTGCTCGGCAACGTGCCGCCCACGACGCGCCGTTTCACCGACCGGGCGGACCTCCGCATGGTCGAGGCGCACCACGCCGAGTCCTGGGCGCCGTTCGCGCACCTCACGACGCCGATCGGCTACGTCGGCATTCGCCGCGACTGGGCGACCGTCGTTCAGAAGATCGACGAGGGTCTGCTCGTCGCCGGCATCGGCCTCGACGTGCCCTACGACATCCTCGCGCGCATGTTCCCGCTCACGCCGGAATACATCCAGCCCGGCACCCTGCGCGGGCGCGAGCGCATCGTGACGACCCGTTCCGCAATCCACGGCTGGCGCGACTGTGCCGGCGCCGTCCGCGCCTTTCGCTACGACGATGCCGGTCACGAGCACACCGCTTCCTGGCGCGTGAAGCGCAGGCATGGCGGGGCGTTCGTGCGCGTGTCGCTCGGAATGGGGGAGGTGGCCGTCATCGAGTGTGACCGGTGACGAGACGGGAATGCCCGTCCGGAGTGTTTTCCGCCTGAGTGCGAGACCGGCGCTCGGCGGCCGGCATGCCGACGTAGGTCCTGCCGCCCTCGAGCGGGTCGATCACCACGCCGCCAGCGCCGACGATCGCCCAGGCGCCGATGGAGACGCCCGGCACGACGACCGCGCCCGTGCCGAGCTCGCACCCCTCGCCGACCGTGACGCTGCCGGCGAGGTGCGAGTCGGGGTGGAGCGTGACGAGATCGTCGAGCTGCCCGTCGTGCGCGACCTGGCAGTGCATGTTGATCGTCACGAAGCGCCCGATGCGCACGTTGACCGTCAGCACGGCGCCGGCGGCGACGTACGAGCCCGGCGCGATCCGGGTGTTCGGCCCGACGGTGGCGCGCGGATGGATCACCGTCGTCCACTCGAGGCCGAGCCCGGCGAGGCGCTCCGCGACCACGCGCTTTCCGCGCGGCATGCCGATGCCCATGACGAGGCGTGCGTCGCCGCCGCGCGCGTGGGACGCGACGGCGTCGAGGCCGCCGACGATCGGGCCGAGGCCGCACGCGACGTCGCCGGGCGGCAGGCGGTCGTCGAAGAACAGCACCTCGACGTCCTCGCCGCGGGCCCGCGCCTGCTCGACGAGCGACCACGCGACCTCCTGGGCATGCCCGGCGGCTCCGATGACGAGATGGCGCATGGCTAGCGCGATCCCTCCAGCGACGCGCTGCCGAGGAACTCGGGCATCGTCGCGTGGCCGCGTGCGCCGATGCCGTCGCGCCGCACGACCGCGACCAGCGTGCGCCAGAGGATCCAGAGATCGAGCCGCGGGCTCCGGTGATCGACGTACCAGACGTCGAACGCGAACTTCTCGTCCCACGAGAGGCCGTTCCGGCCCTTGATCTGCGCGAGGCCGGTGATGCCGGGCAGGACCTCGTGGCGGCGGCGCTGCTCGGACGAGTAGCGCTCGAGATAGCACGGGAGGAGCGGGCGCGGCCCGACGAGCGACATGTCGCCGCGCAGCACGTTCCAGAGCTGCGGTAGCTCGTCGAGGCTCGTCGCCCGCAGCCAGCGGCCGACGGCGGTGAGACGCTGCCCGTCCTCCGCCGAGACGCCGGTGCCGCCGTCCGTCGGCCGCGGCGCGCGCATCGTGCGCAGCTTCAGCAGGGTGAAAGCGCCGTCGCCGCGGCCGATGCGGGTCTGGCGGAAGAGGATCGGCCGGCCCATGGTGAGCGCCACCGCGAGCGCGCCGAGCGCGAGGAACGGCGCGGTCGCGACGAGCAGGACGAGGGCACCGGCGAGGTCGACGAGCCGCTTCGCCAGCGACTGCGGCCGCGGTACCGTCCGGCGCGCGGGGGCGAGCAGCTCGCGGTAGAGCGCCAGCACGCGCGCGCACACGCGGCCCTCGTCGAACTCGACCCGCGCGCGCCGCGCGCCGGCGGCGCCGAGGCGCGCGCGGCGGGCGGGATCGGCGCAGAGCGCGGCGACGGCCTCGTAGAGGGCCGCGCCGTCGCCCGGGGCCACGAGCACGCCGGTCTCGCCGTCGGCCACGGCCTCGCGGCAGCCGCGGATGCGCGTCGAGACGATCGGCACGCCCATGGCGCTCGCCTCGACGAGCGAGCGCGGAAACCCCTCGCGATAGGTCGGCAGCACGCAGAGGTCGGCGCAGGCGTAGATCTCCGGCATGTCGCGGCGGTCGACGAGGATGGTGAGGCGTCCCTCGAGTCCCTCGGCAGCCGCGTCGACCTGCACCGCGTCGCGCTCGCGGAGCGAGGTGCCGACGATGAGGAAATGGACGTCGGGACGTGCGGCGGCGAGCCGGCGTGCCATGGCGAGGAAGTCGAGGTAGCCCTTCTCGCGGGTGAAGCGGGCGATCATCGCGACGACGAGCGCATCGGGTGGCAGGCCGAGACGCGCGCGCAGCGCGGCGCGCCCGGCGGCGCCGACCCGGTGCGGATCGAAGCGCGCGAGGTCGATGCCCTGGCCGAGATGGCGGATCTTGTCCGGGCGGGCCATCCGCTGGGCGACGGCCCGCGCGACGTCCTCGCTGCTCTGCGACAGGAGCGCGGTCGCGAGCACGCACGTGGCACGGTCGATCGCGGCGAGCGCCGCGCGCCGCGGCAGCGGGACGGCATCGTGCCCGAGGAGGCCATGGATCGTATTCACGACGTGCGGCACGCCGGCGAGGCGCGCCGCGAGCTGCGCGAGGAGCGCCGTCTTCGGCGTGTGCACGTGCACGAGCGCGAAGCGCTCGCGGCGGAACAGGCCGACGAGCGCGGCGACCGCGCGGACGTCCTGCGCGGGGCGCAGGAGGCGGGTGAGCGGTACCTCGTGTGTCGGGAAGCCGTCGCGCGCGAGCTCGGCCAGATACGGCCCGGGGCCGGCGATGCAATGCACCTCGAAGCCGTGGGCGCGCAGGTGGTCGAGCTGCGCGCGCAGGAGCACGCGGAACGACTCCGGGACGTTCGCGGCGATCGCGATCTTGGTGGGGGAGGCGGCGGTCATGCGGCGCGCGCGGTGGCAGCCATCGCCCTCCCGGAAGTCGCGCGCGCCGGTGCCGGCCGCCACAGCGCGACCAGCGTGCAAGTGCCGAGCAGCGCACAGTCCTGCAGGAGCATGAACACGACCTGGCTCAGGTCCAGCAGATAGAGCGCCGTGATCAGCAGCACGGCGAGCGGCACGAACAAGTGGCGCGCGTCACCGGGCCGCAGCGAGTCGATGAAGCGGCGCACGGTGCCGATCAGGATGCCGAAGACGGCGTACGCGATCGGCACGCCCGCCCAGCCGAAGTTGAGCAGGGTCTCTCCCGTCAGGCCGAAGACGCGGCTGTTCGGCACGTCGCCGTCGCGGACGGCGATGCGGCCGTCCTGCAGCTCCGCATACGCCTCCTGCGCGCCGCGCGGGCGCGTCGGCCAGATCGAGCGCGGGATGAAGAGCGCCGCGCCGACGTAGGTGCCGCCGAGCTTCAGCTCGTACTCGGGGTTGGCGTCGTACATCGTCCAGAGCTCCTCCATCTGGATGTCGGCGCGCGCGAGGTCGCCGAGCAGGAGCCAGCCGAAGTCGCGGCCGGTGCGCTGCTCTGCCTGCGCCAGGCCGCCCGTGCCCGAGAGCGCCGACGAGAGGCCCTCGCGGCCGGCGCCCTTGTAGAAGCTGTAGACGAACGAGAAGAGGAGCGCGGCGACGACGCCGATCACCACGGTGCGGATGCGGAAGCGGCGCACGAGGAAGTGGCAGAAGCCGGCGGCGAGGAACATGCCGCCGAGCATGCTGAGGCGGCTGCCGTGCAGACCCGCCCAGGCGAGGTGGAGGACGGCGAAGCAGGCGAGCAGCAAACCGATCATCCAGCCGCGCGGCTTCACGTGGAAGCGCGCGAGCCCGATGAGCCCCTCGAGCAGCGCGATCAGCGGGAAGGGCCACGCGAGCACGAGGAAGAGCCCCATGCCCTCGAACTGGTCGCTGCGTGCCTCGTAGGCCTCGATCAACCCCGCCGGTCCACCGAAGTGCTGCAGCAGCTTCACCTGCGCCGCCAGCGCGACGACCGCGCCGAGCGCGAGGGCGAGCGCGAGGCGCGAGCTGCGGATGCGCAGCACCGGCCGCAGCGGTGCCGGCCGCGCGACCGTCCTGCGATACGCGGCCTCGAAGCAGACGAGGGCGCCCACGTTTATGAGCGCGAGGCGCCCGAACCACTCCCAGGGATCCTGCGGCACGCGCACCATCGGCGTGTACCAGTCCCACAGGAGGTGCAGGGCCGGCGCCACGAAGGTGTTGTGGAAGACGAGCAGGGTGACGATCGACTTCGGGTCGAACGCGTCGGTCTTGCCGCGCAGCCAGCGGACGAGGGTCGGCGCCTCGATCGCGCCGCAGATGCCGAGCACCACGAGCGCCCAGTGCGACGCGCCCGTCATGCGCGCGAGGTAGACGCAGAAGCCCACGGCGACGGCGCAGCCGATCGCCGTGTCGGCGGTGAACGGCGCGGCGGGGATGCGCGCAGCCGCGCGCGCCGTATGCCGGCCGCGCACGGCCGTTGCCAGGGGCCGGGCGTGGCTCATGCCGGCACCGCCTCCACCCGCGGCGCCACGGCGGGAGCGTCGGTCGCGACGGCTGTTTCGCCGGCGCTGACGTACAGGTAGATCGCGGCGAGGCAGACGACCTGTGTGACCGCCGCGCCGAGGAGCGCCCAAGCGGCGCCGACGAGGCCGAAGCGCGGCACGAGGAGCGTGCTCCCGAGCCACGACGCCGCGAGCGTCACGACCGCGACCGCGAGCTGCTCCGGGAAGCGCCGCGCCGCCGTGATGCTGCAGCAGAGCGCGCTCGCGACGTAGCCGACCGCTGCGACGAGCGACAGCCAGACGAGCACGTCGGCGTGGGCGGCGTAGTCGGCCGTATAGAGAAGCGTGAGCGCCCGGCCGCCAAGCGTCGCGGCGGCCCCGATGGTCACGGCGCCCATGCCGCAGGCGAGCGCGATCGTGCGCTGCGACAGGCGGCGATACGCGGCGCGGTCGGTGTGGAAGAGATGTGCGAGCCGCGGGCTTACCGCCGCCCAGAGCGCCATGACCGGCTGGTTGCCGGCGAGGATGAGGTAGGCGATCGCCGCGAAGTGGCCGAGGGCGCGCGCGCCGCCGTGCGCCTCGATTGCGTAGCGCGGTACGTTCGTCATCAGGCTCTGCAGCCCGGCGACGAGCCCCATCGGCAGCGCCAGCCACGCGAGGCTGCCGAGCGCGCGCAGCCGCAGCACCGGGCGGACGGCGGCGAGACGGCGCGCCGCGCGAAGATCGTAGCCCGCGAGCATGGCGCCCCAGGAGAGCGCCATCGTGGCCGTCGCCGCGAGCACGCTGCCCGTGAGCCACAGCACGCCCGCGACCCCCGCGACGCTCAGCACGCCCTTCAGCAGCATCGAGAGCGTGACCCGGCGGAGGTCCTCGTGCTGCTGCAGGAGGCCGAAGACGATGTCGCTGCCGGCCTCGAGCGCCTTCGCGACCGCGATCACCATGACGAGGGCGAGGACGGCGCGCGGGTAGCCCGCGACCAGGCACACGCCCGCGATCGTGAGGAGCGCGAGGACGGTCGCGACGAGGCGCAGTCCGAGATAGGTCCCGAAGTGGAAGTCGCCGCGCGCGTCGGTCGCCTGCACGACGCGGAGCTGCATGCTCGCGGCGATCATCACCGGCGCCGTCACCGCGAGCCCGAGCGCGAAGCGGCCGACGTCCTCCGCCGACGAAAGCTTGGCGAGGACCACGAGCACGCCCCACTGGCACGCGGCGTAGCCGACGTTGCCGATCGCTGCCCAGAGCACGTTGCGGCGGAGCGACGGCGCGCGGCGTACCGGTGCCGGTCGCGGCGCTTTCTGTGCAGACGGCACGGGCCCCTGCCGATAGAGTTGATGGCGATGCGGGGTCGAACGCTCTTCCGGGCCACGCGGCCCCTCCTGGTCGCGTTGAGCGTCGCCTTCCGCCTCCTCCCGCGCGGCGCGGCGCGCCTCCTCCTGACGCTCGCGCGCCACGTCCCCACGCAGCTCGGCATCGCGCTGCGTTGGGCGGTGGTGCGCCGGCTGGCGCGGCGCTGCGGCGACTGTGTCGCTGTGCACGAGGGCGTCTACCTGTTTCGCCTCGAGCGCGCCGAGATCGGTGACAACGTGTCGATCCACCCGATGTGCTACCTCGACGCGACCGGCGGGCTGACGATCGGCAATGACGTCTCGATCGCGCACGGCGTCTCGATTCTCACGACCGAGCATGACTACGCGCTCCCCGGCGTCGTGATCCGCGACGCGCCGGTGGTCGAGTCGGCGGTGACGCTCGGCAACGACGTCTGGATCGGCGCCGGCGTGCGCATCCTCGCGGGCGTGCGGATCGGCGACCGCGCCGTGGTGGGGGCGGGCGCCGTCGTGACGCGCGACGTTCCGGCCGGGCAGATCGTCGCGGGCGTGCCGGCGCGGGCGCTGACGCTGCCGGGGCCGCGACGGCGCTCCGTGACCGCATGAGGCTGCACCTCGTCTTCGATCACCGCTTCGTGCGCGGCGCGGACGGCGTCGTGCGCTCCTCGAAGCACTACGGCCACGCGTTCTTTGCGAAGCGCTACCTGCGCGCGTTCGATGCCGTGACCATCCTTGCCCGCGTCGCTGAGGGCGGCGCGGACGAGGTCCGCGGCGAGCCGACGGAGGGACCCGGCGTCACGCTCGTATCGCTCGGCGACTGGCAGGGGCCGCTCGGCCTCGCGCGGGTCGGACACCGGGTGCGCGGCGAGATCGGCCGCCACCTGAGCGGTGCGGACGCCGTGCTGCTGATCGCGCCCGGCATGCTCGCGTCGCTCGCGCATCGCTGGCTCACGCCCTGGGGGCAGCCGTACGGCATCGAGGTCGTGGGCGATCCCTACGACGCCATGGCGCCTGCCTCCATGAAGCATCCGCTGCGGCCGCTTCTCCGCTGGTCGGCGACCCGCGAGCTGCGCCGCCTGTGCGCCGACGCCGCGGCCGCCGCGTACGTCACGCGCGAGGCATTGCAGCGCCGCTACCCGTGTTCCGGGTGGGCCGTCGGCGTCTCCGACGTCGAGCTGAGCGCCGGCGCATTCGCCGACGGTCCGCGTGCAACGCTGCCGCGCGATGGCCGCCGGACGCTCGTCACGGTCGGCACGATGGCGCAGCTCTACAAGGCGCAGGACGTGCTGATCGACGCCGTCACGGCGTGCGTGCGGGACGGCGTCGACGTCGGCCTCGTGCTCGTCGGCGACGGACGCTTCCGTGACGCGCTCGAGCGGCGCGCCGCCGAGGCGGGGCTCGGTGACCGCGTGCGCTTCGCGGGCGCGCAGCCGGCCGGCGCCGCAGTTCGCGCCGTTCTCGACACGAGCGACGTCTTCGTGCTGCCCTCGCACCAGGAGGGCCTGCCGCGTGCGATGGTCGAGGCGATGGCGCGGGGCCTGCCCTGCATCGGTTCGACGGTCGGCGGCATTCCCGAGCTGCTGCCGGCGGAGGACCTCGTTCCCCCCGGCGACGTCGCCGCCCTTGCGGCGCGCATCCGCGAGGTCGTCGGCGATCCGGCGCGCCTGCGGCGCATGTCCGAGCGCAACCTCGACGCCGCGCGGCGCTACCGGGAGGATCTGCTCGACGAGCAGCGATTGGCGTTCTACGCGCATCTGCGATCGGTGACGGAAGCCCGCGCGCGGCGGGTGGCATGAGGTCGGCCGGCTTGGCGGGAGATCGTTGGGTAGGGCGAGCCGGGGGCGCTCACTGATCCTCCGGGTCGCCAGCTCGCTCAACCGCCCACAGCATCGCGGCGTGGTCGTCGTCCGACGCCGCGCGACGGGACAGCACCTCGTTCACGCCGCGATAGACGGACAGGAGATCGACGGCGTTCTGCTGCGCCGCCTGGAGGACGGTGTCGGCGTTGGCGAAGTCGCCGCGGGCGGCGTACACGTCGACGGCGAGCTTGCGGTAGAGATCGCCCTGGTCGGGATCGCCGACCAATGCCGCGAGCAGGGTCTGCTCCGCCGGGCCGCCGGCCTTCGCCTTCAGGTAGTCGCGGGCGGCGCGCGCCAGGTAGTCGCCGCTCGAGGCGCTGCGGTTGGCCTCGTCGTGCAGCAAGGTCGCGGCCTCCTGCCAGCGTTCGCCGACCTCGAGCAGGGTCGTGAGGTCGTCGACGACGGCGGCGCGATCGGGGCCTACCTCGGCCTCGTCGAGCCCGCGGCGTAGACCGCGCTCGACCGCCGCCGCCAGGTCGGGTGAGAGTCCGGCGAGGCGCAGCCGCACGGTGTCGCCCTCGGTCAGCGAGCGCAGGAGTTGCGTCGGGTCCTGCGTCGCCAGGGTCGTGTCCGGGCTGAGGTAGGCGTGCGAGGCGAGCGCCGGCATCCGGCGCATCGAGTCCTCGAGCTCGGTCGCGCCCGCGACCCGTTCGCCGCGCGTCCAGAGCGCCATGCCGAGGCGGTCGCGGACGCTCGCCGACCACGGATCGAGCACGAGGGCGCGCGCGAGCGCCGCCTCGGCGTCCGGGCCCTCGTCGAGCACGTTGGCGAGCGCCTCGTGCGCTTCGCGGTCGAAGGGGTTGCGGTCGAGCGAGCGGTGTACGAGTGCGAGTGCCTCGTCACGGCCGGCGTCGCCGTTCTCGGCGAGGCGGAGGTCCGCCCGGTCGAGACAGTCGGGCGGCGCGAGCGGTCGCGCGGCGGCGATGCGGAGGCCGATGTTGGCGAACTGCACCGCGAGGATGAAGACGAGCGTCACCGCGATCGCGAGCACGCCGCGGCTCGGCGCCACCGGCTGGCGCCGCCCGCTCACGACGAGAAGCGCGAGGATGGTCATGGTGAGGAGCAGGTTTGCGGGCAGGCGCAGGCCGAAGTCGACGAGGCTGTGCACCAGGATCGCGATCACACCGCCGGCGAGCCCGAAGCGCAGGAGCGTGCGCTCGCTCAGCGCCGCCCACCACTCCGACGTCTCGAATCCCGGCGGACCGCCGCCGCGTTCGGACCGGGAGCGACGCTCGCGCTCGGCGGGAAGCCCCGCTGGCGATGCGGTCGCCACGGCGTTCGCGTCGGCGCCCGCGGGTGGGCCAGGCTCCTCGCGGCGCGCGGCGCGCGCCACGGCGAGCGCGAAGAGTGCCGCGAGCCCGACGCCGATCAGGCCCGTCTCGGCGACGAGCTCGAGATAGTCGTCGTGGGCGTGGTCCCAGATGCCGCCCGGGACCGGCGGCGCCTGGTACGGCCGGAACGCGTGGAGCCACGACCCGAGGCCAGTGCCGAAAACCGGGTAGTCGCGGACGATGCCGGTGCCGGCGACGCTCACCGCAAGGCGGCTCGCGAAATCCACGTCGGCACCCTCGAGCGTGACGCTGTCGTCGTCGGTGGCGCTCTTCAGCGCGACGCCCCCGAGGCCGACCGTCACGATCGCGAGCACCGCGACGAGCGGGATCCACCGCCCGCGCGCGTCGGGACGCGCCGCGCTCGTGGCGCCGCCGATCGCCACGACGACGCCGGCGAGGAGTGCGGCGGTGCCGCCGCGTGAGCCGGTCGCGAGGTGCGCGACGAGGATGAGCGCCGCCGCGCCCGCCGCCGCAAGCGGCGGCCAGAGGCGCTGCTGCTGCGCGATGATCGCCGAGATCCACGCGCGCCGCGCGTGCACGCCCATGCCGCGCCCGGCGTGCACCGCGCGCGCGAGCCGGCGGCGCAGGCGGACCGCGAGTGCGACGGCGTAGGTCAGCGCGACGGGGAAGACCAGCTCGAGCCAGGCGGCGAGATGGTTCGGATTGACGAAGCTGCCGGATGCGCGGCCGTCCTCGGCCGCCTCGGGTCCGATCCAGAGCACGTGACCGTTTCCGGCGATCTGCTCGAGGAGCGCGATCGCGCCGAGCAGGACGCCGCCGGCGATCGCGGTGAGCAGGAGCCGTCCAAAGACCTGGGCGCGCGCGTCGGCGCCCCATTCCTCGCTGCGCCACGGATAGGCGACGATCACGGTGAAGGCGCCGAGCCCGATCGCGACGCGGGTGAGCTCGGCGATGACGCCGTACGGGTCCATCGCGAGCGGTCGCCAGGCGGTCCACTCGGCGGCCGCGGGCCAGCCGGGGAGCAGGGTCGCGGTCAGGCGCGCGAGGGACGGGTCGAGGATGGCGAGGAGCCTCGGAGGTAGCGGCAGCGTCGTCGCGAGGGCGACGAGGACGAACGCCGCGAGCGCGGCGACGCCGGGCGCGTACGGCGCGTCGGGCGTGTCGCGTCGCGCCTGCGCGGTCACGGCGAGCAGAACCGTCACGGCGATGCCGGCGGCGAGCACGGCCACGGGATGGCGGCCGCCGAGGAAGAGCGGCAGCGTCAGCAGCAGCGCTTGCAGGGTGACGAGCACCCGGCGGTCGCGTCGGATCATGCGCGTCCCTCCACGGCCGGCGCGGCGTAGTAGCCGTAGTATCGGTTGTAGAAGAAGAGATCGCCCCACCCGAGATCGACGTTGTTCACGACGGTGCCGAGGAGGCGCGCGTTCGCCTGGATGAGCTGGTCGCGGGCGCGCCGCAGGAGCTCGCGCGGCGTGTCGTGACCCTTCACGACCAGGACGACGCCGTCGGCTTCGCGCGACAGCAGGACGGAGTCGGTCACCGGGAGGACGGGCGGCGAGTCGAGGATGACAAAGTCGTACTGCTCGCGCAGGGTCTGGAGCGCGTCGCGCATGCGTTGCGAGCCGACGAGCTCCGCCGGATTCGGCGGCGTCGGCCCGGCGGGGATGAAGAAGATGCGTGGGGCGGCGAGTGTCTGGATGACGTCGTCGAGCTGGAGCTGGCCGGCGAGGAAGCTCGAGAGCCCGCGCGTCTTGTCGACGCCGAGCGCGTGATGACAGGCCGGACGCCGCATGTCGACGTCGATCAGCAGGACGCGCGACCCGGCCTCCGCGAGCGCCGTGGCGAGGTTCAACGAGCTGACCGTCTTGCCTTCGCCGGCGCCGCCGCTCGTCACCTGGATGACCTTCGGCGGCGTCGCCGGGGTGGAGAACAGTACGGCGGTGCGGAGGCTGCGGAAGGCCTCGGCGGTCGGCGACCAGGGCTCGTGCAGCACGACCAGCTCGCGCGCGACCGTCGCGGCGGCGGCGATGTCGGTCGACGCCACGGCGTCGGGAGCCGGCAGCGGGCGCGGGCCGCGTGAGCGGCGTGCGAGCGCGAAGTTCGGCACGGTCGCGAGCGTCGGCATCTGCAACAGGGTCTCGACCTCCTCCGTGCTCTTCACGCTCGTATCGAAGTACTCGCAGAAGAACGTGGCGCCGAGGGCGCAGGCGCCGCCAGCGAGCAGCCCGATGGCGAGGTTCAGCGGCACGTTAGGCGACGTCGGGCGCAGCGGCGTCTCGGCGCGCTCGACGATGCGGACGTTCGAGGTCGCGAGCGCCGAGTTCACCGAGGTCTCGAGCCGCTGCTTCAGGAGCGACTGGTGCAGCGCGATCGCGCCGTCGACGTCGTCCTTGAGGCGCGCGTAGTCCGAGCCCAGGTCGCGGAGGTCGACCGCCTCCTGCTCGAGCTTCTCGAGCTTCTGGCGGAGCCCCTGCTCTCGCGCGACGGCGACGTCGTAGTGGGCACGCACGCCTTTCACCTCGCGGCTCACCTCGCTCGTGAGCTGCGCCGTGAGCGCGCGCTCGTTCCGTAGCAGCTCCTCCACCTGCGGATGGTTCGGTCCGAGCCGGCCGTCGAGGGTGACGCGCTGCGCCTGGAGGTCGAGCACGGCCAGGTGGAGCTTCTGGATGCTCGGACGATCGAGGAAGTACTCGACCGGATCGCTGTCGGGCTTGACGAGGAACTGGTAGCGCGTCTCCATCGTGACGCGCGAGCCCTCGGCCTTGCTGACGAGCGCGGAGAGGTCGGTGACGCGCTGGCCGACGAGCTTCTGCTCCTCGTTGACGGCGACCTGGGGATGCACGGTCGCGAACGCGCGCAGCCCGTTCTGCGCCCGGTCGATCTGCGCGCGCGCCTCGGCGATCTGCTTGCCGAGGAACTCCTTGGCGGCGACGTCGGTCGCGAGCTGCGACTCCTCGGTCGCCTCCATGTAGGCCTGCGTGTGGGCCGCGGCGAGGAGCGCGGAGAGTGCCGGGCTCGGGGTGGTGAAGCGCACCTCGATGAGATCGGTGCCGCGGACGTCGTGGACGTCGAGGTAGCGCATGTAGCGGTCGAGGAGCGCGGGATCGATGTCGCCCGCCGCCGCGTGGCCCGCGGCTGCGTCCTCCGACGTTGCCTGCCAGCCGCGCGGACGCAGGACACTCATCAGGCGGCCGCCGACCGCGAGGAGCCCGCCGCGCTGTGGGCCGGGATGGGTGAACGCGTCCATGTCGACCAGATGATTGGTGCGGATGACCCGCTCGGCGAGGTCGCGGCTCTTGAGGCTCGCCACTTGCGTAGCAAGGAAACTCGAGGTGCCGTTCACCGTGCGGTCCTCGTCGTCGACGTTCAGGACGCTGTCGGCGAGGCGCAGGTGGATCGGCGAGTCTTTCGCCACCTGCAGCCTGGTCGTTGCGGAGTAGAGCCGCGAGCTCAGGAGCGTCGTGACCGCGACGAGGCCGAACGTGATGCCGAAGCACGCGGCCGCGAGCCAGCGGTACTTGTAGAGGACGCGCAGATGGTCGCGCAGGTGGCGCGGTTGCGCCTCGGTGAACTCCGCCTCGAGCACGGCGGGGGCGAGCTGCGGCTCGGCGACCACGCCACGCGCAGCCGTCACGAGCTCGATCGAATCCTTCCCGTCAGCGATCATGCGGCCCTCCTGCGGTCAGAACAGCAGGACGTTGCCGCCGACGTGGACCATCTCGCGAGCGATCGTCCACACCGCCCATGGCACCACGCGGCCCGGCGCCGCCCCGATGGAGATGACGTCGCCGTCGGCGAGCGCGAGATCAGGAGCGCTTCCGTCGCCGATGGCGTTGAGATCCAGCGTGAAGGAACGCTCCTCGCCCGGCGCGAGGACGCGTCTGACGGTGACGGCTCCACGGTCGGCAGCGAACAGCACGCCGCCCGCCGCGACCACCGCACCGCTCGCGGTGAGCCCGCGCGTGACCGGATAGGATCCGGGCTTGTCCACCCACCCCTCGACCAGCACGCTGCCCGCCTGCGGCACGCTGATGACGTCGCCAGGCGCGACGCGCGGGTTGACGCGCACGGCGTCGCCGGCGGTCGCGTGCGCCAGCACCTGGAGATCGAGCCGCACCGGCGGGTCGGCGTTGCGCGAGCCGTCGGGCGCGGCGGGGGCCAGCTCGACGTAGCGCCCGGCATCCTTGCTCGGACCGCCGGCCGCCCACAGTAGATCCGCGACGGTCGCGCCGGCGCGCGTCACCGGGTAGAGCCCCGGCCGCTCGACGCTGCCGACGACCGCGACGACGCGGCTCCTGTACTCGGCGACCTGCACGCTCACCTGGGGCTTGCGCAGGATGCCCGCGGCGATGAGGCGGCGCGCGATGTCGTGCTCGATCTCCGTCGTCGTATGGTTCGCGACGGGCACCATGCCGAGGAGCGGCAGGGTGATGTCACCGGCGCCGCTCACGCGCACGCCGTCCTGGAACTGCGGCGCGCCCGAGACCGTCGAGGGGCTGTTGCTGCCGCTCGCGGCCGCGCCGTGGCCCGCCCCGGTGATCGGACCCGCGTCGAGAAGATCGGGAATGCGGATGTCGAGGAGATCGTCAGGACCGACGCGGTAGCCGTCGGTCGCGGGCGTCGCGGCCCGCTGCATCGCGAGCATTTCGAGACCGGCACGGTCCTTCGTGCTCATCACGTCGCCGACCCCGGTGGCCGACGGCGCCCCTTGCGGGGCAGTGGGGCGATGCGCCCCACAGCCCACGCCCACCACACCCACTACCGCGAGCGTCAGCCACAACCGCGCGCCCCTGGCGCGCATCTTCCTTCGCATCGCGGATGCTTTCCCCCATTTACACATGGTCGACCGCTTCGCTCAGGATTCCGACTCGCGTGGGCAGTGCTCGAAGTGGTCGCAGTGCACGCGACCCGCCGGGTTCTGGCAGCACGCCCGCTTGCGTATAATCACAGGCCGGTGCGGGTTGGCCGGGCAGATGTTCTCGTCGACGCGGACGAGCGTCTCGCGCCCGGGACAGTTGAGGTTCTTGTTGCGTCCCTCGCCGTCGTGATCGTCGCGATCGCCGCGATCGCCGGAATGATCGCCCCGAGCGCCGAAGAAACCGTCGCGATCCGCGAACGCGGCGATCGGTGAGGCTAGCACCGTTGCCAGCACCACCAGCGAGAGGCCGGCACGGATGTACCGGCCGTACCTAGACAGCCTTCCCATGGATACCTCCTTCGTGTTGCGTTGCGATGTCGAGTGTCGCTGCCGAGACGCACCGTTCGACACCGTCCCGTCGGGATGTGCGCGACGTACCACCAGACGTCGCCACTGAGGCGGAGAAGGAACAGCTAGCGCGGATCAGCGATGCGGGGGATCGAGCAGATTCCATGCCCGCCGCGCGAGCGCGGCGCATGGATGACGCTCTTTCGCGTCGTTGGCGTCGCGCTGCGTCGCGGAAGCGGCGAACTCTTCGGCGGGTGCTTGGTCACGCGCGCGTTGCTGCCGCGTCATTCCGTTCAAAGGCGAACGGCGACGGTACGACGTCACCGCGTGCGCGAACGCTCGACGTCGCGGAAGGACGTGAGACGCTTTGCGCGACGCTCAGGCAGCGTCGACGGTGCGCAGGAAGTCGAGGATCTCGCGGTTGAAGAGCTCGGGCGTCTCGAAGTTGAAGCCGTGGCTACCGCCCGGGATCTTCACGAGCTTCGCGCCGGGAACCGCGCGCGCGATGACGTCGGAGTTGGCCGGTGGAATGAGGTTGTCGGCGTCGCCGGTGATCACCAACGTCGGTGCCTTGATCTGGTGCAAGCGATCCGTCGTGCGATGCGCGATCGTCGCCTCGACCTGCGCCATGATCGCGTCGAGGCTGATGCCCCACTGGAGCGCGCCGCCGAAGAGCTGCATCAGCTTCGGCAGCTCCGACATGAGGAAGGCCGGCGTGAACACGCGCGGCATGAGGCTCTGGAAGATCATCATCGGATCGATCTTCGAGAGGTCGAGCGCGACCTTGCCGTCGGCGCCGACCTTGCCGCCGAGCTCGGTGAGCGATTGCTCGCGGGTGCGGTGGACGCCGTCATCGGGCTCCGGGAACGTGCACGCCAGCACGAGCCCGCGCACGCGCGCCGGATGGTTCAGCGCCAGCTCCTGAGCGATCATCCCGCCCATCGAGACGCCGACGACGTGCGCGCGCTCGATCTTCAGCGTGTCGAGCAAGCCCGCGGCGTCGTCGGCCATGCCGGCGATGGAGTACGGGCCCGTCGGTTTGCTGCTGCGGCCGACGCCGCGGTTGTCGAACGTGATCGTGCGATAGTGCGGCGCGAAATCTGGCACCTGGAAGAGCCACGCCTGGGAGTCCGCCGCGAGCCCCATGATCAGGAGGAGCGGATACCCGCTGCCCTGCTCCTCGTAGTACATGTCGAGCGCGCCGACCTTTGCAGTGCTCATTCCGGTGCTCCTTCGCGCGCGAGACTAGGGCTTTCGGCGGGGACGCGCAAATCCGTCGGGCAGCCAGGCAACGGCGGCGTCGAGGGCGCGGACGAGCCGGTCGAGCGGCGCCTGCGCGTCGGCGCGCGCCTCCTCGAGCGCGGCCGCGACCGCACCGGGCAAGCGGTACG